>JAZQHU010000065.1:0-11379 GCA_045540775.1 Anaerovoracaceae bacterium | reverse complement strand
GGGATTCGTACCTATGGGAGCATGGGGAGCAGACATGGAGCTGAACAGATCCAAAGAGTATTTCCCTGCATTCCTCTGCTCGATCGTACAGTCGGTCCTCGAGCTCGCAATCAAGGGTGCATACAAGGGAGCAAGTGCAATCGTTATTCCTTCACTCTGCGACACACTCAAGACTCTCGGCGAGAACTGGAAGTACGCAGTGGATGACATCAAGTTCATCCCTATGACATATCCGCAGAACAGAAAGCCTGACTACGGCATCGCTTTCACTAAGGCAGGATACGAAAGAGTTATCAGAGACCTCGAGGCTCTCGGCGGAAAGTATGACCCGGCTGCACTCGCAGAATCCATCAAGGTATACAACAGGCACAACGCTGTTATGAGGAGAGTTGACGAGGCCCTCGCAGTTCATCCGGAGATCACAGCGGCAGAGAGAAGCGACATCTTCAAGAGCGCTTACTTCATGACCAAGGAAGAGCACACTGCTCTCGTCGAAGAGTTCCTCGCTGAGCTCGGCGAAGCAGGCGAAGAGAAGATCGGCATCGTAGTCAGTGGAATCCTGACAGATGCTCCTCAGCTCAACGATATCTTCGATGAGTTCGGAATGCACATCGTAGCAGATGATGTCGCAGCACAGTCCCGACAGTACAGGACAGATGCTCCTGAGATGGACGATCCTCTGCAGGCACTCGCAGTCAAGTTCGCAGACATGGACAACTGCTCAGTACTCTACAACGTTAAGAAGCCTAGAGTACAGTGGATCGTTGATACAGCAAAGGCACGCGGTGCAAAGGGCGTCGTAGTCGTAATGACCAAGTTCTGCGACCCTGAAGAATTCGACTATGTAATGATCAAGAAAGCATGCGAAAAGGCAGACCTGCCGCTCGCACTCGTGGAAGTAGACAGACAGATGGTTCACTTCGAGCAGGTAAGAACCAACCTCGAGACATTCCGCGACATGCTGACATTCTAAATTAAGGAGGAAACAATGAGTAACGTAAGCAGACCTCTTGAAGGTGTCAAAGTAGTTGAGATGGCAACCTTCATCGCAGCTCCTTGCACTGCAAGATTCCTCGCTGACCTCGGAGCAGATGTCATCAAGGTCGAGCCTCCTAAGGGAGACCCGCTGAGATACACAGCCGTCAACGAAGGCCGTCCGCTGGATCAGAAGGAGAACACTTCATATGATCTTGAGAATGCAGGCAAGAGATGTATCGCTCTTAACACCAAGACTGAAGAGGGAAGAGCTGCTCTTGAGAAGCTGATCGCAAACGCTGATGTATTCATCTGCAACTGGAGACAGGGACCTCTGAAGAGAGCCGGCCTCGACTGGGATACTCTTCATGCCAAGTATCCTTCACTGGTTATGGGTTACATCTCAGGCTACGGCGAGAAGGGTCCTGACAAGGATCTTCCTGGATTCGACTTCACAGCATTCTATGCAAGGGGCGGAATCCTCGGACCACTGAGAGACAAGACCAGCACACCTATGCTGACTGTTCAGGGCTTCGGCGATCACCAGGTAGCTATGAACCTTGCAGCAGGAGTACTTGCTGCACTCTATAAGGCAAAGATGACAGGCGAGGGAGACCAGGTAGTAGTATCTCTCTTCCACAGCGCTGTATGGGATGTTTCCCTGATGCTGCAGGCAAGCCAGTACGGTTCAGACAGCTGCAGATTCCCTATGGAAAGATGGGAGAACGGCAACCCGCTGACAATGGTTTACCAGACTAAGGACGACCAGTGGCTGCAGATCGCTATGCCTCAGTATGACAGGCATTATCCGATCTTCATGAACGCTGTAGGACATCCTGAGATGGCTGAGGACGCCAGATACTTCCCGCAGAAGAACCTCGTTCCTAACAGAAAAGAGTTCTCCGCATGGATGAATGAGCTGTTCCTCACAAGAGACTGCGACGAATGGTGCAAGATCCTTGATGATGCTGACATTCCTTACGCTGTAGCTCAGAACTGGGATACCCTCCTCGTCGACAAGCAGGCATGGGCATCCGACATCTTCTATGAGATGCAGTATTCAAACGGCAACAAGCGTACTCTCGTTAGACCGCCGGTCATGTTCAAGGAAAACGGTCTGCCTGACTACAACAGAGGACCTTATCTCGCAGAGCACACAGAAGAGATCCTGGCTCAGTACGGATACACCGAAGAAGAGATCGGCAAAATGATCGAAGACGGAGCAGCTGCATCCATGGATCCGGCCCTCAGAGACTGATTTTCAAGACAAAACATATAAAATAGGGACTGGTTCACCTAATAGCGGGGGAATTAAGTTTTTTCGGAGGATAATCAAAATGAAAATCGCTGCTTATGAAGTAAGACCTGATGAAAAACCTATCATTGAAGGACTTTGTAAGGACTACGGCATCGATCTGGTAAGCACACCGGCAAACCTCGACGCCACTACTATGGGAATGGCTGAAGGATGTCAGGGTGTTACTACACTCGGACAGTCTGATTACAGCAATGAAGTACTCGACACACTCAGAGGCTACGGCGTTAAGGTCCTTGCTTCAAGATGTGTAGGTTACAACCACATGAACGTCGACTACGCACGCAGACTCGGATTCAGACTCTGTAACGGATCATACGCACCTAACGGAGTCGCTGAATATACAGTAATGGCGATCCTGGTCGCAATCAGAAAGTTCAAAAAAGCCATTTACAATACAGACGATAACGACTTCACTCTCAAAGGCAAGATGGGAAGAGAGCTTCGCTCACTGACTGTCGGTGTCATGGGAACAGGCAAGATCGGATTTACAGTCTGCAAGCTGCTTTCGAGCTTTGGCTGCAGGATCCTCGCATATGACGTATTTGAGAATGATGCAGTTAGAGAGTATGCAGAGTATGTTGATCTCGATACGATCTATGCAGAGTCGGATATCATTACCATCCACACGCCGCTTCTGCCTTCAACAACAGGTATGATCAACAAAGAGGCAATCAAGAAGATGAAGAAAGGCGTAGTCCTGATTGACAACGCAAGAGGCGAGCTCTGCGATGTTGACGCTCTGATCGAAGGCATGGAAACCGAGAAAATCGGCGCACTCTTCATGGACGCTTTCCCTGGCGAGACAGGTATCATCCACGTTCCTCACAATGAGGATATCGTTAAGACAGAAGGTATGCCTTGGTTCAAGCTGAAGTATCTGCGTTCATTTGTTAACTTCGTGCACACACCGCATATGGCATTCTTCACTGAGGAAGCCGCTGCTTCGATGGCAAAGTGCGGCGTTGATTCGATCCGCGAGATCCTGACAGATGGCAAGAGCAGCCATGAGATCCCTGAATAATAATTG
Organism: Anaerovoracaceae bacterium; assembly: GCA_045540775.1. Taxonomy (GTDB): domain Bacteria; phylum Bacillota; class Clostridia; order Peptostreptococcales; family Anaerovoracaceae; genus Crickella. The sequence continues at coordinate 8,059 of JAZQHU010000065.1, read as the reverse complement.
TTAATTCGCGGCTGATAAGCCGCACTCATAAGAACACTAGGAGGAAAATATGATTCTTGATAAGAAACATGCCATGCAGCAGAAACTCTTCCGTCAGTTCGCTGAAGCAGAGTTCACCAAAGAGCTGCAGGAAGAACTGGATACGACCGGTGCGTTCAACTGGGACATCCACAACAAGATGGCAAAATACGGATTCATGGGCGTCAAGATTCCGACAGAGTACGGCGGAGCAGGCGGAGACTACATGTCATACGTCATCATGAATGAAGAGCTCTCCCGTCAGGATCTCGTTCTTTCCATCTATGCCAACACATCCAACTCCCTCGGCGGCGGTCCGCTGCTTCTCGCAGGAAGCGAAGAGCAGAAGGCAAAGTATCTGCCTCCTGTAGCAAGAGGAGAGAAGATCCTCGTATTCGGACTTACTGAGCCGGGTGCAGGTTCGGACGCAGGCGGAACAACCACCACAGCTATCCCTACAGAGGATGGTGAGAGCTTCGTCATCAACGGCCGTAAGTGCTTCATCTCCGGAGCTCCTATGGCAGACTGGATCATCATCTTTGCCAAGACTGACCTCAAGCAGAAGGGATCAAGAGGAATCTCCATGTTCATCGTAGACATGCATCTTCCGGGAGTATCCCTGGGTGCTGACGAGAAGAAGATGGGAATCAAGGGCTATCCTACAAGTGACGTAGTATTCGAGGACGTTGTTGTCGGCAAGGACTGCCTCATCGGACCTCTCCACAAGGGATTCCAGTATGCTATGAAGACTCTGGACGGCGGACGTCTCGGAGTAGCTGCTATGTCCGTAGGCGTTGCACAGTGTGCGCTTGACGAGGCTGTCAAGTACGCTAAGGAAAGAAAGCAGTTCGGACGCAGGATCGCAGACTTCCAGGGAGTAAGCTTCATGATCGCTGAGATGGCTGCTGATGTAGAGGCTGCAAGACAGCTGACATATCACGCTGCACAGCTCAAGGACGCCAATGACCCTGAAGCAGGCGCTGCATGCTCCAAGGCTAAGTTCTTCGCAGCAGAGGCTGCAAACAGATGCGCATACAAGGCTGTACAGATCCACGGCGGATACGGATACATCCAGGAGTACAAGGTTGAGAGACTTTACAGAGACGCTCGTATCCTCTCGATCTTCGAAGGTACATCCCAGATCCAGGAGCTCGTTATCGCCAACGGTCTGCTGAGATAGTAAAGGAGGTAAAAGGAAATGAAAATAATGGTAACAGTAAAGCAGGTTCCTGATACCTCCGGCAAGGTAGCAGTGAACGAAGACGGTACACTGAACCGTGCTTCCATGCAGACGATCATCAATCCTGATGACCTGAATGCTGTAGAAGAAGCTCTTTCACTCAAGGATGAATACGGCTGCAAGGTAGTCGCTTTCACAATGGGACCTATGCAGGCAGAGCCTATGCTCAGAGAACTCCTTGCTATGGGCGTTGATGAGACAGTACTCATCTCCGCAAGACAGTTCGGAGGATCGGATACATACGCTACATCCCAGATCATCGCTGCAGCTATCGACACTTACGGCGTAGATGATGACGATATCATCATCGCAGGACGTCAGGCCATCGACGGAGATACCGCTCAGGTAGGACCTCAGATCGCTGAGAAGCTCCACCTGCCGCAGGTAACATACGCAGGCGAAGTCAAGAAGGACGGCAACGTTCTCACGATCAAGAGAATGCTTGAGGACGGATACATGACAGTCAAGGTCCACACTCCTTGCATGATCACATGCATCAAGGAGCTGAACGAGCCTAGATACATGAACGTCCGCGGCACTATCGAGTGCTGGGACAAGCCTCTTACGATCATGGACTACGATGCACTCAAGGATCACGAGCTGATCGACGCAACAACCATCGGTCTGAAGGGATCCCCGACAAATATCTACAAGTCATTCGCACCTCCTGTCAAGGAGCCTGGCATGATGCTCGAAGGTTCCGGCAAGGAGACCACAGACAAGCTTGCTCACATGCTTACAGGCAAGCACATCATCTAGGAAAGGAGGAATGACATGGCTTACAACAGTGCAGATATAGCTGCTTTCAAGAACGTATGGGTCTTCTGTGAGCAGCGTCAGGGCAAAATGATGCCTACAACATTTGAACTTATCTCCGAGGGCCGCAAGCTGGCTGACGAGCTCGGCGTTGAGCTGTGCGGAATCCTGCTTGGCGATGATGTTGACGGGATCGCAGCAGAACTCGGCGGATACGGAGCTGACAGAGTATATGTTTACAACAGCCCGCTCCTGAAGAATTACACAACAGACGCTTATACCAAGGTCATCGTGGATGCAGTAGAGAAATTCAAGCCTGAGATCATGATCTACGGCGCTTCCCACATCGGAAGAGACCTCGCACCTAGATGCGCTGCAAGACTCCACACAGGACTCTGCGCAGACTGTACTCACCTTGATGTAGACCTCAATGGTTATGTTGAGTTCCTGAGAACAGGATCAAACGTTGATGTTGACAACACCAACTTCGAGACCAAGATGTTTGATGTCAACACCAACCTCAAGATGACACGTCCTGCATTCGGCGGACACCTCATGGCTACCATCGTATGCCCTAGATTCCGTCCTGCAATGGCTACCGTACGTCCGGGCGTTATGAAGAGAAGACCTTTCGATGAAGAGGGCGTAAAGAAGATCGAGATCGTTCATCCTGACTTCGAGCTCTCTGCAGAGGATGTCAAGACAGAGGTAGTTGAAGTTGTCAAGGCAGCAAAGAAGCTCGTTGACCTCATCGGTGCAGAGTACATCGTATCGGTAGGCCGCGGTATCGCTAAGGACGTTGACGGCGGAATCGCTCTTGCAGAAGAGCTTGCTGACGTGCTCGGCGGAGTCGTCGGTGCATCCCGTGCTGTAGTAGATGCAGGCTGGATGACAGCAGACCACCAGGTAGGACAGACAGGTAAGACTGTACATCCTAAGGTATACATCGCTCTCGGTATCTCCGGAGCTATCCAGCACAAGGCAGGAATGCAGGAATCCGAGTACATCATCGCTGTAAACAAGGATGAGAACGCTCCTATGTTCGAGATCGCTGACTACGGTATCGTAGGAGACCTCTTCAAGGTAGTTCCGCTGCTTATCGAGTCAATCAAGGAAGCCAAGGCAGAGGCATAATCAATTATCAGGTATCATGATATGAGCTACAGAATCTTTACAATAAGTCCCGGCTCGACTTCGACAAAGTGTGCTGTCTTTGAAGACAATAAATGCCTCTTCAAGGAGAACATCAGTCACGAGCCTGAGATACTGAAGGAATTTCCGACTGTCAATTCACAGCGCCCGTTCAGAGTGGGCGTTGTGATGGCAGTGCTTCACAGCCACGGATTCCAGCTGAGAGACATGGATGCCTTCGCAGCTTACTCCGGCGGACTGGAGTCGACTCCGGGCGGCATCTTCCCGGTGAACCAGAAGATGCTTGTTGATGCGATGTCCGGAAGGATAGCAGACCATCCTGCTGTATTGGGCTCACAGATCATCGGCGAATTCTCGACGGCTCTCGGCAAACCGGCTTACGTTATAGACCCGCCTGATGTTGACGAGTTCGAAGATATCGCAAGGATATCCGGGATCAAGGGCATATACAGAGAGTCGCATGTGCATGTTCTCAATCAGAAAGAGGTCGCCAGAAGGATGGCAGCCGAGCTCGGAAAGAGATATGATGAGTGCAATTTCATAGTGTGTCATGTAGGAGGCGGCCTTTCTATAGCTGCTCACAAGCAGGGGAGAATGGTCGATGCCAACGATGTCGTCAACGGCGACGGGCCGATGGCACCTAACAGATCGGGATATGTTCCGATGCTGCCTTTTGCAAAAATGTGCACATCAGGGGAGTACACCTATGATGACATGAAAGCTCTTGTCGCGAAGACAGGAGGTCTCAAATCCCTGGCCGGTACTGATGACAACATCAGGCTCAAGGAGATGAGAGACAGCGGCGACAGGTGGGCTTCACTTGTATATGATGCTTTCTCATACAATCTGGCGAAGTACATCGGATCATACGCCTGCGTCCTTGAGGGCAAGGTGGATGCGATCATCATGACGGGCGGCGTCAGCAATGACGAAGAGTTCGTGGAAAGCATCAGAAAGTATGCCGGATGGATCGCACCTGTCAAGGCGTATGGCGGGGACTTCGAAATGGAAGCTCTTGCTGAAGGCGCCCTTAGAGTCCTTCGCGGAGAGGAAGAACCTAAGGAATACACGGGCGTACCGGTGTTCAGCGGATTCGATTTTGAACCGTAAAAAATTCAAAACAGTGCATGCGTTGATTTGACTGCATTTTGCAGGAACATAGCTGTTTCTTAATTATTATTAAGATGCTTCAGAGGAGCGCTGCAGATATAATAATTACAGATTAAGCGAGGCTTGTTAAATAAGCTTCGCTTAATTATTTGCACTGAATAACCGGTCTTGATGAAGGCGCGGTTTAAGGCGTAATTAAAGATGAAAGAGTAATATGGCCGTGCACAATGGGGGAAGTATGTGCAGGCCGTTATTAAAACATACAGACGGGGACAGGTGAAGGATATGAAATACGAACAGGGTGCTGAGCTTATGCTGGATGCCTTGAGAGGCATTCACGGACAATTCAAAAAGCTCTACGGCCAGGCGGCAATGAGGCTTGATGATGACACATATATCCTGTCCGGAGGAACAGGGCTTCTTTCGGATATAAACGAGGATAATCTTGTTGTCTGCGAGATAAGTGCCGGAGGACTCGGAGAGGTGTTCAATGTCAGGAAGGACATCAATGCTGTCATTTTCGGGATAACTGCTGACATGGTCAATGTATCAGAGGACGGCAGCAATGTACGTACAGCACTTGAAGACCTTGCACAGCTTACAGGTGCTGAACTTAAAGTTTTACCTGATGCATCACCTGAGACAATAATCAGCGCACTTGAGGACACATGCGTCTGCCTTGTCAAGGACATGGGCGGTATCGCGACAGGCTCCAATATAAGGAAGGCAGTCGCGGGCATACAGATAGTTGAGAAGGCCTGTGAGGCGGAAGTCCACGGGAAGCTCCTCGGAGGCACTATTCCTATCGATGCAGAGCTGGCAGAAAGTTACCGCAGAGAGTTCAGTTCGGATTACGTGAACAGAAATGAGCAGGGAAAGATCCCTTTCATCGGATTTGAGGAAAAGGAATTTGAACTGAGAGGACAGCTTATTGATATGGGCAGGGAACTGGTGAAGAGGGATCTGTCATACGGATCATGGGGAAATCTTTCAGTCCGTCTGAATGACCATGAGATGCTTATCACTCCATCCTCGATGGATTATTTCGACATCAAACCTGAAGACATAGTCAGGGTGGACATCAATACTCTTGAATACAGCGGGGACCAGAGGGAGCCGAGCAACGAGTCTCTGATGCATGCGGCTCTGTACAGGAGGTATGAGGACTGCTGTTCTGTCATACATACTCACTCCAACGGGATATCCGTATTCGCTGCATGTGAAGCAGGATTTGCAGCTGGTCATGAAGAGGTAAGGAAGCTCGTGGGAGACACCAGAGTCACAAGGTATGCGCGCGCCGGTTCCGCAGAGCTTGCTGAAGCCGTCACCGATACAATGCTGGATACCCATGCAGCTGTCATTCCTCACCACGGAGCGGTGTTTACGGGACCTACACTTCAGGTCGCCTTCAGGGTCGCTGAGGCGATGGAGATAAGGGCAAGGAATATCCTGGACTTTGACAGCAAGCCTGAGGATGACGAAGAATAACAGCTACAATGACAGTATCCTGTCCGCTACGCCGCGCCAGGTAATGCCAGTTGTATCCGGAGCGGGTCCTGAAAGGGATCCGCTTTTTATTTCAATAATCAGTCTCCGCAGTGTTTCAGTAAGATCTGCAGTGAACTGCTTCAGACCGTTTTCAGTCGGTGTATCTATGGATGCCATTTCAGGCATCGGAACGAACCGCACGTTATTATGAGGTACATTGGCGGATATCCACGGGCGCACACCCGGAAGGTCTGTGCTGACCGGAACTGCTCCTGATGCCATGGCTTCGATCAGGACAAGAGGCAGTCCTTCGAAGAACGAAGGGAGCACGAAGATGTCACTGTATCTGAATATCTGGGCAAGATGATCCTGGGATATCTGGCCGAGCCATGTGATGTTGTCAGGCAGAGCGTCGAGCCTTCTGCGGACTTCCTCATCCTGACATCCGCCTGCGAGAGTGACCTCAAAAAACGGTACTGCAGGGTCGGCTGCAAGAGTCTCCAGCGCATCGAGGAGCTGAGGTACGCCCTTGGGTCTGCTCATTTTGCCCGCGTAGCATAACATGACAGGGACCTCATCCTCTCCGGCATACTGCTGCAGATCATCCCTGCCGGCTCTGCCGTCCTTATTGAATAACGCGTCGTTATAACCGCTTCCTATGACAGTGACTCTGCTCTCCGGCAGACCGAACATCTCCATTATGGTGTTTTTCTGCTCCTCATGAAGAGCGAGAGCCTTGTCTATGCGGGATATCTCAGGCCTGACGAGCTCGCGGAGATTATCACAGTTGACCATCTGCCTCAGATCGGTACCGTGCGAGATGCCGTATATCTTCCTGTCAGGGAAGTGCTTTCTGACAAGGGCGGTCAGAAGGAACAGATGATGACATACGATAAGGTCAGGGTCGAGCTCGGCGATCGCGCGGCTGACTGCACTTATGAATGCATCCTCGAACTGACTTATCATATGAGGTGTCAGGTCTCTGTATCTGGTGGACGTGTACGGCATGATGTCGGACATCCCTACGACCGGGTAAGGCAGCCCCTTGACTGCTGAGCCGGCCTTCACCTTGCACGGTGCAAAAAGACTTCCCTCTGATGCAGGCTGTGCAGATGCCGTATCGGTAAAGAATACAGGATAGCAGGCTACGCCTTCCGGAAAGTCAACGGTATCATCGGGAAATATGCCGCAAACGACGGCCTGCCTGTGACCGGCGCGGGCCCATGAGCGGACGAGCTCGGTCATATATGTGCCGCTGCCTGTGGAATGCGGCTTCTGTGCTGTTATACTGAGAATCCTCACCTCAATGCTCCTTATCTGTACTTCTGCGCAGCGTATCTGACGGCTGTCAGCAGCCATTATCCGGTATGTTAACACTGTTATCTGATTATTAATGCATTTTTCACAATAAAAACACATTACCGGACGTTCAATATACTTGAATTATGCACCACAAATATAGTATAAAAATAGTGGTCAGACGATGTATCTTGTTTTGAACAAAGCAATACGGAGGCTGCACCTGTCAATATAACCAATTGATACTATGGAATCAGGCTGCTCCGTTAACGGGACAGCTATTTTTTGTAAAGAGGTGATACCGGTGGGACTTTTTTATGAAGCGGACAAAACATTCGAAGATCTGATGAAGGAAAAGAAGAATTTTGTTTTCATCGGAGAAGCCGGAAGCGGCAAGAGTGAGATAGTCCTCAACATTGCAAACAAGCTAGCACAGCAGACCGGTAAGAAGGTCGATCTGTTCGACCTCGATCAGACCAAGCCTCTGTACAGGTCCCGCGATATGCAGGAGGATTTTGCAAAACGCGGTGTCAATATCGTATATCAGGAACAGTATCTTGATGCACCTGTAATGGTCGGCGGAGTGAGAGTGTCACTCGTAAGCGACAACTACACTTTGCTCGATATAGGAGGCGGACATCAGGCTGCGAAATTCGCAGGAGCCTATGCCGATCTTCTCAGCAAGGATGACGCTGTACCTGTATATATCATTAATCCGTACAGACCGTGGACCAAGAGCGTCGATGCCATAGATGGCACGATGAGACACATTCTCGGATCCATGAGACTGGACCACATATATATTCTCGGAAACCCTAATCTGGGTTACGCGACTTCAGTTAATGAATTCATGGAGGGGCTGGATCGCATTGACGACCTTCTGGACGGCTTCACTGTAGTGAACAGTGCATGTGTCAGAAGAGACATCTACGATGAGGTCAGGAAACTTACAGACAAGTCTCTTGTACCGCTCGATCTCTTCCTGACCTATTCATG
>JAZQHU010000064.1:0-138866 GCA_045540775.1 Anaerovoracaceae bacterium | reverse complement strand
TTGGTATACGGCAGGAATTTCTTAAGGATGTCCTGTGTCTTCACTTTCATATATCCTGTAGTTGTCCCATCGCTGCAGCCATACCATTCGCTGTCTGCAACATCCTTGTCGAACACGACTTGTATCTTCCATTCCGGATCGATCAGAGCGCTGTACACTGTTGCGGCCCCGATTTCTGTTCCCAGCATCTCCTCAAACAGCTCTCTTGGCGCAAAAGAAACTCTGGATATCCCGAGCGCATTGCAGAAGTTCCTTGTGTTGAAATGCTTGCCGCCTGTAGTTATGAACAGGAAGTACTGGCCCTTCTTTGTATTAGTCAGAAAGAGTGTCTTGACCATATCCATGTCAAGTTTCTTGTCGACCTCTTCGCAGTCTTCCATTGTGATGACTACGTCAGTATCCACTCTTTCATACTTGATCCCGAGCTTCCCGAGTGTCTCATATACCTTCTGCTGCAGCTCTGTCTTGTATGTCTCCGGTGCCGCTGTCTTTATTTCACTAACATGAATCATTGTTAAGTCCTCCGTTTTCTCTTGTCTGAAGACAGCTTATCATTGTAGAATGGATTACACAAACGAATTATCATCATAAAAATCATGAGGAATCGTCATGGATACCAGCATTCAGAAATATCAGGCATTCGTAGCAACAGTCGATACCGGCAGCTTTACCAAGGCGGCTGAAAAGCTGAATTATACGCAGTCCGGGATCAGCCGCATGATCGCAGATCTTGAGAAGGAGTGGAACATCACTTTGCTCGAACGCAAGAAAAACGGGCTACGGCTCACAAGCGACGGATTGTCGCTTCTGCCTTACGCCCGCAGATTGTGCGATGAATATGAACGCCTGCAGATGCAGGTCGACGGACTCAATGGCCTGGAGACAGGTTTTATCCGCATAGGTACTATCTCGAGTATTGCAACTCACTGGCTTCCGAACATAATCAAAGCGTTCCAGAATGATTATCCCGGTGTGGATTATGAACTGCTCATCGGTGACTATTCTGAGATCGAATCCTGGATACGTGAAGGACGCATAGACTGCGGATTCCTTATCCTGCCTGTCGCGTCTGATATGGAATACATAGAGCTGGAGAAGGATGAGCTCAAGGTAATACTCCCTGAAGATCATCCTCTCGCAGCTCTGGATAGTGTGCCTATAGACAGGCTTACCGAGGATCCTTTTATGCTGCTCTCCCGTGGTGACCGGTCTGAAGTGTCCGAATTGTTCGATTCATACGGACTCAAGCCAAATACACATCTTACACTCTGGGATGACTACGCAGTCATGTCCATGGTCGAGAAGGGCCTGGGTATCAGCATCCTGCCTGAACTCATACTTCAAAGGATCCCGTACAACATAGTCGCGAAGAGCCTTGCGGAGCCGGCATACAGGGACATAGTAATCGCATTCCGCAACAGAGATACTATATCTCTTGCAGTCAACCAGTTCCTGAATTATCTCCATTTCAGAGACAGCTGATATGCACTTTCTCCGTAGTCGACAGCTCACTGCCACCTTGTCAAGTGATGAGTTCAGAAGCAAAAAGACCAGCTCATTTCATTCTGAACTGGTCTTCTCTCGTTATTACATTAATTCCTTACATCCTGTTGTAGACTACAACTTCTTCGGCTGACTTCTTGGAAGTTCTCTTTCCTTCCTTTGCTGGATAGCCAATCGGTGCTACTGCTATGACTACATATTCATCCGGAATATTCAGCAGAGCTCTGACTTTTTCAGGTTCAAACCAGCCAAGCCATACAAACTGCATACCTAGCGAAACTGCCTCAAGTGTCATATAGGACATTGCGATCGCTCCATCCATGCTTCTGGCACTCTGTCCGCATATCATGGTTCTGTCTCCGGTCGCACACTCCACAAGTATAGCCGGTGCAGTTTCTATCCATTTCTGATCCTTGCAGGCTGACACCATTTCTTTGATCAGCTCCTTGTCAGTCACGACTATGTGCTTGTTAAGCTGTTGATTGCTGGCGGTCGGAGCAAGCCTTCCTGCTTCCATGATCAGGGCCAGTTTCTCATCCTCTACCGGCCTGTCAGCAAACCCTCTTGAACTGTAACGTTTTTCAATAGCTTCCATTACTTCCATCTGATCATCTCCTAGATCTTCAGCGCAGTGATGAATCCCTGCTCGATTCCTGTGCAGATGTTTGAGCGGCCTCTCGCGTCGCCAATAGCGAAGTACTGTCCGAACTGTGCTCTCAGAGGTTCTTCGAGATCAGCCAGCGGTTTCTTACCGAGCGCGTTGACTACTGTATCTGCCTCGATATCGAATTCTCTGTCACTTATCATATCATAGACCGTGACTGAGTTCTCATTGATGCTCTTGATCTGGTGCGAAACATAGCTCTTCACACCCGCCTTTTCGAGGAGCGGATGCAGCGTCAGCTTGGTCATGAGTTCGCCATCGATCGAAAGCTCCGGCATCATCTCAACTACTGCAACATCCTTGAATCCTTTTTCTGCCAGCCAGTGTGCAGTCTCAACACCTACCTGGCCTCCGCCCGCGATGACAACTTTACCCTCAACAGGAGCGCCATGAGCAAGCACATCTATAGCTGTAACGACCTTGTCATTGTCTCTGAGCCCCGGGATCGGAGGAGCGATAGGCACAGCTCCTGTTGCAAGTATGACCGCATCACCACTGAGCTCACTTACGTTCTCTTTGGTGATCTCATGCCCGAGATGGAACGTGACGTTATCCATTCTGCCGAGCTGTGTCTCATAGTATCTGCGCACATTCATGAGATTGTCCTTGCATGGAGGAGTGGATGCAGCTACGATCTGTTCACCGCCGCAGAGCTTATCTGCTTTGTCATAGAGGTCGACTTTATGTCCTCGCATTCCCAGTCTGTATGCTGCCTCGAGTCCCGCAGGACCTGCGCCGATGACCGTAACATTCTTCTTCTCAGCTGCCTTAGGATATCCTGTCAGGAATCTGTGCTCTCTTCCTGCCATAGCGTTGAGTGTGCATCTGAGTGTCTGGTTGCCGGATGCGATCCTGTCACCTATACAGTGGTCGCAGGAGATACATCTTCTCATACCGTCAAGATCACCGCAGGCTACCTTGTTGACCCATTCAGGCTCAGCGATCCATGCGCGTCCCATTGCAACAAAGTCAGCCTTGCCATCCTCGAGGACCTTCTCGGCTACTTCAGGATCCTGGAGTCTGCCCTGTACGATTACAGGAATGTTGACAGCCTTCTTGATCTCGTCCGTCATATCTGCCATGAAGCCTTTTTCGTAATAGACCGGAGGGCTTATGAGTGACATAGTCTGGAAGAGTCCTGCTCCGCAGTCGAGCGCGTCTACACCTGCCGCTTCGAGCATTTTGCACAGCTCAACAGTCTCAGCGAGCTGTCTTCCCGCATCACCGATGAATTCATCCATTGCAAGTCTAACTATTATAGGCATGTTAGGACCTATATTCTCTCTGCATGCCGCTACCAGCTCCAGAAGAAATCTCGCTCTGTTCTCGAGGCTTCCGCCGTACTCATCGTCCCTATTGTTGAAGTATGGTGACAGGAACTCAGCGATCAGATATCCGCAGTGTGCGTGGATAGTGATAGCGTCAAATCCGCATCTCTTGAGTCTGCCGCATCCCTTGCCGAATACTTCTACGCTCTTCTTGATCTCTTCTATTGTCAGCTTGCGTACCTTTCTCTTTGCTACAGGGCACTCGATAGTTCCGGGTGCAACATTAGGGATATCCTCGATCGATCCTGCGTCATATGGCATTCCGAGAGCCTGCGCTCCGCCGCCAGGTGATGCGAGCGCTGAGATCTTAGCGCCCTCATTGTGGACCGCTTCGGTCAGCTCGGTGAGCATCGGGATGAAGCAATCATCATCAAATCTTGCAGACCTTGGATATGGGTCGATCGGATCGATCTTAGTGTTGCCCTGCATCTGATGTGTCGTGATCAGCGCAGCGCCGCCCTTGGCTCTCTCAACATAGTAGTCGATCTCTGCCCAGTTGATCATGCCGTCCGGTGATGTGAAATGAGTTTCAGTCGGCGACATCAGCACGTGGTTTCTGAGCTGCATCTTACCGATCTTTCCCGGTGCTAGTAGTTTTTCAAACATCTTTCTTCTCCTCTCTTGCAATAAGGTGTTTAACTACAGGCTGTAACGTCTCTTCTCTGTCCCTATTGTTGTCTGCTCTGAATGCCCCGAGCAGAGTACTGTCTCATCAGGCAGCGCGAAAATGCGCTCCATAATGCTCTTTATGAGGTTGGTTTTATTGCCGCCGGGATATCCCCAGCTGCCTATACCCGCCTTGAATATGGTGTCTCCGACGAAAGCGACCTTGTCCCTCTCGCTGTAGAATGTCACTGAATCCGGCGTATGGCCCGGAGTGTGCATCACCTTCAGGCAAAACGACGGATCACTTTCCAGAGATATCGTCTCTCCGTCAGTCAGCGGAATCGCGCCGTCTATCGTTATCGCGGGTCCGCAAAGTGCTGAAAGGTTGGTGTGTGCATCCTGCAGCATCAGTCCGGTCCTGTCGAATGCATAGATTTCTGCCCCAAGCAAGTCCCTAAGTTCACTTGCTGCGCCCATGTGATCGAAATGTCCGTGAGTGAGCAGGATCTTTTCGATCGTCCAGCCATTCCTCCTGACTACCGACATCACCTTATCAGGCTGAGCGCCGGGGTCAATCAGAAATCCGTGACCGGTCGCGTCATCTATATAGAAGTATGCGTTGACATCGAAGTAGCCTCTCAGAGGTATCAGTCTTATCATCGCCGTGACCCTCTAGAAGTGAAGCTCACAGCCATCAGGCCCGCATGTCATGCCTCCGGATGTCTGTGCGGCTTTGGCTGCTTTGGCCAGATTTTCCTCTCCGAGTACCCTGAGCATCGTCTGCTTCATGCCTTCCGTTGTCTGTGCTCCTGAGATGCCATACTCTCCGATAACAAAGAACGGAACAGCATGGATTCCATAGGCTGATGCCTGAGTCTCATCGGCGATGACCTCGTCTCTGTATTTATCCGATGCAAGCAGATCTCTTACTTCGTCTGAGTCGAGTCCGCACTCCTCACCGACCTGCTGCAGCAGTTCTTTATTAGCTAGCTCTTTATTATCTGTGAAGTATGCTGCAAATAATCTCTCAATTACTTTGTCTGCTATCTCAGGATCATCCTTACTCTGAGCGAGCTTGGTCAGTCTGTGAGCATCCATGGTATTGGTGAAAAGTGTGGTTGCATATCTGAAGTCGATGCCTTCGTCCCTTCCCATCTCCGAGATGTGCTCGACCGACCTTCCTGCGTGCTCATATGACAGACCATACTTCTTAGCGAATCTTGTCTGTGTATCCCCTGTCGCATGCTCCCCTGCAGTCGGATCCAGCTGGAATGCTTTCATCTCGATCTCTACATCAATGTTCTCCTGCTGAGCGATTTCTTCCAGAGCCTTCTTCATCCTTGCTTCGCCTATATAGCAGTACGGACAAGCGTAGTCTGACCAGTAAGTGATTTTCATATCTGCCTTCTTTCTGTCTGCTTATGCGCAGATTTATTAGAACGTGTTTTATTATTTCGTTGTTGATATAATATAGAACATGTTCTATAATGTCAATAGTAAAAATAAAACTTGTTAGATTTTTTCTCTAATTTGAAAGATGAGGTCATCACATGCCACGCAAAATCGGCCGTCCGGTCAAAGCAGACAGCAATGAAGATAATAAGCAGAAAGTCATCGACGCGACCATTCGTCTCATAAAGACAAAAGGCGCAGATCATATAACTGTCCGCGGAGTGTGCAAAGAGGCTGATGTTTCGATCGGAACTTTCTACCACTATTTCCGTGATAAGGATGATCTTATGATGTACTTCGTAAGAACTACACCTTTCAGCGACGCTGAATTAAGCGCTCCCCTGTCCGACATTGCTTCCCGGATCAGCGAGCTGTACATGATGCTCATTGATCTGTACCTTGATCTCGGAGAAGACTTCATGAAGAGTTTCTACTCAACTTCCAATCTGTCGCTATCCGCCTATATGGGAGAGGAAGATGGCTGCTTTGCTCCTGATACAGTCATGGCAAGAAGTGAAATCGAGCTGCAGGCTGCTTTGGACGCAGGATACGTGGACGCAAAAACAGATGTCCACACTGCATGCATGGACATCTGCACTATTATCAAGGGCTGCGTATTCGAGTGGTGCCTTGTGAATGGCGATATGGATATCCGCGAGTCCGTCTACCGCATCATCGGGAATTACCTCAAGCCGTACCTTCGTTGACCTCTTTCTCAATATCCTCCTCAGACAGCAGAACATAATCAGAATCCGGCAGTTCTATTACCTGAGTATTGTCTGAAACTGCTCTTATGAGCTCAGGATCATAAACCAGTTCAATCGCTGACCCTGCATCCTTGCAACAAGGGGGACCAGCGCAGCTGGTGGATCCCTTATTGCGACAGCATACGCACCTCATCGGCCGTAAGTAAGTCCCTGCCCACATGCGGGAAGTTTTTCTGCAATTGTGTTAAGTAAGTAAAACTGTTCTTAAAGATTACTGATTGTAGTTTTACTTCACTCAAAGCCCGGTCTATAATCTAGACAACAAGAGATGTTAAGTAAAACTTAAAGAGTTGAGCAAAACGATCTTGTCTGACAGAAAGTAACGCCTGGTGCTTACAGGCGTCAGGCTGAGACAGTCATGAGGGCTCTGCTGCAGGGTCCGGGCAAAAGATCCGGACAGACAAGGCCGCACCCCTGATGACAATACAGAAGGAGGAAACATCATGTTAGTAGGCGGAATCATAGTGGGAGTTGCTTGTGCAATGTATGCAGCTGCAATAATGGACATGGAAGATGTCGAAATGGAAGAAGAAAAGAAGCTCGATAAATAGAGCGGATTTATGAATCCATAACATATTGCCAACTTTCAAAATATAATTACAGATAAGTGCTGAAAAACCCGGTCGATCCCGACCGGGTATTTCATTTCATCTACATGTCTGCTCCTATCGTCTCACTGGTACCTTCTTCTATTTCCGCTCCTCAGGCTTTGTGAGATACCTGACAGCATAGTCGAGGAACTTCTTTGCGGCAGCTGTCATGTGCTCTTCATTGGTATATGCGATACCGAATGTAACTTTTGACGGCGGATCGAGCGGCAGCTTGACGAGATGATTGCTCCAGTACTGCGCCGCGAGCTCGTTGCACATCGAGACGCCGAGACCCATCCTGACCAGAGCCAGGGCAGCCGGTGTATCATAGGTCGTGTACTTTACAAGCGGTGATATATTGTTATTCCTGAAAACATCCATTACCTCCGCATCCTGTCCCCAGGATGTCATGATGAAGTCATCGTTCGCGAACTCAGCCGCCGGATACCTGTCCGCTCCCGCAAGCGGGTGCGTCTCCGGGATGACAGCTATCATCTCTTCTTCTGCGAGCGGGATCCACTCGTAATTCATCGGCTCGGCATATGACAGGAAAGCCATGTCAGCCTCATGCTGATCAAGGTGATGGAAAATCTCCTGACGTACACCTTCCATTATATTGAACTCGATCGACGGAAAGTCCTTCTGAAAATTCCTGACTATTCCCGGCAGCCATGTAGTAGCAACGCTCGGGTAGGCCGCAATGGTGAGATTCCCGACCGACAGCCCCTGCATCTCACTCGCCAGCTCGTACATTTCCTTCTCTCTCGCCAGGTATGATCTGACGATTGGCAGCAGCTTATTACCTTCCGCTGTCGGAGTCACTCCCTTTTTGGACCGTATCAGCAGATTGAGGCCCAGATCGTTTTCCAGAGCAGCGATCAGCTGGCTTATGGCTGACGGCGTATACCCCATAGCTTCCGCAGCAGCCTTGAAACTCCCGCGTTCCGCTGCTTCCAGGAATGCTTTGCATCTTGAACTTTCCATTCTTATTACCTCTCTGAGTTATGGTTAAGTCTTACTGCATCATTTTGATTTAAGACCATTATAACTTAACTCAAACTTAAAGCAGTATTAATTATGTATTAATTTTAGTACAATTTAATATTGTGCAAACAAAGCTTAACTTTACTTATGTTTCGATTGAGATACAATATAGGTGAAAGGAGAGGAGTGGAGGCCTCTTCTAAAAGAAAATATGGAAATGATCAATGGTCTAAGGAGGTGGCAGTCATGTTATCAACAATTATCGTAGGTGGCGCGTTTGTCGCAGTTCTGGCCCTTAAGTGGAAGTTCTACTCTGATTACTACAACAGAAGAAATCACACACAAGGCAGCATAAAGTAGTCATTGAACAGCAACAGATCCCGGAGAATACAGCATCTCCGGGATCTTTTTATACGTGAAAAATACGCGCTGACAAGGTGAAAAAATGACCGGCATCCGTTAAAAATTTGTTTTAACGATTCTTAAGAGCGGCTTAAACACGGTGTTAAAACTATTAAATTTACAAATACCTGACGCGGGATTAGAATGCAGTTGTCAATACAGAGCAGGCCGGTTCAACACGGCGGGGCTTCTGTAAAAGGTATTATTTCAATCAATATCATATGGAGGTCAAGTCATGGTAGCAAACATCATCGTAGGCGGAGCATTCGCAGCAGTACTCGTAGCAAAGTGGAGATTCTTCTCAAAGTACTACGCAAAGTAATCAGGACCGGTACTGGACTGAAAACACAAACCGAATAATAAACGCCCAAAAATCCCGGAACTTATGTCCCGGGATTTTTCTTTCTTTGCTCTTAATGCCCCGTGTTCCGGCATCAATTCATGTCCGCCCGCATATATGCACCCTTATTCCTCAATGAAATCGATCGCGAACTGCAGGAACTTCTTCGCTGCATTGGTCATGTGCTCGCGGGACGGCACGGCAACACCGAAAGTAACTTTCTGCGGCGGGTCGAGCGGCAGCTTGACCAGATGCTCGTTCCAGTATCTCGCGCTCAGCTCGTTGACAAGACTGATGCCGAGCCCCATTCTGACCATAGCCAGAGTTGCCGGCGTGTCATATGTCGTGTACTTGATATCCGGATGAGTGTCGTTTTTCTCGAGTATATCCAGGATCTCGACTTCTCTGCCCCATGAGCCGAGAATAAAGTCATTGTTCTCGCACTCCTTGATCGGGAACTTGTCCGCTCCGGCAAACGGGTGATCCTCAGGCAGCGCAGCCAGCACCGGGATCTCGATCAGCGGTATCCACTCGTACGGCATCGGCTCCGAGTAGACCATGATCCCCATGTCAGCCGTATTCTGCTCAAAGTTCTGGAACATGTTCTCCCTGATGCTCTCACGGATGTTGATGTGGATGCCAGGGTATTCACTCTTGAATCTTCTTACTATCTCCGGCAGCCAGTTGGTAGCGACGCTCGGATAAGCAGCGATCGACAGATTACCCTTTACAACACCTTTAAGCTCAGATGCAATGTGATATATGTCCTGTTCTCTTGCAATATATGACCTGAACGCCGGCAGCAGAGTCTCACCCTCCGAAGTCGGCTTGACTCCCTTCTGCGAGCGGACCAGCAGCTTGAGCCCCAGTTCCTTTTCGAGCGACGTGATCAGCTGGCTGATCGCAGACGGAGTATATCCGAGCGAATCAGCCGCCGCCGAAATGCTTCCGCGCTCAATACATTCTATGAATGCTTTGCATTTATTATTTTCCATCTCTTCCGCCCCATTTCTGCTATTCTCAGCAATTAATTACAATCATATTTATTCTGTTCTCCGTACCGCAATATGCAATATCACGGCATGCTTCTTGTTCTGACAATTAGTTAACTATTTTGTGTTCTTAATATATCACACTGTTGTAACTTTTTCTGCACATATTTAATACAATATTAAGTTCAGCTTAAAATACATTTTGCTGAAGTGCCCTCTGTCTAGGATTCGCAGCTCTTCAGGACCACAGAGAGGACCAGTTCTGCAGCAAACTTTCCATTCCAGCACTCTTCAGGGCCACGCACAGGACCATTTCTGCAGCAAAATGCCTTTGAAACTGCTTGTGAGGGCCATACACAGGACCATTTTTGCAGCAAAATGCCTCCACGAATGTCAGGGAGGACCACGCGCAGGACCAATTCCCAGGATGATCATCCATAAGTCCAGCTTTTTCAGGCATCGTTTTTACCATACTCTGTATGCACTACTCGTACTGCACTTCTTTCCCGCATCTTCTTTCCCATATCTCCTTTCCCTTACTCTGCCGATATCAGCGCACGCAAAACGGCGGACGCTTTCTGCCCGCCGTTCCCGTTTATATTCAGTCTGTTTCTGCAGTCAGGATTCTTTACCGCAGATTATTGAGCTCTGCCGCTGCTTCCTGATTTTTACTTGAAATACCTTACTGCGCTCTCGAACATCTTGTTGAAGTAGTTGCCCTCAACGTTCTTGTAGAGGCCTTCGCCGACTCTCTCTGCGTGAGCCATCTTTCCGAAGACTCTGCCGTCAGGTGAGGTGATGCCCTCGATAGCCATTACGGATCCGTTCGGGTTGAAGCGGATGTCCGCAGTAGCGTTGCCTTCGAGGTCAACGTACTGGGTTGCAATCTGGCCGTTGATTGCGAGCTTTCTTACGAGCTCCTCGTCAGCGATGAATCTGCCCTCGCCGTGGGATACAGGTGCGGAGTAGATGTCTCCGACGTTGGTGAATCTCAGCCATGGCGACTTGTTCGAAGCGATCCTTACTCTGACGATCCTCGACTGGTGGCATGCGATAGTGTTGTATGTCAGTGTCGGGCAGTTCTCGTCAGTGTCGATGATCTTGCCGTAAGGCACGAGTCCGAGCTTGATGAGAGCCTGGAATCCGTTGCAGATACCGCACATGAGTCCGTCCCTGTTGTCGAGGAGGTCTGTTACAGCATCCTTGATCTCAGCATTGCGGAAGAATGCAGTGATGAACTTGGCCGAACCATCCGGCTCGTCGCCGCCCGAGAATCCGCCAGGGATGAATACCATCTGGGAATCTCTGAGCTCAGCTGCGAACTTCTCTACCGACTGCTTTATATCCTCGGATGAGCGGTTTTTGATGACCATGATCTCAGGCTTTGCACCTGCTTCCCTTACAGCGCGCGCACTGTCGTACTCGCAGTTGGTGCCAGGGAATACAGGGATCAGAACCTTAGGCTCTGCCTTCTTGTAGAGAGTGGTGCTCCATGTCTTTGCCTTGTAGCTGAGGTTCTGGACAGGGCCGACCTTATTCTCTGCAGCATTGTTAGGGAAAACGCTCTCGAGCTTGCCTTCGTATCTGAAGAGCAGGTCTCCGATCTCGACTCTCTCATCCTCCCATGTGATGCTCTGGCTCTCAGTGGTCTTACCGAGGACTCTTACGTCAACGCCTCTTCCGAATTTAATATCCGCATCAGCCAGCTCGAGAATGATGCTGCCGTAGTTGTATGCAAACATCTCATCGAGTGTGAGTGCGTCTGCTCTTGCAGCCTCGTCATCTGCCTTGATGCTGACGAAGTCAAAGCCGATGCCGTTTCCGTATGTCATCTTCATGATGGCTTCAGCGATGCCGCCGATGCCAGGTGTGTATGCAGCGCAGACTTTGCCCTCGCTGATGAGCTCAGCTGCCTTTTCCCATACTCTGATGAGTGAGGCCGGTCTAGGGAGGTCTGTTCCGACGCCGCTGTTGTCCTTCTCGAGGTCAGGGCTCAGCATTATGACCTTGTGGCCTGCTGCCTTGAACTCAGGCGAAACGATATTGCCTGTTTTGCCCATCGTAACTGCGAAGGAGATGAGTGTAGGCGGTACGTCGATGTTCTCGAAGGTTCCGCTCATGGAGTCCTTGCCGCCGATGGATCCGATTCCGAGTCCCATCTGAGCCTCGAAAGCTCCGAGGAGAGCTGCCAGTGGCAGGCCCCATCTCTTTGCATCGTGTCTGAGTGACGGGAAGTACTCCTGGAACGAGAGGTATACATCCTTGAACTCAGCGCCTGTTGCGATCAGCTTGGCTACGGATTCGACTACTGCGAGGTATGCTCCGTGATATGGCGAAGCCGATGAGATGTACGGGTTGAATCCCCATGACATCAGTGAGCAGTCATCGGTGTGTCCCTTCTCGAGAGGGATCTTGTGTACCATTGCCTGGATCGGTGTCAGCTGGTTGCGTCCGCCGAACGGCATCAGTACTGTGCCGGCTCCGATGGTCGAGTCGAATCTCTCTGACAGTCCTCTCTTGGAGCATGTGTTGAGGTCCGCTGCGACATCACCGTAGAGCTGTGCAAAGCCCTTCTCTCCGCCTTCTGCGTATTTGTGATACAGATCAGTTGCCTTCCAGTCTCCAGGTGCAGCAGCTTCAACTTCGATGTGCTTGTCTGCTCCGTTGGAGTTGAGGAACTCTCTGCTTATGTCTACTATTGTTTTGCCGTTCCAGTGCATCACGAGTCTAGGCGACTCTGTAACTGTAGCGACCTGTACACACTGGAGGTTCTCGTCTGCTGCGAGCTGCATGAACATGTACTTGTCCTCTGCTGCCACTACGCAGGCCATTCTCTCCTGGGACTCGGAGATAGCGAGCTCTGTTCCGTCGAGTCCTTCGTACTTCTTAGGAACTGCGTCGAGTTCGATCTCAAGGCCGTCAGCCAGCTCGCCGATGGCTACGCTGACTCCGCCCGCGCCAAAATCGTTGCATCTCTTGATGAGTCTGGTGGCGTCTCCGTTGCGGAAGAGTCTCTGGATCTTGCGCTCTTCAGGAGCGTTACCCTTCTGTACCTCGGCACCGCATGTCTCGACCGAGTGCGAGTCGTGTGCCTTGGATGATCCGGTTGCTCCGCCGATGCCGTCGCGCCCGGTCGAGCCGCCGAGCAGCAGGACAACATCGCCCGGCGCCGGCCTCTCTCTCCTGACATTGACAGCCGGAGCGGCCGCCATGACGGCGCCGACTTCCATTCTCTTGGCTGCATATCCCGGATGATATATCTCGTCTACCATACCCGTGCAGAGTCCGATCTGGTTGCCGTAGCTGGAATAACCGCGGGCAGCTGTAGTCGTGATCGATCTCTGAGGGAGCTTGCCCGGAAGAGTCTCGCTTACAGGCTGCAGCGGATCAGCTGCACCTGTGACTCTCATTGCGGAGTAGGCATAAGCTCTTCCGCTCAGCGGGTCTCTGATGCATCCGCCGAGACATGTCGCCGCTCCTCCGAACGGCTCGATCTCAGTCGGGTGGTTGTGTGTTTCATTCTTGAAGAGGAGGAGCCACGGCTCATCCTCACCGTCAACTGTAACGTTCACTTTGACCGTGCACGCATTGATCTCCTCGGACTCATCGAGCTTCTCGAGTCTGCCGCGCAGCTTGAGATACTTCACTGCAACAGTCGCAAGATCCATCAGGCATACCGGCTTGGTACGGCCGAGCAGCTCGCGGGTCTTGATGTAGTCGTCAAAAGCATTCTGCAGCACTTCGTCCTCGAACTTAACATCATCGATGACAGTGCCGAATGTCGTATGTCTGCAGTGATCTGACCAGTACGTATCGATCATTTTGAGCTCTGTGATAGTCGGATCCCTCTGCTCGGTATCTCTGAAGTAGTCCCTGCACATAGCGAGGTCTGCCTCATCCATGGCAAGTCCCATGTCTTTGATGTATCCGCCGAGCATGTCGTCTGTCATATGTGTGAATCCGATCAGAGTCTCGACCTCCTCAGGGATGTCGTACTTCTGCTCAAGAGTCTCAGGCTTGTCAAGGCTTGCTTCCCTTGTCTCAACAGGGTTGATCACATAGCCCTTGATAGCATCGATATCAGCCTCGCTCAGATCGCCGTACAGAGCATAAACTCTTGCGAACTTAACAGTCGGCCTCTCGCCCTGCGACAGGATCTGGATGCACTGCTCAGCAGAGTCAGCTCTCTGATCGAACTGTCCAGGAAGAGCCTCAACGGCAAAAATGCATGCCGCCTCGCCCGCTCCGAGCAGCTTGTACTGACTTTCCGAAGTGTTGTCCAGCTGAGGCTCAGCGAACACCTTGTAGATGCAGTCGTCAAAAAGCTGTGCATCGATGTTCTCAGCATCATATCTGTTGAGGATGCGTACGTCCTCAAGCCCCTTGATCCCGAGCAGAGTCTTCGCGTCACTCTTCAGCGCAGCAGCCTCATTGGCCAGCCCCGGCTTCTTCTCCACATATACTCTAAATACCATATAGCTCTCCTGTTTCCTTTTTTATATTCAGCCATTGCGCCCTGCGGCATCAATGGTTCCCCTTATCTCTGTCAGCTTTTACTTCAGTGCCTTCAGCGCCTTCTGTCCAATATCCACTCTGTAGTATTTGTTGGCAAAATCTATTTTGTCCAGCATGTCATATGACGCATCGATCGCTTCTGCGAGTGTCGGGCGTACTGCCGTGACACCCAGGACTCTTCCGCCTGATGTCAGGAGCTTGCCATCTTCCTCTGCAGCACCGGCCACATATACATACGGCCACACTTCATCCGGCATAGTGATCTCATAGCCCTTCTCATAGCTGACCGGATATCCGTCCGAAGCCGCAACGACGCAGCATGCCGATCCGTCAGACCACTTCACCTCGACCTCGCTGAGTCTCTCCTCAGTTACAGCCTTCATAATGGTCAGCAGGTCTGACTCCAGAAGCGGCAGTACGACCTGTGTCTCAGGGTCGCCGAATCTGCAGTTGTACTCGATGACCTTCGGTCCGTCCTTGGTGATCATCAGACCAAAATACAGGCAGCCCTTGAAGGTCCTTCCCTCTGCATTCATCGCGCGCATTGTCGGCAGGAAAATCTCATCCATGCAGCGTGCCGCCACCTCATCCGTATAGTACGGATTCGGAGCGACGGTCCCCATGCCGCCCGTGTTCAGTCCTGTATCACCGTCGCCAGCGCGCTTGTGGTCCATCGAGCTGATCATCGGCACGACCGTTTTGCCGTCCGTGAAGCTCAGAACAGACACCTCAGGTCCCTCGAGGAACTCCTCGATGACGACCCTGTCACCGCTCTTGCCGAACTTGTGGTTCTCCATCATCTCGCGCACGGCGGCTTTGGCATCCTCTCTGGTCTCCGCAATGATAACGCCCTTGCCGAGCGCCAGACCATCCGCTTTGATGACGGTCGGGATCGGCGCAGACTCAAGATAATACAGCGCATCATCCATATCCTCAAAAGTCTGGTATCTCGCAGTCGGGATACCGTACTTCTTCATCAGATTCTTGGAGAACACCTTGCTGCCCTCGATAACAGCAGCCTTCGCATCAGGGCCGAAGCACGGAATGCCGATATTCGTCAGCGCATCCACGCACCCCAGCACCAGCGGATCGTCAGGCGCCACCACGGCATAATCCGGGCGCACCTTCTTTGCGAACTCCACGATGCCCTCGATATCAGTTGCCTTGACCGGCACGCACTCAGCATCTCTTCCGATGCCGCCGTTGCCCGGCAGAGCATAGATCTTCTCCACATCCTTGTTTTCCCTGATCTTCTTGATTATGGCGTGCTCTCTGCCGCCTCCGCCTACGACCATGATAACCATGTGATCACTCCTTTTGCGCCATTGACGTAACTTCAGTCAATTCCTCAATTCCTACGCCATCATATCTGCCTCGCGGCATCAAAGATTGGCGTAACTACCCTTATATTTTATTATATTACGCCAACTATTACATTATTTCAGGCCGATATTTGTTTCTTTCCTGATTTTTATTGGCGTAACTTCCGCACTTTTGCCTGCACTTACGCCAACTTTTTCCTGTTATGCTGTCTGACAGTTGGCGTAAATACGGCCTACAGCCTTCGTCTTACGCCAACTGCCCCGCTGATACTAGTGATGGAACAGCCTCATTCCCGTGAATGCCATTGCGATGCCGAGATCGTCGCAGCACTTGATGACCAGATCGTCTCTGATCGAGCCGCCCGGCTCTGCGATGTAGCTGACGCCGCTTGCTGCCGCTCTCTGAACGTTGTCGAAGAACGGGAAGAAAGCATCGGATCCACAGCTTACGCCTGTCAGTGTGTCGAGGTAAGCTCTCTGCTCTTCAGCAGTGAATCTCTCCGGCTGCTCTGTGAAGTACTTCTGCCATACGCCGTCAGCGCAGCAGTCCTCTTCATTCTTGTTGATGTATGCGTCGATCACGTTGTCCCTGTCCGGACGTCCGAGGTCAGGTCTGAACGGCAGGTTCAGAACCTTGTCGTGCTGGCGGAGGAACCATGTGTCAGCCTTGCCGCCTGCGAGCCTTGTGCAGTGAACTCTTGACTGCTGGCCTGCGCCTACGCCGATAGCTTGTCCGTCATATGCAAAGCATACGGAGTTGGACTGTGTGTACTTGAGTGTGATGAGCGCGATGATGAGATCGCGAACAGCTTCCTCAGGCAGATCCTTCTTTGCTGTAACAACGTTGCTCAGAAGCTCCCTGTTGATCCTGAAGAAATTGTGTCCCTGCTCGAATGTGACGCCGAATACCATCTTGGTCTCCTTCTCAGGAGGCATGTAGTCAGGGTCGATCTTGACGATGTTGTAGCCGCCCTTTCTCTTGGCCTTCAGCAGCTCGAGCGCTTCGTCAGTGTATCCCGGAGCGATGACGCCATCAGATACCTCTCTCTTGATCAGCTTTGCTGTTGTAACGTCGCATACGTCAGAAAGAGCGACCCAGTCACCGAAAGAGCACATTCTGTCGGTTCCTCTTGCTCTTGCATAAGCGCATGCGAGCGGCGACTCATCGAGTCCCTCGATGTCGTCAACAAAGCAGGCCTTCTTGAGCTTTTCAGGCAAAACGGTTCCTACTGCAGCACTCGTCGGGCTGACGTGCTTGAAGCTTGCAGCAGCCGGCATGCCAAGCTCTTCCTTGAGCTCCTTGACGAGCTGCCATGAATTGAGCGCGTCGAGGAAGTTTATGTATCCAGGTCTGCCGTTCAGGATCTCAAGAGGCAGCTCACTGCCGTCCTCCATGTAGATCTTCGCCGGCTTCTGGTTAGGGTTGCATCCGTATTTCAATTCGAATTCTTTCATGTCTGTACCTTTCTTCTATTTTCACTGGCTATTGAGCTGAATGCACGGAACGAGAATCCGCAGAATGCACACTCAGCAGCTGCGCATTCGAGGACTCGAGCGAAGGGCATTCAGCGAATTACTTACTATGCTTATTGAAGAGTCTGCTCTCTGCCTCGCCTGTTACCAGGTCAACATACTTTACATACAGAGAGATCTTGTTGTCCTCGTTCAGAGAGTTCCAGATCTCGTTGGCAAAATCATCGATGTCATCCTTGATCTCTACTCTTGTCGGCTCGCCGCTGAATGTAGGCAGCGGATTTCCGTCATGCTCGTATGTGTGGATGAAGTGACCGAGTCCTGCGATAGGCGCATAGTCATATCCGAATCTGTTGCATGCGCTTCCCTCTGCATCAGCGCTCTTCAGGATGCTCATTCTGTACTTGAATCCTGCCTGCTCATTGAACTCGATCTCAGCGCTGATTCTCGGAGTGAAGTTAGGAGCATCCGGCTCAAAGCATCTGCTCTCGAGCGCATGATAGAACGATCCGCCCTGTACCAGATCATCAACAACAGTGTCAGTCTGGTTGCCGTTAGTAACAACGAGGTGGTTGTTGTGCTGTCTTACAGCAGCATAGATGATGAGGCTAGGATCCTCGAGCTTTGCGATGTCGAACGGTTCAGTGTAAACAACGCCGTTCTTGACTGTGAATACTCTGTTTCTCGAATTCTCGGATCTGCCCATGATGAAATAGGCAGCTACGGCTTTGCCTGCATCCGGAGTCATGCCGACAACGATGCCGCGTCCCGGATAAGCATTGCCCTCTACCGCTTCACTGAAGCTGATTGTCTTATAAGTGTCCATACCTGATACCTCTAAACCTTTCTGATTAGTTCCCTCTTGGATCTTTGTATATATACTTTTGAAATTAATATCTTCTTCATTTTTCGTAATCTGAAATGCCTGCCGCCTGCGATCACGGAAATTCCGCGCCGGCTACTCTCCTGCACGGATCCTGCTGCACAGCTTTGCGACCGATTCAGGCAAAATCACCCACTCGGCCTGCTCCATGACTCGCCTCTGCAGCACCTCAGGAGTATCGCCCTCCTGTACCTCGACAGCCTTCTGCGCGATGATCTCTCCACCGTCGGCGATCTCATTTACAAAGTGTACGGTAGCACCGGTCACTTTGACCCCGCGCTCAAGAGCAGCCTCGTGCGGCTTCAGTCCGTAGAAGCCGTCACCGCAGAATGCAGGGATGAGTGAAGGGTGTACGTTCACGATCCTGTGGTCATATCTGCTGACGAAGTCATTGCTCAGGATGTTGAGGAATCCTGCGAGCACGATCAGCTCTATGCCCTTCTCCTCGAGCAGCTCAAGGATCCGCGCCTCGAATCCCTCCTGGCCGCCGCAGGCTTTTCTGGTCACGACCTCAGCGTCGATGCCCGCCTGCGCAGCGCGCTCAAGAGCATAAGCCCCCGTCCTGTTGCAGATGACCAGAGCGATCTCTCCGTCACCTATTTTCCCCGCGCGCTCTGCATCGATCAGCGCCTGCAGGTTGGTTCCGCCTCCGCTTACGAAGACGGCAATCTTTACTTTATCTCTCATTTTTTCCACCTTCAGCAGAAAAACAGATGCCGCGGCGCCTTTCACTGCGCCTGGCATCTGTCCTTATATGTTATACGATCTCGATCTTGTCTTCCGAAGCCACGATCTCACCGATGATGTATGCATCCTCGCCGTTGGCCCTGAGGATCTCAACCGCGCGGTCCGCATCTTCAGGTGCAACAACGATCGACATGCCTACGCCCATGTTGAACGTGTTGAACATGTCGTGCTCGCTGATGCCGCCCACCTCTGCGATCATGTTGAAGACCGGCAGCACTCTGACCGCGCTCTTCCGGATCCTTGCTCCGAGCCCGTCCGGAATGCTCCTCGGGATGTTCTCGTAGAAGCCGCCGCCCGTGATGTGGGAGATGCCCTTGACATCCACCTCTTCAAGCAAAGCGAGTACCGGCTTTACGTATATCTTCGTTGGTTCGAGCAAAGCCTCGCCGAGCGACTTTCCGCCGAGCATAGTGTTGCCCGCGGTCAGCGCCTTCATATCAGCCTTCTCGAGATTGAAGACCTTGCGCACGAGGGAGAATCCGTTGGAGTGGACTCCGCTCGACGGCAGAGCGATCACGATGTCGCCGGCCTTCATCTTATTGTTGTCTATGATCTTGTCCTTGTCTACGATACCTGTAACATATCCTGCGAGGTCATACTCATCAGCAGGATAGAATCCCGGCATCTCAGCCGTCTCGCCTCCGATCAGCGCTGCTCCGGACTGCACGCAGCCCTCACACACGCCTGAAACGATCTGCTCGATCCTCTCCGGCACATTCTTGCCGCATGCGATGTAGTCGAGGAAGAACAGCGGCTTTGCGCCTGCGCAGATGACGTCATTGACGCACATAGCAACGCAGTCGATGCCGATCGTGTCGTGCTTGTCCAGCAGGAATGCCAGCTTGAGCTTGGTGCCGACACCGTCAGTGCCGCTTACGAGGACCGGCTTCTTTATGTCAAGTCCTTCGAGGTCCAGCTCAAACAGTCCGCCGAATCCGCCGACGCCTCCCATGACGCCTGGTATGACGGTTCTTGCGATGTGGCTCTTCATGAGCTCCACAGCTCTGTAACCTGCAGTGATATCTACTCCGGCAGCAGCGTAGCTGTCAGATCTTGATTTTGTATTCATGAGTACCTCTCTTTACTCTTCACCGTTCCAGCAGTATGTGCACAGCTTGCATCTGTCGATGCCGATCGATTCGATAACTCCGTCCAGTGTCTGGAAGTCGAGTGTTTCAAATCCCATCTTCTCCGCGATGGTCTTGCGGAACTTCCTGCCTCTCTCGGTTGATCCGTCCGCATACTCCTCCAGGTGCTTCATTCCCTCAGCGCCCTCGAGCTCGGCGATGACACGCCTCGACAGGAGATCCATCTCGCTGTTGTTTCTCGAGAAATTGAGGTATTTGCACGCGTACATGATAGGCGGACATGCCGATCTCATGTGTACCGATTTTGCGCCGTTCGCATAGAGGAAGTCGACAGTCTCGCGCAGCTGCGTTCCTCTTACGATAGAGTCGTCCACAAAGAGCAGGTTCTTGTCCTTGATCAGCTCGGTGACCGGGATCTGCTTCATCTTGGCGATCTTGTTGCGCTCGTCCTGGGTCTGCGGCATGAAGCTTCTCGCCCAGGTCGGTGTGTACTTGATGAATGCGCGGGCAAAAGGCACGTGCGACTCGTTGGCATATCCGATCGCGTGCGGTGTTCCGCTGTCAGGAACTCCGCCTACGTAGTCGACGCTTTCGATGTCAAAACCGCTCTCTGCATCGTGCTGAGCGAGGATGCGTCCGTTCGCATATCTCATCATCTCGACGTTGACGCCCTCGTATGTGGTCGTCGGATATCCGTAATAGCTCCAGAGGAAAGCACACATCTTCATGCTCTTGCCCGGCTCTGCTACCGTCCTGATGCCGTCTGTAGTGAGCTCTGCGATCTCTCCCGGACCCAGATCTCTCTGCTCTTCAAATCCCATTTTGCTCAGTGCAAAAGATTCGAATGAAGCCGCTGACGATCCCTCAGCTATGCCGACCCTTACAGGCAGGCGGCCGTTTTTATCTCTTGCAGCGAGGATGGTCCCGTCATCCTTGAGAAGCAGAATGCAGGCTGTTCCGTCGATGACTTCCTGAGCATATCTGATTCCCTCTACCAGGTCGTCCTTCTCGGAGATCAGTGCTGCGATCAGCTCTGTCTGGTTGATCTTGCCGCCGGTCCTTGCGCCGAGATGTCCGTGAGCACCCTTCAGGACGAGGTCGATGATCTCCTCCTGGTTGTTGATGATGCCCGTCGTCATGATGGCATAGGTGCCGCAGACGGAGTGGAACAGCAGCGGCTGCGGGTCAGTGTCACTGATGCATCCGATGGCAGCGTTGCCCTTCATCGAATTCGTGATGCCCCCGAACTTGGTACGGAAAGGCGAATTCTCTATGTTGTGGATGACCCTCTGAAGTCCGAGTTCCTCGTCATAAGCTGCAAGCCCGCCGGTCTTGGTCCCGAGGTGTGAATGATAGTCAGTACCGAAGTACACGTCCAGCACTGCATCATGTTTTGATGTAATTCCGAAAAAGCCGCCCATAATAGGCCTCCTCCCTCTTTTTGCCCTTTACGATTTATCTCTGATCCCGTTCTGCCTACATTCCCCCCCTGCAGGCTCTGTAATTCATGCAGCTGTCAAACTGCTGCGGATACTCTCTTACTCTGCGAAGAACAGCTTGTTGAGTTCGAGCGGCTCAACGTACTCGCCGTCCTTGTAAACTCTCATGTTGCCGGAAGCGATCTCGTCGATCAGCATTACCTTGCCGTCTGCGTCATATCCGAACTCGAACTTGATGTCATAGAGGTCGAGTCCCTTTTCCTTCATGTCGTCAGCAACGATCTTGGTGATCTTCTGAGTCATGTCTCTGAGGTCATCATACTGCTCTTCAGTCATAACGCCGAGAACTACCAGTCCGTCCTTGGTTACCAGCGGATCGCCAAGTGCATCGTTCTTGAAAGTAGTCTCTACATAGTAAGGAAGATCTGTGCCTGCCTCGATATATTCGCCGTATCTCTTGATGAAGCTTCCTACAGCCTTGAGTCTGCAGATTACCTCGAGTCCGTGGCCGAATACCTTAGCCGGCTTGACTTCCATAGTTGTGTCCTCAAAGTTGGCCTTTACGAAATGAGTTCTGATTCCAGCCTCGTTGATCTTTCCGAAGAAGTAATCAGTCATGCGGAGGTTGAAATCACCAACGCCCTCGATAGTCAGTCCGATCTGGTTTTCGCCCGGATCAAACTTTCCGTCCTTGCCTGTAACATCATCCTTGAACTTCAGCAGGTAGTTGCCGTTCTCCATCTCAAATACGTTCTTGGTCTTTCCGGTGTAAACAAGTTTCATATTGTTCTCCTTTTTATATGTGTGGGGGTCATTAAATATCCTTGATCATTCAGCAGGTCATGCTGCGGCCGGCTATTTCAGCCTCTCAGCAATTCCTTCGTCTTTTACGAGGACTGCTTCTGCTTCTGCTGATCTTCTTGCATCGAGCGTGTCTGCGAGCTCTTCGTCAGCTACTGCGAGTATCTCAGCTGCGAGCAAAGCTGCGTTCTTGCCGCCGTCAACTGCGACTGTTGCGACAGGGATGCCGCTCGGCATCATGACTGTCGAGAGCAAAGCGTCCATTCCGTCGAATGCGGCACTCTTGCAAGGCACTCCGATGACCGGAAGTGTGGTGTTTGCAGCGATGGCTCCCGCCAGGTGTGCAGCCATTCCGGCAAAAGCGATGATAACGCCGAATCCGTCTTTTCTTGCATTCAGCGACCATGCCCTTGCTTCGGCAGGTGTCCTGTGTGCGGAGTAAACATGTGCTTCGTAAGGGATGCCCAGCTCGTCAAGCACGCCTGTTGCCTTCTTTACTACAGGCAGATCGCTGTCGCTTCCCATGATGATTCCGACTTTCTTCATGATGCAGTCTCCTTGTTTCTGATTCTTTGTATTGAAAAAATACACGATAGATTTTCCCACTTTAAGGACATCAACTCAAATCTATTCGCCACACTGTGCTGTGTTTTTGTCAGTACATATTGTGCCGTTCGGAGTTGTACGACCATTAGTGGTTCTTTTTTGAAATTTGTTCGGATTTTTTGATTAATGTAGAAAAATAAACGTTCAGAAGCCCCTCATCAGGTACGGGAGGCGCCCCTCATTATTGAGAAATATGCTGCTGATTATTGAGATTTATCGGGTTTTGTATTGATGTATCAGAAATAAGCGCTGCCTGGATCAGGCCGGCAGGCTCTAGTGCTTGCCCGCAAGCCTCCTGCGCTCTGCTTCGCGCTCCTCATCATGCCCAAGCAGGCTCTTTATCGCAAGGAACAGCGCCCGTATGAAGGCGAATATCAGGAACATTACCAGGAACCCTGCGATTCCGTACACCATGTCCTCAGATTCCATGCGTCCGGTGCCCGAGTACCACTGCCCGATCTCGATAGCAAACGAAACCACAAGCACCAGCGTGAACACATAAAGGAACGCTATGACCATCTCGTGATCATATTTTGCCAGAAGTTTGAACAGCGGATAGAAGATGAAGATGCCAAGCATCCCCAGAGCGCCTATAACTATAAAGTGAAGCTGTTTATCGTTGAAGTACCATCCTCCCTGGTCATTGATGCTGAGGATATGATTGTGAATCTCAGCAACCCAGTAGATAGCTCTGTATATCCATTCTCTCATTTAATAAGAAACCTTCTTTCTATTTTCCGGAGTTTTGCATACTGCAGTATTATGAGCCAGCCATGTGTATTTTTCAAGCTTTTTTCTCATTTCCGGAAGCAGAACTCAGTTGTGCTTAGATTATATAGGATTAACACGCCGTAATGTGTAGATTGTCAGGATTTTCAGCCTTTTTGCCTGCACCACCTTACAGCATATTAATCTTTAAGAACGTAAAGCTTGATTGACGCTGTAAGCCGCGAAAACAATAATCGTAATATACGGAATTATCGCCTTTTCAGGCATTCGGATATCAGAAAAGTTAAAGAGATGAGAATTATGTTTACAGCTTCAATCAGAGGAAAAACCAACAGCAGCGGCACGGCCGGCAGACGCGGAACATTCCCGCACCTGCTTGTCATGGTGCTGATCATGACAATGTGCATGACATGTGCGCTCCCTGCCCTGGGCGGCACTGAAACCTATGCAGCGTCAACACAGGCATCGGGCAGCGTCAACGCTTCGGGCGGTGCGAGTCTCAGAGCCCACACCACCACAAGTTCCAGGCAGATCACCCTGGTTTCTGACAACAAAGGCGTGACCATTCTCAGGGAAGTGTTCACGGGTTACAGCACCAAGGCAGCAAAACGCTGGTACTATGTTTCTGTCAGCGGAAAGAAGGGCTACATCCGGTCAGATCTTGTCGACAACATTTCCTATGCGAACATTCCGGCCGTTACGGTGAGGGCCGTCAATTTCAGATCGGGTCCTACTACCGGAATGGCTAAAAAAGGCACCTTGTCCAGTGGCAAGGCTGTCACCGTTCTGTCCGAAGCCAAGCTCAGAGGGGTAAGTCAGATATGGTACAAAGTCCTCATCGGAAAGAGCACCTATTATATCAGCGCAAAGCACCTGAAGCTTGGTTCAGGCGGCAGTTCAAAGCCTGCGGTCTCTGCCATGTCAGCTGAGAAGGCCCGCGGGATCCTGTCAAAGGTGACCGTGACCGGTCAGCGCAATCCGTCGCTCCTTCAGGTCGGCAGCAGGTTCACCGTCAAGGGCATTGTAAATGCGCCTGAGCCGGTCGACAGCGTTACCGCCGGTGTTGTCAATGCCAAAGGCAAGTGGGTGATCTCACACAGCGCGAACGTCCACGCCAGAAAATTCGACATCTACAGCATTGACAATCATCTGCCTTTCGGCACCCTGCCTGCAGGCAAGTACACATACAGAGTCGATGTATCGGTGGGCGGTCAGACTGTAACCAAGGTAAGCGCACCGTTCGAGGTCTCCAACGACAGGCTTGTTACCGGACTTCTGAGCAATCCGACAAATGGCGGCAAGGCGCGCTATGTCTACACATTTGACTCAAACAACTGCCGTAAGCTGTTTTCCATAACAGGATTCAGCAACGCTCTCGTTCCGCAGGCCATGACCTTTACCGGATCGCAGTACTATATCCTCTACGGAATGAACCCGATGCAGGGAATAGTCACATATTCAGCCAACGGCAAAAAGCTCAAGACCGGAGGTTTTGCATTCAACATCGGACATCCTAACGGTATAACCTGGGATCCTCAGACAGGTCTCTGCTATATCTTCAAGGGCGGCCAGACGACGATCTATACCTGGAATCCGAAGACGAACAAATATGGCAGATCCAAAACGCCATACTCATCATCAGGGCTTGCCTATGACAAGACGACCAAAGTGATATACGCATCTTCGGAAACGGGCATCCGTATTTACAGCGCGGACGGCAAGTTCAAACATCTGAAGAAATTCAACAGATGCAGTCACAGCGGCAAGACACACGTTCAGGACTGCGGCGCCCAGGATGGATTCATCTTCCACGGAATCAGCGGTGCAAACAAGCACAAAACCAATTACCTGGATATCTACCGCGCTTCTGACTACAAGTATCTCGGCTCGATCCGCATAGCACTTGGTGAGATCGAGAGCGCAGTCATCGGCAACGACGGATATCTGCAGCTGCTGATCAATACACCGCAGAGGACAGACTACGTCTGGAAGACTCCTCTGAACATCAAGGATCTCAAAAAGTAGGAATTATACAGTGCAGGCTGCGAGGCTTTCACATGCGATGTATAAATACGTCTGTATTGCTGAATCGGCTTGCATAAAGGTTCCAAATACGGCAAAATTAAGAGGCGGGGATACCCCGCCTTTTAAAGTGATTGGAGCAACAGAAATGCAGATAGAATTCGGTTACGGTAAAGATATCCAGACAGTGGATGTGCCTGATGAGAATCTCGTCGGCGTTCTTATGAGCAACCCTGTGGAACACGAACGCCGCGGCGCTGATGCAGTCAGGTATGCACTGGAAACCCCTATAGGTACCGGGAAGCTGAGGGATATCGCGGCAGAGAAGATCAGAGAACTTGCCTCTGCGGATGAAGATCCTTCTTCATCTGATGGCAGCAAGCCGGAAACCGCCGGGAGACGCCCTGAAGTGGTAATAGTCACCAGCGACATTTCGCGCCCGCTTCCAAGCTATGACGTCCTCCCGTCAGTTCTGGATGAACTGTATGCAGGCGGCTGCAGGCCTGAGGACATTACTGTAGTCATCGCGCTCGGTTCGCACAGGAACAACACGGAAGAGGAGCACCGCAGACTGGTCGGAGACCGCTGCTATAACGAGGTCAGAGTCGTGGACAGCAGCCGTGAGGATCTCGTCCATCTCGGCACTACAAAGAGCGGCACTCCTGTAGACTACGACCGCAGAGTCGCAGAGGCGGATATCCGCATATGTCTCGGCAACATAGAATTCCACTATTTTGCCGGCTACTCGGGCGGATGCAAAGCAATAATGCCGGGTGTCTCGACTCCTGCAGCGATCCAGATGAACCATCGGATGATGATCTCGGATGATGCTCGCACAGGCAAGCTCGAAGGCAACCCTGTCCGCGAGGATCTCGAAGAAGCCTGCGCGATGCTGGGTGTTGACTTTATAGTCAACTGTGTCCTGGACGAACACAAGAAGATCGTCTATGCGGTCGCGGGCGACGTTGTGGATGCGCACAGAACCGGATGTAAATATCTCGACAGGATGTACCGCGTGTCAGTACCTGAACCAGCAGATATCATCCTTGTAAGTCAGGGCGGAGCGCCTAAAGACGCCAACCTGTATCAGACGCAGAAGGCTCTGGACAACTCCAAGCACATCATCAGGGACGGCGGCACTATCATTCTGATCGGTGCCTGCAACGAAGGCCTCGGCAATGCGACTTTTGAGAAGTGGCTCTGCGAGGCAGACCGGCCGCAGGACCTCATAGACCGCATCCATGCTGATTTCAAACTCGGCGGTCACAAGGCGGCAGCCATCGCCATGGTCATGCAGAAAGCAGAAGTCTACCTGGTATCTGAGATGGACCCTGAATTTGTGAAGAGCATCTTCTTCACCCCTGCCGCAACGGCTCAGGCAGCCTTCGACGAAGCCATGAAAAAACACGGGCCGGATGCCCGCGTTATCGCTATGCCTTTCGGCGGAGCGGTGCTTCCGTCGGTCGACTAGCCATAGTGATATGCTGTGAAAAAATGGTATAATGAATTGGGGTTCCCGGGACAAATCACAAGGGAGAGTCAGACAGAAAATGAGTAGTAAGAAAAAAAGCCGTATACTGGCGTTTATCATCGCGCTGACAGTATGTGTCACAGGCGTTCTGGCAGTGCCGGCGACAAGTGTCAGTGCAGCAAGCATCAAAAAAGCTCCGCCGCAGCGGAATGCCTCTATGAAACTTATCAAAAAAGGCACTAAGGCATTTGACTACAGAGCGGCAGCAAAACAGAAGCTGTATCAGTACGACACGCTTCAGGGTGCATGCGCAAATGCAGGATATGCATATCTTACCCTGTATAACAGAAATGTAGAGAAGTGCAAGATAGTCAAAGTCAGACTCAGCACGAGGG
The DNA here is from genome assembly GCA_045540775.1 of Anaerovoracaceae bacterium. Classification (GTDB taxonomy): domain Bacteria; phylum Bacillota; class Clostridia; order Peptostreptococcales; family Anaerovoracaceae; genus Crickella. Next base: position 111,747 of record JAZQHU010000064.1, on the reverse strand, counting down.
AAGTCGTCAAAGTCTCTGCGGCGCTTCCTGTCTATCATGCGAACTGCCTGACATACAACACGAAGAAGAAGCTTCTCGTAGCGACCTGCTGCAGAGTAAAAGGCAAGAGGGCTGTATTCATAGACCCGAACAAGCTTACAGTCCGAGGATACAAGGACATCAAGCTTACCTCAAAGGTAAAGAATCTGCCAAGATCCGTAAGACGCAACTATCAGGGATTTACAGCAATCGCATACAATGCGAAGAAGAACTGGTATGTCGGCAGACTCCGCGGCAACAACAACGTCATCATATTCGACGGCAACCTCAATCCGAAGAAATATGTCGTCCTCAAGGGCAAGCAGACCGCCCTTCTCAACCAGGGAATGGACAGCGTAGGAAACTACATATACGACGTCAGGAGCTTCAAAGGTAAGTATAAGTACAGCATGGTCACAGTTCACACAATGTCGGGCGCTCTTGTCGGAAGAGTAAAATTCCCTTACGGCAAGTCTCCGGGCAAGGAGCTGCAGTGCATCTTCCATGACGGAAAGCAGTTCTATGCAGGCTTCTATTACTCTACCAGCCAGGCGCATGACTATGCTAAATACAAAGTGAAGAGATACAACGAACTGTACTACCTCAACAACATGTACAGGTAGTCAGACCAGCCAGACTCACACTTATAACAGGTTGTTTACAGAATACTGCAACTGATCGGAACCCCGCCTCCCAGCGGGGTTTTCTGATAACAAAAGGGAGAAACCGGAAGCCCCGGTTTCTCCTTTGTTATTGCTTTACTGCAGACAGGTATATCTCAGATCTGCTTCTGCAATTTTCCCTATTTTGTAATAGTCACATCACCGATCAGAGTTCTTCCGTTAGGTGATCTGAAGACGATGGTTGTCTTTCCTGCCTTAGTAGCCTTGATAACAGCCGCTCCGTCGATGATTCCGCCTTTGTACTCAGAATTGCCCTTACCTACATTGTAGATCGTGATCATTGACTTGTCGCCGATATCATAGAGCAGATGGCTCGGGTACAGCCTCGGTCTTGCCTTGAAATCTTTGATATTAGGATCATAGTTATATGAAGGCTTAACCTTGAGTGTTTCACCGACCTTCAGAGTGATGTCAGTATGCAGTACTGCGCTGGATCCTACCTTCTTCTCTGCAAGTCGCTTGCCATTGACAGCATTTACAACGTGTGTTTCTTTCATCGCATGGTACTTGCCGCCTGCAGGACATGTGATGATTCCTGTTGACCATGTGCTGTCTCCCTTTGCCTGTGCGTGGATCTCGATTACATAATCTGTCTTGATAGGGATCCATGCTTCATAGGTATCTGCTGGATATGCTTTTTCTGTCCATCCGGACCAGCTGTTGTTTCCGCCTATCTTACGGAATCTGTACTTCAGGTTCCAGCCTGTGGCTGTTACTCCGTCCTTCTGGGACCATTTGAACAGGACCTTGCCAACGCTGTGCTGTGATGCCCAGAGGTTCTTGACCTTCAGGTTTGTCGGCACCTCTTTAGCCGGAATATCAGCTGATTCCTTCTGTCCACAGACCTTGCAGGTGCGTTCCTTAAGTCCCTTTGCTGTGGTTGTTGGCTCTTTGACTGTTTTCCAGTCATCAAACTGATGCTTTCCTGTTGCAGGTATTTCTTCCGGCTCAGTTATAAGATCAATATAGTCCTTGTCTCTGAATATCTGGTCACACTCAGAACACTTATAGTATGCCTTCGTTCCCGGTTTCCCGCATGTTGCTTTAACTTCCGGTACTAATGTAACAATATGCTTAACATCTGACTCTTGTGTTTCTCCGCATACTGTACAGGATCTTTTCCTCCATCCGTTTGAATAATCAGAAGCTGCTTCTATAATTTCCCATTTTTCGTAACTGTGTTTATCTTTTGCAGGTATTTCTACTTCTTTTTCCGAGAGCATTGTGTTTCCTTCTTCATCTGCAAAGTACTTGCCACAGTTCTCGCATTCGTAATGTGCCTTATGTCCTGTTCCGCCTTCACCGCATATCGGAATGTACTCTTCATAGAAGGTCATATTATGCTTATGTTCAGTTTCAACTACATTAATGACGTTTTTTACTTCACAGGATTTGCCTTCAAGTGTAACAAAGTATGAGTGCCAGCCTTTTCCCCAGTAATTGGTATCACTCTGGTCATCATAATAATCAGGGTAGATTCCAGTATCGTCATCAGGATCATCCTTGTTTTCGAAAACATAGTAATCCTCATCCTCATAATATGTATACACAAACTTCTTTGGTGTAGAAACGTTTTTATATTTTATTGTCAGTACATCTCCTTCACCAAAAGCATCGTAAGTAAACTCTTTATCAATATATTCTTCCTTCTCCAGCGTGATTTTTCTATCCGTGCTGAACGAAATGCTCTCGATATCGCTTTCAACACCCGTTACGGTAATAGGACATTTAACAATAAAGTTTGATTCATCCTCATCATCCGATGCATAATACGATACATCGTCCATCATCCGGAAGTATATAGTGTTTTTCCCTTTTTTATACGCAGACTGCCCTTCTTCAAATTCCAGATACCAGTCATCAGTTACTGATGGTACCAGGTTATTGCCCTTGCTATCCAGAAATACAAGCATATCCTCGTCATCCATCGAAGCAGTATAGGCAGTTGTTTCCCCATCATCATACTTAACTGTTAATACATCGCCAGGCATAGGCATATTTCCACCTAGGTCATATACATTCCTGGCTCCGACATAAGCTTCGAGAGGCTCGCTGCTCTTCCGCTTATACTCAATAGACGTGATTCTGTGAGGTACCGGCACTCCTGTAAAAGTAATGATTTCCTCTGAAGCTGCTTCGTATTCCGGGAGCGTAACTCTTACTTTGTTTTTGCCTTCTTTAAACTTCTTCTGGCTTTCATCAACAAAAGAGAAAAAAGGATTAAGGCTCCGCGGATAGTATTCTTTAATTTCGCTTTCATCTATTTCAGGATCGATCCTGAAATAATATGAGGAGTCTTCTTCTTCGTCATAGACATACTTTACCGTGTCGCCGTCTGAAAATGTCAGTAAGATCTCTTCTCCTTCAAAGCCAAACCAGTCAACAGGCTGCTCTGTTCCGATATAGCCCTCATAATCGTGATTAGCCGTAAAATTCATTTTTACTACAGTAGGATCTTCGTCATCTGCTGAAGGATCTTCGTCATCCGGATTATCCGGATCATTTTCATCTGCAGCGGAAGCAGCATTTACTTCTCCCTGCTTCTCTTCGAGGATCTTATCTGTGACCTCCTGTTCCGAAGTCCCCTCCGTGTTTTCTGTTCCTTCTGTTACCTTTTCGACTTCCTTAGGTGTTTCCCCTTCTGCTGTTGCATCCGCAAACGCGATTGCAGGCATGTAGGTCAGCACCATAGTAAGTGTAATAAGGATCGCAAGTAATCTTTTCTTCATCATACCTTACCTTTCCCCTTAAACTACCTGTGAAACAAGACGGGCGAAACGCTGTCCGGGTCATATATGTACAGCCCCTCCATGTGATTTCTGCGCTCATCTTAATGATTGTTAATCTTAGTGTATCAAAGATAAAAAAGCCGTCAAGGTGAACTATTTGGACAATTGCTCCCGAAATCGACTTCGTTTTCTAATTAATCCAATTGTTATTTACCACTTGTAAAGTGGGCTTTACATTGCAGATCTGAGCACGAAAATACCCGGCTTTTCAGCCGGGCATCGGTGTCCTTCTGGATCGATCTTACTGCTCTGCGTCGAACGGCAGGATAGCAACGACTCTTGCTCTCTTGATTGCCTTAGCAACTGCTCTCTGGTGCATAGCGCAGGTACCTGTGACTCTTCTTGGGAGGATCTTGCCTCTCTCAGTGATGTACTTCTTCAGAGTCTCAGCATCTTTATAGTCGATCTTCTTGTCCTTGTCAGCACAGAACTGGCATACTTTTCTTCTTCTCATGCCTGAGTTCATGCGCTTAGGTCTGTTGCTTCTTTCCATAATTCGTGCATTCCCCTTTCTCTAGAATGGAATATCATCCTCAGCAGCCTGGAATGTATCCGGGAGATCATCGAAGCCTCCAAAACCGAAGTCCTGGTTGCCGGATGTGTTGTCCGATCCGAATGTTTCCTCAGGTCCGCCGAAGTTACCGCTCTGCTGCGGTGCGTTGTTGTTACCGCCCTGATATCCGCCACCGAATGAGCCACCCTGGTTGAAGCTGCCCTGACCGCCGTTCTGGCCGCCCTGGCCGCCGCCGAGGAACTCAACTCTGTCAGCAACGACATCCGTTGTATAAACGGTAACGCCTTCTCTGTTCTTGTAGCTTCCGGTCTGGATCCTTCCCTGTACAGCTACCTGTCTTCCCTTGGAGAGGTAACGGTCACATGTCTCAGCCTGTCTTCCCCATACAGTGATACGGATGAAGTCAGCGCCGGCATCTTCGCCCTGTCTTCTCGGTCTGTCTACAGCGATTGTGAATCTGCACATAGCAGACTGGGTGTTAGGTGTGTAGCTGAGCTCCGGATCTCTTGCGAGTCTTCCGATCAATATAACTTGATTCATCTCAGACCTCCTGTCCCTTGACTACTCTTCGTCCTGGCAAACGATGATATGTCTCATTACGTTCTCGTTGATCCTGAGTCTTCTGTCGAGTTCCTTAGGGAGCTCAGCATCAGCCTTGAACGGGAGAACTACATAGTAACCAGTGTTCTTCTTGTTGATGCTGTAAGCAAGTCTTCTCTCGCCCCAAACATCAGCTTCACCAGCCTCGCCGCCTGCATTGATAACTGACTTGACAGTCTCGATCAGGTTAGCCTTGGTCTCCTCGTCCAGAGTCGGATCAAGCACGAATAGAAGTTCATAATCTCTCATGTTGACACCTCCTGTGGTCATATTGGCACCGTTTCGCACGGTGCAGAAAGTAATAATACGTGTGCATGTCCTTCCGGACACGCCCAATTATCTTAAACTAATCAGCCTGCAAAAGCAAGCCTTTTTTGTTCATTCTCAGATGCCTTCTGTGTTTATTTTCCGGCGTTCCCTACTCGCCGCGCTTCTTCAGCCCGTAGTCTTTCTCCAGCGAAAGGGCCAGGGGCGTATCATTGGTGAAGTAGGTATCCACGCCCATGTCTATCGCCTGTCTGATCGATCCTTCAGAGTCCAGCGTCCAGGCGCTGAACTTCTTTCCCTTATCATGCACGATCCGGCATCTCTCTTCCGTCATGAGCCACTCGTTGACGGATATGATGTCGATATATGGCTCGTTGATGCTCGTATCAAAGCCCCACTGACTCCTGCAGATATACAGCTTAGTCATGTCCGGATAAATGCTTTCCAGCGTTCTGAGCGGGTGAATGTCCTTGCACTGCACTGTTATGATGTCCTGATATCCGTATTTATCCACCAGCTCCCTGAAACTGTCGATCATCCGGCTGTCTTCATATGCTTTCAGCTCGATGACATAGTTCACCGTCTTTCCGTACCGTTCGAACACCCCGCTCATCCTCAGAACCTTTCCCCCGGCCTTGGTTTTCAGTCCATCTATTTCTTCAGCGGACATGGATGAATACAGCTTCGGTGTTCCCGTCATTGGTTCAGCGGACAGGTCATGAGCAACGAACAGCACGCCGTCCTTCGACAATACAAGATCCTGCTCAATATATATCGAGCCTGCCGCAATCGCATCGTCATACGCCTTGAAAGAGTGCTCGTTTTCTCCTGCGCTGCCCCTGTGTGAGTACACATGCCGGGCCGCTTTATAAGTATTCGCAAGGTCATCAATGAATCCAAGCCCACCTGTTACGGCCTGCACGGCACTCTCCAGCGTCTTCGTTGCATCTGTAGTCCGTGCCCTGTTCATAGTGCGTCCACGCAAAGTGAGCCATGTCAGAGCCGCCACAATAAGCAGCAGCATCAGGAGAATGGCAATCAGCTGCAGCTGTTTCTTCTTTTTTCTGTTGACCGTCTTTTTCATTTTGCTCATATCTGTTTAATTTAATGTATCACATTTTCTTTGTTTTTTTGATAAACAACATGACGTTAAGTTGAGTTCATGTTTAATGTCATTCGCTTTCAGAAAATCTCTATCAGAACTTCATTTGACTGAAAACGGAGCATTCTTTACCGTTTAATTACACATAATCACAGATTAAAACCTGATTCACAGCAGTGGTTGATGTACGTATTATTACGTGTTAATATAGAGGTGCTAAATGAAAGTTTCAGAGCTTATCAAGCTGTTAAAGAGATCAGACTGTTATTTTGTCGAGCATGGAAGAGAACACGACAAGTGGCACAGCAACCTGACCGGCAAAGATTTCAGGATCCCGAGACATAAGAGCAAAGAAATTCCACCCGGAACTCTTAATGCAATTCTCAAAGATGCCGGTGTGGATTACAGGAGGAACTGAAAATGAAATATGTATATCCGGCAGTGTTTACACAGGAAGAAAGCGGCTACTCCGTGATATTTCCTGATTTTGAGGGATGTTATACATGCGGAGATGATCTGAAGGACGCAATCTATATGGCAGAAGATGTGCTTGCATTCACTTTATTTGATTATGAAAAGAATGAAAGACCTGTGCCCGCGCCTTCTTCTATCGGTTCAATCAGATTAAACGCCGGTGAATTCGTCAATTACATTGTATGCGACACGATCGAGTATCAGAGGCAGCATAACAATAAGGCCGTCAAGAAAACGCTCTCGATACCTGAATGGCTCAATGAACTTGCTGTTGCGAGGGGGATCAATTTCTCTCAGGTACTGCAGGACGCACTCAAGTCACAGCTGGGACTATGAATCTCACGTTCTGCGCTGCTTCCGGTAAATATACGAAGGCGTTATCTCTGTGGATATTTTGCGCCATCTGTAGTAAATTATATGAGATGGAAACAGTATATACACAAACTTCAAATCACAACAGATGAACCGGCAGGCTGCAGATATGCTGCGGACAGCCGTTCAGAAAGGAAGGGTATAAATGGCTGAATGGAAAAATCTTGATACACTTAACGCATACAAGGCTCTTACAGCATCTGAGCACCGCGTTGACCTCAGGGAGGTACTCGCTGGTGCAGCCGGAGCTGAGAGGGTTAAAGCATACTCCGTACCGATGGCATGCGGCCTCGCATACAATTATGCGGCAAAGCAGGTCGATGACGAAGTCCTCGCAATGCTGGCTGACCTCGCAAAGGAGTCTGATCTCGCGGGTAAGTTCGAGGAGCTATACAACGGAGCCATGATCAACACAGGCGAGAAGAGACTTGTTCTCCACCACCTCACACGCGGACAGCTCGGTGATGATGTCGTAAAGGACGGAGTCAACAAGAGAGACTTCTACACAGGTGAGCAGAGCAAAATCGCTGACTTCGCTGCTAAGGTACATTCCGGTGAGATCGCAAACGCTGCAGGCGAGAATTTCACAACAGTCGTTCAGATCGGTATCGGCGGCAGCGACCTCGGTCCGAGAGCGATGTACATAGCACTCGAGAACTGGGCAAGAGCAAACAACAAACTCCTGATGGATGCGAAGTTCATCAGCAACGTAGACCCTGACGACGCAGTCAGCGTTCTCAACACAATCGATGTGGCACACGCCCTCTTCATCCTGGTATCCAAGTCAGGAACTACACTCGAAACACTGACCAACGAAGCTTTCGTCAAGAACGCTCTTAAGAATGCCGGTCTCGATCCGTCAAAGCACATGATCGCAGTTACAAGCGAGACATCACCGCTCGCATCCAGCAGCGACTACCTCGCAGCATTCTTCATGGATGACTACATCGGCGGCAGATATTCCTCGACATCAGCAGTCGGCGGAGCAGTTCTCTCTCTGGCATTCGGTTCTGACGTTTTCGCAGAGTTCCTCGACGGTGCTGCAGCTGCAGACAAGCTGGCAGCAGAGGCTGATCCGATGAAGAACGCAGCAATGCTCGATGCACTCATCGGCGTATATGAGAGAAACATCCTCGGATACGAGAGCACAGCAGTGCTTCCGTATGCACAGGCTCTCGCAAGATTCCCTGCACACCTTCAGCAGGCAGACATGGAATCCAACGGCAAGTCGGTCAACAGATTCGGCGAACCAGTGAACTACAAGACAGGTCCGGTCCTCTTCGGCGAGCCGGGAACCAACGGTCAGCACTCGTTCTACCAGCTCCTGCACCAGGGCAAGGACATCGTTCCTCTCCAGTTCATCGGATTCAGGGAGAACCAGTCAGGAGTGGATGTAGACATCCAGGGCAGCACCAGCCAGAAGAAGCTGGGTGCCAACGTCGCAGCTCAGATCGTCGCATTCGCATGCGGCAAGGATGATGAGAATCCTAACAAGAACTTCGACGGCGGCAGACCTTCCAGCATCATCACCGGAGATCAGCTGACACCTGCATCACTCGGTGCACTTCTCGCACACTTCGAGAACAAGATCATGTTCCAGGGCTTCCTGTGGAACCTGAACAGCTTCGATCAGGAAGGCGTACAGCTCGGCAAAGTACTTGCGAAAAAGGTCCTCGCACACGAGACCGACGGAGCGCTCGCAGAATACGCAGCAATGCTCGGGATCTAGGTTCAGGATCATCAATGCCTGGTCTGAGTTACCGGTAAAGCATTCATCTTAATTAAAACAGGCGGATCACACTGTACATTGCGGTCCGCCTTTGTCGTTCATTAATTTCTGCAGTGCGTCAGTCTATAATGAAGCTTTGCTAGATTTTCTTGTCTTTCATGTACTTTTCGACCCTGTCTACGATTTCAGGTGAATCACCGATATCCTCGACCTCATCTCTTTTGATCATTTCTTCCGCCATACCGGTAAAGCCATGATAATACCTGATGCTCTCATCCCAGGCAGCCTTGTTTTCCTCGCTGAGTTCTGACGGTCCTATTCCCATCTCATCCCGGATATACCTTCCGAGATACTCAGTGACCTTCTTTTGTCCGTAAACATTGGGATGTCCGTGGTTGTAGAAATCCCCGATCTCCTTGAGTCCGATCTCATAGAACTCCTTCTGCATGTTAAGAGTCTGATACCCGTATTCCTCTGCTATTTCATCAACACGGTTTGCTCTGAGAGTCACATCTATCTCCTCCGGCTCATTCTTTTTGAGCACGAGAGGATACTTTACGAATAGCACATTGATGTCTTTCTCCTTGCAGTAGTCGAGGAACTCCCGGATGACACGTTCTGATCCGCCTTCCAGTTCCTTCGTTCCGGTCTCGAATGCGGAATTATCTATTTTTCTCAGAATCCGGATACGTGTCTTCGTCTCTATTCCTTTAAGAGGCGAAGGTCCGTAGAACTCTGCTCTCAGTCTCGGTTTGATCTTCCTGAGGTTAGGAGCGATGTTGGTATGATACCTGAGGATCGGGAACAGGAGGCTCGCAACGGAAGTCCTGTCGATATTCCTCTCGATTTCCCTGGCCATGGACACCTTCTCCGGTGAAAGCGGATAATGCGCCATTATGGTATATACCTGATTGCAGCGTGTTCTTACCATCTCTGCATCATATCCGCCGCCGAATACATCCACTACGACAAGTTTAGGCTTCTGTCTCCTCAGTGTATCCTGAAGGGCCGGCTTCCACATAGTACAGGTCGCTCCGCCCAGCGCGTACGGGTAGGATGTGAATCCGTATTTCTCATAGGCGTATGCGGATGAAAATCCGGAGTAAGTCGCGCTCGAGCCTATAAGCAAAACGTCGATGGTGTTCTTCGGCTCCTTATGCAGCATCATCACCCTGTCTTCATCGACGCTGTTCGGGATGCAGAAGAAATACTGCAGCAGCTGGACACTGATAAGCACACACAAAAGCATGGCAGCTACCGCCGCAGCTCTTTTCATGTATTTCTTTTTCCGTTCCTTTTTTTCAGGCATTGTAACTTTATCCTGTCTTCTGTATCTGTTGCCGGACCGGCTCTTATCTTAATGTAAACATCAGAACTGCATGTATACGAACTCTGCAGGATCGACTGCAGGTCCGTAAGTTCCGAGCACGATTATCATCATGATGAGGACGAACAGTGCAAGCCACTGTATCAGTCCGCTCCTTTTACCGAGCAGTTCGGCAGGTGTGTCAGATGATGTCTGCTCGAGCCTTATACTCATAAACAGCAGTATTGCTGAGCTGAACATGAGCGTCAGGAAGGCCATTTTGCGCATCCCGAGCGTCGGCAGCTGCTCCATGAACACGCCCATGTTCTGATCCGACACTATCCTGAACATCATCTGCATCGCGTTGGTAAAGTTGTCAGCGATGTCGAAAATATAGCCTATCAGTACGATGATGAAGGTCCTCAGCATCTGGAAGAGCTTCCACCATGCCGCTTCTTTATTTATATGAAAGGCCTTGCGCATCCTGTCGTAGACAGGCTCCAGCATTGCGGAAAGCATGATGATGAATCCGTTCCACACACCGAATGCTATGTACTTGCTGTTGGCTCCGTGCCATATACCTACCAGCAGGAAGACAATGAAGGATGCCATCGCTGTTGTGAACACTTTGGCCAGATGTTTTCCCGCTGCAGTCTTTCCGAAGGATGAACCGGCTATAGCTTTGCTTATATTCCTCGACATTTCGGACATCGCTATCGGATAGAATACATAATTCTTCATCCATGCGCCGAGAGTGATGTGCCACCTTCTCCAGTATTCACCGATGGACTTCGAGAAATACGGCTGCCTGAAGTTCATCTCCATCTCGATTCCGAGGATCCTGCAGATGCCTCTCGAGATGTCTATCCCTCCGGAGAAGTCCGCGTACAGCTGCAGAGCGTACATAAGGGATATGAACAGCACCATCGTGCCTCCGTATCCGGCGGCGAACTCCGGCGTACCGTTGATGCCGCCGTTGTCATAATACGCCTTGATACCTATCCACGCGCAGTCAGCTATTACCAGCTTCTTGAACAGTCCCCAGGCGATTATCATCACGCCGCGTTTAAAATTGTTCCAGTTCGGATCATGCGGTTCTATGAGCTGATGATGCAGACTGGTGTATGAGCTGATCGGGCCCTGGATTATCTGAGGGAAGAACGAAACAAAAAGAGCGAACCTGAAGACGTTCTGCTCCGCTTCAGCCGTTCCCCTGTATACGTCGATGAGATAACCCGTTGCCTGGAAAGTATAAAAAGATATTCCGAGCGGGAGTATGATGCTTATGATCTGCGCATCCTGTGCCGGAGCTCCCATCAGATGCATGAGCCCGCCGGCAAGAAAGTTCAGATACTTTATGACGAAGAGTATACCGAAATTCAGGACCAGAGTAGCTGCGAGAAGTCTCTTCTTCTTCACTTCTATGCTCTTTTTGAACGCCTTCTTCTCGTCACGGTCCCAGGTGCCCTTGTTAGCCCTGAGCTCTGCCGAAGCTTTTTCAGATATTTCTGTCAGTTTCCGGCCTGCCAGGTATATGGTCAGTGTCGTGAGCAGTATGAAAGCCGTATATCTGTAGCTGTTGTAGATATAGAAAAAGTAGCTCGCTGCGAGCAGCACGGTCCACCGGTACTCTCTTCGCGGAAAGGCAAAATATATTAAGATCGTTATGCCTGCGAATAAAGCAAACAATAATGATGTGTAGGTCATATCGATGTGTTAAATCCGTTAGTTTCTATTCTGTCTCTGCAGCAGATAAGCTTCTCTCCGTCATGCAGATATATCCGCGGCATGTCCCTGCTCAGGAAGAGCGACATGCACTCATACAGGGCATAAGCTCCTGCTTTGTGGAAGACAAGCACATCGCCTGTCCTGAGATCTGTAAACTCAGCATTTCTCGCCAGCACATCCGCAGTGGTGCACAGGCTTCCGCAGAGGGTCCACTTGCCCGGTTCGTCGCTCTGACTATCATTGCTGTCTTCTCTGTTCTCCGGGATATGGTCAATAAACGGGATCTGCATTCCCTGCATCTGGCCGAAGTATCTTATCTGATGGGACCCGCCGTCTACGATCGCATAGCCGGTGCCGTCGTTGGTCTTCATGTCGGCAACTCCTGTGAAGTAGTGTCCGCATGATGCCGCGAAGAAACGTCCCATCTCAACAGTCACTTCAGCTTTTTCTGCTATCTCTCTGAGCGAAGGTGCGACCTCTCTCAGGAACTCAAGCTCCTTAGCCTCTGCTTCATGGATATCCTGTATTTCCTTATCTATGAAAAGATATGCCGGGAGGCCTGTTCCGTATTCGATCTTCTCCAGCTCAAGTCCGCTGAGCTCTCTGGTTTCCTCAAGATAGGATCCGAGAAAAGCGAGTTCCCTTATTATCTCCTTAGGCTTGCGCTTCTGCGTTCCGGTGAAGAAGTGCAGTCCGACAAAGCGGATCGCCGGATAATCCTGATGTGCCTTCAGAATGTCCTGCGCCTCTCTTCTGTCGATCCCGAACTGACTGTCCGCTGAGATCCTTACAAGGACCCTGCTGACAGTGCCTGCTTCAGCAGATACCCGGTTGATCAGGTCAAGATGAAGTCTGCTCTCTGCAGTGATTATCCCTGCACCGTAAGAAACAGCGCGGGCTATATCGTCAGCGCCTTTGTTGAGTCCCGAATAAATAATTTTCTCTCCGGGAATGTTCCTGCGGATGCATATTTCGAGCTCTCCAGGGCTGCATACTTCAACAGCACAGAAAGTCTCCGGCAGCACTTCCAGAAGGAATGGATTGGCTTTCATTGAATAGCACAGCCCTATTTCCTGACCAAGGATATCTTTTACTGCCTCAGCGCGCGCTGCAAATTCAGCACCCGAAAAAACGTATGCAGGGGTAATAATACTCCTGCTGATGTCTCTGTAGTTCAGATCTTTCATACTTGCCGCTCCGGTATGTTCTTCTAGAATTCCTCGTCCTGAAGACGCTGGATAAGTGCCCACATAGCCTCTACGGAGTCAAAATTCTCCGGTACCAGGTCAGCCGGCTTGATCTTGACATCAAACTCATCGTCAATCTCACTTACGAGGTTGATGATGTCGAAGGACTCAAGCAGCCTGTCAGTTACAAGGCTCTTCTCATTTGCAAAATCTATGTCAGGTCTGATACCTTCAAGCAGTTCCATTAATTGTTCCATCTTCACATTCTCCTTATATTGATTCAATTATTTCCCCTGAGTCATTTCCTCAAGTTTCTTACGGTCGAGCTTGCCGTTAGGCAGCCTTGGCAGTTCATCCATGGCGGTGAGCTTGCGCGGCGCCATGAATGACGGGAGTTCTGCCCTCAGGAAGAGGGATATCTCCTTAGGTGTCGCGGTTCCCTTGTAGAACAGGCATATAGCCTTGCGGGCCGCATTATATGTGCAGACGCACTCCTCGACTCCGTCAAGGAGAGACGCTTTCTGTTCTATCTCTTCAGGCTCGATCCTGTGTCCGAGGTGTTTGAACTGACGGTCCTTTCTTCCGAGGAAGTAGAGTTCTCCGTTCTCACCGGTCTTTCCCAGGTCGCCCGTGCGGTACATAGGTTCTTTCCAGTGGCTGTGGACCGGGCTTATGACAAAATTCTTTGCTGTCTGCTCAGGTGCGTCATAGTATCCGAGTGCAAGTGCCGGTCCCCTGACACATATCTCTCCTGTCTCACCGGCTTCTGCATAATTTCCGTCTTCCGTGATCAGGTCTATCAGATAATGTCTGTACGGTTTACCTATAGGTATGATCTCATCATCCTGAACAGTGTGATCAATCACATAATATGTGCAGGAGCCTGTCGCTTCCGTAGGTCCGTACTGGTTTATGAATACTGTATCCGGAAATGCGGTCTGCCATTTTCTCAGAAGCGGATTGGATATTACAGATCCTGAGAACACCACTCTCCTGAGAGGAGGCAGCGCCGGCATGTCTTCTGCGTCATCAAACACACCGAGCCTTGCAGGAATCTCAAGACCGGTCGCGCTCCAGCACAGAGTAGTAACTCCTGAATCGTGCAGGCTGCCTATGAGATTCTTCGGCATCGCAAATTCATTCGGATGCAGCATGACAGTCTTTGCTCCTGTCATGAGAGGCAGATACATATCTCTTATTGCCGCAATATAGTCAAGCGGTGCCTGATTACCGAGTATGTCTGTCTCATCGAGACCGATGACTTCCTGCAGTCCATCGAGATAGCAGATAACCGCCTGATGGGATGTAAGCACGCCCTTAGGCTTTCCGGTCGATCCCGAAGTGAACAGGATATAAAGAGGTGTGGTCTCAGTGATGGCTGCCCTTCTCTCCTTCAGCAGATCCTCATCAGCTGCTGTTTTCAGAGCCTCCTCCATGATTATGAGAGTCCCCGAGTATCCGAGTTCCCTTGCCTTGTCTGCATGCTCCATGTCTGCGATCAGCGTTTCCGGCTTCGCAACGTCCAGGATCTGTCTGAGCCTTGAATCAGGCACGCCCGGATCCATCGGAGCATAAAAACACCCGGCCATTGCTATACCGAGATAGCACGCCGGCGTATAGACATGTCGGCCTGTAAGAACAGCGACCGGATGCTCCGCTTTTTCTGCCTCAGCTATGGCCGTTCCGACCGAAGCCGCTGCAGCTCTGAGCCGGGCAAAACTGATTTCATCATTCCCATCGGTATAAATCGTTCTGTCGCTATATAAAGTGACTGCCCTGTCAAGGTAAGAAAGAATGCTGTTGATCACAAGTTCTCCTCTTATTATTATCAATCAGATATTTTACTTTGCGCATAAAATGCATTCATACGCATACTACTTTTATGATAGCAAAATTAATCGGTTTAACAAGGCCTATTAATTGGACAATCGGCCACCGTAAGTAGAGACCCCCAATGCTGTCATTTTCTGCTGCCTGCTTTTGCGATCCATGCGCCCAGTTTCATCAGATCGCCTGTCGGATGCTCGAATATCCTGAGGCTGAAGAATGCTGTCATCGCTGCACCTATCAGGCAGTAAACGATGAACGGAAGCAGCATCTTCGTATCGCCGCCGGCGAAAGCATGCCCCCTGATCTGTCCGGCCACGGCTTCGTTGTAAGTACCGCCGAACAGCATGTACAGCCTCGGCAGCACCTTCCATGTTCTGAACAGGTAGCAGAGCGGTCTGTGCCAGAAGTATACCGACAGAGTCCTCGACCCGACTGTAGTTATGAATCCGAGATCCTTATCCGGGATCAGCGCGATCACTGCGAATGTTATAAGCAGTGCGACGCCCCATACAGCCAGCCTTATCCACCATCCGTCTTTCACAGCGTAGCTGAAGAAGTCCTGAAGGAATTCATACGAGCGTCTTCCTGTGAACCACTTTCTCCAGCTGTACATGCCCCACTTTCCTGCATAGCAGATAATCATTGTCACTATGACAGTTATCCAGCTGAATATTACAATAGCAGTTCTCTTCGGATTTCCTCTGCGGGAAGGTCCACTTTCACCCGCAGCGCTTTCTGCAGCAGATGCTCCGCCGTACCCTTCACCATTGAGAAGCGGAAGGAACTTCTTCATGTCGAGATAGTACCCTATCATGTATATAGGCAGGAAGTTGATCATCCTGGACAGGCAGAATGTATCACCGACCGCCGGAAAGTATCCTATGACCGCACTCAGGGCGAACGCACCGAGTATCATGACAAACGGGCGGGTGTTCTTTACCACCGGTTCTCCGCCGTCAGGCCCGGTGATGTCGCATGTACAGCTACCCCCGTCAATGTATCTCATGACATAGAAGAGCAGTTCATACTCCGCCATCACGAAGAGATACCACGGGATGCCCGGCTCCTCCAGCCAGTGCCACAGCGGGTTCTGTCCCATCAGTGTCCTTGTGAACTGCAGGAATATCTTAAGACCCCACGCACACAGGAAGAATCCGGCTACCTTGTCCCATCTTAGCCTGGTCTCGCCTTTCACGCCGAGAGCTGCGCGCTCTTCAGTTATGTAGTGCTTGTGTACAAGTCCCGAGATGAAAATGAACGCAGGCATGTGAAAGGAGTATATCCACAGCGTTACCCATCTCACCATATGAGAATCGGACACATAATCCGTGGTCATGTGTCCGATAACTACAAGAAATATTAGCAGAGCTTTGACATTATCGTATTTATAAATTCTCTTGCTGTTCATTGTCTTATTGATCCTGATGATCTGTGGTATTGTTTTCCTTCGCCTTCTGCTGTTTCTCCAGTTCCCTTTCTATCTCTGCCTTCTTAAGTCTTACTGTATATCTGGTAGCCCTTCTGTCAGGGCGCGCCGCATCCCTGGCAATCTCTGCAAGCAGCAGATCCGACTGGGTATCCGGATCCTCCCCCGCTGCCTCTCTCTCTGCACGGCGTCTTTCTCTTTCAGTGTTGAGCATCCATACGAGGTTTTCCCTCTCCTGCTGTCTCGCGACCTCTCTCGGATCCTGTGTAATAATCTTCCTGAGGCTCTTCTTAGGCTGCCTCGGGACGATTATGATCCCCAGGTAAAGCACCGCTATAGTGAACAGGAAGAATGCATCCTTGTACAGGTCACGGCTGATCAGCACTGCCACGATCCCCATGATGCCTACTATTCCGTAGATGATCAGGACTGACCGCCTCTGTCCGAATCCGGCTGCCATCAGATGGTGATGCAGATGTCCTCTGTCGGCCTTCATGATAGATTCATGCCTGAACACTCTCCTGACCATAGCAAATACTGTATCGAAGATAGGTACCGCAAGTACGAGCATCGGTATGATAGCACCGACCATCGTCGCTCTCTTCAGCGGTGATATCACTGACAATACAGCAATCATGTACCCCAGGTACAGGGCTCCGCCGTCACCCATGAACGTTTTGGCGGGCGCAAAATTATATGGCAGGAAGCCGAGGCATCCGGCTGCGATCGCGCAGAACGCTATGCAGACTGGCATCATTCCGAGCCTGATACCATGAATATACGCGACGTATGCAAGAGACAGCGCCATGATGGCGGTACTGCCCGCCGCGAGACCGTCGAGCCCGTCCATCAGATTGACTGCATTAGTGATTCCTACGATCCAGAGCACTGTTATGAGATACGCAATGCCTGCACCGAAGTAAAGCATCGCCTTTGAACCATTCTCAACAGGCGCAAGCATGAGATTGACAAATCTGATCCTTATTCCCATCGCGTAGACGAATGAGGCTGTGATCAGCTGGCCGGTGAATTTCACCATCGGCTTCAGGTCCATAATGTCATCCGCTACACCCAATGCGTACATCATGAATCCGCCGAGCATCGCGACGCGGATACTCGTGTTCATGCCGGCCGGTATGATCATGGCTGCCATGGATCCGAGGAAAATTCCCATGCCGCCGAATCTCGGTATCGGCCTGTTGTGCACCCTGCGGTCATCCCTTGGCTTATCGATAATATCGAATTTGTATGCGAGCTTGATACTTAACGGCGTGGTAACATAGGCCACCAGTATTCCGATAGCCAGTACTTCGATTATTTTAGTTAAGTAGAAGTTAAGATGCATAATTGTTATCCCGGATATGTTCAGATGGAATCCAGGGTCTCCCTTATTTTTCCGGCGCTCTTTCTGAGGCCGCGTATTTCAGAAAGGACAAGCCTTTCCTCAAGTCTTCTCTCAACGCCGTTCACCCCTACTATGGACGGGATGCTTATAGCTACATTATTTATTCCGTATTCGCCCTGCAGCGGTGATGTTACAGGTGCGATGGTCAGTCTCTGGTTGAGCACGGCATCTGCGAGAGAGCATACGCATGTTGCGATACCATAATGAGTGCGCCCCTTGGCGTTTATTATGCTCGCACCCATGGACCTGACCTTTTCATGCAGAAACTCTTTCTGCTCAGGGCCCCATTCGAGTCCTACATTCTCACAATACTCAGCCATCGGTATTCCTGCGATCGCCAGTCTGCTCCAGAGCGGGAACTGCGAATCCCCATGCTCCCCGACTATGCTGCATTTGATCGCCTCAATATTTATATCGGTATAGTCAGAGATAGCTCTGACGAGTCTGGAAGTATCCAGTATGCAGCCTGTCCCGAACACTTTGCCGTTCGGAAGGTCCATCCACTCTGCGACCTTGTATGTAAGTATGTCGACCGGATTGGATACTACAAGTATAACACCATGTGTATAGTATTCCTTGATTTTGTCCGTTACGTCCTTTATGATCCCGATATTATCGGATATCATATCAAGTCTCGTCTCACCCGGACGGCGGTTCCTTCCTGCAGTGATTATTATAAGATCGCATTCGCGGCAGTCAGAGTAATCGCCTGCCCTGACAGAAGACGTGCCCATGTACGGTATGCCATGCTGTATGTCCATGGCTTCCCCTTCCGCCTTCTCTCTGTTGATGTCAATGAGATATATCTGGCTTGACAGGTTCCTTATGGTCAGAGCATACGCGATGGAAGCTCCGACATATCCTGCTCCGATGATTGCGACCTTGCGGTTGTCGATTGCTGCATAGAGTTTTTTCTTCATCTGACGGTTTTATCCTTCTTCCTCTTCTGAATTATCACTCTTTCGTCCCAGCATCCTTTCGAGGAAATCACGGAAGGTCTGTTCCTTCTTGTTTTCCAGTACCGCTTCCAGCTCTGCCTCAGTCGGATTCATCGTTGCGTTAATTGCGTCGATACATCCGGAAACGGATTCAGGGTATGCTTTATACACCTGATACTTCTGAGTCTGCGCCATAGAAGCCACGTAGTCCATTTCGTAGTCCCCATCGATTTTCTGAGTCTGCACGTCCCATGCGCTCAGATCGGCAAGCTGCATCTTGACAAGCTTCTGCATGTCTTCAGTGGACATGTCAGTTTCGAGGTTGCTGCCTGCTGCTGTCATGATGTCGCCGTATTTTGTCAGAAGCGTGGTGGATGATGTCAGTTTCTTGATGCACGCCTCCACGACTCTCTGCTGGTTTTCAACTCTGAGGGAGTCCTTGCCTTCGAATGCTTTCCTCTCTCTGGCGAAGAACAGCGCTTCCTTTCCGTCAAGATGGTTCCAGCCCTCCTTGAATTCATATCCCCACAGGCTGGTCGTAAAAGCAACCGGCGAATATACATCTATGCCGCCCATGGCATTGATGACATCTCTCACCGCACTGAAGTTCATTTTGACATAATACTTCATGTCAAGGCCAAGCCAGTTCTCCACTGACTTTATAGTTTCCTCAACGCCATATATTCCGGTATGTGTGAGCTTGTCCATTTCAGGAACATGATACAGCTCTATGTATGTATCCCTCGGAATGGATGTCAGCAGGACTTTTCTTGTTTTAGGGCAGACCGTAACGATCATGTTGACATCGCTTCTCTCGAGGTCCTCGCCCTTCTCCTTCGCCCACTGGTCGATGCCGGTGATGTAAATGTTGAATGAGTCATCAGTAGGGTCAAATCCCGGCGAAGTGCTTTCCTGTCCTGCCGGCTCTGCTTTTTCGTTACTGATCCTTGCAAACATAGCATAAGTCGTGCCAAGGTAATATGATCCCATTCCGTAAAATGCTATGAATAAAATACATACCAGAAGACCGGCTATCCTTGCAGGACGGTTTTTCCTCGCAAGAAGGATCCACGAAATGAGAAAGGCCCCGAACATAACAGCAACAAGTCCCATGGTCATCCCGGCAGGAAATGCATTGACTATTGCTATCATGCACAGGAAAACGATCGCCACAAGCGCCATTATGAGTACAAGCGCTGAGTAAATTCCTTTCTCCGGCAGTATCCTTCTGATTCCCTTTTTTCTGTTGTTTTTATTTGCCATCCGTTTTTATTATCCTTCCGGATTATCTACATATACAATCGTTTTATTATATCAAACCACTATTTGATAGTGAACATTTTCTTTTTATTTAAGTATCCTGTGCCGTATATATACATTACAGCGTCAGGTCTCTCTTCCCGGATTATGTCTTTTACTTTCTTTTCATCACTGTAATATCTGATGTCGATGATCTCCATCTCGCTGAACACATTCGTAAGGAATGCTGTCACAGGGATACCGTAGCTGTCCTTGAACACGAGGACCTTCGGCGCATCCGGCATCTTTTTATTGACAACATGCACTCTACCGTAGTCTCCGCCCCAGTACTCGTAATAAGCGCTGTCATCAAAGCTGTAGTGGCTCACGTCCTTGCTCATGTCCATTACCGTTTCTTCAAAGGATCCGCTTCTGGAGGTTTCATTGGTCTCCTTGTCGCTGATCTCTATGTCAAAATCCGTTTCAAAGGACGGGATAATCTCAGTGAAGTCGTCAAGTCCCGTATACCAGATGCCTGATCTGCGGCCCTCGGCTCCGAGGAACGCTCTTTTGTGTCTGGTAACAGTGTATCTGTCTTCATCCAGCTGATCCATACGGATGTCCAGCCCGTATTTATCTCTGAGATGAGTGCATATTCCGGCTGCTGCAGTGAAGCATGAGTCCGTGGTCCAGTGATGGTCTGTTTTGTAGAAATCCTCATCACTTCCGCTGAGCCACTGTGCAGCTTCTATGTAATCGATCCCCTTCTCAAGAGCCTTCTCTCTGAAATACTGATTTTTATAGTATGTGTAGTTCGTCAGGCCCGGCATTGCTTCATCAGGTGATGCGGACATCTTGCTCGGCGCCTGGATATACACAAGCGGGATATCCATCTCAGCAAGCCAGTCAGCAGAATCGGCCAGCTTCTGGACCGCCGCGTCAACATCCTCTTCGCTGTAGCCTGAAGCACGCGATACTATATATCCGTCAGGCTTTCTGATGATGTCATTTCCCGGATCCGCATCATACAGATAATCACGGTCCATCAGACCCTGGAATCCACCGTTCAGGTTGACAAAAGGATATACGATCGAGTCGACAGCTTCCGCATCGGCCGCGATCTCCCTTATGCCGTGTGTCGTTCCCGCTCTGCAGTTGTTTAAGGTCTCTTTCACGTTCAGAACGAAGCACGCAAATACCACCAGCAGAAAAAGAACTGCAGTAAGATATCTGTATTTGATTGTTCCTGTCTTCTTTTCTTTCACTTTATTTCGACATCCGGTCTGTTAGAAGTTGAAGTATATGAACGGATTATATGCTCCCTTGACCATGAAGGAGATGGACAGAAGGAGTATCAGAAGCACGAAGAATGGCCTGATCACATCTGCCGCAGCTGCGAATGCTTTGTTTTTCTTCAGTCTGTTCACAAGCGGAACGCTGACCAGAAGAGCCAGCAGAAGCACTGTGTAGTTTTCCTGCAGATAGAAGGATGCAGTGTCATCCCACAGCCCTGTGCCCGAGGCGCCCAGCATGACTCTGAGCATCCCGACGGCTCCGCTGAGGCTGTCAGCCCTGAAGAGCACCCACAGGAAATTGACGGTCAGGAGCGTGTAGATGTGCATGATCACGCCCGGGATGTTCCTCTTTTCAATCTTCAGCAGCTTCTCAAGAATGATCAGCG
The DNA here is from genome assembly GCA_045540775.1 of Anaerovoracaceae bacterium. Taxonomy (GTDB): domain Bacteria; phylum Bacillota; class Clostridia; order Peptostreptococcales; family Anaerovoracaceae; genus Crickella. The sequence goes on along the minus strand of JAZQHU010000064.1, from coordinate 90,459 downwards.
TACCGTAGATGACACCCCACAGTATGAATGTCCAGTTGGCTCCGTGCCATACTCCCGTGCAGATCCATACGACTGCGAGGTTGAATATCTGCCTCTTGAGTCCTCTGCGGTTGCCTCCGAGAGGTATGTAGATGTAATCCCTGAACCAGCTGCTCAGTGAGATGTGCCACCTTCTCCAGAACTCAGAGACAGTGCGCGAAATATACGGATAGTTGAAGTTCTCGAGGAAATGGAACCCGAACATGAGGCCGAGGCCGATCGCCATGTCTGAGTATCCCGAGAAATCGAAGAATATCTGGAACGTATAGGCTATAGATGCAAGCCAGGCTGTGCCCGTGCTGAGTGATGAAGGATCCATCGCGTAGATGCTGTCGGCCATGATTCCCAGCAGATTGGCGAGCAGCACCTTCTTGCCGAGCCCGTACACGAACCTCTTCGTTCCCTCATTGAAGTCTTCAGCCGTGATCTTCCTGCTGCCGATCTCCTTCGAGACAGTCGTGAACCTGACGATAGGTCCCGCTATCAGCTGTGGGAAGAAGGTTATGTACAGTGCGACATTGAATATACTCTTCTGCACACGGCTGTTGTCCCTGTATACATCTATGCAGTAGGACAGTGCCTGGAACGTGAAGAACGATATCCCTATAGGCAGAGCTATCCTGGTGAACTCCGAATGATTGCCCGTGATCGCCTGGATGTTGTCTCTGAAGAAGTTGTAGTACTTGAAATAGAAAAGATAGCTCAGATTGAGCACCACATCAAGAGCAAGCAGCCACTGCTGCGTCCTTTTGCTCTCCGTTCCGGTGATCAGCAGGGCTATCGCCCAGTTTACGAACACCGAAAAGAGCAGCACAAATACTACTTTGTGCGCTCCGTACGCATAAAAAGCGACACTCAGAAGCAGCAGCCATTTATTGCGCTGCTCCGTAGTGCGTAATATCAGGCACCCAAGAAGGGCGACCGGCAGAAAGCAGAACAGAAATATCTCACTGGAAAATACCATATCCTGCTTATCTCCTGCCTGTCCCGCTGAAGTGCATCATGTCTGTTGCAGTTAAAATAATCATCTAAACTTATCAGTATCCTTTCGACTTGAGGTACTCGTAAGTTCTCTTGCTGTTGTCCGAGTCAATGTATTTAAAGTATTTCGGACGCATTTCCTTTGCGCGTTCACTTTCGGTGAATCCGTCCGCTATATTGCGCTTGATGCTTTCGATAACATCAGGCAGCTCAGTATATCTCTCACCGAACAGGTCATGCTCCATGTCAAGATAGCTGCCGTGGTTCTCCATGTACATGTCATAGTCAAACTGATAGAAGACTACCGGCTTGCCCATGTAGTATACGTCCCAGCAGACGCTGGAGTAGTCGGTTATAAGCATCGAGCACTTCATCATTATCTCATTGAGCGGCCTGCTTCCGAACTGGACCAGCTCAATATTCTCTGAAGAAGCGCTGAACTTGCCGAGGAAATCCTTGAATTTCGGATGTATGAAGAATATGAGTCTGACATCGTTTTCTTTCAGGCAGTCTGTCAGAGTCTTATCCTGCAGCATTTCCATGTAGTTGCGGAAATAGTCGCTTGCGAGGAAGTCTTCGTCTGTCTTTTCTTCGAGCCATGCTCTCCATGTAGGCATTACAAGAATGATCTTCTCATCCGGGCTCGACTTGTCCTCGAGCACATCCCATCTGGTGAATCCTACGACAGGCGCATTGGCCGGCGAGTATCCGAAGTACTCGTCCATTATGTGCTGTTCATAGTCTGAAGTAGTCGTAATATGAGTCATCGGACTGCTTCCGTTCGCGCCGAATATGCTGTCAACTCTCTTGAGCGCTGTCACGCCGTGCTGGAGAAAGTATACAGGCTTCTTTCTCATCCTCCCGGATATCAGGTTAGGCTTTGGCCTCCACACGTACAGATGCTTTCTTGAGTCCGAACCCACAAAGACCTTCGCTGCAATGCAGTAGAGCATGTGTTTGAAGCTCATGAAGTATATCACATGGTCCCTGTACGGCTCCAGATTGGCATTGTCCTTTGCATTTCTGTCAATAACGAAATATATATCCTTTTTTTCCTGCTCCGAAAGTTCTTCCATGCAGTATCTGAAGAAATAGAACCCGTTATCCTGCGCTGCCGACGAGAATTTCTCGAATACCAGCCAGATTTTTCTGCCCCTGAAGGTCCTGCCGAGCAGTCTGTAATACACATATGCCCCGAACTCCTTGGCTCTGGTCGCACGGTTATCGTACGGAGTCTTCTCTCTCAGAGTGAACGCAAGGCTCTCATACAGCGAGATGTGAGGAAATGCTATATAATCACCAAGCTCGCACTGATAGTACAGAGTCTTGAGCATCTTTCTCTGCTTTCTGGTCAGCATTGCATGGTATTTTTCTTCACCTCTGCCCGGTGTATCTGCCACTACGTAGAGATCCCAGTATACGCATCCGTGCTTAAGAACAGACAGATCCGCTGTTACATCCAGGATGTACCTGCCGTCTTCCCCGGAGATGGTGTATGGCAGGCTGTGGACTATGCTCTCGATATTGCTGCGGTATTCAAGCACGACATCCCTGATCGTGCCAATTCCTTCAAGGCAGCTGAGCTTCAGATATGTACAGGTCCCCTTCGTTCTGAAGGATTCGACATCAACTCTTACCGGCCTGTACTTTGTGACTGACCCGATATTCAGTTCACTCACCTGGCGCTTTCTGTTCCTTTCGCGGACTTTCTTCTTTACAGACTTTTTCTTCGAAATGGCCTCCGCAATGGTCTTCGGCACAGATTCAGTCGTAAAAATGTACTCAAACGAATCCGCATAAGCTTCTCTGAACCTTTTCCCTATCCTCTCGGAGAACCCCGACTGGTGGAACACTACGAGGTCGCTGTCAGCATCGACACTTTCCGAGAAAATATCCACATCATAAGGAGTCGGAAGTTTTCCGCAGTCGATGAGATGCCACGCCTTTGCCTTGTTACCTGCAAGATCATCCACTCTCAGCGAGCCTGCGTCTTCTGTCAGTATGTACCGCATCAGTTCAGATGCCGCCGTCAGGGAATCATACTTGAGGAACCTGTCCTGATAATCCTCTGCCTTGCTGTAGTCCGCCTTAAGATAGCTTCTGCTCCTGAAGAGTTCCTTGAGTTCATCCTCTGTGTCGACTCTGATGAACGGAAGCTCGGATATATCAAAATACAGGCCTCTCTGAGAAGAGTATTCGTCATAGTCATATGTGAACAGTATGACCGGCTTTCCGGTGATCGAATAGTCGAAGAAGATGCTGGAGTAGTCCGTTATGAGGGCATCCATGCTGTTGATGAACTCATACTTCTCTATGTCATGCGGAAAAGCGGATATATGCTTAAAATCGCTTGTGTCCAGCGCACTCTGTACGATCGGATGAAGGTTGACGTACATCTTCTGGTCATCCGCCAGAGCCGCATCAAACCGGCTGAGGCGTGCGTGCATTTCCGCAGCGAATTCTTCAGTCTTTATATTCTTGTTGTCGAGGCCTCTCCATGTTGGCATGTAGGCGAGAGTGCTGTAATTCTCATCGCCGCACGCTGCCTTTATCTCTGCCGCTCTGTCCTTATCGCAGAAAATCGAGTTGCGCGGATATCCGTGTGTTATGACTTTGCCCGTGAACAGATTGTTCAGGTTGTAGTCGCGCATTATCGCTTCGCGGGTAAAGTCATTCGGGAACAGCAGATGGCTCGCCTGCAGGAAGTTATGCTGTGAATTGTGCATCGTTTCGATGCCGCCGCCCATCTTCTTGCCGAGTGTTTTCCACGGAGTCCCGTGCCATGTCTGCAGATATACCTGCCCGTCTCTTCTTATGAAGTAGGACGGGAAAGAGCTGTTGTTGATGAGATATCCTGCCGTAGCCAGCAGCCTGGCATACAGATCGGAATGGATGTGCACCAGCTCAATGTCAAGCCCGAGCGCATCAACGGTCTTCTGGTCACGCTCAACATTATTCGTTGAAAAGTATACTTTGAAGCCTTTGCCTTCAGGCATCTCAAGCAGTGCCCTCGCCATGGCAAGCGGAGAGTCTGAAACCTCCTTGCCGTGGAAAGACTCAAACAGGATCTCCTTTCTGTCCACCGGGAGTTTTGTGTAATATCCGGTGTAGATGAACCTCATCCAGAATCTCTTGTCTGCGTATTTTTTAATGTTTCTTTTCATAAGTGCTCTCCCCGGATTCTCTCTTTCGTCTGAGCCTTCGTTCAAAGACGCTTATGAGTATCGTCAGCAGCAGTCCCGTTCCGGTAATAGCTGCTGCAATATGTCTGCTGGTGTAATCGTATCTTACTTCTACTTTATGAGTTCCCTTCGTAACAGGCGTCGCAAAGAATGCGATATTGGCATTGTGGAACTCTGCCACCTGTCCGCCGTCTATGAACACATTCCAGTTATCGTTGATCGGCATCGAGAGGAACAGCCATCCGTCGTCAGCTGAGTTGAGTGTGCCCTTTACACAGTCAGATTTTCTCTCACTCACTTCATAAACAGACTTGCATCTCTCTGCTGCATACTTATCGAAATTAGCCGCACTCATGGCCGATACGTACAGCCTGTCGAATTCATATCTTCCGGCTTTGGACAGTGTGATCTTGATGTTGCCGTTATACGAGTCGTAGTATCCCATGTTGAGGTCAAAATCCACGATTCCCGGTATGGTCTGGTTGTTCCACTTATTGGTAACATCGAACTTCAGCTTGCTGTTGGATCCCTTGAGCTTGAAGTCTCCTACAGACTTGCCGCTGTCGTTGAATCTCCTGAGATTATCGAACGAAACGATGAGCTGGCTGTCAGTGACGCCTGCGACGTTGATAGTGAATGAAGCATCTCCCTTTTCAGCATTGATGGTGTTGCCGTCAATGGTCAGTCCGTCTGTTGCGACTACTGTATACGGAATGTCTGTGATGTCTGTATCTATGTCAGCTGCAGTGATCTGCCTGGTCTCATCGAGATCAGCTGCCGACTCATCCGGCATCACAACCGCCTGCAGCAGGGCCTGCTCTCTCTCAAGTCTGCCGAGCTTTCTGAATTCACTCTCAGTCATGAACTTGTCATAAACGAAGCCCAGACTTGAGTCATACTTGCTCTTGAATACGTTGACGCCGTCAAGATTGTCATAGTATTCGAACGCATATCCCGCACGTCCGTCAGCGCCGGTCCTGTCATTTTTGATGTCATCTCCGAGGAAATACTTCACGCCGTAGAGGAAGTCCAGCCCCATCCTGTTTCCGTTGGACTGTACATATACTCTCTTGGAGTAACCGAGGTTATTTCCTGTCAGCTTGTTGAACTCCGACAGCCTTGTAGGGATCTTGGAGTCATACAGGTAAATGGTGTTGTTCTGCCACCACAGGTTCTCATTGACCGGCTGGTCCGCCTTGAGGTGTGTATTGATCCAGTCGACCTGATCTATCCTGTAGAATCCGTCATCTTCGATTAGTGAACCTGCACGCTGTGTGGATGCATTCAGCTGGTCATTGATCGCTCCGACCTTGAAGTAATAATCCGTGTTGTTGTAGAAAGACACGTTCCACGCGAGCACCAGCGTGCCGACGACCGACATTATGATGAGCGCCTGACGCGCACGCAGGGATTTTATCAGTTTCTTTCCGGATGCCACTATAAGTATCATCACGAATCCCGCGGCGAGATTACCTCCCAGGAACATGGCCTTTCTGAGGCTGAGATCTCCTGTCACATCGAGATATGCAAGTCCCAGCGTTGAGAAGACAAGCACAGCCCACCACAGAAGCAGAACTATCAGATTGCGTGTTTTGGCCATCTCATCGAGATCCATATGCTCTGCGGCGCACCATACAAGGAAGAATATAAGCATGAAGTACCAGCGGTTGGATACATATCCGAAGCCGTTGAACATCGAACCGAAGAACGGCGACATAGTCATTGCGAGCATAATAACTGACATGATGACATGCGTCGCTTTGATCGTCGGCTTGCCCCTGAACGCAAGCAGCGCCAGCAGGGCAAAAATCGGGATTCCGATGTTGGTGTAGTTGAAGGCGTATCCTGTGGATACGAGTCTGAGGCCCTCTGCATAGTAGTAGCCGATATCATACAGCCACGAAACAGAAGGCTTGCTGCCGGTCGACGCTCCTGACAGCGTCTGCAGGGTCACGAAGACGAAAACCGCACCGATCATGATGCCGGTCACTCCGTACAGGATAAATCTGCCTATATATGAAAAATATCTTTTTGCCGAAAAGTCGTAGTATGCGAAATATCTGAAAAGGATATAAATTATTATCCCTATCGCCGCCATGTATGCCAGATAGTAGTTGACCCCTACGGTGATGCCGACTGTCAGCATGAACAGAGCCGGGGATTTGTTCTTGTATATCCGGTCTGTTGCCATTACAAGCAGCGGGAACAGAATGAAGAGATCGATGAACTGCCCCTGCATGAGCGACAGATTGATGGTCCAGGTCGTTGTAACATAGCAGATCGCGCCTACCAGTGCCTGGAAATTGCTGAGTCTGACCTCTTTGCAGAAGAGTATGAACGCGATTCCTGCAAAATACAGTCTCAGCAGGATCGCTACGGTGTACCCGAACTCTACATATCCTGCAGGGAACAGTGATGCTATAACAAGGAAAGGATCGACCGGCATCTTGGTATCAATCCCGGTGCCTCTGTCCCATGACCACAACGGATAGCCGTCACCGGAAAAGAGACTGTGGAGATTGTGTCTCATCTCTACAGTCCAGAAGTAGCCCTGGTCATATGCATCGGCGTGATTCACGAATGATCTGCTTTCAAGTATGAACATCGCAAAAATGCCTGCCATCACAATGCAGAAAAGGACAGTATAAGTTGCTATTGTTGTCCAGGTGTTTCTGAGCGGTCTGATTTTCTTCATATTCCTATTTCTGAATCCCGTTTCCTATATCTTCTATGTTGATCGGAGTCTTCCAGATGATGTCCGTATCCGATGAGTAGTTGGACAGCAGCAACATGTATCCGTCGTCGTCGACAGTCGCACTCTCCACCTCACTCAGCTCACAGGCAATGCTTCCCAGATACTGTCCGTGTATCATGTCGTACAGGTCCACATAATTGGTGCCGTGCCTGTTGCTTCCTGACAGGACTCTCATCATGATCCCTGCATGTCCTCCGCAGTCCTGTGTATATGTGTGTCCGCTGTGGCTGACGACTCCGCACCTGTGCTCTATGTTATAGCCGTCTTCGCCTATACTGTAGGCAACCATAGCAGTTCTTGAGCAGGTATAGATAAGGTCTTCCTTGCGGTCATACCCTATTCCCGATGCTCCGTATGGGAATGTTATTACTCCGTATTCTCCGGTCTCCGGCTTGTATGTCACAGCCCTGCCTGACCAGCCTCTGACGCAGTAGCAGGTCTTGTTGCTGTTTGCGTAGCAGAATCCGTTAGGATGCCCCAGCGTGACTGACGGAACAGAGACGCTCTTTCCATCCCCATCCTTATCGAAGGTTATGATCCTCTGCGCATCGTTCATTCCGTATGCAACGATATACTGATCTCCGGTATACGCGAAGGACTGCGGGATATCCACGCTTCCTGCACCGGTTATGTATTTGAGAGCCTCACAGTCGCCCTCTCCGAGACTGTAGATTATGTGTGCGGATGCTCCGCCTGCGTTTACCGGCGATGTCTCTATTACTTCGACTTCCGTCGTGTACTCTGCGCCGAGGTACTCCTTCGTTTCTGCAGCGGTTACGGTTATCGTTGCGGTCCCGCTTCCTTTGATGACGGCCTTGCCCTTTTTATCTACCTTTACGACGTCTTCATCGTCAGACTTATATCTGAGCTTGGTCTCAGCCTTCATGCCCAGGTTAAAGTCACTGCTGCATGTCAGCTTGGTGAAATGATCCTTTCCTTTGATCTTCTGGTTTCTTCTGGTCGTAAAGAACTTCTCCCTGGTGCTGAAGCCTGTTCTCTCATCATTGTCAGCCCTGATGATGATGCCGTATTTTGCACCTTCCTCAAGATCAGTGATCGTCAGGCTGTCCTTCGCACCCTTCTTATTCTCTATCGTCTCTTTGCGCCAGCTGAGCATATTATTATCGTCAGCCTTCTTGTAGTAGACGGTATATGAATCAGTATTTCTCGTGCCCTTCCATTCAAGCGTGATGCTGTCTGTACCGATTTCCGTCGCCTTGAGGGAGCTCCTTTCAAGGATCCCCGGCCGTTCATGGTAATCTTTGTATATAACAGCTCCTGTCAGAATAATCATGAAGGCAAGCAAAATCAGCCCGATCCGGATTTGCCGCCTCTGCTGGTGTCTTGTAAGATGCCTGAATCTGTGAATACTGTGATAGACAGGCCCTCTTATCTTCAGTTTCCGGGATCTTGCTGCTTTGAGGTCCTTGTGACTCTCATCCTGCCCCTGTGTATTGGATTGTCCGGGACCCGCCTCAGGAAGGTCCCGTTTGTTGTTTTTGATTTTTATCTGAGGAAATTTCAAATGAAATATGTTTATCCTCTCATTCTGTATTTTTTGCTGTTTATCTATCTGTTCCTATAGAATTCCTTGATTTTGTCGCATACGAACTCTACCTCATCATGTGTAAGTCCGTAGTACATCGGCATGCGGAGAAGTCTTTCAAAGGTGTTTGTAGTGTACCTGTCCTCTCCGTGGAATCTGCCGAACTTCGCTCCTGCAGGAGCGCTGTGGAGCGGCACATAGTGGAAAGCTGTTCCGATGCCGTTCTCCTTGAGGAACGCTGTGAGTGCAGTTCTCTCATCGATATCTGCCGTCTTGACATAGAACATGTGCGAATTGTGCTCGCATTCTTCAGGAACGACAGGAAGAACGATTTTGCCCTCCTCTGCCAGAGGTGTCAGCATCTCATAGTACGCATCCCAGCTTGCTCTTCTGTCCTGATTGATCATGTCCGCCTCTTCGAGCTGTGCATACAGGTATGCTGCATTGATATCGCTCGGGAGATAGGACGATCCCATGTCGACCCATGTGTACTTGTCGATCATGCCCTTGAGGAAGCGGCTTCTGTCTGTTCCTTTTTCTCTTATGATCTCAGCCTGATCCACCTTGTCCTCATCACGGATCAGGAGAGCTCCGCCTTCTCCCATGCTGTAATTCTTGGTCTCATGGAAGCTGTAGCATCCGTAGTCTCCGATGCTTCCGAGAGCTCTGCCCTTATAGTATGCATTGACACCCTGCGCAGCATCTTCTACCACGATGAGATTGTGCCTCTTCGCGATGTCCATGATGGTATCCATCTCGCATCCTACGCCTGCATAGTGGACAGGTGCGATGACCTTGGTCTTGTCAGTTATTGCAGCTTCGATGAGCTTCTCGTCGATGTTCTGCGTGTCAGGACGGATGTCTACAAAGACGAGCTTTGCGCCTCTCAGGACGAATGCGTTCGCAGTGGATACGAATGTGTAGGATGGAAGGATGACCTCATCCCCCGGCTTTACATCAGCCAGAATCGCTGCCATGTCGAGAGCTGTCGAGCCTGATGTCACGAGCAGCGCCTTGGCCGCCCCTGTCCTCTCTTCTATCCATGCGTGGCACTTCTTGCTGAACTCATTGTCGCCGCATATCTTGTGGTTATCTATAGCTTTGTTTATATATTCCTTTTCTTTTCCGATGAACGGAGGTCTGTTGAAAGGTATCATGTGTTCCCCCCTATCTGTCGCCGTACATTTTCTCATAGTACTGCTGGTACTCGCCGCTTACGATGTTCTTCCACCATGCTTCGTTGTCGAGGTACCACTGTATTGTCTTCTTTATGCCGTCTTCGAACTTTGTCTCAGGCAGCCAGCCAAGCTCATCATGGATCTTGGCAGGATCGATAGCGTATCTCTGGTCATGTCCCTTACGGTCTGTCACGTATGTGATCAGGCTCTCCGGCTTGCCGAGCTGCTTAAGTATGATCTTTACGACTTCGATGTTGGCCTTTTCATTGTGTCCGCCGATGTTATACACCTCGCCGACTCTGCCGTTCTCGAGTATGAGATCGATAGCTCTGCAGTGATCCTCTACATACAGCCAGTCTCTTACGTTGAGGCCCTCGCCGTATACAGGCAGTGGCTTGTCTGCAAGAGCATTCGCGATCATAAGCGGGATCAGCTTCTCCGGGAACTGATAAGGTCCGTAGTTGTTTGAGCATCTGCTGATGGTGACCGGAAGTCCATATGTCCTGTGGTAAGCCATGACGAGCAGGTCTGCGCTTGCCTTGGATGCGGAGTACGGACTGGATGCCGTAAGAGGCATGGTCTCCACGAAGAAGAGGTCCGGTCTGTCAAGCGGAAGATCTCCGTATACTTCATCCGTACCTACCTGGTGGAATCTCTCGACTCCGTTCTTAATGGAAGCATCCATCAGCACCTGTGTCCCGAGTATGTTGGTTCTCAGAAAAATTCCCGGGTCCTCGATGGATCTGTCAACATGCGACTCAGCCGCAAAGTTGACGACCTTGTTGAATTTCTCCTCTTCAAACAGCCTGTCTATCGCTTCCTTATCCGTAATGTCGATCTTCACGAACCTGAAATGAGGATTGTCCATAACAGGTGCAAGGGTCTCAAGATTCCCGGCATATGTCAGGGAATCCAGAGCGACTATATCATAATCCGGATGTGCATCCAGCATGTGGAATACAAAGTTGCTGCCTATGAATCCGGCCGCACCGGTAACTAGTATTTTCATGTTCTGATCCTTTCGCATCTTAGTACATAACAATTCAATTTATTGTATATTGTAATCCTTTGAATATCAACTAAAAAAGGAGTCTGCACAGGCAAACCCCTTTATGTTTCAGCATCCGTCAGGCCGCTCGTTATCTGGTGACGATCCTTCTGACACCTATCAGTTTTCCGCCTGCGCCTACTCCGCTGACGCATACATCAGCCTTCGGATTGGCCGCATGGACCATCTTGCCGTTTCCGAGATAGATGCCATAGTGATGAGAGAAGCAGAGGATATCTCCAGGCTGAGCATTGCTGTATGAGACTCCGATGCCTTCGCTCTGTAGGTGCGATGACAGGTTGACGCCGTAAAGTCTGTACATTTCTCTTACAAATCCTACACAGTCTACTCCGGTCGCGATGTTATGACCTCCGAGTACATAATTGAGTTTGCCGGCGTATCCGGTTGCCGTTACCGCGAGATCATCTCCGTCATTATAGACAGGATCACCTTCATAAGTCTCCCAGGCTTCCCCGTCAGGCAGCCCGAGGGTTCCCTTAACGATAACCGCGCTCTTTCCCTCGTCGAGCATCTTTACTTCTATATCTTCTTTCTTCTCGACATCGCCGTTGACAGTTACATATGTCACGGTGACTTCCTTCTTTCCCTCAGCGCCTTCCTCTTTGACTACCGTTGTTCCGGCAAGCGCCGTCTCATCTTTCTCATACTGCGGGTCCGGCATGAATGTTCTCGTCTCAACATCACTGGATACGACTCTGATACCGTCTCCCGACTCATTTTCTCTTGCATTCTGCACTATCAGATCAGCCGCTTCATCAGCCGAAATGACTTTATCTACATTAATATCCTCAGCCTTCTCAACATTAAAGCTGTCACCCACGCTGACCGATATAACATCAGATCCGTCAGCCTTGAGTGCTTCGACTGCCTTCTGAACGGCCTCATTGGCAGAAGCCTTGCCGTCCACATAGCACAGTACTTCATTGTTGGCCGTGACCGCATACGGATACAGTGTCGAGTACTTGGACACACCGTAAACGACAAGTGTCATAACGCAGCACATCACAGCAAGATTAAGAAGAAACCCTTTGAAAGTAAAACGGATCTCCTTCCTCTTTTTCCCGGTATTCGCATTAAGTTTCTCTTCTACAAGAGCATCTGCCTTATCATACAGGTCGTTATGCTTCTGCAGTTCCTGTTCGGACATGAGATACGGTTCCATTTGCTTCTCCTGCCAGATCATAATAGTAAAGTCGATTTGACGTAAGTATACCATCGTTTCGGTGGTTTGTCATCTCATATTGGATGGGTTTTTTGCTGGACATGCACTCATTCAGATGCATAATCTTGCGCGGATCCTGTTTACGTTGTATCATTCTATCGAACGGAGGTACCTGACATGAAAAGACTGATATCACTATTATCTATCGCGATAATGCTGTTTAGTTCAGCCTGTGCGCTGTCTGCCTGTTCCCAGGGAGGACCTACGCCTGAATCACAGCAGCTCGAGTCGCAAATGGAGAGCGGCAGCAATGACCTCGAGAACCCTGCATATGCAAACGAAGAAGAAGGGGCTGATGTGCAGGAGGTAGCCAGTGATGATAGCACCTTCATAGGAAAATGGGAAGCCCCTTCCGACCGTGCAGAATATCTGTATGGAAACATCAACCTTACGATCAGCAAGGACGGTACATGGTCAGGGAATCTGACAGGGGAAGATTTTTCCGGCAAATGGAAATATAACGGGAGCTGCATCACAATCTCAAGCGAGCTCGTAAATGCTGACCTCTTCAAGGCCAAAGACGGAACCATAATGTTCAGAGATCATGATACACCGGAAGATCTCATAGTACTGATGCCGGTGAAATAATCTTTCTAACCTGACAGGCTGGAATAAGTAAACGACAAGAAAGGAAGGCGGAATTCTGATCGAATTCCGCCTTCCTATTTTCATTCTTTCTGATCTGGCCTTTTGCCCGGATCTGTATCTGTATTAGTAGATCAGGACCTGTGTCTTAATTGGCGAATGCTGATAAATGAACTTGGCATTGGTGTTCGAGTTTCTGACACATCCGCTTGAAGCAGGTGATCCCAGTGTCCAGCTTCCAGCTTTGCCGTGGAATGAATTCCATGAGGAGAAGCTTGTCCACCATGAAAGACCGTGGTGACTGCGTACATGCTGCCAGACTGCCTTGTTTCCGTAAAGGCCTGTCGGTGTAGGTGTTGAAGCCTTACCCGTTGCGCATTCCCAGTGGTTCTTGAGCACCCAGCGTTTGTTGGACCTTACGAAGTAGTACACATGCTGAGTATATGTACTTACCCAGAAGAGCTTTCCTGTCGGGCTGCCCTTACCGTCTTTATACTTGGTATTGATGAAGTATTCTGCGTCTGCTTTGCTGTAGTTGAATGACTTGGTGTAATCAGCCACTCTGCTCTTTGCTCTTTCTCTGGCCATATAGAAGGTGCTGCCGTTCTTGTCGAACACATACCTGCCGGAGGTGAACCTGTCAGCATAAACAACATTACCGGCATACAGGGTCAGTGATCTGCTCGGTCCCTTATGCGACTTGAGTGTCACCTTGCTCTTGATTGTGAGCTTGTAGTACATAGGACGTACTTTCCTTACTGCTGCAGCAGTAGCAACGTGATCCTTACGGTATGCAGCATTAAGGGTGCCCCACTTAGTCACCTTGTAAGGAACAACACGATAAACATAATTCACATAATTACCCGGCTTGTGGGTGATGGAATAGGATGTCTTTGTGTTATCTTTAATAGTTGCTACCTTAGTACCGCCGCGATATACATAGTATCCTGTTGCATCTGCGCTCTTGCCCCAGGTCACCTTGACAGCGCCCGGTGACGGAGCTACCTTGGTCTTCACTGAAGCCGGCTTTGCAGGAACGTTTAACTGCGTCTCAGGGAAATCAAAAACTTCCTCTTCGGTTCCTTCTTCATTTGTAAACTTGTAGAAAACCTTGAAGCTGTAATTATAACCGAGAGCAACAAAGAAATCAGCCGTCTTGGTTCCGGCTTTTACTGTCGCTTGTTTATATGCGTCTTCTCTTCCCTCTAAATAGACCTGGGCTGTAACACTTGCTCCTTCAGGTATGTTTTCTTCGTCCCATGCAACTGTTACAGAACCACCTTTCGAATTATCAACTTTAGTCAGTGTACCCGTAACATTGCTTATTGTCATCATGATCAGCTCATTCGGTTCTCCCTCAACAGCAAATACCGAAAAGCTTGCTGTGCTGAGCAGCATGGCAAAAATCAGTAAAATTGATATCCTTTTCTTCATATATGACCACCTTTTTCCTCATTTTAATTACTATGTATATTCCGTTATATTATAGTGCAAATTGCAATTGTTGCCAATAGTTTCACCGATTTATTATTGATTCGAAACTATTTTCCATATATCGAAACCGCCTTTCGTAGCAACTTTCTCCATTCGTATGGTTTTTTCAGCGGTTCCGTACCATTTATTGTAATACTCGGTCAGCTTTTTGATCCTCTTATTACCGATATAAAAGGCATTGTCGTTATCTACAAGGTCTCTGATCGGATTGGTCATCCCATATGCGGCCAGCTTATCTAGCACGTACGGAGATTTGCTTCCCCAGCTTCCTGTGCCCATTACGTTCCTGTCAGCATAAGTGTCCGGTTTTTTCCATGGCGTCAGATAACCCGGACTTGACTTCTTCTCCGTTGTCCCGAACACGAAGAAGCTGCTGTCGTTCTCGGTGATGTAGTCTGTGAGCTCCTGCGGCATGATTTTTCTGACGTTCTTTTCGTACACATCCGTGCAGTCAGAAAGCAGCGGAACAAGCAGCAGCGCAGCGGCCAGGGCAGTGCAAACGCCCATCACAGCCATAGGTTTTCTGTGTATCTGTCTACTTCTTGCTTCACGATTATTCTTATCCCCGTAATACAGGCTTACAGAATACAGCAGCCATACCGCAGCACTTATATCCGCTATGTACAGAGCTCTGTACTGAGGCCTCTGCATATAGTACAGCAGGAGATACATGCATACTGTAAGTCCGCCTGTGGCAAATATATACAGCCAGTGCTTCGGGCTCAGCGCCAGCAGCGCCCATACAGCTATTACGATCAGCAAAATGATATGTATCCCGGTGAAGTCCAGGTTCTTTACAGACTTGATCGTGTCTCTGGTAAAATCCCTTACAGCCTCTCTGACAGTATACGGATCCTGCCGGTCAGAGCTGCTGATTTCCACTATCTTAGCCAGGTTCTCCGGGCTTGCCGCACCATCGTAGTCAAAATACCAGTGATCTATGAGGTTGAGGTCGTTTTCAGAAATACCTATGTCTTCATATGCCTGCGCATTGTTTTCATAGTTTTCATATACAGGAAAATCGACCACAGCAGACCTGAGTATGCTGTATTCCTTGTAGCTTTCCAGCTCAGGGCCCTTTCTGTTCGCAGCCTGTGACATTCCGTCAAAGACGTAGCATCCTCCGGCGACAGCCAGCAGAATAATATAGGATATGATTTTCCTTCCGGACAGGTAGCCCTCTTCCACCAGGATCTTTCTGTTGAAAAACAGCCATCCGAGAAGGAACAGTCCGGCAAATCCTATTGCAGGCATCAGCCCGTCGATCCTGAACGCCGCTCCGAGATACAGAAGGACGATCCCGGCTATATAGTATGGAAAGCCTCTCTTTCTGATGACTCCGTCTGTCAGGAGAAGCGCTCCGGCAGCGAGCACCAGTGCGGCAGTCTTAGTGAACTGTACGGTGCAGTAGTGATCTATGGAGAAAAGCGCAAGCACTGCAGCTGATGCGATTCCTATCACCTTCGAGTCACTTCCGTCCAGTATAAGCTTATATATGCAGACAAATGACACGAATGACGCTGCGAGCTGGGCGATTATATAAACGTTCAGCCCTGTGAATATCTTCTGAAGCCATACAAGCCCCAGGCACAGGTAATAATTGACGAAATTTACTGCAGCATATCCGTCAGCTATCCTTGATGCCAGTGCGTAGTCGTCATTGGTCTCATAGACCATATGTGTGCAGACAAGCACGGCCGCCAGTATTACGGTATTAACGATTAAGGATCTAAGCCAGTTGTTCTTTTTCATAGCCATATTATTATATAGATAATCAGGCAGAAAAGAAAGATTCTCCGGAGAGTCAATATCCCCGGAGAATCCGTTATATTATTCCTTGATCCTGTATACCGACATTTTGTAGGCTCCGCTCATGACCTTGTCACTCGTTCTGAGACGGACATTAAGAGCCGATGAGCTGCTCTGGATAACGCCATATGTCGAGCTGTAATTGGCTTCTGCAATATATTCCTTTCCGTTCTTCTTAAGATAGATGAATACATGCGCTCCATTGCTTCCCTTGACCTTATACAGAACGATGTCACCTGAGCGCAGAACGCTCCTGTCGCCGTTATAGCTGATCCTTCTGTACTTACTGGATGATGCGAAGTATGGGAACTGTTCAGCCAGCCCTCTCGGTACGGATGGATCCACTCCGCACGATCTCAGCACTGTACCTGCGAATACATCGCAGCTGGCACCTGCTCTAGGCGGCGCTCCCCAACTGCCGCGGTTAGGATATGCTGTTTCAAGTGCATATCTGTAAGCAGCTGTAGGACTTCCTCCGTTGTATTTGTACTTACTTGACGAAGTACCGGCAGGCCACGCGATATCGAATGCCTTGTTGGTTATACGTTCAGCCTTGGCACTCTTCTTGATCGTGAACTTTTTGCTGAGCTGGTTGTAGGCCTTGCCATTAACATACGCATCCACTTTGTATGTGTATGTTCCTGTGTCAAGGGTCCCGAATTTCACATTCTTGTCTACAGTGAGGATATCAAACGTTTTGCCGTTTACCTTCGCCTCTGTCACAAGCACCTGCTTGCCCGACGAGTTGAGTGCCTGGACTACAACCTTTGACATGTTTGTGCTGCAGCTTATCTTACCCTTGATGGTGAACGCTGCGCCCTCATACAGAGTACCCGGATAACGGAACTCTGATGTCTTGAACGTTACATTTCCCGAAGTTACAGTCTGAGGATCTGCAGTTTCCACTTCTTTCTCCGGCTCATCACTCTGATCTGCTGAGGATGCTGCCGGCTTTGCTGCCGCTGAGGTGTCTGCTGCAGGAGTTGTCTTTGCCGCCGGTTCCTCTTTCGGTTCAGGCTTTGTGACCTTGAAGCTCTTGTTTACCTTGGTATAAGTCTTGCCGTTGACCACTACATCGACATAGTACTTATAGCTTCCTGCCGCGAGCTTGCCGAACTTCACATAATTATCGACCTTGTTGATATTGAATTCCTTCGCATTTACAGTAGCTTCAGCTCTGATCACCTGCTTGCCGGCGGAATTGCAGACTCTTACGACTCCCTTGCCGATATCTATGTCACATGCGATCTTTCCTCGGATAGAGAAGGCTTTGCCCTGAACCAGCGATGTAGGGTATCTCAGGTTCTTTACCGTGAACTTCTTAGGAACAGCCGGTCTTGTGAGCTTTACATACTTTGATGAGAGATAGTAGTAGCTTGAGCCCGACTTGATCTTATACCATGTAGTTCCTGTGCCTTTGGCCTTTGCAGCAAGGACTACATTAACGACCTTGCCCCTCTTGATAGTTCCCTTCTTAGGCATGCTGGATCCGGCGCCCTTACGGGTGTTGACATTTCCGGTCGTCTTTCCCTGAACGGTACTGTAGCTTATGTTGCGGACGAGGTCCGATCTTATATATCCGGCCTTGCCGTTGACTTTGACATAGTACCACTTGTTCTTGGCCGCAGTGCTGTTCCTGGTCGTAAAGACTTCGCTGCTGATCGTCACCTGCGTATTATTCTTTACTACAATGATTTTCTTTCCGCTGTTACTTGCTGTCTTTCTGAGTACAGCCCCACTTGCAGCGCTGACCTTTCCGCTTGCGGAAGGCGCACTAAGCGCGTCGGCAGTTACTGATCCTGCTGTCAGAGAAATAAGCAAAGTTAACACTAGTATCACGGCCAGCGTGATATTCTTTCTTTTGCTTAAAGTATTCATTTTTTGCACCCCTGTCTTAAAATGACATTAATTGCGAGTGTCCATATTCTAGGCTCAGGATGCGGGTGATTCAATAAATCTTTACAGCCATTAATCTTAAGATTCTGTAACCTGAAAAATCGCTGAAACCCTTGTGTAAAGCGGGCTTTACGTTTTTTTGCACCCTCTCCGGATGGGCCCCCGGAAGGCCCCTCGGGGTCAAATCCGCGGTTGATTATAATGTGCAAATATATTAGAATTTTTGAGATAAATGACAGAAGGAGAGAGTATGCTTTATTCCATAATCATCCCTTGCTATAAATCATCCCATACCATCCGGCAGGTGGTTGAAATGACCTCCGCCAAGATGGATGAAATCGGAAGGACACCGTATGAATTTGTCCTTGTCGATGACTGTTCGCCGGACGGCGGGGACACCATATGTGAGCTCAGAGCTCTTGCTGACGAGTATCCGTTTGTGAATGTCGTTGAGCTTGCCCAGAACTCAGGTCAGCACAATGCTGTAATGGCCGGACTCAATTACGCGGAAGGCGATATTCTGATAGCCATGGATGATGATATGCAGACTCATCCGTCGCAGCTGCCGCTTTTATTCGACAAGTTCGATGAAGGCTATGATATCGTCTACGGATACTATCCTCAGAAGCATCACAGCATGTTCCGCAACTTCGGCAGCTGGCTCAACTATATTTCTGTCAGGATCCTTATCGGCAAGCCTAAGGAACTCAAGACATCAAGTTTCTGGATCATACGGAGATTTGTCAGAGACTATGTCGTTCAGTACAAGAGTCACTACACCCATCTGCAGGGACTGTTCCTGCGTACGACGCGCAATATCGCGTGTGTACCTGTCGAACACTTCGACAGAGCATACGGCTCCTCCGGATACAATCTGAACAAGCTGGTCACTCTGTGGTCGAACATCATGGGTTACTCGATCGTACCTCTGAGGATCGCCACTCGTGTCGGAGCTTTCATATCCATACTGAGCATTCTCGGGGCAGTCGCTATCGTCCTCAAGAAGATCTTTGCTCCAACCAGTGCTGTCGGCTGGTATTCGCTGATCGTCAGCATCTTCTTCCTTTCCGGACTGATCATGATGTTCCTCGGTCTCATCGGAGAATATCTCGGAAGGATGTTCCAGGGGATGACCAATCAGCCGCAGTTCGTCGTGCGGCATGTTTACAGGGGCAGGGACGACATTACAGATGGTATCGCAGGCAGGAAAGAACCGGATAACAAGGCTGCCGTCAGCAGCCAATCACCTATAGAAGGGCAGGAAAATAAATAATGAAAAAGCTTCTGATCCTCGGGGCCGGAACATATCAGGTCCCTCTTATCAAAGCAGCTAAGAAACTAGGCATATACACAATAGTATCCAGCATCCCCGGCAACTATCCGGGATTTGAGATTGCTGATAAAGTGTATTACGAGAACACAACGGATTACGGCAAGATCCTTAACATTGCGAGAAGAGAACAGATAGACGGTATCGTGACAGCGGGCACCGATGTTGCCGTCATAACCATCGGCAAAGTCTGCGACGCTCTCGGCCTCAGGGGACTGTCATACGAAGCCGCAGAGATCGCAACTGACAAACTTCGCATGAAGGAGGCTTACGAAGCTTACGGCGTGAGAAGCGCCAAGTTCCGCAAGATACCTTTCAGCAGAGACGACTACAGCGATATCATTGCTGATCTTGAGTTCCCTCTGATGTTCAAGTCTGTCGATTCATCCGGCAGCCGCGGGATAGTCAAGGTTACATCTGCTGAGCAGTTCGAACACGCACGCAACACGGTAATGGAGAATACCCGCTCAGACTACTTCATAGTAGAGGAGTACATAGAAGGAGAGGAATTCGGCGCTCAGGCCTTCGTGCAGGACGGCAAGCTTGAATTTATCCTTCCTCACGGGGACTATGTTTTCAAGGGTGACACCGGTGTCCCTATAGGTCATTTCGCACCGTATGACCTCAGCCCTGAAAGCCTTGCTGATGCAAGGTATCAGCTTGAGCAGGCTGTCAAAGCCATGAAGCTCAACAACTGTGCCATCAACGCTGACTTCATCATGAAAGACGGCAGGACCTACGTGCTTGAGCTGGGCGGCAGATCGGGCGCGACCTGTCTGGCCGAGCTTACATCAATATTCTTCAATTTCGATTATTATGAGAAGATAATAAGAGTGGCAATCGGTGAAAAGGTTGACTTCACACCGCAGCTTGCTGAAGGACAGGAAGGTATCCCTAACGCAAGCATGCTGCTGATGTCTGACAGAGACGGTCATATCGTCTCGCAGGAGAACGGAAACGATCCTGATTCGGACATCGTAGATATCCAGTTTGACTATAAGCCTGGTGATCCGGTACACAAGTTCAAGGTCGGACCTCACCGTATAGGCCATGTAATAACAAAAGGAAAGAGCCTCGATGAGGCAGTGGAACTGCTCCATAAGGCTCTTGATAAGATCAACATCACTGTTCAGTAGATGTCTCCTGCGCCTGCAAAAGCAGGCGCTTTTTTTCTTTTCCGAGTGCGTGCGCCGTGATCAGCAGCAGCGATACTGCAAGGAATGTCATGAGGATGGCATTGACGAGCGCCGCTCCCATTATTCCATAGCTTCTTACAAGCGGCCCTGACATGAGTTTGGCTGCAACAGCCGCTGCACCATAGCAGACAGTCAGCGGTCTCTGCATCCTTATGACCGCGAGAAGCGTGCTGAAATAGATGCTGTAGGCCAGCATGCCTCCGCTGACCATAATCACGCACAGCTCCATTCTGTAGTCTGACAGATCCGTTCCGAACAGTATTGACAACACAGGAATGCCTATCGTTGCAGCCATCACGACTGCAAGGATGGCCAGTCCGAGCACCAGCAGGCACATCTTCCGGATCATCTTCATGAACCGGCTGAATTTCTTCAGATTATGAGACTGCCACAGGTCCGCATAAATTACCAGGACCGGATTGAAAATGAACTGCGTGACCATCTGTACGACATATGTCGGCATGAATATCTTGTTATAGATGGACTGGATGTCATCAGTCAGGAATGAGTCTATAGCGTACTTAGGCGCATTGCTTATGTACATGTTCAGAAAGAGGCTCAGGAAGAGCGGGAACCCTTCGATCAGCAGCAGCCTGAACCTGGCTGCCGTGATTCCCGGCTTCATGCTGTCCGTATAGAACCTCGTCGCATTGACCGATGTAAGCATCAGGATTACGAATGAGACGACCAGGCAGATAGCTGCCGCCAGCAGGAGGCTGCGTGCGACGATCAGTACCACTACGTATACGATCAGCTCCGCCGTGTATCTTATGGTTGCCGCTTTGCCTGCGACATCCAGTCTGCCGCGCTGCTGCAGATGACCATGCATTACGTCTGCATATGCCTGTATCACCTTGATAGTGCATATGAACATGACTATCATGAACTTTTCACTGCTGTAGTCCTTGTAGAGACGGCCTGTGACTGCGTATATAAGGCATCCCGCAAACATCACGATGCAGGTTATTATCCTCATCGCATGATACTCTCCGAAGGAGAATTCCTGATTGATATCTGACGACTGATACCTTCTGAGGCCGTACTGCCCCAGGAAATACATGAGGTTGGCCTCAGCGAGAGCAATAGAAAAGATACCTGCTGCTGTCTCACCGTTCGTTCTTGTCGCAACAGCGAGCACAACAGGGCTCTGCAGAGCGAGCACCATCGCATTCACCGCATTCCACACATAGTTGCTGCGGTTTATATTATCCGTTTTCTCGAGGAATCTTACGATCGCGTTCCGCATATTATTACTTGCCGACATTACAGATAAAGCATCTCATCTTTCCGTTCTCATCAGGCGGGATCTCATCCATCCACTCGAACACAAGCCTGTACTCAGGTCTGCCGTAGAGCTCTTCCACCTTCTTCTCGTAGAACTTCTCTATATCTTCCCTGCTGTTTTCGTTACTTCCCGGATCCTTGACAAGCAATATGTGTATCTCGTCAAGAGCAGTCTGGACATATCTGAACTGAGCGATGCCGACGATGCCGTTAGGTATCTTCATGAGCTCTGTAGCAGATGTCTCTGTACCGTCTGCATGTTTTACCATATCGTTCGTACGGCCCTTGATCGTCTTTATGTATCTTACTCCTTCGATAGTCTCAGAAGTTGCAGTATCTCCGATCTCATAATTGATGATTGGGAAGTCTCTCTTGTACAGCGTTGTACCGATGACTCTTCCCTCATCAGCAAGGTTGCCCTCATCATCTATCAGGTTGAGGACATGTGTATCTGCATATATGTAGTACAGATCCTTGCCCGGAAGTCTTACGGCACAGCTTCCTGTCTCATTGCAGCCGTAAGCATCCATAAGGCCCGGACCGTATGTCTCCAGAAGGAGCTTTCTTGTCATCTCATCGACCATCTCACTGACAGGCGTGTAGACCTTCGGCTGATGGATCTTCATGTTGTGGCTCTTTGCGTAGAGCGCCATCCTTACAAGCACGTTCTTGCGGAAGCAAAGGCAGTCAGGCTTGTAATCATTGACAAGCTCGATCAGATCCTTCATTCCTTCTCCGACATAAAGATGCTCAGGAACGATCTTCCTTCTCATGATGCCGAGCTTCTGTACCCATGAGTCTCCCTTCTTAGGGTCGACCTTGGAGTGTGTCGTCAGGAAGGACAGCATCTTTCCTGTGAAAGGCTTATAGCCCGCGAACATCAGCACTCTGATCCAGTTAGCGTTCATGCATGCTGCTTCACGGTGCGTCAGCGCGAATTTAAGAGGGACTCCGGAAGATCCGCTGGTGCTGAAGATCTCCCAGTCATCTACTTTATCAGGATGAGCAGCGAATTCGCTCTGCATCCACTCGCGGAGATCCTTTCTTGTCATGACCGGGAACTTGACAAGGTCTTCAGTGCACTTAAAGTCCTCCGGCTTCAGACCGTTCTTCTCAAAAATCTCTCTGTAATAAGGGACATGGTTATATGCCCTCTTCATAGTTTTGTACACCAGTCTGTCCTGGCGGCGCTTGATCCTGCTGTGATCCTGAGGAACCTTCTTGTCGAGCTTCATCAGATAATACAGGGTCATCACGTTCTTGAATTCTTTTTTGATCATTGAAGCCATTCTTTTTCTCCCTTAATCCGGTATCTTGTGAAAACTGAATCTTGTGCTGTCGAATGCACTCGGTGTATATGCGATTATCACCATGTCGTAGTCGTTATTGTTGATGTGATCGATCACTGTCTCATCGGTAAAATATCTGAGGTCCAGTGTCGTTACCTGCTCCTGTGAAAGAGACAGGAAAGGCTGCATTGCACAGGAATACGAGTCTCTCACCAGAAGGATCTTCTTGTGGTTGATCGGATCGTGGTTGATCGTGGTGGTCGACTTCGTGCTGTCACCGGTATACGCAGCGTAATTGTTTATATTGTAATAGTCCTTTTTTAGATTGCCGTCATCTATCAGGGCTTCGCGGAAGTCCCCTTCTCTGTGGATGACAGTATCACCGGGATAAGATGTGAAGTCAAACGACGTCTCATAGGCCGGTGTAACGAGCTCAAAATCATCTATGCCTGCGTACAGGCTTCCGGTCCTTCTGCCGAGAGATCCGAGGAACAGGTCCTCATAGACTTCTGTCTTCATGTTATCAGGATCATACAGACTGCTGTCGTACTCGTAATCGTGCTCTTCCGCCAGATACTGAGCTATCCAGTCTGCGGCCATGCATGCCGTCTGCGGCCTCCAGTGGTGGTCAGTAGTGTAGAAGAGGGACGGCCAGTCCAGATCAGCATCATGGATGCACTTTCTGATGTCCAGGGTCTCTACCCCTTCTTCTTCCAGCCCGGCAAGCAGCCTGTCACAGTTCTCATTGGCGTATGATTTGATGCCCGGCGGCATCTGATCATTGCTGTCCACCTTGAAAGGCAGCTGGACATACACAAGCCCTGTGTCCGGGGATATCCTGTCCCTAACTTTTTTAACGTTTTTGATATACTTCTCTATCTTCTCATCGCTCTTATAGCTGCATCCGCCCGTGAGCGATCCGTCTGTCAGTCTGAATACATCGGAGCCGTCTTCATCGACCACGCTGCGGTCGAGTATGCGCTGCGTCAGGCCGTGGATGTCGATCCACCAGTACTTCTTGTACATTTCCTCCTGCAGCACGCCCTCTATCTTCTTAGGAGTCTTTGAGCTGAGCTCGCCATTACGCACTATATCGATCACAGCATCATAAGACTTGAGCGCGGTGGCGCCCCCTGTTATGAAGATCAGTCCTGTGAAAATGAATGCGATTATACGGTTTTTCATACGAATGCGAACAACCTGCTTTCTAGAAGTTGAAGTAAATGAACGGATTGTAGCTGCTCTTGACCAGATAAGAAACCGATACAAGGAACAATGCCAGCACGATGAATATCTCTGCAGCAGCAAGTATCACATTGCGGCTGCCCTTGAGTCTGCTGCTGATCTTCGGAATGACCGGCATCGAGAACAAGGCTCCCAGTGCCATGAACATCCAGAACTCACGTCCATAGTACATTGCCGAGCCGTCTACGAGCTGTCCCGAAGGCACGAACATGCATCTCAGATATGCCAGCGCTTCTCCCAGATTGTCTGCTCTGAATATGACCCAGCCGCACATCACTACAAGCAGCAGATATATATGCTTGATGACGTGATGTCTGCCGTGTTCATCCCTGACATCGAACCCGCTGTATTTCTCGAATACCAGCAGGAAGAAGTACAGGAGCCCCCACGCTATGAAGGTCCAGTTCGCTCCGTGCCATACGCCCGTGCAGAACCATACCATGAAGATATTTAAAAGGTGTCTGGCCTTAGTCTTAGTTCTATTGCCGCCAAGCGGGATATACAGGTAATCCCTGAACCATGTGCCCAGCGATATATGCCAGCGTCTCCAGAATTCAGTTACCGACAGTGAAATGTACGGATAGTTGAAGTTCTCGAGGAAGTGGAACCCGAACATGCGGCCGAGTCCTATAGCCATGTCTGAATACCCGCTGAAGTCGAAGAATATCTGCAGAGTATATGCTATGATGCCGAGCCACGCCATGCTGAATGACAGGCCGCTTTCCCCGTAGAAATTAGCTCCCTTCAGCATCGCGAATGCGTGATCAGCGACCATTGCGACGTTGTTGGCAATAATGACTTTCTTGGCCAGACCGATGATGAATCTCTTGCATCCCGCGGTGAAGTCGTCCAGATTCTCCTTCCTGTTCATGATCTCATCCGCTACAGTCTCATATCTGACGATAGGACCTGCGATCAGCTGCGGGAACAGGGATATATACAGCCCGACGTTGAGTATATTCTTCTGATATGCGCCCCTTCCTCTGTATACATCGATGACATATGACATCGCCTGGAAAGTAAAGAAAGAAATGCCTATAGGCAGGGCGATCTCAGGGACCTTCAGTGAAGTGCCCGCGAATCTGTTCAGATTGGTCACCGCGAACATCAGATATTTGAAAATGAAGATAACGGTCAGGTTGAACAGTACGTCAAAAGCCACGAAGGCTTTGGCCGTATTCTTTCTCCCGCGTTCCCTGGACAGGCCGGTCATCAGACCGAAGAACCAGTTGACACATATGGACAGCATCATTACGAGAACGAATTTAGGTTCGCCCCACGCGTAGAAGAACAGACTTGCCAGACACAAAAATGTGTTCTGCAGCTTTCTATGCTTTCTCAGAAGAGCATAGTAGACAAACAGAACGCCCGGCAGAAATATGAAAATGAAAACATTACTGGAAAACAGCATCCGCTATCCTTTATTTATATGATTTCACACACTTTTATTCCCATATCGGGCCGCGTACCCCTTCCGGAGTCCTGACCCTGATATCGATCATATCGCGTATGTGAGCGATTCTCTTCATGAGTTCTTCTCTTGAGTCAGCGCTGACGACCATCAGCTGTCTCTGATCCTTGTCCTCGATCCTGTCGGAGACGAATCCTTCACTGAGCTTATTGAAGGTCGTTTTGTGAACATATTCAAGAGAATCGACTTCATCCAGACCGCTGATCGATTCTATGGTCCCTATCGGTATATAAAATGCGACTGTTCCGCAGTGACATCTCTCCGTATCGAACTCAGGGAAACTGTCTGCGGTCCCCAGTGCGGTGTCTATAATGAAATCGGTAGTATCAAGCTCTGTCTGGAGCTGTGTTATGTACGAACCTACCATTGCACCACCGCTGCGGAGAGCCGCCTCTATAAGATATATCTCCCCTGAGTCACGGTCAAGCATATATTCATTGTGAGTGATGCCCTGCCTGGCTCCGAATCCTTCATTTATCCTGCGGTTATAGTCAAGCAGCTTATCCAGGCTGTCTCTTTCTTCTGTTATCGGATACAGCCTCAGTCTGGAAGAGAAAACATCAGGTACGCTGAAGTCCCATATCTCTCCTGTCATCAGAGGTCTCACTTCTCCATTGAGAATTATTGAGTCCACTTCAAGCACTCTGCCGTTCACGAACCTCTCAAGGATGACTTTCCCTCTGCGGGATTCCTGCACAGCTCTCGGATAATGTTCCTTCAGGTCGTCAGGGTTTTCGATCTTATAAACACCTCTGCTGCTGAACCCGTCGAGTGGCTTTATTATGGATGTTGCTCCGATTTCCCTGAAAGCCTGCTCCGCTTCGCTGTATGACGCAGCTTCATAGCTTTCTATCGTCGGAAGTCCAAGCTCTCTGCCTCTGCGGCGCATCAGACCTTTGTCCGTATATATTTCCGCTGCACTGTATGGATTGCCCGGAAGGCCCAGCGCCTCACATGCACCGGCTATCGTCCGGACGAATATCTCGCCCTGATCAGACGCGATTCCGCTGACCTGCTCTTTACCTGCTGTCTCTATGATAAAGTCCGTGTCTGTCGCGTCATGATAGTATACCTTGTCAGCAACAGCCAGTCCGGGATAATCCCCGTCTGGAGAGACTGTAATGGTATACAGACCGCGTTCTTTCGCTTTTTTAATTAAAGGGAGCTGGAACTCGCCTGCCCCCAGGATCATCAGTTTTTTCATTTATCAGGTCCTTCGGTCTTATCAATGACAGTACGTATAATATACTGCGGCTCCTGATTGAGGCTGAGATATATTCTTCCGATATACTCTCCTATCATTCCCAGAACCAGCAGGATCAGTCCGCCGATCAGGATATTCGTAGCTATAAGGGAGGTCCATCCGAGAGCAATATCATTTCTGACTATCTTCTCGATTATCAGGACTATAACTATCACAAATCCAAGCAAAGCGAGAAGGCTGCCCAGCAAAGTAGCCAGTCTGAGCGGTTTGATCGAGAAGGTCGTCATCCCGTCGACCCACAGGCCGAACAGCTTTTTGAAGTTGTATCCGGATGACCCTTCCTCTCTTTCTCTCTGTACCAGGTCAACATTGCCGATGTTGTGTGTACTTCTCAGAAGCAGTCCTTCCATGTGCGGATAGGCATTGTTATATCTGATCATCTCATCGACAACAAATCTCTTTGCAAGGAAGTATACCGAGGTATTGATATTATCCGGTTTTTCGAGGCATATCTTTACCAGTGTATCATTTGCCTTGGATCCGAGTCTTCTGAAGAGACTTCTCTTTCCTCTCGAGACGTATCTTGCACAGACGACATCATAGTTGCCTTCCTGCATCTTGTCATAGAACTCAAATACTGTTTCGATAGGAGTCTGTCCGTCATCATCACTGACGGCTACCAGCTCTCCCCTGCTGTATCTGAGACCTGCCAGAATCGCGCACTGCTGACCGCTGTTCTTGGCAAGGTCGATCCCGACAACATTGTCGTATTTCTCTGTAAGCGCACGGATCGTTCCCCAGGTGTTATCAGGTGAACAGTCATTGACCAGAATTATTTCTGAACTGAATCCGGGCTTGTTCTTTACGGTATTCTCTATGGTCTCGACGACTTTAGGAAGTGATTTCTCTGATCTGTAGCAGGGAATCACGAAAGAAATAAGCATGCTTCTACCTCTCTGGAAATTTGAATATATAATACCCGTGTCTGTTCGAGCTGTCTGTAACAGCATCTGAAAAATCGCTGTCAATATGCTCCCTCAGTATGGTTCCCGGGTGCTCTCTCTTGAACTGTTCATAAGTGACAACATCGTCGGCTGTCATTATGAAGTTGACTCCGGCATATTCGTATTTTTCTATATGCGGTTCTTCCGGTTTTATGCCGAGCGCCGCCTGAATGACCGCCTTGACGAAATCATAGCCTGTTGAAAGCGGAACAAGATCGCTTCCAATGAAGTCTCCTCCCATTCTTCCGCCGATCTCGATGATCCTGATCCTGTCGCCTTCGACCTTGAGCTCGATATGTGCAGCTCCGTTGCGCAGCTGAAGTGTATCAAGAGCATGCTCTGATACGCTCTTTATCTTATCCAGCATCTCATCCGAAAGCGGTGCAGGCTGTCTGTGTCCTGTCTCAATGAAAAATGGTGCGCCTGTTGTGATCTTCTGTGTTGCAGCAAGGAACCAGTGCTCCCCTTCATAGGACATATATTCGATGCTGTATTCATCGCCCTCAACGAACTCTTCCACAACAGCCTTGTTCTCAAAGCTGTATTCCCTCGCGCGGAAAATTGCATTTCTGAGCTGCGATCTGTCCTGCACCTTGTGAACGCCTCTGCTGCCGCTTCTGTCCGTAGGCTTTACTATCATCGGGAACTCAAGATCGATCGAGTCTATGTCCGTTGCAGAATCCACAAGGATACTTCTCGGGCTCGGATCTCCGTTCGCCTCAAAGGCCTTGCGCATCAGATGCTTGTTGGTGCTGATGTTTGTTGCTTCGATCGTATTGCCCGGGAGCCCCATCTTCTCAGCTACATAATTGACAGTTTCCATGGCAAGATCGGATGCGATGCTTATGATGCCATCGATCCCGATTTTCCTGCATTCTTCAAGGATCTCCTCTTTCTCCCTGATGCTTATAGGATAGAACACATCCGCCATTTTCTCCCCGGGATCTCCTGCTGCCCATGCAAAGACATGTGTCTCGATCCCCATATCTTTGGCCTTGAGAATAAGCGGGTGCTGGAATAATGCGGCTCCTATGATAGCCAGTTTCTTCTTGCCCATTACTGCCCCCTTTTCTGTTTGTCTTACTTTTCTATGATCCTGGCCAGCACTCTCTCTGATGCATGGCCGTCATCTTTCGGGTTATATTTAGCACAGAATGCTTCGTACTTTTCATCCGGCTGCCAGTTATCGCAGTCCCTGATTTCCTTCACAAGATTGTCCTCGTCTCTGACGATAGGTCCCGGAAGCTCATCCAGCGAGAAGTAGAATCCTCTCAGCTCGTTGGCATACTGCTCCAGG
Organism: Anaerovoracaceae bacterium; assembly: GCA_045540775.1. Classification (GTDB taxonomy): domain Bacteria; phylum Bacillota; class Clostridia; order Peptostreptococcales; family Anaerovoracaceae; genus Crickella. Next base: position 61,383 of record JAZQHU010000064.1, on the reverse strand, counting down.
TCATACATGTAGAAGATCACAGGCTTCTTCAGATTTGCATAGTCGAAGAATACGCTGGAATAATCAGTGACAAGGATATCTGCCGCTATATACAGCTCGTTGATGTCGCTGTACGAGGATACGTCTTCAACGAAGCCCTTGTACTTAGCGAAATCGAAGCTGTTGGCTACGAGATAATGCGCTCTGAACAGGATGATGTAATCATCGCCGAGGCCTTCTCTCAGCTTATCGAAATCCACTTCAGTCTTATAGGTATAGCCCTCACCGCTGGTATGCTGATTGTCTCTCCATGTCGGTGCATACAGGATGACTTTCTTACCTTCTACTCCGAGCTTCTTTCTGAGTTCTTCTCTCTCCTCAGGAGTTGTATTGATCAGCCTGTCATTACGCGGGTATCCTTCTTCGATTATCTTGTGAGTCTGGTGAGTTTTCACAAGATTCCACGCTGAAGCGAATTTCTCCGTGCAGAAAGGCGACGGTGACAGGATGTAGGTGAACTTCCTGGCATCCGATCTGTACTTCTCTCTGATCTCCGACATTGAGTTCATAACATTGTCACTGGACTCAAGGTCGTAGCCGAGTCTCTTGAGCGGTGTTCCGTGCCAGCACTGAACGTAAATCTGTCCCTTCCTCGGATACTGGTAGTTGAGCATCCTGTAGTTGGTGATCCAGTACTTCGCTTTTCTGAGAGCCTTGTTGTCTGCCTTCGTCCTGAATTTGACAAGTTCAGTTCTGTCGTTTTTCAGGAATGCAAATTTTTCCGGCTCCTTAAAGCACCATATGAATCTGAAGTCCTTATACTCAGGTGCTGTCAGCATGTATTCATACATGGCCTTCGGCGAGTCGCTGTATCCGCGCCCCGAGAACGTACGGAAATATATGAGCTTGTCATCGATCTTTCCGAACGGATCGTCAAGGGTCATTTTGGCTCTGTATGCAGTATCCCTGCTGCCTCTGAACACAAGGCGGAATGCTTTGTTCTTCTTGGCGATATCAAATATTACTTTTTTAAATCTTTTCGTTACGCTCATTGCAGTCTTTTCAGTCTTCCTTCAGTCCTCTGGGAATGGCCGGCTCGCTGTTCTCTTCTGCTATTTCTTCCTGCGCCGGCTCTGGATCATCCTGCACGCTGCTTACAGTCTTCTCCGGAAGGAGTGACTCTATAAAGTCTGCAAGCTGTCCCGTGCAGTTCTCCGTATCTACTTCAATGTACTTGTTCCTGAATGCTCTCAGAGCTTCTATGTCATACGGCTCGGAAAGCGCTTTTGCGAGACTGGCTGCATCGCGGAATACATACTTTCCGATAGCTTCGGTCTCAAAGTCCATATTCAGTCCCGTCGTCTCACTGTACTGATCGATATCGTAGGTATACAGATACAGCGGCTTGTCTGCCAGCGTAGCCTCAACTACCATGGATGAGTAATCACTTATGATGATGTCTGCTACTCCCAGGAGATTGAACGAGGAGATATTCTCTTCGTAAATGATGTGGTCTGCCTGCGGCAGTTCCTCATCAGGCCTGTACAGAGGGTGCAGGCTGACAATCAGCGCATACTTCTCCGGATCAAGTGCTTCGGCAAGTCCCTTGATATCCGGGAGACCGTCCCTGCGGAATGTAGGAACATAGAGAACGATCTTCTTGTCATTGCTCTTGGCCAGTTCAGGATAAAGTGCGTATATGGCTCCGAAAGTCTTGAACCTTGCATCACCACTGACGGCACTGTTGATGTAATCGATCCTCGGAAGTCCGAGCTTGACTATTTTGCTCCTGTCTGTTCTGAACGCTTCTGCAAAAATATCCGCTGTTGCATCACTCGGTGCGATCACATAGTCATACCCCTTATGCATGCGCATCAGTGTTGCTGTCCTCTCTGAGGTGCCGTCTTCACTTCCGACAGTCTGCCATCCGAACTTCTTTACTGCACTGAGAGCGTGCCACATCTGAATGACTTTGGTCCTGCCGATGCGCGGCAGCATGCTGACCGGGATATTGTATGTATCGAGCACCACAACATCCGACTTGAGTATAGCTGCCTCCTGCTTTGCGACCGTACCAAGATATCCCGCAAGATCGCCTGCGCTCTTGTCTTTGGTAAAGAGCTTAGTCATCGTCTCGGTCTCTATCCCGCGGCTCTTAAGCTCTTCTTCAAGCATTGCGATATCCAGCGTCTTCTCGTCGCTCTCGCGGCTTATTATTGTGACTTTACCGGTTCTTCTCTTCTCTTCCATTCTATATCGTCCTGCGTTTATTCTCCGCTTTCTCCTTCTCCGCCGGTTTCGGAACCTTCATTGCCTTCTTCATTTCCTCCGGTTCCTTCTCCGCTGCTCTCTCCGGAATTATCGCCAGGATCATCGCCGGGATCATCGCCGGAGTCATCGGCTGCATCAATAATCTCCACCTTATCTATGTCTATATCATCCAGGCTGATCCCCAGATCTTTTGCGATTGGTGTCAGATCAACTGCTTTCTTATCCTGATCCTTATCCTGACCACGAAGCACGTTGAACAATTTATATTTGTATAGCAGTTCCTTCTCCGGGGATCCATCTACTGCTGATGCCGGTATAAGGATAGTCGGTTTTGAACCTTTTTCAGCTTTATCTCCAAAAATGACCAGATAGTCATAGTTGTCTTTGTCTTCCCTGCCTATTGTATTAAGAAACTCCGTGTTCTCACCGTTGCTCCAGTAGGTGAATGCTATTTCGTCTTCACGCACCAGATCGTCAAGAACATCTGCCCAGTACTCTGCTGCAGGATCCCAGCGGGCATAGAGTGTTATTGTGTCTGCTGTACTATCCGCCTTTTCCCCGGCCTTGGCTTCCTTGCCATCTTTTGTAAACCAGCCACGGAATACGAATCCTTTACAGAATAAATCCTTCTGCAATTGCGGATAATTGCCATTCTCTGTTTTAGTACTCTTTACTTCAGATGGTACAGGATCCTCAGTCGCTCCTTCTGGACGTTTCAGGTCAAATGCAATAGTATAGTCATTGACTTTTTCACCTGACTTTCCCCAATGTGCATACAGGATATTCTCCTTTAAGGAACGTACAGTATCTCCTGTATTTATCCTTGTTCCGCCTGAGCTCTTGGTATACCAGCCTTTGAATGTATGTCCCTCCCATTCCGGATTTGGCAGAGAAGGATATTTACCGCCGATAGTAACGCTGACAGTATCCTTATCGAGGATCGCTTCTTCTGCATTCTTCTCCAGATTGATAGTTATTTTTTTCGAACCGGAAGAGCTTCTTCTGCTCGAGCTGCCATGTCTTATAACACGTCTGCTGCTTGACCCGGACTGTCTTCTTGATGAGGAAGAAGATGATGATGACGATGATTCCTCTTCATCCTCAGGATAGACATCCTCTTCTGACGGCTCATAATCTTCGAGCATCTGCGAGTCACTTCCGTAGTCGTAGTAGTCGCTGTCATCCTCCGGCGTACCAAAGCCTGTAAAGATAGGCTTCTTCGCTGTTGAGAGACCCAGCTCGTCGCGACGCATCTGATACTCATCATAGCGGTAGCCCTCTTCATCATATATTACGTTGCTGACCTCATCATTGTTGGTCAGCCTTGTTCTGCAGCCGCACAAAACGAGCATAACGAGCATCATCGTTATGACTAACATGATTCTTTTAATTAATGTCCTGTGTCTGCTGTTCATTGCTTCCTGTCTGATCAGTTCCGTCATAGTGCGTATCTGATCGCGTTAACAAAATTAGTTCTTATATTTCCCTTGTCCTTGATCATGCTGATAGTGTCATTCAGGAACTCTTTCATCTCCTGACGTGATTCCTCAGTCATCGCATGATCACTGTAAGCGGCTTCCTTCCACAGCTCATACATGTCTGTGTAATCGTCTGCATACTGCTCAGACAGGTCTGCCTTTATTACAGGTATAAGTGAGTCAAAGGCCTTTCCGGCAGCATCAATTCCTGCCGGCTGGAGCCATCTCACAGCATACGGGAACATTGCAGTTATCGCCGTTGCCGGGTCTTCACTGTCTATTCCTGCTCTGTTGGCAAGCTGCCGCCTGAGGATCCTCTGTCTGATCCTCCACAGCACAAATCCGATCGCAGCTATCACTGCCGCGATCACAAACAGCGTTATTACCCAGCGGTGATCAGCCGTGAGTTCGGAGCCATCTCCATCAGACTCAGTCTGCTGTTCATCCTGCATATCTTCCTCAATCGTATCTATATCTACCTCTTCTTCATTTCTCTGAAGGAATGAAGACATCAGGGCGAACCTGTCTCTGAAATTCTCATCCGCTCTGGAAATGCCAATATTCTCACCGGGGTTAATCAGCATTATCGCTCCGAAGACAAGCATCACGACAAGCAGAACAGGCAGCGATGACAGGATGTGCCCTTTTGCCATAATGAACACAGCAGTGGCTGCCAGTATGGCGATACATATCCAGGACGGAATGACACCATAATAAGCCAGCGCTATCATCAGGAACATGAGTATCGCTGTTCCCGCCGTTCTTCTGACCTTATATGGCGGCAGCGCGACAACAAGCCCGGCCAGTGCAGATCCCCACAGCAGAGCAAAATGCATGCTCCGGTACGGATGTGCATCGCCTGTTTCTCCTATGTGAAATCTGTGATACAGGTATGCCTGCGACATCTCTGCTGTATCGTAGAACTGGTTCATAATGAGAGCCCATCCGTTGCCGATATACTTGCGGAATATAATAAGCACAACAATCAGGGCTGCAGCTATGGCTGCTGCTGTATACAGGCGGATTTTGCCCTTTCCCAGCGCCTCAAGGGAGGACAGCAGCATAACTACTACCAGCGCCGGAAAGACAAACCCGATCAGTTCGGGTACGTACGCCGAAGTGAGAATCAGGCTAAATGCTGTCATGATGGCTGCTGCTGTCGCTAAATTGACCGGAAGGTCCTGAAGCAGCAGCATTCCGGCCTTTTCCTCGCCTAGCCTTTTCAGAATCGGGTCTGAATTGCGCACACTGACTTCAAATGCGTCTTCCCCGCTATCCATCAATCCGAATGCAGCTGATTCAGGCTTCAATTTTTCCGCGCCGGATGCATTCATCTTACCGGCTGTTTCACCCGTAAGATCGAATACGACACCGTCAAATGCTTCATCTTCCTTATTATTCTTTTTTAGATTAGGTAGTTTTATCTTCACTTATCTTATATCATCAGATCTCTATTCCTGCGAGATCTGTTTTATACGTTCCGGTTCCGAAGCCGACCGTAGTAACATTGTTTTCTGTTACTGATCCGCTTTCTCCATGCAGGAGAACTGTTACCTGACATCCATTGGCGATCGCCTCTATTCCATCCGGGATCCTTGACCCGATGAACACTATATGCGCGTATCTGCTTTCAGCTATATCCCTTTCGATCCTGCTGAATGCGCTGTGCATTGCTGCAGGCATAGCGAGATACTCGTCAGCAGCGGCTTCGAGGTCATGAGCATCTGTTATCTTTCTGATGACCGCTCTTCCTGTTTCCGGATCGGTCCATCCGATGGACAGTCCTGACGCAATTTTCAGCAGAGTGTCTGCCAGGGATGCAAATACTGATGCAGCTGCATCCAGCGCTGCCGGATCTCTGCATATCTCATGGCAGGTATCAAGTATTACAAGGAACTGATCGGTCAAAGGATTGCCGAGCTCCTTGACAAGCATTTTGTCTGTTTTCTCAGAAAGCTTCCAGTGGATGTTTCTGACAGGGTCACCCGCTACATATTCTCTGATAGCACGGACTTCACCCGGGTCATTTCCCCTCCTGCTGTCCGTCGACCTGTCTGCCTCCAGCATGGCGGCGTCACTTGCGAAGGACATCTGCATCCCGAATATCTCGGGCATCACAGTCAGATATTCGCTGTCTTCACATTTGACATTTCGCCGGTGAAGCATAAGCGGGTCCGTGATTTCTGCATTTGTTACATTTATTCTGTATCTTCCTGCTGTACGCGGCATTACCTCAAAGTCTACATTCTTACTTCCCTTAGGGCGCGGTGTATCCTTGATAACATAGCTGTCCACCTCTCCCGTACGGAGATTCTCACAGCTGAGCTCCGCCTCAATGGTCGACAGCGGTACTAAATCCGGATTCTCTATAGTGACCCGCACCTGAGGTGTCTCCGTTGCCTGAGGGACTTTCTCCAGTGATATCCTGAGCCCACGTCCGGAAAGCGCAAGCATGCCTATAGATACCGCAGGCATGACAATAAGTGCCACCAGCATCGCCAGTGTCACTGTCTCATTATCGAAGAAATACATTATGAGAGCTGACAGTATCAGCAGGATGCAAGCTATTCTTCTCTTGAGCATCTCTCAGTCATTCAGCTCCTATATGCTATACGGCGCTTTAATGCCGCCCATAATCTGGTACAGTACGTCATAGGCAGTCAGATTAGCCGCTCTGGCCTTCTGTGTCAGTATGAGTCTGTGCGCGCATACGTCTGTATATACTTCTCTGATATCTTCCTCTGTTACATAATCTCTGCCATTCATGATAGCACAGGCCTTGGCCATATGGCTGACTGCGATAGCTCCTCTCGGGCTGACACCGAGTTCGATCATGCTGTTGGCACGTGTAGCCTCAACAAGGTCTGCTATATAGCCGACCAGTTCATCCTTGATCGTTACCTGCAGAACAGCATTCTGCATGGTATGCACTGCCTCTGCATTGACTACCTGCTTCAGCGATTCATACGGATCAGCTATCTGTCTGCCCTTGATGATTCCCATCTCGCTTTCTCTGTCCGGATAACCAACGCCGATCCTGACAAGGAATCTGTCCATCTGAGCATGCGGAAGTACCTGTGTACCTGCAGCTCCGACCTGGTTCTGTGTAGCGATGACAATGAAAGGATCCGGCAGCTTGTAGGAGTTGCCGTCCACTGTTACCTGCTTCTCTTCCATCGCCTCCAGCAGAGCTGCCTGCGTCCTGCTGGACGTACGGTTGATCTCATCTGCCAGGAGGAGATTGGTGTTGTTGATGATTCCCGGCACATACACAAGGTTCTCCTTGTCCCTGTTGAAAATGGAGAAACCTACGATATCTGACGGCAATACATCAGGAGTGAACTGGATCCTGTTGTAGTTCATGCCGAGGACCTTGCCCAGCGCAACTGCAATGGATGTCTTTCCTACACCCGGTACGTCATCGATGAGGATGTGTCCGTTGGCAAGTACGCTCATGAGCACCTTGCGTACCACGTCCTTCTTTCCGATGATGACCTTGCTCATCTCGTCATTGATATACTGTGTTGCCTGATAGATGGCCTGTACTGTTTTTTCCTGCAATTTGACTGCCTCCGTTTAAAATTTATTAGTGTTTGCTGTCGTAGAATTCTATCGCTTCATCAATGCCGCCTTCGAAAAGCTTTCTTCCCTTCTCTAATACAAGACCTCTGTTGCAGAAATCTTTTGCTGTCACCAGAGAATGCGTTACGAAGAGAAGTGTTACATTTTCATCCGCCATTATTTCAGCTATTTTCTTTCTGCACTTCTTCTGGAAATTTTTGTCTCCTACACTCAGCGCTTCGTCTACTATAAGAATATCCGGCTTTGCATTGACATTGATCGCAAAGCCCAGCCTTGCTTTCATACCGCTTGAATATGACCTGAGGGGCTGATCTATATACATCCCTACATCAGCAAAGCTGATAATGTCTTCCTCGACTGCGTCTATTTCTCCATCTGTCATACCCATAAGGCTGCACTTAAAGCGGATATTTTCCCTTCCTGTTGATTCCAGATCGAACCCGGCACCCAGCTCAAGCAATGCGCAGACCTTGCCTTTTACGTATACTTCTCCCTCTGTCGGAAAGGTAACACCGGTAACCATCTTCAGGATCGTGGATTTTCCGGCTCCGTTACGGCCAAGAAGCGCTACACTGTCGCCCTTATGTACCTCAAACGAAAGATTGTTGACCGCACGGTTCTCTTTATACGGGATATTCTTATTGAACAGCCCTTTGAACCTTGCCCGGTCACTTTTATACAGCTTATACAGCTTGGTTACATTGCTGAATTTTACTACAACTTCTCTGTCATTTAATTCCATTGACTGCTACTCCACTCAGATATAATAACCAGGACCACCTGTTAGCCCAGAACATCAGGTATCTCTTTGCGCAGCTTCTTATATGCCCACAGTGCTCCGAACAGGGTAATAGTAAGTGTAATGCCAAAGCACACAAGTGAGACCTTGTCCTGCCAGAACCATTTCTTGTAGATAAACGCCCGGCGGTATCCCGTAGATATTACTGTAACAGGATTGAATTTGAGGAGAAGCCTTATCCACCTGTTCCCAATATCGTCTACATTATATATGATGCCTGACATCCAGAAAATCGCAGTTGACATAGCATTTACCAGATTCTGGAAGTCTTTGCTTATAGCTGACAGCATTCCTGCAAACAGGCTCCATACAGTAAAGAATACAAACATCATGAGCATATAGAGCGGGATCTGAAGCATATACCGGTCCGGCATATGTCCAAAGCACATGAACAGCACGATCGTAATAGCCAGCAGTGCCAGATGGACATATAAATGCGACAGATTATAGTATGTCGGTATTATCGAAACCGGGAACTTCATCTTGGTTACAAGCGCTTTGTATTTTCTTATGCATCCTGCACCGCCTGTTATCAGCTCCTGCATATAGAACCAGGGCAGAAATCCTGCAACCAGCCACAGGAAGAACGGATATCCCTCCACAGGCTTGCCGTGCCGTAATCCGACAGAAAAAGCGAACCAGAAAACCAGAAGCGTGATCAGCGGCTTAACCAGAGCCCATGCCCAGCCGAGTGCTGCACCCCGATATGTCTTGATCAGATCAGATTTGGCAAGTCTGACTATCTGATCCTTGAAAGATACATGTTCATAATAAATAGCTTTTGCTGTTTCAAACATTATTAGATCTACCTCTGATTTACGGTGTCATTTACGGTAAAAACCGGTTCCCTCTTTTCGGTAAAAGACAATACAACACCTTCATTTTCGTTGTTCCATATGCTTGCTGCCTTGCAGAGATCTTCCCTGTCCAGCTGCGATATCGTCGTCTCTCTGTACTGGCCGCATGCATTCCATTCTATGAGGATCTTATACTGTCCCGGCTTCAGATCATGAAAATCATTCTGTCCGAGTTCTACAGTATATCCCGTTCCTCTGTATGCAACTCTGTTGGAATTCTTTTTCTTTTCCAGACTGAACGGAATCGATGTGGTATGTTTCTTTAGCGTAACAGGGTGAACTTTGTTCCTCTCTCTGTCGGCAAGCCATGCAGTAACAGCCGCATCTTCCGGTTTTCTTACAGGAAGATAGCGCATGTATGCACAGCCTTTGATGGTCAGTTTTCCATCGGCAGCTGCTACCTTGGTGGCTTTCTGTCTCAGCAATTCTGCATCCAGATCAGCTGTCATGTCAGCAAGCCGGTGCCACAGGACTTTCCGCGGAAACAAACCCATGACCTTACCCGCTGCCCGGATCGTTCTTACAGAGCTTGCCGGATCAAGCTGGAATTTCCTGAGCTCCCTGAGCCTGTCCAGATCCCCTGCCAGGATCGCTTTGTATTTCTCTTTATAAAGCACCGGAAGGCGTTTAAACTCACTCTGAAGTCCGTTTTCAACGATATATTGTCTGATAGCAGATATACTTTCCTCGAGCTGTTCATCATTAAAGTCAACCGCTTTATTGATCAGAACGTTGAGGTCTATTGTCAGATTCTTGTATTTCCACTCACTTACGAGGCTGTCTTCTACCGCGTTTTCCGCACAGTATCTGTTGACAATACCGAGGGCATTGAGCCTGTCTCTCACAATTGAAAGAGTTTTCTGCTGCGTGATCGATTGTGTTGCTCCGTCCCTGACCCTCCAGTAATATACGATCTCGTCAAGCATTATCACCTTGCGGGCGCAGTAGTATGCCTTAAAGGTTATCGGAATATCTTCGAATGTGATTCCTTCAGGATACACAATATTGTTTTCCTGCCAGAATGATCTGCGGATCATCTTATCGCAGGAGATGGAATCATGTATAAGGATCGGACTTTTATGGATGTCTGTCTCGTGCCGGTAATGAGAGAACACGATCTCGAACAGCCTTGCTGTTCCCAGTACTCCGTCACGAAGTCTCATCACATTTCCTGTTACGATATCCGCCTCATTCTTTTCTGCTTCCTCAAGCATTTTTGCATAGGCATGCTGCGGAATAAAGTCATCAGAATCAAGGAAACACAGATATTTTCCTCTTGCTTTACTTATTGCAATGTTTCTTGCCGCGCCAGGGCCCTGATGATTGCTCTGGAAATAGATGAATCTCGGATCTTTGCGTGCAAACTCCTTCGCGATTTCGGAGCTGCCGTCTGTCGACCCATCATCCATAAGAAGCGCCTCAAAATCTTTGACATCCTGCTCCTGAAGAGATTTCAGGCATTCCCTCAGATACTCTTTAACATTGAATACAGGAATTATTACACTGATTTTAATGTCCCTGCCGGCTTCTTTTACAGCTGATTGTTCTGTCGTCTGCATCATTCCGCTAATAGCACCACTTCTTGAACGTTTTCATTGACGTATTCCCGAGGATAGCGATCCTCTTCATCTTATACAGATTTTGCTTTCTGGTAGCAAATCCATAGTCCCCGAATGAAAACGCCATTCTGATGCCGCTGTTCTTATACGCTTTGATCATCGTATTTGTCTTGTCTCCGTATGGATATGCAAGATATTCAAATCCGTAAACCTTCCTCTGCTTGTAGGCATCGTTCATAAAGGTTGTATACGTGAATTTTACGGCTTTTCTTATATGAAGGTTGTATGTATGGCTCTGGAATTCGAATTTAGGATATTTCTTCTTGATCTCCTTCATCCTCTTCATGGAAATGTTGCCGCAATTGAGCCCCTTGTGCGGGCTTCTGCCTACGATAAACGCAGTCGCTTTCATCTTGTATTTTTTAATTACCGGAAAGGCTCTTTCAATTGCTTCCGCATTTCCGTCATCGATAGTAATGAGCACGCTCCGCTTAGGCAATTTGATTCTCCCGCGGCGCCACAGATACAGCTCATCACAGTTGATGGTTCTGTAGTGTTTTTTGTGGAGCCATGCCATCTGTTTGTTGAAGTTGCTCTGTGATACAGTCCATTTGTCATTCTTATATTTCTTTGTTTTCTTGGCCTTGTCAGATACTATCTTATGATACGTGATAACCGGGATCCTGCTTGCATTGGTTCCCTTATAGTATGCATATTTATTAACTTCCGCACGCGTTACAACACGGGGTTTTACAACAGGGAATACTGGTTTTTTGCCCCCTGCCGCAAAGACCTCGCCTGTCAGCGACAATGAAATGATAAGAGAGAGCATTATTGCTCTGACTATTATTCTGAATTTCCTGCCTTCTCTGTGAAACATTTTAGATCCTTGTCCTTTCAAGTTCTACTTTTTCCACACCATTACCGTCTTTCCGCCCGGTTTACGGATATCTTCTTCAAAAGCTGCAGTCATGTCGTTGATGCTGTGGACCTCAATTACTGCACCTACAATACGGGAAAGATATTCCATTATCTCCGGTCTTTCTTTATACAGTTCAAGGAGTTCCCTGAAGTCCTCGACACCGCTCCTGCTGCTTCCGAACAGGGTCAGTCCTTTTTCGAGTATCATTCTTGTGTTTATCGGAACATTATCCTCTGAAACGCCCATCGCTGCAATACAGCCCTCCGGTGAAATGAGGTCTATGATCTGATTGATCGCTGCGGCGGATCCCATTTTCCCTACGCATTCAAAAGCATGGTCCAGCTTGAATCCCTCAGGAATATTATCAACAAGCAGGCATTCATCGGCAAAGATGAAATCACTTAGCTTGTAGTCATGTTTCCCTATGACAGAGATTCTGCTGTCCGGATACATCTTGCTGAGAAGAAGCGCTGTAATAAACGCAAGGTTTCCGTCTCCCCAGACTCCAAGTGAGTCTTTTCTTGCATGAGCTTTGCGGTCAAAACGTCTGATTGTATGATAAGCCACTGAAACAAGTTCGGTAAAAGCAGCAACTGTTTCATCGATCCCGTCAGGAAGGACAACGACTCTGTCTCTGCGGACAGCTACGATATCCTGCATAAAGCCGTCGACTCCGCTTGAACGGAATTTACTGCTTCTCAGGTAATTCTCAGCTATGATGTCATCTTTCTCCACCGGAGTGTTAGGCACCATGGTGACTTTTGTTCCAGGAGCATACTCACCGGCAGGATCGTAAACAACCTTCCCGATTGCTTCATGAATTAGTGCCATAGGAAGTTTTTTGCGGAGAACCTCTTTCGGGCGTGTTCCCTGAAAGTATCTCTGGTCAGCATTGCATATTGACAAGTGAGTAGGCCTGACCAGCAGATTGTCATCTGTAACACTGATGTCACAGAATTCTGCTTCTATCCTTCCCGGCTCTACCAGTCTGTAAACAGTATTAATCACTACTTTTCTCCTCCGAGCAGGGTCTCTGCCAACTGAAGATCATACGGATAAGTTACTTTGATGTTAAATATCTCGCCCATTACCAGTGTTACAGGCTCTCCCTTTACCACGAATACCTTGGCGGCATCAGTAAGGATGTCCTTTTCTTCTTCATCAAGGCTGAGATACAGTTCCTTGAATTTTGCAGCAGGGAAGCTCTGCGGTGTCTGTCCCTGATAATACTTGGATCTGTCCGGGATAAGCGATATGACGGATCCGTCCTGACTCTCTACGATGGTATCTGTTGCAGGTACTACCGTATCGCATGCCTTTCCTGCCAGTGCAAGGTCTATGTTTTCCTCAAGGATTCTGTATGTGACAAAAGGTCTGACCGCATCGTGCGTCACGATGACTGTGTCCTTGTCAAGGCCATCGGTCTCTTCAATATACGCGATAGCATTCATGATCGTATCATTGCGCTTCTTTCCGCCTTCAATGACAACGACCTGATTTCCCGGGATATGCTTATCTATAAGGTCTCTTGTATATGTCAGCCACTGTTTCGGACATAAAACTATGACCTTGTCGAATCTGCTGTTAACGATAAATTTCTCTACAGTATGCACAATAATAGGCTTATTTCCTATGTGCAGGAACTGTTTTGGCTTGTCAGTATTGCCCATTCTGCTGCCGATACCACCGGCAAGAATTGCTCCGTAAATCATTTCTCCTCCTAAAGCTTTATCATTTTCTATCTGTTAAGATACTCGGTAATAGCTGCTGCTACCCGTTTACTGCTGTTGCCATCACACGCAGACATGTAGCGGTCTCTGAATCCTGCAAGTCTGGAACTGCATTCAAATTTTCCGGTCTTCAGATACTCCATGAAAGTATCTGTATCTCTGAAGATTTCCCCCGGCAGTTCTGTATCATAATCAAGGTAGAAGTCTCTGTCATATTCATCATAATCATAGCATAAAAATGCCATTGGTTTATCAAGGAGTGAATATTCAAAAATTACTGATGAATAGTCCGTTACCAGCAGATCGGCCGCAAGCATGAAATCTGCTGTTGACACATCCCGTACCATTTTAATTTTATCGTAATCCCATTCTCCCTCATAGTCAGGCATGACAGGGTGAGGACACAGTATCATGATCTGATCATCTCTGAGCCCGTCATTGATTTGCCCGAAATCTATTTCCGGCATATACACTCTTGGTCTGCCCGGCGGCTCGCGGAATGAAGGAGCATACAGGATGACCTGCTTGCCTTTTATTTCAGGATACTTTTCAAATACATGCTGTCTTCTCTCTTCAAGATGCTTTTCATCGAACAGCATATCAGTACGCGGTGTGCCGAGTGCTTTGACATGCTCCACATCGATGCCGAAGGCATCAGCGTAAAGCTGCCTCACGTATTCGGAACTTGTAACAACCAGATCGTAGTCCCTGTGGTATTTCATGTCTGTTCCCGGGAACATCGTACTTGCATTGATCCCGAATTTTTTGAACGCCCCGGGTGCATGCCAGATCTGAATGACATACTGGTCTTTTCTTTTACCGTATCTCCTCAGAGGGAAGAAATAGTCATCGGTGACTATCACTTTACTCCGGTATACGGTTTTTGCCGCCTCTTTCAGATCCTCATCTGAATACGGCATTTTTCTTGTGAATACGACCTTTTCATCTTCGCAGCAGTCCCATACTGATTTCATGTTATCCATGAGCTCTGTATTGCTTCTGGCAGTGGCAAACGCGACTCTTCTTTTTACGCTGCCTGCATGGAACATCTTTTCCTGCCTGAATGCAAGTTTGCGGGCTTTGAGCCCTTTCTGGTCATTTTTGGCTTTTCTCTCTCTGGAAATATTCCTTTCATTCAGGAAAGTACCCGACAGAGTCTTCTCTCTTACAGTAATCACCTTGCAGCCCTGGCAGCTGATAATGTTATTGTCAGTATAAACGCAGGTGTTATTCCAGTTGTTTTTCAGTCCTGTATCAGGTCCGAAATTTATCTTAATAGCGTTATCTACACCATTTATGCGAAGATAGAACCTTATAGCCGTCCTTTTTTTCAAAGGGATCCTGAACAGAAGCCTTCTTCCCTCACTTATCTTCTCATCAAAACAATTATAGATATCCAGTTTGCTGAACGGACTGCTCTCAGGATCATATGTCTTTCCATCCTGTGTCTTTGCGAAAAGCTGTACGGATTCGCCCGTAAGAAATGCCGGACTCATTCCGTCAAGAACGATCTTATTGTCCTTCAACTCCAGCTGCTGTATGTTGAACACAGCACCGGATTTGTAATGAAACGGCTCATTATTCTTCAGCAGATCATACTGCAGAATAACCTTTTCGTCAGATTCTGCAGCCCATCGTTTCATACAGTACAATCCCCATCTCTGGATCGTAGTAAGCTGCGGTACATCATTGATCGAATAATCAGATAATGCCCTGAACAATTCTGCAATGTGCCTACGGAATACTTCCTTGATTTCCTGAGAATAATGGCAGATGTAATCTCTGTCTGTTACGTATGAACGCAGGTCAAACATGATAAGGCAGAATAAATATCTTGAGTTGTAATCTGTCATGAGCGCCATCAGGGCATCATGATATTTAATTACAGCTCCGGCTCTCTTTTTTTCATCTTCATATACTGTTTTATAGCCATCGTGATTGATGACCGCCTGCGTGATCATCTCCTGTTCAAGCACACCGAACTTAGGATATTTAGACAGTATCAGCGTGATCAGATATGAATCTATGTTATAGTCTATCGTTCCGTCAAAACCGCTGTTCTTCACGGCGCTGCATTTAAGAACTGTCGTATTGAGATCTCTGTGCAGACAGGTCGTTTCCAGAAATACATTTGATACCCTCGTCCCTCTTGTATACATAAAAGAGAACGCGCGTACCGGATAGTCCTTGTTAGGAAAAGGTCTGCACGCAAGAACATCGAACCACTCAGGAGCATTATGAAAATAATCAAATATTACCGCAAATGCATCGTCTTTCCACCTGTTTCTCGGATCGTACACGACCATCAGCTCACCGGACATCGCCTCAAAAGCGGCACAAAAAGCCTTTGCGATGTTTACGCCTGCTGCCGTTCCCGTCTTCGCGAAACCGCATCCCGACAGAACCGGCATAGCTGCCGTAACATCCTCATCGCTTCCTGCAAGTATTACCTCAATGCTGTCAGTTCCTATGCTCTGTCCCGCAAGGGCTCTCAGTCCTTCCTCCAGAACCTGTACATCCCCGTTTAGACAGTATAGCGGAACTATTACTGAATATTTTATACCCATACCCGGATCCTGTTCTCCTATTTCTTGAATATAACATCTGCTACACGTTTTGTAGCGTTGCCGTCACAGGCAGACATGAATTTCCTGTGGAATTCTATCCTTCTTTCTTTGCAGAGGTCCATGTCCCGGATCGCTTCCAGCAGTTCATCAAAATTGTATGCTACTCTGCCGTAAACATATTCATCCAGGTCGTAATATACTCCGCGTCCCATTCTGTAATCATTTGCATCATACCAGAAGTAAATCATAGGCTTTTCCATCAGCTCATACTCGAATATGACTGATGAATAGTCTGTAATGCAGACATCTGCGATCATGAGGAGATTGTTGATATCTCTCTCGTCTGACAGATCCAGCACCCTGCCTTTATACTGCGAATAGTCATATGGGACCTTCTTCTTCCTCTTCAGTGCTGTAGTCAGTGCAGGATGCCACTTGAAAATAACCACAGAATCCTCGCCCATTGCTTCCAGCATTCGTTCCGGATCTATCAGGTCAAATGCATAGTCTGCTTCACCAAGAGTTGTTCCCCTGTACGTAGGACAGAAGAGCAGTATCTTTTTCCCTTTCAGTACCGGATAACGTTCATCGTATATATCTCTGATATTCTTCATATATTCTTCATTAAAGAATATATCTGTTCTAGGCAGTCCCGTCGCAATTACTTTGCTTACGTCTATGTTGAATGCTTCGGCATAATTACCTCTTATATCTTCAGCACTTACGATTGCCTTTGTAGTTTTCTTATATCCGGGGCTGATGCTAAGCGCCTCACTGCCTGACGCTCTGCTCCAGGCGAATTTTTTGAACGCTCCCGCCGCATGCCATAACTGTACCAGGTCCTGATTCCTTCTGATGCTGAGTTTTTCCGTGTACACGTGGAAATCCTCAAGGACAATAAACCGGGCCGTGGCCAGATTATACATTCTCTGCAGTTTCTTTCTTCTTCCCTCTTTTGCCTTCTTCGATGCCTTGAAGTCACAGATTATATCATATCCCCGCTGTTCGAGTTCCTTGTACAGCGGCTCATAATTACCTCCGATACTGTCCCGGATGTCAGAAAGGAACAGGACCTTGTTCCTGTTCACCGGGACAAACAGTCTGCAGATGAAGTAGAACATCCATAAGATAGAACTTGTGGCAGATCCTTTTTTCGGCGCCTTTTGTTCATCAACAGCTTCACTCTTTGATACGACTTCTTCTTTTGACAGATCAAAGCACCCTATCGGCGCGCCGATAAAGTTGCTTTTGTATCTCTTATAGACCAGCATTTTATATGCAGTCGCAACATAAGTTCTCGGATCACTGCCGGGATCATGTTCTTTACAGTAAGCAAACACTCTTTCTACCGCATCCCGGTTGAAAAGCTTGTTCATCCAGAAGCAGTCTGTTTCATTCCGTTTCTGTCTGGTCGGATTGTCTATGCTTTTTTCCTGTTCGAAGACTTCTTCTATACTCTTAAACAGGAACGCTTCACCGTTTTCATACCCGCGTACTATGCAGGATACAAATTCCGCTCCGGCATTTTTCAGACGGTTACTTGCCCGCACAAGGGTCCTGTCTCCGTATATGCAAGGAATGTCCACTATATTGATCATCTTGCCTCTGGACTTTTCCAGAAGGCTGCTCCAGTCATCATCCGCAGCCGGCCAGAAATGAAAATTAGCTCTGATCACATATTCCTCATCCGTGACTTCTCTGTATCGCTCATCGGAAATGACTTCAAAATCAGGGCACAGCTGATAATACAGAGTGTACAGAACATTGGAATAGTCCGCCGGCTTCAGACCATACGGAATTATGACACTTATAACAGGGTCTTCAGCTATTTCCCTTCTGGTCTTAAATCCATTCTCGATTTCTATGTCCTGAGACCAGTACAGGACTTGCTCCCAGGATTCCTCATCCAGCATGCTTTTGTATTTTTCAAGATTTGCAAGCAGCTTCTCAAACGCCTTGTCATCCAGCGTCCACAGTCTGCGATAGTATTCATCAAGCAGTGTGACCCTGAACACTCTGACCAGGTATTCTCTCCATAACTCATCGGAAATTGTCCTGATGATATTACCGATACTGTCTATTGCTTCCAGAACGCTGTCCAGCATGGATTCATCCAGGGATTTCAGTGCGCTCTGTGAATCCAGCGCTACTCTTTTCCGGTACTCATATACATATCTCGGGCAGCCGGAAATAATGTCGCAGTGATCGATATATGTGAACAGAAACAAGCCATCCTCTGCGTGTTTCACCGGCTGGAACCTTATATGATTCTTTTCTATAAGATCCCGGCGGAACAGCTTGTTGCAGACACTGAAATTATAAACAAGGTCAGTATCATCCTTGCTGATATATGTCTTTTGGGATAGATTTCTTGCCTGCCTGAGCACAGAATCCTCAAATGTACCTACACTTTTGGATTCACCGATAACCAGGTCTGCTTTGTTTTCTTCTGCAACAAAAATCATGTTCTTCAGAGCGTCCGGTCTGTAAACATCATCACTGTCAAGGAATCCTACGAATTCCCCTGTTGCGATATCCAGCGCTGCATTTCTTGCAGCTGAAACGCCCTTGTTTTCCTGGGTAATCTTAATAGCGTATGGATGCTCCCGGACAAACTCACTGATAACTTCTTCGGACCGGTCTGACGATCCGTCATTTACTACTATCAGTTCCAGGTCATCAATACCCTGCTCATCCACAGACTTAAGTGCATCCAGCACAAATCTTTCATTATTGTAAACCGGTACTATAACAGATATTTTCATTCTATAGTTCACCCTCTCTGTCCCTTAAAAGGCATCAGCGATTAATTCAGGATTCTGAGAATCCATCTCTTGAGCAATAGCTTTATTTTTCTTTTTAATGTCATCGGCGGTTCAGGCCTGTTCCATGAAAAACGGTTTTTGCAGTCTGCTTCAGCGATTGATCTTACATATTCCAGTTTGGATTCTGCACCGCTGTGCTGCCTCAGCTCCTTATCTATTGAGCCGAATGTCAGCGTCTCCCCCTCGGTTTCTTCAAAGACAAACGACTCCTCGCCCTGATACTGCTTATTTCTGTTGGCATCGGATTTTTTCCATGTATGCACGACATGCTCATCCCAGAAAATGCCGGTCGATATCTGTCTTGCCGGATTTCCCGCATAAACGGAATTAGATGGAACCCTCTGGCCGGCAAGAACCGCACCGGCGCCGATTATACTTCCCGAATGGACCCTTGAGCCCTTGAGTACCATCGCATTCTGTCCCAGCCATACGTGGTCGCCGATGTATACGCTCTTTGACGGGTTGATCCGTTCATTACTCTCTACTGAATAAACCAGATGAGGGTCTGCTGTTCTTATCCATATCCCGCCGGCAAGCAGTCCCTGTCTGCCGATGAACACATTCTTTTCCTCGGAGCATATGATATTGATTGCTCCATTAAAATAACAATCTGCGCCTATATAGCAGGTGCAGTTATTGAATACTGTAATATTCGCCTTGTATTTATGGGTGCTCGAAGAAAGGTAAATCAGGCTGTTGCTTGCATCAAAATGAAGATTGCTGTTTACCAGATGGACATCAGGCTCACAGTACAGAATATTGTTGACCCCTGTAAACCTGATTTTGCTGCCCTCCATTGAAAAGCTGGCTTCATCCTCCAGTACTATCCTGTTTTCTGTGCAGGACTTGATTTCTTCTGCACAGGTAATCATTTCTCTCATACGAACCCCTCTTATTTTTTACGTACCAGCAGCCTGTCCGTCAGGCTGTCAAAAACAATAGCCATCGGTATAGTTACTATAATTACTATTATCAGGCACATATATTTGTGTCTGCCTATATATCCCATCTCGTTCAATACTATCATAGGCAGTCTCTGCAGGATATATATGCTGAATACATGCTGTCCGAACCAGTCAAGCACCGGATTGTATACTTCGACCTTCAAGGTAAACAGCAGCACCAGCATCATAAATGCAATTGCCCATATAGTATACATCAGCAAAGTGTTTTCTCTGCGAAATAACGAAAAGAAATAAACGCCGGCTGCAGCAAGAACTGCGAGGGAGTATGTCAGGCTGTTTTTCGTCAGCACAGCTTCTATCCTCTCCCTGTTTTCCGAGTAGAACATTCCAAACGGAAGGAGTGCCAGGGTATTATACCACCATGTGTCCTTGCCGCTTGCGATCAGCGCAAAGATAAGACCTGCTGTAAGAGCGATCATCAGCGCTATCCCTATCGGACCTGAATACCTTTTGCCGGTAAGCAGGCTTATTTTAAATGAGATAAAAATCAGAATATACAGTACGAGTATATCAAAAATATACCAGCTCGAATTGCCGATCGCGTCCCACAGAGTAAATGACAGCAGTATCCTTCGTACCGGATACTCGATACCCAGCACAGCATTAAGCGCTATGAAGAGTGCAAGCGCGATCCAGAACCTGACCAGCAGGGTCGCAAACTTTGACGGCAGTTTATTTACATATCCGGCACCTTTCTTCCTGATCGCTTCCATCATTCCGTATCCTGAATAAAACAGGAACGTAGCCACTACCATCTGTCTGATATGATCTTTAAACACAAAATACGGCCAATCATAAGTTCCATCAAACATTGCGTACTGCGAATAATGGCTGAAGATGATCAGGATCACAAATATGCCATTAATGGCTCCGGTATTCTGCTTCTTCAGATAATTGCCGTTGAATGTTTCGGTCTCCGAGAAGCGCATGCCATTGCATGTTATTAATAATAATAAAAGAAGGAAAAAAACCATAATGTCACTGATCTTTCAGAATTATATCCCGCCGGTAAGTATCAGGGCGGCCATTTGATGCTGCCAAAGTCCCCAAGTCCTGCAGATTATAACACAAAGAGCCTCATCGGCTCTACTCCTGACACTGGCAATGTACACCATTGAACAATAATTCACTGTATGATAGCATTTTTGTAATTGGAATACATATTAAGCTTGCCGGAAATGTATTATTGCAGGACCGGCCGCAATCAGGGGGGTCATATATATGAAAAGGATCAGAACAGCAATAAGCTGCACGCTGATAGCTCTTATGCTATTCACACAACTGCCTTATCTGACCGGATTCATTTCACCGGGAATCGCAGGAAATGCGTTTGAAGCATCAGCCGCAACGTTAAGAGTCAAATCTCTCTGGGCATCTAAACATGAAGTCGGGAAAGTAACTTTCAAATGGACCAAGGTTCCGGACGCTACAGTCAGCGGATGGAATCTGAAATACAGGACCCGTAAAATCGGAGGCAGCAACTCCTGGTCCGGGTGGACTACCAAGAGTTATGGTGCCGGAACTATGCAGGCGGTCATACCTGTTAAACGGAATTATGTTATTGAGGTGCATGCTCAGGCCGCAGGAGATTCAACCTGGTCTTCCGGGATCATAACGACACCGGCAGGCGGAACATATCAGGCAATGAAAACCGTATATGTTAAAAACGTCTCCACGAATAAAAGGATCGACAGTATTACTCTGAACACAGGGGCAACGATCAGGACCTCTCCTGACTATGAGTACCCTGTCAGTGATTACAAGAAAAGGCCTCGCCTGTACCCTAACGGAATGCTCTATGATATCGCTGACAAGTCGATTATCAGCATCACAGACTCAAAAGGCTCATCGTATTCAGGCGGCATAATCAACGGTGCCGCAACCATCAAGGGTGTAAAGGCCGGCTCGACAACTCTGGTATGCAGAGCCCCGAATGGAAGAACCAAGGTCCTGAAGGTAACTGTCCTGGCACCGGTTACTGTGAAATACCCTGAAAACTACGTGCAGAAGACCATCCCAGGTGCAGCAGAATATGTATTTGACGGAAGCGAGACCGGAACCGGCCCGGACGGTGAATCCGTCTACCTTGGGTCAGTTCTTGCCTCGGACAGCCCTAAAAAAATCATCTTACGGGGCACCATAAATCTGTCCAGACGTCATCCGGTCGGCAGCAATACTGAAATCGATGCCACTGATGCTACTATCAACTCAGCGAGCAACGGTGATGGCTGTCTGACCAATAACATCGATTCCGGAAATTATGATGCCGTTAAGAACATCGTCATCCGCGGCGGCTCATGGAAACATCAGTCCGGTTTCAAGAAGACCATGATGCTGTTTGCTCATGCATCCGACATCAGGATAGAGAATGTGACAGCAGACTGTGATTATTCCGGACATTGCATCGAGCTGATAGCATGCCAGAATGCCGTCATTAAGGACTGCTCTCTTAAAATGAACCAGCCGGGTATCACAACCAGTCCTGCCGGAAACGAAGATGAGCCTCTGCAGTTTGACCACGCTAATAAGGTGACCGCTCCGACTATACCTTCTGAGTATAAGAATAATCACGCCTGCAAAAACATGCAGGTCATTCACTGCACTCTTTCCGGGGGCAGAGGTCTCTGCTCAGGACACTGCGGCGATGACGAATCCGCACAGAATATTTATCACTACAGCATAGTGGTACAGAACAGCAACATTACGGGTGAATCCTCAGAAGCACTGGCGCTGTTTAATGTGGTAGCCTGTGAAGTAACAGGCAATACCATCAAGACTATAACCCCTGATACAACCTACAGATCCGATGGTATGTGCATCAGGATACCGGAAAAATCCACGGCTCCTACTGATATGTCACGGTCGACAATAACCATCAGAAACAATAAGGTATATGGCGGCAGATGCGGGATAATCGTCAATTCGCTCTCGGCCTCCAATTTCGGAAAAGTAGTAATTACGGGAAACACCGTATACTATAAAGGAGATGCGAAAAACGCCATAACTGTCAGCCGGTATTATAACAACAAGTCAACAGCCGGATGTGTATCGAAGACCATCACCGGTAATACAACTAAAAAAGGCTGGAAATAGATAAGCAAAGTGCCGGGCAGAGAATCAGTTCTCCCCGGCACAGATTTTTTTCATGTTGATCGGAGTCTTCCAAATATAATCACGGGTACTCCTGGTATTGCAAAGCAGCTCGATATAGCCTTCCTCATCCACGAGAATGCTTTCTATTTCTCCGAGCTCGCATTCCAGACTTCCGAGATACGTGCTGTTGTCCATATCATAGAAATCAACATAGTTGGTCCCCAGATAGTTTTCCCCGGTTATGCCCTGCATAAGAATGCCACTGTATGCCGCACAGTCCTGAACATAATACTTGCTCTTCCGGCTGACCCGTCCTACCTCTTTCACTACATTGTGATCGCTGTCATACTCAACCAGCCTCTTGCGCGAACTGGTATACAAAGTATCAGTTGCCTCGTCATATGCTATGCCGGATGCATCATATGCCATATCAAAACTGCCATAGTTATCATTTGCCGGATCGAAGGTAATGCATTTCAGACTGGTTCCTCCTCTGACAGAGTAGCAGGTTCCGTTCGCGAAAGTGAGCCCATTCGCATGTCCAAGATCTGTTTTAGGTGTATATACCGTTTTCTTTCCACCAAACGATATGAGTCTCTGCTTTTCCTGTCTGCTTATGAAAGAAACAAGGTATTTCCCATCGGTATGGATAAATGCCTGCGGAATCGCTATATCCTTATAACCTTCAACTGACAATATGCTTTCACAGTTAGATTTATTAAGTTTATAGAAAACATGCGGCGATGCACCCGCTGCGTCTACAGCCACGGTGTCAAGAACCTCTACCTTTATCTCCTTGGATGCCGCTGCATACTCTCCGGTTTCACTAGCCTCTGCCGTAACAGTGATATCGCCTGTGCTGGTGAACACGATCTTTCCGTCATCGGTCACGCTATAACCGCTGCCGGGAGCATATGTCAGGGTTGTAGCTGCAGTCTGCTCAAGATCTACCGGCCTGTTTGCAAATCTTATCTGTTCAGCTTCTCCCTCTATTGTTTGTATCTTTTTCGTTCTTGCCTTTTCTTCAAGCGCCTCGAAGCCTTCTCTCTTCTTACTGTCGGCGCGTACAGAGATCCTGTATTCAGTGTCCGCTGTCAGACCGGTTAACTTTACGTTCTTCTTTCTGCCGCTGACTTCAATAGTTTTGCCGTTATATGTAACTACAAATTTGTCTACATTTCTCGGCCTTACCCACGCTACTGTTATGTAATCTGCACTTCTGTCTGAAATCCATATCTTCTCCAGGAATCCCGGCCTGGCTTTATAGTCCCTGTAGACTGTGATCGCTGCACCGACCAGAGCGATTACGAACAGTATGGACAGTACCTTAAGCTGCTTTTTGCGTCTTAACCTTTTATTACTTACCTTTTTTTCCTTAGTTGTTTTCTTTGCGTGCTTCATTTTATAGTTTGATCCGTGTGCTAAAATCTTTCACCCGTTATTGTAGCACAACTGTTCAACTCTCTCAGCACCGGATGTTTGCGTTACCTGATTTCAGGTGCTATCATTTCATTATCAACTATATATATACTTGCTCGTTCAGCATTGAATGAGTCTTGAAATCACATGCAGGAGGGGACGATGAAAGCAAAACTGACAAGTGTTGTTCTGGCGTTATTACTCGTAGTCTCATTTACTGTTCCTTTTTCTTTTGAGTCCGAGGCAGTTTCTTATGATGATAGCATCAGTGTCGGCAGCATGTATTCCGGGTCGGTTCGTGTCGGCACAACAAAAAGAATCCAAATTAAGGGTAATACCGGCGGATTTTATAAAGTTACAGTTTATTGCCCTACTGAAGATCTGGGTTCTGAAGAAGTGGTCTCTGAAGATGAGGACTATGAAGATCCAATTTTCTTTGACTTCAGCATCCATGATGCAAAGGGAGCCCTGATCCCTCAGGTATCTCCAACAGAATATAAACAAGGCGAGGTTCCGGAAGCAGATAGCGATATTGATATTGTACCAATATACCCGGAAGGTTATAGCGACTTATGGTATGCATTTAGTAAATCTTCCTCATATTACATAGAAATCAATAATGCGGGCGACTCTTCTAATCTAGAGTATGTCATTCTGATACAACCTGTAACCTTTATGTCTGAGTATCAGTTCGGCAAGTCGGTGAGTAAATCCCTGGGCAACCACCCTAAGGGTTTCTGTTATTTAATTCCATTCACACCTAAAAACGCTTCTCAGGCAGAGTGCTACTACGATTTCTATACTACTTCCAAATACCCTGTAGAGGATAATGAATATGGTATAGAGATATCAATATTGGACGAAGACGGAGAGCCTCAGGAATCCGATAACGGATCTATTGCTTATTCAGTATATGATAATCAGAAGGATAGTTACCACCTGAATCCGGGGCAACAATATTTCATCGATGCAACATACAGCGTTGATAACCCGAAGGGCCCTAATAGCGGAGTTGATGGTTTGATTTCATGGAAAGTCAGTCTAAAAGCGCTCAAATCAACCGGCAAGCTAAGTGTCAAATCCCTGTGGGCATCACAGCACAGTGTCGGCAAGGTCCTCTTCAAATGGACAAAAAAGGATAACGTATCTGTTTCAGGATGGAATCTGAAGTACAGAACACGCAAAATCGGCGGTAACAATAGCTGGTCCGGCTGGACAAACGAGTCGTATGGCAAGAACACATACCAGGCCTGGATCAAGATCCAAAAGGATCATGTCATTGAAATACATGCACAGGCCAAGGGAGATACCACATGGTCAAACGGCATAATAACCACTCCGGCAGGCGGAAAGTATCAGGCGATGAAGAACACCTATGTTCTCAATAACAATACTAAAAAAAGAATCGGGAGCACCATAACACTTCCCGTTGGAGAAACAATTGACGTTGTCCCATCCTACGAATATTCCATAAAGAATTATACGAAACGTCCGAGACTGTATCCGAATCATATGCTTTATGATGTAGCCGACCGGTCTGTACTGCATGTTATGTATGAAGATGAAGACCCGTATATTGGCGGAATGATCGTCGGCGTAGCTACGCTCCGCGGACTCAAGGAGGGCAGGACCTCAATTATATTCAGGTCACCGAATGGAAGGACTCAGGTTACTACAGTGAATGTAGTTGCCCCAGATGAATAAAATCTGTATAGCAAAGAAGGCTTCGCAATGCGAGGCCTTCTTTTTATATTTAGTTTATATTACTGTTTGTCTAATTCTGTTTTCCCCCGGTCACTCTCCTGCCGTTGCCTGTTACTCTGGACAGCGTCTTCAGCAGCGGAGGAGACACGAGGCCGAGCACGATGCCTTTTCCGATGGCTGTCACCATTCTGATCGCGATCATTCCTGTGATGATTGTCGGGTAGTAGTAGCCGAACATTTTGGAATCAACATAGATCGCGCCGGTATTAAGAAGACAGATGAGGATCTCTGATACGAGAAATACTCCGAGGATCTGCTTAGGCTCATTGTTGAAATTGAACTTCTTCGCATAGAGTCCGGCCAGGCCGCCGACGATAACGAATGGCAGTACCCACAGCAGTGTCGTAGCGGTGATGCCGTAGCTCAGCAGCTGATACAGGAATATACCTACAAAGGCAACTATCATGCCTTCTCCCGGTCCGTACATCAGCGCTGCAAGTATCACAGGGAAATCTTCCAGCGATATCTTCATGATGTTGCCGATCCTGATCGACATGTATCCCAGCACGACGCACATCGCAGCGAGCAAAGCGTCAGTCGCAAGCTGCTGGGTACGCGTGCGTCCGGTCCTGTTTGCAAAGGATTTTACATCCATAATAAAAACTCCTTTCCGGCATCAGCCTACCTAAAAACATTAAGATAAAACTATTGCCACAAAGAAGTCTCTTCAAGCGGCAACGGAAGCGGAGATGACACCGCGGGCCCCTGCCCTTCGTCTGCAGACAACTTCCCATCCTGCAGCACTTGACGCGTCATTCCTACTTTACCAATAGGTTCTTTCGTGTTCTATTGTGATTGAATGATATCAGCAAGTGTTTTCCCAGTCAATACTAATGAAAAAAAGGCCTCTTCGGCCTTAATACTTATTTTTTGTATGCGTAGTAATATGCGAACGGTATCACGACTGCGCCGCCTATCAGGTTCCCGATTGTTACAGGCACCAGGTTCGCGAGGAAGAATGCTCCCCAGCTTACATCTGCTCCGAGGAAAATACCCAGAGGGATGTATGTCATGTTGGCTACGCTGTGCTCGAATCCTGCGAATACGAACATCATGATCGGGAACCATATCGCGAAGATCTTTCCGATCATATCCTTGGCTCCTGCCTGCAGCCAGCACGCGAGGACTACCAGGACATTGCAGCCTATGCCTCTGAGTACAGCAGGCATGAACGGGATCGTGGTCTTGGATGCAGCGATCGCCATTGCCCTCTCTCCTGCAGCATCAGCAAAGAGTCCGCTCTTAGCCAGAACGAACGCGAGCAGGACCGAACCGATCAGGTTGCCTATGTATACGATCACCCAGTTCTTCAGCATTTTGCCCGCGGTGATCTTCTTGTCCATCAGAGCAAGTGTCAGAAGGTTGTTGCCTGTGAAGAGCTCAGCTCCGCACAGGATGACCATCATCAGGCCGACAGGGAACAGCGCTGCTCCGATCAGCTTTGCGACCATGCTCTGGAACGGGTCGCCGCCTGCAGCAGTCGCAAGCACGAACACGTTCGCACCGAATCCGATATATGCTCCGGCAAGCATACCGAGGACAAGCATTTTGCCCACGGACAGGTTTGCCTTCTTGATTCCGTTATTTATCCATATTTCAGTGATTTCTGCAGGTGAATTGATTCCCATAAGTATTTCCTCTATTACCTTTCTGAAATAAGCCGGGACCTTCGCCCCGGCTTACGATCTGTATCCTTAGAACAGTCCGCTGATCACTCCGTTCTCATCTACATCGATCCTCTCTGCTGCAGGTGACTTCGGCAGTCCAGGCATTGTCATTATATCGCCTGTGAGTGCAACTATGAAGCCTGCGCCTGCGGATACCTTGAGGTTTCTGACCGTGATGGTGAAGTCCTTAGGTGCTCCGAGCAGGGATGCGTCATCTGAGAAGGAGTATTGTGTCTTGGCCATGCAGATAGGCATTCCGCTGCAGCCGATCTCTTCGAGCTTCTTGAGCTGCTTTCTTGCTCCCGGTGTGAGAGTGACGCCGTCTGCGTGATATATCTTTTTGCATATAGCTTCCAGCTTCTCTTCGATCGACATGTCGAGATCATATGAGAATCTGAAGTCATTCGGCTGGTCGCAGAGTCTTACGACTTCCTCAGCAAGAGCCTTGCCGCCTTCGCCGCCCTTTGCCCATACTTCGGACAGAGCAACGTTGACTCCGAGCTCCCTGCACTTTGCCTCGACGAGGTCGAGCTCAGCCTTGGTGTCTGTAGGGAAAGCGTTGATCGCTACTACGCAAGGAAGTCCGTAAACGTCCTTGATGTTGCTGACGTGCTGGAGGAGGTTAGGAAGTCCCTTCTCGAGAGCTTCGAGGTTCTCCTCATTGAGGTCTGCCTTGGCAACTCCGCCGTGATACTTCAGAGCTCTTACTGTAGCTACCATAACTACTGCATCAGGCTTGAGACCTGCCATGCGGCACTTGATGTCGAGGAACTTCTCAGCACCGAGGTCAGCAGCAAAGCCTGCCTCTGTTACGATGTAGTCTCCGATCTTGAGAGCCATTCTTGTAGCTGTAACTGAGTTGCAGCCGTGAGCGATGTTGGCAAAAGGTCCGCCGTGTACGAATGCAGGTGTTCCCTCAAGTGTCTGTACGAGGTTAGGCTTGAGTGCATCCTTCAGAAGTGCAGCCATAGCGCCTTCAGCCTTGAGGTCATGTGCAGTTACAGGCTCTCCGCCATATGTATATCCTACGATGATGCGTCCGCATCTTTCCTTGAGGTCAGTGATATCTGAGGACAGGCAAAGTACTGCCATTACCTCGGATGCAACCGTGATGTCAAAACCGTCTTCACGAGGCACGCCCTGTGCCTTGCCGCCGAGTCCGTCAACGATGTTGCGGAGCTGACGGTCGTTCATGTCTACTGCTCTCTTCCATGTGATCTGCTTAGGATCGATGCCGAGCTGGTTGCCCTGCTGGATGTGGTTGTCGAGCATTGCTGCAAGGAGGTTGTTGGCTGCTCCGATAGCGTGGAAGTCTCCGGTGAAGTGGAGGTTGATGTCTTCCATAGGAACTACCTGGGCATATCCGCCGCCTGCTGCTCCGCCCTTGATGCCGAACACAGGTCCGAGTGAAGGCTCTCTCAGAGCTACGATCGCATTCTTGCCGATAGCGCGGAGACCGTCTGTAAGACCGACGGATGTAGTTGTTTTGCCCTCTCCTGCAGGAGTAGGTGTGATAGCTGTCACGAGGATCAGCTTGCCGTTCTTCTTATCTGCATTATCCTTAAGGAATGAGAAGTCGATCTTGGCCTTGTAGTTGCCGTACAGCTCGAGATACTTGTCATCGATACCGGCTACCTTCGCTACGTCAGTGATCTTTTTCTTTTCGCATTCCTGTGCGATTTCGATATCTGTCTTATATGCCATATCATTCCCTCCTGCGGTACATTCTTAGGCTGATAAATTGATTGTCATATCCGTGCAGACTTTATATTATCAGATGTTTACAATGGTTAAAAGAACGTATTGTGACCCTTTTTTGATGAATCATGTCTTCTTTTCAGTAATACGCTGATTTTCCGAACCGCATGAAGAAAAACCGCAATCCTGTTCGTCATTCTCAGATGCCGTTCAGGAATTCCGGCCATATTTTTCTTACCCCATAACAAAAGCAACTCCGCTCCGGACAGAAAACTGAACGGAACGGAGTTATTCTTATTGCGTCAGTATTACAGCCACTTCTTTTCCGTGATCACACAGTCATATCCGTGGATTTTGATCTTATCACCGATATGAAGCGCGTCCTTCTTTGCAAGGATATATCCGTTGTTTACATTCTTTACATATGAATATACCAGCTTGGATACACGGCCGATCTCTTCACCGTCGATATAGACCGGCTCTCCCGGTCCGCCATACTGCTTGGATGTGATATAGAAGTCCTCGCATTCATCACAGACTTCGAAGCCCACCATTTCTCTTGCAGGTCCGTTCTCTCTGACCTTTTCAAGAGCAGCCTTTCCGACGAAGTCCTTGTCCCAGTTGATGTTCTTCTCAAGTCCGACTTCGAACGGATTGGTGTGGCCGAGATCTCTCATGTAATAGAATCCCGCCTCAGTAGGAAGTGTCCATGCAAATACCTGGAACTCTGTAACTTCCTTCCCGCCCGCTGCCTTGACTGCTGCATCAATTGCGTCCTGTACCGCATCAGCATCATCAGCATTGCAGTATACTTCATATCCGAACTTCTCTCCTGTGAATCCGCCGCGGTTTACCAGCACCTCTGCTTCGCCGAGCTTATCCCACTTATGCATGAAGAACTTCAGATCATCAACGTTCCCTTCAAGAATGCTGTTCATGACATCCTTTGATTTCGGTCCCTGTACTGCGAACATGTGCCACTCATCAGTGATCTCGCTTGCATCCACGTCGTAATCCTCCGAGTGGAAATAGAACCAGTCATCTGCCTGTGTTCCGTAAAGTGTGGACACCCAGTATTTCTCTTCTTCGAGCCTCATGATAACAACGTCATCGATTATCTCGCCGTCATCATTGAGCATCGTTGTATATCTGTCTCTGCCGACAGCAAGGTTAGCTATATTGTTCGGATACATGTAATCCAGGAATCTGCAGGCATCCGGTCCGGTAACCTCCATGATCTGATGGGTGAACAGATAGTATCCCACACACTCCCTGACTGCCATGTGCTCTGAACGTTTCCATTCATCATGTGCAAAAATATTCTTATTCATCGCAGTCCTCCTTACATGAATTTGTCGATCTTCTTGCCGATTTTTATTCTCATCTTGCCCTTAGGCGAATCCTCTTCCCATACAGACCACATAGCATTGACCAGAGTCTTGACCATGCCGTTCCACATGTACAGATGCGCCTCACACAGGGACTGCGTTCCGGTGATCGCAAGATCGCCTCTGTTGATCACATAGATGACCTCATCCTTATTGAAGGCTTCGATCTCATATCCGCATACCAGTGACTGCAGCAGCATCTCGATAACTCCGCCGAGGACTCTGCCGTCTTCCCCGATGCTGTCAGGTACGCCGAGCCACTCTCTGCATGCCTTTATAGCATATCTCTCGCCGAACATCGCTTTGCCTGCCGCCTCAAGTACGCACCTCTTGATCCATTCAGCATTCTCTGCAGTTGTATACTCGAGCTTTACAGCGTTGTCGATTGCAGGCAGCAGATACAGGGATGCCGCTGTGGACAAATTGATCATCTGATTCGATGAATCCGTCTCGTTGTTGGTTCCGTTGACAAAACGGTAATTACACTCTTCCCTGAACATCATGGATTCGGATACGCAGTCCTCTTCCTCGGTGTATTTCTTATAATCATCCGAAACTGCCGGTCCGAACGACTCCCACAGTTCATGATCAGGTGCAGGGTATTTTTCTCTGTTCTCTGCGATGATCCTGCAGTGTCTGTCCCCGCAGCCCTTGGCTTCTACCATCATGTAGTCGAGCTTGTGGCCCTTGCGGTGTCTGCTTGCAGTCGCGTCTGCCTGTCCCTGAAGAGACATGGTCGTTGCACGGCAGAGCTCAGAACCGCAGATGTCCCAGTCACAGACATCGAGTTCTTTCTCGCATCTGTATGTTCCGAAGTCCTGGCATCTTCCGCACATCAGAAGAGCATCATCGCCCTTGTCTCCGATAAGTGCACCCGGATATGATCCGCACATGAAAGGATGGATGCCGAATCCGTCATCATTAGGATAGTTCATTCCTGTATAAAGCAGTCTTCCATATGCTTCCTTGCACATTTCGGATGCTCTTGTAGCATAATCAGGAATGATGATCCTGTATGCCTGACCTACAGCAGCACTCAGAACAGATTCGAATCTGGATGCATAGTGGAGCGCATCCTGATAAGACATAAGCTTGTTCCATGGTGACTGTACTGCGTTATACTGCTTGAAACCGGCGCCGTCGCCGGAATTCTGAGGTATTCTTCCGTCTATTTTTTTGCCCATGTTTTCCACCTCTCTATTCTTCCTCTGGGAATGCGTCGATAGCAGCCTGATACTTAACAATATTGTGTGTCGCGCCGCCGTCTACAACGATGGTCTCACCTGTGATCCCGTCTGCAACAGGGGTGCAGAATGTATAAGCCATCATTCCGACCTGATCTACAGGGAGCTGGCCGTCTACCTGCCATACCA
Organism: Anaerovoracaceae bacterium; assembly: GCA_045540775.1. GTDB lineage: Bacteria > Bacillota > Clostridia > Peptostreptococcales > Anaerovoracaceae > Crickella. The sequence continues at coordinate 29,447 of JAZQHU010000064.1, read as the reverse complement.
TCAGTTCCTCATAGAACTCATCCTGCTGTTCTTCAGTGATAAGCTCGCTCGCGAGATTTCCTGCGGCACCCGGGGTGACCATTCCGCCCGGTGCAATGCTGTTGATCATGATTCCGTATCTCTTGAGCTCCTTTGCAGCCTCTGTCACAAGTCCCATGACAGCAGCCTTGCTTGATGCATAGTGCGGATATCCCCCGAATACCGGATACGGCATTATCGGGCTGTTTGAGGAGATCAGCACGATCTTGCCTGCGATGCCGTGTTCCTTCATATACTTGCTTACGTGCTTGACTCCGTAGAAAGCGCCGTAAACGTTGGTCTCGAATACCAGCTGGAGGTCTTCCTTAGGCAGATCATAGACTTTTGCATAGTTCCAGATCGCAGCGCTGTTGACGAAAATGTCCAGCGAGCCAAAAGTGTCAACTGTATATGCCACCAGCTTCTCAACGTCTGCTTCCTCTCTTACATCTGTGAAGCAGAACTTTACATCATCTCCGAAGCCCTGCTCAGCGAACAGCGGCATGGATGCCTCTTCTTCGATCCTGGAATTGGATGCGATAACTACTTTTGCTCCTCCCTGCAGGAGTCTGAGAGTGATATCAAATCCAAGTCCGGACGATCCTCCGGTTACAAGTGCTACCTTACCCTTTACCGAGAACATGTCGGCAAACGGGCGGGCGGATGCGATATAACCCTCAAGCATTGCTTTATCAGATTCTGTGAAAGCCATAATAGAGTCCCTCCTTTGACCTACTTCCTCTTTATAATAATGTTGACACTGATATATTACTTGAAGCTGCAGGCCTGCGATAATACAACAATCGGAGGTTTTTTGAGGCTTTCTATCCACTATATGTCGGTGTCACGGGGCCCATTAAGGCGAAGTTGATGAGGATTTAATATTTCGCACTAAAACGTTCCCGCCGGGCCATCTTTTTTGCTATTATTATTAGCAGGAACCCTACATTTTGACGGTGCAAAACAAGGAGTGCTGCCATGAAACTCAATGCAGATATCATATACAGGGAACTTACGCGTCACTATAACGCGGACATCTCCGGGCCGAGGAGTGAATCTCTGACAATATCGCGGCCTGAATTCTACATGGAAAGTGAATTCGTATTTCAGTCCGGACATCTCTATCTTGCAACAGTCGAGCACCTTCCTCAGCGGCCGCGCATACAGGAAGACTGTGTCCTCGTCTGTATCGGCGAGAACTTTACTCTGAATCATTACAGAGATAATCTGTGCCTCATCACGATAAAGAGCAGAAGCGACTTCTTCAAGGTTTACCAGCTGCTTCAGAGCATTTACGACAAGTATGACAGCTGGGAGAATACTCTGCTGAACGATCTTATCTCATCTCCTGATGCAGAGAGGCTGTTATCCGATTCATCAGAGATATTCGGGCGGCCGCTGTATCTGCTGGATAAGTCATTCAAGGTGGTTGCAAGCACGGCTGCATTTCAGGAGTCAGCATGGGCAAGCACGGGGACCGGAACGCTTAATTCTGAATCCCTGTCAAAATTCCTGTCGGCATCAGAGCTCAGGACCAATGAAAAAAGCGCATTAAAAGTCAACATCTACGGGAACAGATCACTCTGTGTCAATCTTTTCAACAAGTATGATCAGTATATAGGGTGTCTTGTTGTTGCATATGAAAACGACGACTTCTCTGACGGAGACTGTGCACTTGCAGAGTTTCTCGCAAAGTGCCTTCAGACCGCCATGGAGAAGAACCCTTCAGTTCTGTATGATCCGGACTCATCGGTCCGTAAGGCTATGCAGAATCTGGTCGAAGAGCAGCCTCTTTCCTATTCCCAGAGACTGCTCCTTAACAGCACCAACAAGCTGACTGTTTACAGATGTGTGTATCTCAGATTCAACAGAATGAACAACCAGCTTCCGCTTACATATATCTGTGACATACTCGAGGATACTTTTGCTGATTCCCCGGCTTTCATACATGACAGTGCAGTCCTCGCATTTATCAATATAAACAGGCTCTGTTCTTCCTCCCAGGACCCGCCGTCAGAATATCTCCCTGTACTGAATGAAAAGCTCCGTCATCTCGCTGAACAGATGGGAATGTACGCAGGCATATCCAACGAGTTTTCAGACATCTTCAGCATCCGCGTCTACTATCTCCAGGCAAGATCCGCTTCAGAAAACGGCACTTTGCTGGCGCCTCAGGGAACTCTTTTCTATTTTGAGAGCTACGCTCTCACGGAAATGGTCATCAACTCTCTTGGCGGCCTTCCGCCTGAAGCGTACTACCCGGCCGGTTTTGCCTCACTTCTTGAACACGACAAGGACGGCGGCATCTCATACCTTCAGACACTTACAGCCTTTCTGGAGGAGAACATGTCATATACCGCTACAGCAAAACGCCTTTATATTCACCGGTCAACACTCATAGACCGTATATCAAGGATCGAGCGGGAACTCGGAATAGATCTGCGGGATTCGGACAGAAGACTTCAGCTTGAGATCCTTCTCAAAGCGATGAGCATTGAGGAACTCATGAGACTGAACTGAAATAAACACAGAAAAAGGGCCCGCACCGGCTTATATCAAAGCCCGGATGCGAAGCCCTCTTTTTATTATGCTATATTATCTTGAGCATGCCTTCAGATCTGCATCGATCTCATCTGCATGAACAGCTACCTCAGCTGATTCAGGATAGCTCAGCAGCTTGCGGTATGTCAGTGCGCCTACCAGCTTCATTCTTGGATCTGAAGTTGAGCCAGGTGCCCACTTTTCCATAACAGCCTTGCCCTCAGGTGATCTCATGATGTCCTTGATCTTGGAATCTAATGAAAGTGCCATAATAATCCTCCTTTTTTATCCGGAATATCTGTTTCCGATCCATTCCATCTGAATCTGATATTATGTTAAAGCAACTCCGCCCCGATAGAAATCCGACAATCATAGGATAATGCGGCCTGTAAACCAACATAATTACGTCTTTTGTCCTCAGCAACACAACAATGACATATTTCACGATTAATATATTTGGTGTACAATTATGAGGATATTATCCGGACTGAACAGACTGCTGCAGTTTTAAAGTCAGTTTAAGGTAATTGACGGAGAATACAGCTGCAGGAAACTCTTTGCAGATTTGCGATGAGACTGTACTGCCGCAGATTCTGAAAAAGGTAAATGAAAGGAGGCTGCGGCCAGAGATCGCCGGCCGCACAGAGGATATATATTATGGATGAAAAAGACAGAACAATAGTAACTTTCGGAGGAGATCCGGAACCTGAAAAGGTATCGCAGAACAGCGGTTTTGCTTCCGGGCAGGACGAGCTCCGCGTTGATGTGGATATCCCGCAGGCAGTAAAGCCTGAGGTCAGGCCTTACACAGACACCGTAGCAGGTGCAGATACAGGTGATTATCTTGCTGAAAAATTCGAGGCAGAGTACGGCTCGTCCGGCGAGGCATCTCAAGGTACAGTGTCTCATGAAGCAGCTGCTCCACAGGCAGACTACAGCGTAAGCAAACATGCTGCAGTCAAGACCAGCAGACATAATAAGCCTGCCCGCGATCCGAGATATGTAACCAAGGGTGCCCTTGCGGTATGCATGGTACTGACAATGCTTGTCAGTTCGGTTCTTGGCGGTCTGATAGGCGGAGCTCTCAGCAGCGGAAAAACAGGTATCGTTTCCTCACCTGCGACCGACGGCGGATCATCGTCCAAGTCCATCAGTGAAGCTACCGGAAGCGACCTCACCATCTCCGAGATCGTTGACATGAATGCGGATTCTGTAGTTGAGATCCTTGTTTCCGGAACTGCTCAGGGTTACTTCGGACAGATGCAGCCGGTCGAAGGTGCCGGTTCAGGCGTCATCTACAGCAAAGATGGATATATAGTGACGAACTACCATGTAATACAGGGCGCCAATAAAGTGCAGGTAACACTTCACAACGGCGAGACTTACCCGGCTTCTATCGTGGGCGGCAACAATGACATGGATATCGCTGTCATCAAGATCAACGCCAGTGACCTTAAGCCTGCAAAGGTGGGCGACAGCAGCACAGTTGAGGTCGGTGATACCGCGGTTGCTATCGGTAACCCGCTCGGCCAGCTCGGCGGTACAGCTACGACAGGAATCATCAGTGCGCTTGACAGAAACCTTACGATCGAAGGACGTACTCTTTCTCTGATGCAGACTGACGCAGCGATCAACGGCGGAAACTCCGGCGGCGGACTCTTCAACAGCAAGGGCGAACTGATCGGTATCGTAGATGCCAAGAGTTCAGGTGTCGGCATCGAGGGACTCGCATTTGCACTCCCTATCAATTCAGTAGTCGACGATATTGATGACATTATTGAGAATGGTAATGTATCGACAAGACCTGTAGTAGGTGTCACGATCGCAGATGTATCCGAGGACACCGCACGTTATTACCAGCTTGAGTCAGCAGGCGTATACATCACGCAGGTAACAGGCGAGAACGCTAAGAAGGCCGGCTTCCAGTCAGAGGACCGCATTGTTTCCCTTGACGGTGAAGAGATCACTTCATCACAGCAGTTCGTAGCCGCAGTCAGGAAGCACAAAGCCGGTGACGTTGTAACGATCGTAGTCAGCAGAAGCGGACAGGAGATTGAGATCAAGACCGAGCTTGAAGAATACACAGAGTCCAACCTCTAAGTGTTCACCGGGTGTGTCACCTGGGACGGTCCCTTTTGACACACAGCAATGATCCATAAAATAAAACGGCATCAGCGTATCAATGATACGCCGGTGCCGTTATTTGTTGTGCCGGAAATGTGTCAGAAAGGACCGTCCCCAATGACACATTATCTGCTATTCGGTATCTCCCATAGCCTTCATCTTCTTGCCGAGCTCAAAGACGAATTCCTTGAGTGCCTTGACGTGTGCGTCAGCCTCGAATCTCGCCTCTTCAGCTCTGCCGTTGTTGATGGCTTCCATGATCCTTGTGTGCTGCTCTGCAGTGGATTCATACAGCGAATAGTCGTTGTAGTACAGGTATCTGAATCTGAGCGAAAGCTCCTGAACATACTTGACCAGCTCGCTGAGTGTCTCGTTGCCGCTGCATACGACGATGAAGTTGTGGAACTTCTCATCTAGCTCGATGATAGTCTCCTTGTTGCCTGCTCTGAGCGCCTCATCATACTCTGCTGCAATACTGCGCAGCTCAGCCTTTTCCTCATCAGTGATCCTCTCGGCTGCGAGCTTGGCTGCAAAGCCCTCCATGTCCTCTCTTACCTCGAAGACATCGAGCATATCCTTGATCGAGATGTTGGCAACATAAGCGCCTCTTCTCGGCTCGACCTTGACCAGTCCGTCATCAGCCAGTCTCTTGATCGCCTCTCTGATAGGCGTTCTGCTGACATTCATCTTCTCGGACAGGTCGATCTCCATCAGCCTTGTCTGCGATACTATCTCACCGGTAAGGATCTTGTGCTTGAGCTCAAGGTATACCAGGTCTTTAAGCGGTTTCTGTACTTTCAGTTGGATCTCCATCATAGATTCATCTCCTTAGGTGCTTGCGGGGGCCTCCACTTAATATCTGCAAATTGTATCTGTCATCCCCGGACAACAGAGGTATGGTTCTACTCTCCTGTAACTGTCAGCCAGGTCCTCCAGCGGGGTTCTCTTCCGCAGATTTCCTCAATGCGGGCAAAACCCTTTACCGCCTTGCTGCGGTCTGCGTAATATGCGATCATAGTCGGTCCGCTGCCGCTCATCATTACGATGTCCGCATCAAGCTGTTCCTGCATGACAGCCTTGAGTCCTGCCGCCTCCGGATAATCCCTGAGAGTGTAGCTCTCAAGATCATTGACGAAGAGCGGATACTCATCTTTCTCTCTGCCCTGTGACTCGATGATAGCATCGATTGCCTCATAGGCAGCTCTGGTTGAAACAGAGATTCCCGGGTTGGCCATCACTGTATAGTACAGCCGAGGCTCAGCCGGTTCCACGATGTCGCCGATCCCGCCGATCCACGCGGCGGTGCTCGCCTCCTCCAGTCCCCTCAGACCGGCGAGCATCCCGTCATTGCGCCTTGCATTCATCATCAGAGAGAACGGGACATCGGCGCCTACGCCGGCACCGGCCTCCATCAGTTCCCTTAGACTCATCGGACTTCCCAGAAGAGCATTCATTCCGAGCATGCACGCAGCTGCATTACCGCTGCCTCCTGCTATCCCCGCAGCCACCGGAAGCTTCTTTTCGATATCCACCACCAGCGCAGGAATACTGTCACATACTGTGCCGGTGCCGGATCCGTCCCGGTCACTGCCGCAGGCATCCAGCACGGCGGCTATGCCCCTGAGCGCCAGATTGCTCATGTCCATCGGGATTGTTTCGACATCCGTACATAAATATACATCAATGCCGCCGATAGTGCAATGAGGCAAATTGTATTTTGTTCCATTTTCAGGACATTTTGTTATTTTAATCACATCACAGAGGCCGATTCCCTGCATCAGCGACCGGATATCATGGTATCCGTCCGGCCTCTTTCCCGTCACAACGAGGGACAGGTTGATCTTAGCGTATGCGTTGAGTGTTATCTGTTCCATATCGCTTTTATAAATAACGGGGAGCTTTACGCCCCCCGCTTCTGACCTTACGATCTGCGCAGCGCTTCATGCAGCGCTTCATGCATTATTTTCTTTTCTTCTTCTTTGCCGCTTCTCTGGCCGCTTTCTCAGCCTTCTCAGCTCTTGCCTCTTCCCTGCGCATTGCGATCAGAGCATTCATCGACCTGTCAGCCTTGCTGATCGGAGCAGGTGCATGAACATGATATACATTGTTCAGGTACTGAGCGCAGTTCTCGATCTTCTTCTCAGCAGGAGTTTCATCCTTCTTTTTCTTGCGGGCCTTTTTCTTAGCTTCCTTCTCTTCCTTCTTAGCCTGCTCAGCCTTGACCTCTTCAACGGACTTGCCTGTCCTCCTGGCCTCTCTGTAAGGATTGAAAGCTTCCTTAGGCTCTTCCTTCTTATCCTGGGATTCTTCTTCCTTCTGCTTGTTCTGGCGCATAGTCAGGAACATGATACCGCCGAACATGATGAACATCATAGCCATGTTGACCATGTTGTTTACTCTCTGGTTGTATGTTCTGAAGGTAACAGTCTGTGCCTGTGCAAGCTCATTGCCCTCATTGTCCACAAGACCTGCATCAATGGTCAGTTTATACTCGCAGTTATTCTTGGCGACAAAACCCTCATCAATGTCTGCAACTACGAGCACCAGCCCGTCATTCTTATCGCTGAAGAGAACCTTAACAGGTACCTTCTCGCCCTCTTCATCAACGATGCTGAACTTCGACTCGTCGATCTTCTTGGCTTCATCAGAGTTGATAGGATTGCTGAATGTCAGCTTGACGCCCAGGTTCTCCATCGAAGTGTTCTTCTGCCCGTCCTCAGGATAGGACGATACAAGTGTAAGTCCGTCAGCCGCAAAACTGAAGACCGATCCTGCCATTACCATAACTGCCGCGAGCAGCGCGATCAGTGTGCTCCTCTTCATTAACTGTTTCCTCCGTTACTGTTATTGCTTATCCCGCTTTGCGCGGAAGAATTCCTTAAGCTGACGGCTGCATTCCTCTCCGAGAACGCCCGCCGTTATGTCTATCCGGTGATTGAGGCTGTCATTGGCCGCAATGCTGACCACCGAGCCGCATGCTCCCGCCTTGGGATCCATAGCCCCGATGACCAGCCTTGATACTCTTGCGAGCACCATCGCCCCGGCGCACATGCTGCACGGTTCGAGCGTCACATACACGGTGCATCCTGTCAGCCATTTTGCCCCGAGCTTCTCCTCGGCGGCCGCAAGAGCCAGCATCTCGGCGTGTGCCGATGAGCTCTTCATGGTCTCTACCAGATTGTGTGCCCTGCTGATGATCTCTCCGTCCCTGACTACGAGCGCGCCAACCGGCACCTCTCCTGCGAGGGCCGCCTGCTCAGCTTCGAGCAGTGCTTCGCGCATGAATAATTCGTCGTCTGAACGTACTGACTCATCAAAAACCATAGCCGTAGTATTGTATCACAAGGCTGTCGGGATTATCAACAACAACAAGCAAAAAGTCCCCCTTTGCGGGAGACTTGTATTCCTTAATATATGGGCACCCGCCGCATATCCGGCACCGGTAGTGTTCTCGGCGCATACACCCTACAACAGGAAGTGCTGCACGATCAGCATAACCGGGTTGATATCATACAGCGTCCCGGCAAAATACGTCTGATGCATCGCATCCAGTATCTGGGGCACCTTGTCCGGTGCGAACAGCGTTGCTGCCGGTATCAGGGCAGCGCATGCCACGAACGACAGTATCAGGCCCCTCACTACTCCGAACGCCATCCCGACGATCCTGTCTGACAGCCTCAGCAGCACGGAGTTATTGCGCCCGGTCTTATAGAAGAACCGGATTATAGCCATTATCAGCCACACTGCCAGCAGGATCACTATCACAGACAGTATGCTTATGCAGACGTCGGTCATCCTCGACGCGGCGGCATTAGCCGTTTTGTCCGCAAGATCACTGACGACCCCGCTCAGGGTCTTCGGCATAGCCTCGGTATACGGATCCGTCTGCGGAGTGTTTCCGACAAAATTATTGATTATCTCCGTCGAAGCGGCGTCTCCCGGCTCCGGCGCATCTGCTCCTCCCAGTATATACTCCCTTATCATATTGTACATATGATTATGTATCTTATCCTGCACAGGAGAGACGGAAAGATAGTCGGCCACTTTGCCCGAGTACATAAAACTGAGCCCGAACCCTGCAGCGAGTCCGAGAAGTCTCAGCACCGTATCCCCTATGCCCCTGGCAGCTCCGCGTATTACCGCGACCAGGAGTATCAGCCCGACAGCTCCGTCGAGCATCCACCATTCGATATTCATGGCTACAGTATACCCCATCGGCAATTACATGTCACGCAGACAGTCGCCACAGTCATTCTTCTTATTGATACACCTCTAACTAACATCGGATTTATTGACGCTTTTTTTCTGCGGTGCTATTATAAAAGTGTATCAGGTTCCATTCCTGATTTAATTGCATTTTCTATAGAAATATAGAACAAATAGTAAGGAGAAAAAAGGAGATTAAGGCAATGATTGACCCAAAAGAACTGAAGTACTCAAGAGACGATGAATGGCTCCGTTACGATGGGGATGATGCTTATGTAGGCATTACAGATTACGCTCAGAGCGAGCTCGGAGACCTCGTATTCGTTAACCTTCCTGAGGTAGGCGATGAGGTCGTAGCAGGCGAGCCTTTTGGTGACGTTGAGTCTGTTAAAGCTGTAGCTGACGTTTACTCCCCGATTTCCGGAGAAGTTCTCGAAGTAAACGAGGAGATCCTCGATGACGCTTCACTCATCAACAGCGATCCTTACGGCGCATGGTTCATCAAGGTCGGAAACATTTCCGATACAGTTGAGCTTCTCAGCGCTGACGAATACGATGAGTACAGAGGATAATAGCCCCTCAGACAGCAGCATTCGACGATTTTGATACGTTGAGCCGCGACGCTTCCGGTCGTCCAGGCCGCAACGCAGCGGCTCTTTTGCATTTGTAAGGAGGAAGACAAAATTGGGCACTTTTATTCCTAACACAAGGGAAGAGCAGCTTAAGATGCTCAACGAGATCGGATACAAGGATTTCGACGACCTCTTTAAAGTCATCCCTGCAGAAGCCAAGGTAAAAGGCGAGCTCAACCTGCCTGAGGGCAAGTCCGAGATCGAAGTTGACCGCGCTATCGAGGGACTGGCTGACAAGAACGTCATTTTCCGTTCGATCTTCCGCGGCGCAGGTGCGTACAACCACTATGTACCATCCGCTGTCGACGCAATTGCCAACAAGGAAGAATTCCTTACGGCTTACACACCGTACCAGGCTGAGATCAGCCAGGGTATCCTCCAGTCGATCTTCGAGTATCAGACAATGATAGCTGAGATCATGGGCATGGACATTGCTAACGCTTCTCTGTATGACGGAGCTTCCGCAGCAGCAGAGGCATGCTGGATGTGCAAGGACAGAAAGCACAGCACCATCTATGTTTCCGGAGCGATCGACGAGAGAATTCTCACAGTAATCAACACTTATTCATTCGGAAGAGGCAGCAAGGTAGTCGTCATCCCTGCAAAGGACGGAGTTACCGACAAGGACGCACTCAAGGCTGCACTCGCTGAGGACCCTGCAGCAGCATGCTTCCTGATGCAGTATCCTAACTTCTACGGCATCGTTGAGGATGCAGAGGAACTCTGCCAGATCACTCACGATGCAGGCGCAAAGTTCATCATGTATGCTCATCCGCTTTCACTGGGCGTTCTCAAGAACCCTGGCGAAATCGGCGCTGACATCGCAGTAGGTGAAGGACAGCCTCTCGGCCTCGGCCTTGAATTCGGCGGACCTTACCTCGGACTTCTTGCTACTAAGCAGGAGAACATGCGTCAGATCCCTGGAAGACTTATCGGTGAGACCGTAGATACCAGAGGAGACAGAGGATTCGTCCTCACCATCCAGGCAAGAGAGCAGCACATCCGCCGCGAGAAGGCAAGCTCCAATGTTTGCTCCAACGAGGCATGGTGCGCACTCCGTGCAGGCATCTACCTGTCGACCATCGGTCCTAAGGGATTCGAGCAGGTCGCAACACTCTGCTCATCCAAGGCTCACTACATGGCAGCTGAGCTCGAGAAGATCGGCATGAAGCGCTGCTTCGAAGGCGAGTTCTGGAACGAGTTCACAACTACATGTCCTGACGCAGACAAGCTGCTCGCAGCTCTCGAAGAGAAGGGCATCCTCGGCGGACTCAAGGTCTGCTGCGGCTGCTGCGATAATGACTGCGACACCGACTGCATCCTGTGGTGCTGCACAGAGCTCAACAGCAAAGAAGATATCGATGAAGTCATAGCTATCGCAAAGGAGGTGTTCTAAGATGAAGTTAATATTCGAGAAGAGCATTCCTGGCAGAGGACAAGATATCTTCCCTGCATGCGATGTACCTGTAGCACTCCCTGCAGAGGACAAGCTCCGCAAAGCTGAAGTACATCTTCCTGAGATCTCGGAGAACGAGATGGGCAGACACTACACAGCACTTGCCAAGAGAGCACACGGAGTCAACGACGGATTCTATCCTCTCGGCTCCTGCACAATGAAGCACAACCCTAGAATCAACGAGAAGATGGCTAACCTCCCTGGTTTTGCAAAACTCCATCCTCTCCAGCCTGCACATACAGTAGAAGGCGCCAACGCACTGATAGCTGACCTCGAGAAGATGCTTTGCGAGATCACAGGCATGGACGGTGTTACTTTCCAGCCTGCAGCCGGTGCTCACGGCGAGTTCACAGGACTTCTTCTTATCAAGGCTTATCACACCGACAGAGGCGATACCGAGAGAAGCGAGATCCTCGTACCTGATGCTGCACACGGCACCAACCCTGCATCTGCTACAATGGCAGGTTACAAGACAGTAGTTATCAAGTCGAACGAGAATGGTACTGTTGACCTTGACGACCTCAAGGCTCACCTCGGACCTAAGACCGCCGGCCTGATGCTCACCAACCCTAACACAGTCGGTCTCTTTGACCCTAACATCATGGAGATCACAAGACTCGTCCACGAAGCAGGCGGACTCTGCTACTATGACGGAGCCAACCTGAACGCTGTAATCGGTATCGTACGTCCTGCAGACATCGGATTCGACGTAATCCACATGAACCTGCACAAGACATTCTCGACCCCTCACGGCGGCGGCGGTCCTGGCAGCGGCCCATGCGCATACAAGGCTTTCCTTGCACCGTTCGCACCTGGCCTCGTATGCAAGGACGGCGAGTATGCAAGAGCTGAGAAGTCCATCGGCAACATGACAGGCTTCTACGGCAACTTCCTCGTAATGGTCAAGGCATATGCATACCTCCTGACCATCGGCAAGGATGTACACACACTTGCAGAGAACGCTGTACTGAACGCTAACTACATGCAGGAGAAACTCAAGGATCTCTATCCTATCGCATTCGATACCACATGCATGCATGAGTTCGTAATCGGCCTCGATCCGATCTACAGAAAGACTCATGTTTCTGCTCTGGACGTTGCGAAAGCACTCCTCGACTATGGCATCCATCCGCCTACAATCTACTTCCCTCTGATCGTTCACGAGGCCCTCATGATCGAGCCTACCGAGACAGAGACGAAGGAGACTCTGGACGAAGCTATCGAGGCACTCCGTGAGATCTACGACAGGATCTTCAATGCGCCTGAGAGCGTACAGATGGCACCTCAGACCACACCGGTACTGAGACTCGATGACACCAAGGCTGCAAGAGAACCGCATCTGAGATACGAGTTCTAGTCACCTTACAGGGTCACTCAGAACCGACTCTGAGTTGGGTCACAATTCAAGAAGAAGGGGCGATATGATAACATATCGCCCCTTATCTGTTTCTGGCCTGCCCCGACTGAACCATTTGAAGGTTGCAGTTATCTGCCATGAATGCTATATTAGGCAAATACAATATCACTCAAAGGAACACATTGATTTATTATGAAACTGACAGTAATCAGAACAGACATCACCAACCCGTATGACAATCTCGCAGCTGAAGAGTATCTCACCTTCCATGCGGAAGAAGACGAGATGATACTCTTCCTGTGGCAGAACGCGCACACAGTCGTCATCGGAAAGAACCAGAACCCGTGGCGCGAGTGCAATGTCGAGCAGATCAAGGCCGACGGCGTATACCTCGCAAGACGCATGTCAGGCGGCGGTGCCGTCTACCACGACATGGGCAACCTGAATTTTACATTCATCGCCCGCGACGGACTCTACGATATCAGCAGGCAGACCGATGTGATCCTTCTCGCCTGCAGGCTTATGGGCATCAACGCCGAAAAGACGGGCCGCAATGACCTTACAGCCGAGGGGAAGAAGTTCTCAGGGCACGCCTATTACTCTTCGCACGGGTTCAACTATCACCACGGAACGATCATGATGAACGTGTCCGGCGACGATCTGCCGAGATATCTCAACGTCTCTGAGTCCAAGCTGCAGTCCAAGGGCGTCGCATCCGTGAAGTCCCGCGTGACCAATCTTATGGATCAGATCCCTGAAGACCGCCTTAAGAAGATATGCGGTCCTGTGGGCAAAACGTCTGAGCAGACCCGCACGAAGAAGGCTGTCCGCGAGATGCAGGATGCACTCGTAAGGGCTGCTGAGAGAGAATACGGCTGCAGCGCCGTTCAGGCAGAGCTTCCGGATATTCCTCAGGAGCTCAGGGATAAATACGCGTCCGAAGAGTGGCGTCTTGGGACCAGGATACCGTTCAGCAAGGTGATAGAGCACCGTTTTGACTGGGGTGGAGTCGAGATCCAGCTCGACATGCGCGGAGAGTACATAGACTCATGCCGCCTGTACTCGGACTCTCTTGAGACCAACCTCTTCCCTCAGATCGAAGAGCTGCTGCCGGGCTGCAAGTATGACGCATCCGAGATACTCGGGCTGAGACTCCCGCAGGGTGCATCCGCAGCCGGATATGAGATACTTGAGCTTATCGCTTCATCCGTAGAGTGAGTCCCGGCCTGCTGAAGCCGGCAGATAACCATCATTCTGCTTATTTGTTAATACAATAACAAAATGCGCCCCTTTCAGTATTGACACGGGGCGTATTAAATTGAGAAAATATATACGTATGTTGAACGGTTAATTGAAAAGGGAAGAGGGACCGGCCATGTACGAAAGGAATAGAAAAATGGGTGAATTTCAGTATGATCTTCTTATAATCGGAGCAGGTCCGGGAGGATATGAGGCAGCATTCTATGCACAGGAGCTCGGGATGAAAGTCGCTGTAGTTGAGAAGGACAAAGTCGGCGGCACATGCCTCAACAGAGGATGCATTCCTACCAAAGCACTGATGCATTCTTCCGACGTATACCGCGATGCAGCACACGGTGCTGAAGTAGGTGTCGAGGTCGAAGGTCTCCATGCCAACCGCAAGAGAATCGGAGAGAGAAAAGACGAAGTTCTCGATACCCTCAGAGGAGGTATCTCCGGTCTTCTCAAGAAGAAAAAAATCGACATTCTCGAAGGAACCGCTACGATCAGCGGCGAGAACACAGTCGTTATCACTAATGCTGAAGGCGGCACAGCTGTCGTAACAGCAGACAAGATCATGGTAGCTACAGGCTCAATGCCATTCATGCCGCCGATCCCTGGATCAGACCTTCCGGGAGTTATCGACAGCACAGAGCTCCTCGACATGGGCGCAGAGGAGATCCCTGAATTCGTCATCATCGGCGGAGGCGTTATCGGCATCGAGTTCGCAACAATCTACGCTGACCTCGGCGATCACGTTACTGTCATCGAGGGAATGGACAGACTCCTCCCTGTTATCGACAAGGAGATCGGCCGCAGCATCAAGATGACTCTCGAGAAGAAGGGCGTTGATGTACACGTCAGCTCACCTGTTCAGAAGATCGAGCAGAAGGGTGACAAGCTCGTCGTTACACTCAAGAATAAGAAGGGTGAAGAGATTGACGTAGAGGCAGACAAAGTCCTCATGTGCGTAGGCAGACGTCCTAACACTGCAGGAGTCTTCAGCGACGACCTGCTGGCACAGTATCCTGATCTCGAGGACGCAAAGGGCTTCATCCACGTAGATGATGAGTACAGGACACCAGTTCCTAGCGTGTATGCTATCGGCGACTGCATCGGAGGCATCCAGCTCGCACACGTATCCGCAGCTGAAGGCCGCAACGCAGTAGCACTGATGAACGGCAAACCTGCAACCATCAACATGGGCACAGTTCCTAGCTGCATCTACACCGACCCTGAGATCGCAGTTGTCGGCATGACAGCAGACGAAGCCAAGGAAGCCGGCATCGACGTAGTATCCAAGAAGTATCCTATGTCAGCTAACGGCAAGACCGTAATCGCAGGACTCGACAGAGGATTCGTCAAGCTCATCGCAAAGGCAGACGATCACAAGCTCATCGGAGCACACCTCCTCTGCGGCAGAGCATCCGACCTCATCGGCGAGCTCTCAGTAGCGATCGGCCGCGGCATGACCCTCGAGGAAGTTGCCAACATCATCCATCCGCATCCATCCTTCGCAGAAGCGATCATGGAAGCTGCAAGATTATGACATCGGGGACGGTTCTCACTGTCAGCTTTCTGCAGCAAGGCTGACCCCGTCAGACTGAAAATCATATGAATAATGAATACCCCATGCTCACAGAGCATGGGGTATTGTCATATGTATTCCGTATTTCGATCTGCTCAGCTGCGGTCCCTGATTCTGAACCTTTCTGCAATAATCATGATCAGAGCTGCCAGCGCTGTCAGCATCAGTGCGCACCAGAGAACTATGCCACTGTTGTCTCCGGTCATTACTGTATCCGCACTATATGCGGCAACGGAATTCCCTGAAGCCTTTTGTCCGTTTGCAGATTCAGCAGCGCTCTCCCCGCCCGCTTCGTTGTTTACATCTTCATCATCCGCATCTGCAGCTATCCATTTTGCATATAGTGTCATATCTGATGTGACCGGCGAGTCGAAATCGAACTCATTACTGAAGGATTCATCAGTATACCAGCCTCCGAAGCTGTATCCGCTCCTGACAGGATCCTGCGGCCTTGATGCCGTATTGCTCTCAAGCACATCCTGCGCATCAGCTCCATCACTGAATGACACAGTATAGTAGTGGACACGCCGTTTCTCTCCGAGCAATGCAGGTGAGGAGAGTTCGGTGCTGCCGACCACGCCGGTATACTTCATGAAACTGATATCATCCTTCGTGATAGCAAGGAGTGTAGCCGTGCGTGCTGATGTAAGATATCCGGCAGTTATGTATGTGTAATACAAATCTGACTCTTCATCATCACCTTCCGCATGTATTTTGTCCCCTGGTGCCAGGTAGTATTCCGTAGACTCCCTGGAGTGATTGTGACCATGCAGATACACCACGTCTCTAATGATCTTAGCTCCCTCTGCGATCGCCTCTGCGCCCGTAGCCGCAAAGTTCAGAGCTTTGTTCCAGTATGTCGCTCCTTTATTGTCCTTTCTGATCTTATGAATCGGAACATGTCCTATCAGGACGACAGGGATCTCCGGATCCTTATCAGACACCCATGCCTTAAAGCTCTGTGCAGCCTTCTCACCGGCCGCAGCATTCATCATATCCTGATATGCAACACCGTATATATAGTAGGCACTGTCAGGACCTGTATAAATAAGTCCCGACTGCCCTTCGGATATCTCCGGATGGTCTGCTGCATCGCTGCTCGGGAGCTGACTTGTGTCCGCACACTTTATGATCCCGGCATCATCAGTTGCATTGCTGTCATGACCTGCATATATTATGGATACATTTTCTGAAGTGAGTTCCGGAAAGACTTCCTGGACCTCATTCAATACGTCTGATGTATTGTACGGCATCTGCTTGCGGGGACGTCTTTCGGGCTTCGCTGTCAGGCTGCCTTCTGCATCAGCAGCTGCCGGCTCTGTTGTTTTTGATGCTTCTGTACCGGTTCCGGTCTCCTCTGTCTGAGTTCCTGTTTCCGTGTCTGAAGCCGGTACAGCCTGCGTCTCCTCCTGTTTCCCGGTCTGTGTGGATGAAGAAGCTTCGCTTCCACTGTCAGTTTTCGGTCTTTCTCTGTGCTCAAAGCTCGACATGTCTCCGGCAAGGCACACATACTCAACCGACTCAGGCATTCCGCTCATTGCTTCCTTGACCGCCGTTGTTTCATTGTGCCGGTCAGACGCCACAGCAATATAGTGTGTCTCACTTTCCGCCCATGCAAAATCCGGCAGAGCCGCACTGAACGACAGCTCTGCCAGCAGCATTAACGTTATTACTATAGCGGATATCTTTTTACTATACATCGTCCCCCGTCTCAGGCAGCGGCTCTACTCCCGCATCTTCTGCACTTTCCTGAGTCTTCTCCAGACTCTCTTCAGTCTTATCCTGAGCTTCCTGTTCTTCTTCTGTCATCTCAGTCCCGCTTGCAGCAGTATCGCTGCCGTCCTCAGTCCCTTCTTCCTGACCATCCAGAGAGTCCTCATAGTCCTGCTTGTACTGGCTCAGAATCGACGGGTCGATCGGTGTCGGTTTCGGCTCACTGGTCTTTTTGAACTGCTGGTGGTAATAGACGAGGATGCCTTCCTTATCAACAGTGATCGTATCCATCCATTTGAGTTTGATCTCGCCCCTTCTGTAGTCCCACTCAACGATCTCATCGTCATACATAGAGTCCTCATACTCACTGTATCCGTACTTCTCGGCATACTCGAGATCATAGTGACTCCGGTTGTAATAGGTCAGCGTCAGGGTATCGCCTTCGATAACAATATCCTCTGAATAGTCAGACGCAAACCTTCCCTGCAGAGCAGATCTCATCTCCTCCTCCGATGCATAAGTCGTTCTCGATACCATGATCGAAACATAGCTTATGATGAACCCGAGAAGTGCGACTGCAATTATCGCAACGACAATGAGCAGGATCCTTTTATTTCTCTGTTTGATTCTCCATTCTTCCGCCCAGTGCATCGCATCACGGCGGTCCTGGTTCATGTTCTTTGCCATTTGTTCCCCTTACTCTGCCGGTCTCCTCACACAGGAGCTCAGCATCGTCCCTTCAATATTTTCCAAAGGTTATTCTACCAACATTCGCTGTATATCTCAAGAATCTCTGCAGCAGTCATCTGCCTGAAAGAGCCTCCGGATATGAAGCACGACTCTGCGATCTCAGGGAGGAGCTTTCTCTCATCCTCTCCGAATCCGAGCTCTCTTAAGGTCGTCGGCAGACCGGCCTCCTGAATGAATGCCGCCAGAGCGTCGATCCCTGCAAGCGCGAGAGCTTCGTCATTGCTCATATCGCTTCCGCAGGATGCTCTGAATCCCTCTGCATCCTTTTCAGTCAGCCCCCATACGTTGCGGGCAAAACTCACGAACTTTTCCAGTCCGGCCTTATATATATGGCGGTAATATTCAGGGTGCAAAACGGCAAGTCCTTCGCCGTGATTGCAGTTCGTGTACGCAGAGAGCTGGTGCTCCATGTTATGCGCCTGGAAGTCCTTGCTCTTGCCGGTCTTGATGATCCTGTTCTCGGCAAGCGATGCCGTCCACATGATGTTGCTTCTCGCCTGCATATCCTGAGGATCAGCAAGAGCCGCACGGAAATCCCTGATAAGGCCCTTCATCAGAGCCTCGGAGATATCGTCGGCAGGATTCGGTCCGAGCGGATAGCTGAAATATGTCTCCATTATATGCGAGAGGATATCGAAGGTCCCTGCCTTCATCTGCCTTACCGGCATGGTCAGTGTATACGCCGGATCCATCAGGGCAAAAGCAGGATTCATCTCAGGATAGTCCCTGTCGCATTTTATCTTAGTCTCTTCATTGGTAAGAACAGCGCAGCCGTTCACCTCGCTGCCCGTCGCAGGCATGGTTACAACAACGCCGCAAGGAACTACCCTGTGAGTCATCGGCTTGCCCTGCATCCAGAAGTCTTCCCACGCATCACCGTCATATCCGGCCTGCACGGATACCGCTTTGCAGCAGTCCATGACAGAGCCGCCGCCGGCGCCTATGATGAGCCCGATATTGCTGCGCCTTGCCAGCTCTGCTCCCTCGAGCATCTTGGCAAGAGTCGGATTGGACATTATTCCGGTGAATTCCACTATCTTATAGCTGCACGGCCCGCATCCGCCGCCTGTCACCTGTGCATCCGCAGATGCATCAACATTATCCGCAAGGCTGTATCCCATTTCCGTCAGCACGGCCATTATGTCGTCATAAGCGCCGTTTTTCTTAACGGATCCGCCGCCGTAACCGAGCATGATATTCTGCCCTCCCGGAGCAAAAGTCCTGACCATCTCTGCAAGATAGTCTCTGACGCAGCCCTGCCCAAACCTGACGCGCGTACTGCATTCCCAGCTGAAGTTCTCCATCTCAATATCTCCTTATAGACCAAATCCGCCAAGCATCACCTGGCGGATCCTTAATCTTTTTACCTGCAGCAGCATGCCGCTGCTCACTATCTTCCGGTCCTGCTGCTATTACTTAGCGAACATCTTTGCGATCTTGAGAACGTCCTTCATGTCGAGTCCGTCAGTGAGTCCGCCTACGATGTCGAGTACATCAGCTGCTCCGATGCTGCCTACCTCTGTCTTCTTGGACTCCTTGGCAGACTTACCCATCTGGGACATCAGCAGAGGTGCTACGATAGCCATGATCTTGAGGATCTTCTTGGTATCGATTCCGCTCTTCTTCTTAGCCTTGGCAGCTACAGCCTCTTCCTCAGCTCCGAGAAGATGCTTTACGATCTTGCCGCCGTCTTCTGTATCTACATTACCGAGGAACTTGCTGATATTGCTTGTATCATCCTTGCTGTGATCAGCAAGAGCCTGCAGGAATCCCTGCTGTGTCGACTGATTGGAAGCCTGTCCCTGCATTCCCTTGAGGAGAATCGGCAGTACATCCTTAAGAACTGCTGCAGCGTCGTTTTCACTGACGCCTGCCTGCTTACTTACCTGTCCGAGTGCATCACTGCTGAGCATCAACTTAAGCATATCATTCATATCCATAGGAATTCCCTCCTTTGCGGTTTCCTTTTACACATGGACCCTGTCTTTGCCGCAGAGCCCTATACATCTAAATTTTACAATCTGAGGTCGCCTGAGTCAATTGAGTATTGAGCCGTCATCCCGTTCCCGCTCACTGATCTGCCAGGCGGCATCTCCTGCCGTTTTTACTTCACATCTACTCCGCACTCGCGTTCCATGATCTTGGCAAAAGACCTGATGCATTCATGCAGTATTCCCGTGCAGAAGGTCTTACGGTCAGGCTCATAGAAGTCATAGTCTCTGATGAGTTCAGGGCAGATGCTCGTCTTATACACATTTGCCACGTCATCATTAAGTTCCCTTACAACATCGATGCACTTTTTGAATGCCGGGTCACCCTTGACAGTCCTTCCGAACACTTTGCCCAGGCACATTGTAGCGCCCGCAACTGCTCCGCATACGTTTCCGCCATCACCGAACCCGTACGGGAAACCTGTCGAAAGCGCGATGGCTTCCTCGCCGATGCCGAGCTCATAGTGTCTGTTCAGCACCTCAAGAACCGACTCAGAACACATGAATCCCGTCGTGAAATTCTCAGTAGCATCTTCCAGCATTTTGTCTAAATAAACTTCCTTGACCATAACACCCTCCGCAATTTCTACTACATTTTACGTGCGACCACTGCACACCATTCCCCGTCGTGCAGCACTTCTTCAATGGCAAAACCCGCTTCGCGTATCGCTTTGCTTACGGTTTCTTCCTTTATATCCAGTATGCCCGAAGTGACATACCAGCCGCTCTTTTCAAGATGCCCCGCTGCCGCCGGCGAAAGCCGCATCACGAGGTCCGCCATCAGATTGGCGACCACGATGTCAGCCTTGTAATCGACGCCCTCAGTCAGGTCACCGTATTGCGCTTTTATCCTGCCTGCCAGTCCGTTCTTCTCAATATTCTCTCCGGCTACTCTGACAGCATCAGGATCTATGTCTATCCCGAGTGCTTCATCCGCCCCAAGCAGGACTCCGGCGATCGCAAGTATCCCGGTGCCTGTTCCGACATCGAGTATCTTCGTACCGGCTCCGCTGTCTTCCGCTGTTTCTGCAGCAGCCGTACCAGTGCTGTCCGCCAGGATCTTCTCAAGAGCCCTGATGCACATCGAGGTCGTTTCATGCAGCCCGCTTCCGAACGCCATGCCCGGATCCATCTCTATGACGAGATCTTCCGGCTTAGGCTCATAGTTCTCCCAGCTCGGCCTGACAACGATCCTCTCGCCGACTCTCGTCGGCTTGAAGAACTCCTGCCACTTGTACAGCCACTCGCTGTCATCACCTGCCGCCGCTTCACGGTATACGATGCTCATCCCGTCCGGAAGTGCACTCAGCAGTTCTTCCGCGCGCTTCATCTCCGCCAGCCCCTCTTCATCATCTGCAAAGTAAAGAGTTACGACCGGCTTCCTTGTGAGGTCCTCTCTCAGCGCGTCATTGATGTAATCGTACCTGTAGGTGTCCGGATGCTCAAGTATGTCTATGACGTCATCCGGGTCATCGATCATCATCGATGTGAACCCGCTTCCGATCAGTTCGGCTTCCAGCAGCTCCAGGTTTTTCTTATCTGTCTGTATCCTTAATTCTCTGTATTCCATACTGATATGATACCACAGACACACCGTTCTGGTGTCTGTTTTCTGCAGTCATACCGCTTCTCACCGGCTCTTTTTCGCCCCGGAAAGTCCTGCGTTATGTGCCTTTCACATACCCGAGACGCTTGACGGATAAGGCATCAGGTGTTAACCTTTTTAACAAGGGATATTCAGGGAAAGGAGGTTTCCCGTATGGGCAAAGTACTACAGAACAAGCTGCAGAAACAGAAGGCACTGCTCGACAGCGCTTATGAACTGTTTACCACTATCGGCTTCACCAAGACGACAATAAGGGACATAGCGCATAAAGCCGGAGTAGCCAAAGGCACCTTCTATCTGTACTTCAATGACAAAGTTGAGATACGGGATGCTCTCGTCCGCGCCAAATCAAGCCAACTCCTTCAGGATGCCTGCGAGGCAATGGACCGGGAGCTTTCAGACGGCAGCACCACAATGGATACCGCTGATAAATTCATATTTATCATCGATTATCTCGTCGACTACGTTTCAAAGGACATCAATTTCCTTAAATTCATGTCCAAGCACCTGTCCTGGGGCCTGTTTGCAGGCAGCCATCACACAGTTCAGTATCACTCAGACGATGACAAGGCTCCGGTAATAGATTTCGTCTCTTACGTAGGCAAAATTCTCGAGGCTGACAATGTGACGATCCGCAATCCGCGTCTTCTCATCTTTACGCTGCTCGAGCTCGTAAGTTCGACATGTTACGATGTCATCCTGTACAGCGAGCCGATGACGCTTGAGGAATTCAAGCCGCATCTGAACAGAACTATAAGGCTCCTCGTAAACGATGCGATCGTTCAGTAATCTGCTAACTCAGCAGGAATCTTACCGGATACGCCTTATCAGATAACCGGAAATACCAAAAATACGCCTTGTACCTTACGGCCAAGGCGTATTATTTATTAACTCTCCTGCAGCATCTATTTTGCTGCTGCTTCGGTTCCGTCCGGGAGGATCAGGAGGACCATTCTGTTGTTGTCATAGTCCGCTCTTTTACTAATCTTCATTTCCTTCACGACCTTTCTGTAATCTTTACTTTCAGGTATCTATCTGATACTATTATCTGACCAATGGTCATCTTTTGCCGGCATCATAATAACTCTCCGGGAAAAGATATTACACAGATAACCATCCGGCGATGCACAATAATTGAGCACATCACAGATTTTGCCCTATTTCGGCAAAATGGCCGATCACCGAAAGGAGCTACAAATGGCTGCTTCTGAACTAACTAAGAAAGCAATCACTGAGGCCTTTCTTGAGATACTCACTGAAAAGCCTCTTGAGAAGATCACAGTCAACGACATTACTTCGAGATGCGGAATCAACCGTAATACTTTCTACTATCACTATCAGGACATTCCCTCGCTGCTTGAAAACATTCTGTCTGAGGCGGCAGATACGTTTGTGCTTGAATATCCGCAGCTGAATTCAATAGATGAATGTCTGGCTGCAGCCATGGAATTCGCCCGCGCCAACAAACGTGTAATAATGCACATATTCAGTTCGGGCAGTCACTCAAACATTTCCTCACTCTGGAAGATATGCGATCACGTTATCCGGAAGTATTCTGAGACCGTCTTTCCTGACGCGCCTATTTCAGACAGCGACAGAGAGCTGTTCATCCGCTATCACAAGTGTGCGACCTTCGGCCTGATCATAGACTGGCTGCAGAGCGGCATGGACGAGGAATATGTCGCTGACATGCAGCGGATATGCCAGCTCAAGAGAGGATCATCCGAGCTCATAATAGAAAACGCACTTTCTGAACGTTAACAGAATGCCGGCCGGTGCATTTCCGTACCAGGCACAGCGCAGACCTGATAATCCATTCTACACAACGTAAAACAGCGGCCGCAAAGCCGCTGTTTTACTTTATAATCGGTCCGTCTCCGGATTGTATCCGTAAGACCGGTCCGGGTTATACGTCTATTTGAGAACGATCTTCTTGAATTTTTTCTTGCCCTTCTGGAGTACGAGCTCTCCGTCCTTGAAGCAGTCGAGTGTTACAGCGAACTTCTTGTCTGTGATCTGCTCGCCGTTGATCCTTGCTCCGCCGCCCTGGATGGTTCTGTACGCCTCGGATGTCGATGGCTCAAGACCTGCCTCCTTGAGGAGTGCTGCAAGGCCCATTCCTTCGCCTTCGAACTTAGCCTTTTCCATCTCAACCGACGGCATGTCCTCGGATACTCCGCCGCCTGCGAAGATCTGACGGCTTGTATCGAGAGCCTGCTTTGCCTTCTCCTCGCCGTGAACCAGCTTGGTTACTTCGTAAGCGAGGATCTCCTTAGCCTCGTTGATTGCGGAACCCTCAAGAGCAGAGAGTCTGTTGACCTCGCTCATCGGCAGGAATGTGAGCATTCTCAGACACTTGTTGACGTCAGCGTCTGCAACGTTTCTCCAGTACTGGAAGAAGTCATATACAGAGCACTTTCTCTCGTCAAGCCACAGAGCGCCCTTTGCGGTCTTGCCCATCTTCTTGCCCTCGCTTGTTGTCAACAGGGAAACTGTCAGGCCGTATACTTCCTTGCCGCAGGTCTTTCTTGTAAGGTCAACACCGGCAATGATGTTGGACCACTGGTCGTTGCCGCCGAACTGAGCCTTGAGATCAAAGTCTCTTGCCATGACCATGAAGTCATATGCCTGCAGGAGCATGTATGAGAACTCGAAGAAGGAAAGTCCTTCATCTCTGTCCATTCTTGTCTTGAAAGCGTCTGCTCTCAGCATCTGGTTGACGTTGAAGTGTCTTCCGACCTCTCTTGCGAACTCAGTGAACTTGCAAGGTCTGATCCACTCAGCGTTGTTGACGCTTACAGCGTAGCCAGGCTTTGGCTCTCTGTTCTGGTGGCCCGGGTGATATACACCCTCGTTGCCCTCGTATTTCCATTCGTCGTCAAAATCGATGAACTTGTCGAAAAGCTTCTTGAACTGCCTGCAGTTCTCATCGATCGTATCTATTGTCATGACCTGACGCATGTCACTTCTGCCTGACGGGTCGCCGATCTCGCCTGTGCCGCCGCCGAGCAGGAAAACAGGAGTGTGGCCGTACTTCTGCATATACATCATGGTGATCATCGGAATGAAGTGTCCTACATGCAGGCAGTCTGCAGTCGGGTCAAATCCGATATAGAACTTGATCTTCTCCTTGCCGAGCAGCTCTCTCAGCGCCTCACCATTGGTGGTCTGCTCGATCAGTCCTCTTTCCATCAGGACGTCATATACATTGGTGTGCTCACTGACATTGTCAGGAATTAAATTCTTCATCAGTACGTCTCCCTTTCCTTTTAGCCTTCTTATAAAAACAGCTCCGCAGCCTGCGCTGCGAAGCCTGAATCAACATCTCTGATCGATTCTTATGCGGTCGCAGCAAAACTAAGCTTCGATCGAAGCTCCGTCGTAATAATAGATAGCTGCAACAAGTCTGTGTGTATTCATTAAGAATCTCCTTTGAATCGATACATTGAAAATATACCACCAGCATCTGATGATGTCAATCTTTCCCCATCAGCACATCTGCGGCATCTCTGAGCGTCCGGTCTTCACCTACATTGCCGGGGAATATGACATATGGTATTCCCGGGAATGTGCTTTCCGCACCTGTGCGCCATACCGGTATCCCCGGGCAGATCTGTCCCAGCACATAAGCCTTTCTGACAGCGAGCGCCTTAGTGCCGATGTCACTGGATGTTATCCCTCCTTTTGCGATAACGAAAGCCGGCGTTACGGATAGTTTTCCCACCAGAGACTGCACTGCTTCGGATATCCTGACAGACAGTCTGAGTTCATCTTCTCTGTCTCCTGTGTCAGCTGTGATAAGAGCTCTCGTCGTATAGCAGCATACTGTTCTGCCGTCTCTGATACACTCCTCTTCAAGGGAAAGACAGCGAGCGACCTCTTTTTCGAAAGCTTCTTTGTCCCTGACCAGAGTTGCATCGAGTTCAATGAATTCGATATCTTTCCTCTCTTTAAGCGCTTCGAGCTGAGCAGTAGTTTTGGCTGTATGCGAGCCTGCTACGATCACCCCGCCGTATTCAGATTCGCAGTTGATCATCTGCTCTCTTGTGAGGAGCGGCTGATACGGATTACCGCAGATCACCCTTACTACAGCGGCTCCTGTTCTCAGCAGATAATTCTTTCCATTCTTCATCGCTCTGTACAGCGCCGTGCAGAAGACCTTTATATCCGAATCATCGACCGCATTTACTATGATCTTCCTGAAGTCTTCCGCCGCCTCAAGCTGCTTCGTGATCCCGTCTATGTCCATGCTTCGGAGATCATCAAGCGAGATGCATATGACATCTTCTTTGCGGAAGCGTCCGCCTGTTTTTTCTTCTATATATTCAGGAAGTGCAGCAGCTGAGTAACCGAAGGTCTTATCTCTGGCAAATTCCGTCTCACTGGCAGGCACAAGCTCATCGCCGTATCTGACGTAGTGTACGTTGCCGATGGTGAACCGTCCGCCCTCTCTGAAGAAAGGGCAGAGAATCTCTCCGTCGATTTTTTTGCCGCTATTCTTCTCGATCTCTTCTCTGAGTATCTCTGTCTCCAGAGGAAAGTGTCCTCTCAGCGTGCTGTCACTTCTGCTGATAAGGATATAATCTGTTCCGGTTTCGGCAGAAACTTCATTGATCACAGAAGCGATCTCTCTGTGCGCTTTAATGGTCTCCTCTTCTGTAAAACCTCTGGAATTAGTGAGAATGAAGAAGAGCTTATTCTCGCCGAGAAAGCCGTCCATGACGCTTTCCTTATACCAGCCTGTATATACTGCAATATCATGTATAGTCTGAGTCCCTGTCGGATCATCGTCGAGAACGACGATTTTCTTCCCGTCGGATGCTATCTCAGCCATCAGAAGATTATCGATCTTCTCTTCATCGATTGGTCTGAATGTATTTAATATGTCAGCACTTATTGCCATTACCCTGTCTCCGTTCTGTTTCAGGCTAATCAAAATCAAGGCCTCAGATATCTGTCCTGAGGCCCTGATGTTTATCAGCGATTTTTTACTGATTCACGACATTAGCCGGTGCGCCGTCCACGAACGATTTTACGTTCTCGACTGTAGTATTCATGATACGCTGGCGGCTTCCCTTGGATGCCCAGGAAATGTGCGGTGTGATGATGCAGTTCTTGGCCTTGAGCAGCGGATTGTCCCCGCGGATAGGCTCTGTTGAAACTACATCCAAAGCTGCGCATGCGACCTTGCCGCTGTTAAGTGCATCTGCAAGATCCTGCTCCACGACCATCTGTCCGCGGCTGTTGTTGATGATTATGACGCCGTCTTTCATCTTTGCGATGTTTTCCTTATTGATGATGCCTGTGTTGAACGGGAACAGCGGCATCTGAAGTCCGAGCACGTCTGAACGGGCGAAAAGCTCGTCGAGCTCTACATACTCAACACCCAGAGCAAGAGCTGCTTCGGTCTGTCTTCCGTCGTAAGTGATGACATTCATGCCGAGAGCCTTAGCGATCTCTGCTGTGTGAATGCCTATATTACCGCAGCCCAGAAGTCCGTAAGTCATGCCTGCCAGCTCGATCAGCGGATAATCCCAGTAGCACCAGTCCTGATTGTTCTCCCACTCACCGCGGAAAACGCCGTCGCTGTGGTGTCCGATGTGATGGCATGCTTCGAGCAGAAGTGCGATAGCAAACTGGCTTACTGAACGTGTGCCGTATACAGGTACGTTCGATACAGGTATTCCCTTTTCCTTCGCATATGCAATATCCACAACATTGTATCCGGTAGCCAGGACCGTTATGTACTTGAGGTTAGGGCATTTATCTATAGTTTCTCTGGAAATAGGTGTTTTATTTGTTATTGCTATGTCTGCATCTCCTATGGCCTCTGCGATCACAGGTGATTCCTCATATGATACACGGTCATATACTGTTACTTCGCCGAAAGCCTTCAGCCCGTCCCAGCTGAGATCTCCCGGGTTCTCTGTATATCCATCAAGAATTACGATCTTCATTATTATTGTCTCCTGTCTGATTTGTCTCCAATGCCCCTCTGCATTCTCAGGTCATATAGACCCGAAACGGCAAAATATGTCTTTTGACTGACATAATCTGCGCTTTAAAAAAGGCAGCTCAAAAGCTGCCTTACATGACTAGAAATCGAGGTCTTCGATCTCGTTTATTCTTCTGAGATGCTTGTCTCCCATGAACTCTGTTCCGAGCCATGTGTCGACCATTGCGAATGCTGTATCCTGATCAACTACTCTTGCGCCAAAGCAGAGTACGTTGGCATCGTTGTGAGCCTTGGTCATCTCTGCTGTCATGACGTTGTGGACTACTCCGGCTCTTACCCCAGGTACCTTGTTGGCAGCGATGCTGATGCCGATGCCTGTGCCGCAGATAGCGATTCCTCTGTCTGCTTCGCCGGAAGCTACTGCTTTGCCTACTGCATGACCGTACTTAGGATAGTCTACAGACTCTGTCGAGTGAGTTCCTACATCCATTACTTCGTAGCCTTCTCCCTCGAGCTTTGCCTTTACTGCTTCCTTGAGTTCATATGCCGCATGGTCGCATCCGATAACTATTTTCATGATATATCTTCTCCTTATTAATAAAAAGTTTATCCGAGTTCATCTTCGAAGTAGCTGCTTCTGACCTTCTCGCTGAGACCGGTGTCGTCTCTTTCCCTGATTGCGTTGAAAAGCTGTACATGTGTATCCAGGAGCTTGTCCGACTTGCCGCTGAGGATCATCGCCGATACAGTCTGATATCTCACAGCGTGTGTAAGCGACCGTACGACCTTGTTGATCTTGTCAGCCATCGGGTTTTTGCCCATCTCAGCTATCTTGTCATGAAATCTGTTGTCTGCTTCAAAGAACGTATCTACCCTGTTCTCTTTCAGCTCCAGCGCCTTTTTCATTTCTCCGAGGATGGATTCGAGTTCATCGAGTTCCCTGTCCTCATGATGCTCTATCGCGAGTCTCATCATGCCGGCTTCAGTCATTTCACGAAGTTCCATAAGGTTCTCGAACGAATCCTGATTGAGCAGGATCCCATACACCATAGGATCTATCATGCTTTCCTTGTAGCCGTCACATACGAATGTTCCCTCAGACCTTTTGCTTTCGAGCACACCTAAATAAGTAAGAATTTTGATTGCCTCACGTACGCTGCTTCTTGCCACTCCGAGCGATTCCGCCAGTTCAGGTTCAGGCGGGATCTTGTCGCCCGGCTGCAGCTCTTTGGAGCGGATGGCATCGGTCAGGACGTTGATAACACTCTGGACTACCGACTCCTTCCTGAGGCTTTTAAGATATGATGGTTTCTGTGGCATGCTTTCTCTTCCTTCAAAAAACAATCTTCATATGTATGACATAACTTATAGTCAAGCATACCAAGTTGAAGTGATATTGTCAATTTGATGACAGCCCCTCAGACCCCCTCAAGCTCTATTTATTTGTTTGTCCCTTTTTAAGAAAAACTGCCGGCAGCTTTTCTCAGATACCGGCAGTTTACAGTGTGTTCAGCATTAGCCGCTGAGTCCCGGAAGCCATGTAACGAATCCAGGAATGTATGTGATCAGGAAGAGTACGATCAGCAGCGGAATAAGGAAAGGTATTACCGCTTTGTACATTTCTTCGATCCTGATCTTTGCTGTCTTCGCACAGATGAACAGGCTCGTTCCTACAGGAGGTGTGCAGAGTCCGATCATCAGGTTGAGTACCAGAACTACACCAAGGTGTACAGGGTCGATACCGAAAGAGCCCATCAGAGGGATCAGGAACGGTACAGTAATTGTCATAACAGCAAGAGCTTCCATGAACATACCGATGATCAGGAACGCGATGTTCAGGATCAGCAGCATGATGTACTTGTTGTCTGTCAGGCTTGTCAGCACGTGTGACAGTGCGTTGGTCATGCCCATCATGGTTACGAGCCATGAGAATGCAGCAGCACCGCAGATGATGTTCAGGATACCTGCGCCGTCTGCAACAGACTGCTTGAGAGCCTCATAGATCTCCTTGATAGTCATTCCCTTGTACAGGATAACTGAAAGGATGAATGCATATACTACAGCGATGCAAGCAGCTTCTGTAGGTGAGAATACTCCGGTCCAGATACCACCGATGATGATAACCGGTGTCATCAGTGAGAGGAATGCTTCCTTAGTAGCAACGAGCAGCTCTTTGCCGTTGAACTTTCTTACAGGATAATGTCTCTTCTTGGAGATTACGAATACCAGGATACTTGTTGCAAGAGCAAGAAGAAGTCCAGGTACGATAC
>JAZQHU010000063.1:0-17230 GCA_045540775.1 Anaerovoracaceae bacterium | reverse complement strand
ATGGCAGTCAATATCGCCAAGGCGGGCTACTTCTCCTCCGACAGAACGATCGACCAGTACAACAATGATATCTGGCATTTGGAGAAAGACTGCTGACCGCAGGGAACAGAATATCGTGCAGAGAAAACCCCCGGAGATCCGTGGTGTGCTACCCGTCAAGAGGACAGTGAAAAATAACAAGTGACTGGATACCGTCAGCTGATGAATGAATCAGCTGACGGTTCTCTTTATGCTGCAGCCGCAATTGTGCGAAGCTGTCCGATCCGGCAAACCGCTTAATTCCAAGGGTTTGACAGCAGTTATGCATAAAAATGCATAAAATGAATAAAGATTATACCCATCGGCGTGTATTTTTTCCATGGTATGAACTACCACGCCCGAAAATACATGGATATAGAATGAATATTGGTGTATAACGCAGTAATTGCAAGGGTTTCAGAAAGACGTCATTTTTTCGGAACTACACCTGTTGATGTATTTCCATTGACCAGATGCCCTTTTTAATTTCGGTCCGGACACTAAAAAATGGCGATTTTTGCTAAAATCTGCAAAAATCGCCAAATCGTGAAAGCCTTGATTTTCAAGGCTTTTGAGCGTTATCTACGTTGTATATTCGCGACTACCTCGATGTGCCTTGACACATGAAACTTATCAGCAAACTCTGCTTGTGTCATTCCTTGCTCAGCCCTTATTTTCTGAATCTTGTTGCCAATATCCATTGTGTACCTCCTGCTTCATTCTGTATCAAAATGATAGTGCCCACTTGCAAAACCTGTAAAGCAAGAAACGTTTGACATTGCCGATTCCTGCACAATGTATCTGGCATCCTTATTACACATCAGGATGCCGCTATTCTTGCTATGTCAAATTGACATTATCTTTCGTATGAATCTCGTTCGGATCTTGCTTTCTGCTTATCCAGCATTCTCTGGCCGAGTGCCTTGACGAGTTTCTCGCCCTGCTCTTCCGTGAGGGTGATGCCTCGACTCATTCGGTCGTGTCGCTCGTTCCAATCCCTCACATCGATTTTCGGTTTGCCACCGTTCCATGCGACTATATTCACTTCCTTGGTCCATTTTTCTTCACGGTTATCGATCACGTCAAGAACACCAATATGTTCCATGATCTCAAAAGTGATCTCGCCGTTATTGTTCCTGTTGTTTTCTGCCATAAGTTCTCCTTTCTTATCTTTCCCAATCTCTGTGCTTCGACTTCAGCATGTCCAGTTCTCCATGTTCCCTGAAGCTGTAAACATGGGCTGATTCCCCGGCAACTATGATATGATCCAGCATCTTTATGTTCAGAAGGTCTCCGCATTCCAGAAGTCTTCTTGTAACATCACGGTCCTCCTGGCTTGGCTGCAGACTCCCGCTCGGATGATTATGGATCGCTATGAATGATGCAGCATTACTCAGTATGCTCGACTTGAAGACTTCTCTTGGGCTGACCATTGAAGCATCAAGTGTTCCCATGCTGCAGATATTCAGATTGATGATCTGTCCGTTTGTCTTGAGGTTCATTACAGCGAATACTTCTCTATCATAGGTCGCCATATCTTTTGCTATCGCCTTGACTGCATCCTCCGGGCAGGATATCCTGCTCTCGCTGTATATGGACGGTTCCTTCACCATGCGGATATTCACGACCTGGATCTTCTCATCATTTCTTTTCCTGCCCATCAGACACCACCTCCAGATCTATTGAATAAACAGTCCCATCGGGTAACTGATCAACTAATCTTCTAAGTCCCTCGAGTCCCTGAACCTCAATAGCCACTGGTCTCATATGTCTCGGTTTGTACTCCGGTGCCTGTGGATCTATCATCATCTGCATTGCGCTTTACCTCCTTTTTCTCAGGCTTCTGATCTGCTCCGCCCATCAGAAATGCATATGTGCTGTGGCTCTTGATTGCCTTCTGCAGTGCGAGGATCCCTCCAAGCTCATCAGCAAGGCCACTGTCGTAAGCAACCTGCATATCGATAGCATTTACTTTTTTCTCGGTGTCAAAGCCCTTCTTCCCCAGCTTGTCCAGAAGCTTCTGTATCGATTTTTCCATCTTCTGTATCCTCCATTTCCTTTTTCCTTCCTAATATTTCCAGCATGCAGTATCCACAGAATGGTGCGAGTCTGTCGCGATATCTGCAGTTATCCGGGCACATTGTCCGCATACCCGGCGGCCCCGGTATTGGCTTCAATCAAAGCACCTGCTGTCATCGAGCAGTTCGTTACCGTAAGCTGTGAATGTGTACCAGTAGGTATGATCGAACTTGTCATCATTGAATACGCCTACTTTCATGATCCCTTTTTCGACTAGCTTATTGACTGAATGCCGCACCATATCCTCAGTCAGAAATGGTATATGAACTGTTATGGTTTTCTGAGTGCACTTGACCCAGAAATATCCGTGTCTGTATGTCGTTTCGTCACTCGTTACCTGCAGGCCTCTGATGAAATCCGCAATGACCGCTTCTCTGAGTCCACACACAGTTGCTATGTCCATGTTGAATTTTCTCTCGTTGTAGTTCATTTCCCCTGTTCCCTCCTACAGTCTCATAACAAAAGGAGCGGCTTTCATGATCGATCGCCGCTCCGTATCAGTTATTCGTTATTAATGATTTGTGCCTTTATCAGGCAAACATCTCAGCATCCTCTTTGGCCTGTCTGCGCTTTCTTGCATACTCCCTGGCTACAAGGAAAAGCATGCTGCCCATTGCAGCGGTAAAGAGGGCTCCATACAGCCAGACCATAGTGTCATCGCCTGTCTTAGGCGGAACGCTCTTGGCTGTCTTGGATACCTTTACAGTCTGACCTTCATCGTTCAGATCCTTGTGATCAGCAACTACAGTCTTATCTGCCTTGGAGACATCATCGCCCTTCTTGAACTCGCCAAGTCTGTAGCAGTTCTCAAATGCTACGAGTTCCTTTCCGTCGAGCTCTGTAGTGTCGATGATGAAGCTTACCTTTGCTGTGCCGTCAGGTCTTGCCGGCTTGAACGGCTCACTCATAACAGTGACAGGCTTGCCGTGCTCTACGAGCGGATCACCGCTGTCCTTTACCATCAGCGTTCCCTCGAACACATACCACTTGGAAGTATCAAGTCCTTTGTATGCGATAGTGTCGATCAGCTGTGTATCTTTTGCTGCAGCAACAGTCTTGTCGCCCTTGCCGTTAGCAAGTGAAGTTCCAATAGCAGGCTTCTGAACAGGAGTCTGAGCTACGTCCTTCTTCGGCTCGAGCTTGCCTGGTTCCTCAGGCTTCTCAGGGTTAGGATAAGTTACGTTTACGCACTCAGCTGTATTCCAGTAACCATCCTTATCGTCTGTCTTGTTCTTCTGATATGCCATGTTAGTGTCATGGTTCTTCTCATCAAGTGAGTCAGAATCCTTGGCATTAGCTG
Organism: Anaerovoracaceae bacterium; assembly: GCA_045540775.1. Lineage (GTDB taxonomy): Bacteria > Bacillota > Clostridia > Peptostreptococcales > Anaerovoracaceae > Crickella. The sequence continues at coordinate 13,833 of JAZQHU010000063.1, read as the reverse complement.
CGAGGTATGCCTTCGCTTCATCCTTTACAACAGCAGTGTAAGTGACGGTAGCTTTCTCTCCAACATTCAGAGTGATGTTAGCGACCTTGTCATCTTTACCCTTGTTGTTCCATGTTCCCTTACCGGTGAACTTAACATCCTTCAGTACAGGGACGGTGAAGTACTCAGGGTTCTGAGTGAACTGATCGGTGACATCCATTGTGATCTCGATGTTACCTGTGTTCTCGACATGGACTTCGTACTCGACTTCATCCTGCGCGAAGAAGCCATACTTATCTCCTGCAGACGGAGCCTTTGTGGTACGGATCTTGTACATCTCGTACTTAGGATTAAGTTTCTCCCAGGTTACAGTCTGTCCTTCATCATCAATTTCCTCGTGTCTTGCAGCAACATGTCCTTCACTGTCGAATACCTTTTCGAACACTACTGTGTCCTTGCCATAGAGGCTTGTAGCATCGAATGTGAATGTGACCTTTACCTTGCCGCTGCTCATGAATGTCTTGAATTCCTGTTCAGCAGTGATCTGTTTTCCGTTCATGTCAAGTACAGGAGCCTTTGTTGCCTTGTCCATCAGGACGCCCTTGGCAGTATAGGTCTCACCCTTCTTGAGGTTCTTGTACTCGATCACGTCAACAAGTGTGATCTCCTTCTGCGGTCTGATGTTCCTGTTCTTCCCGTCAACAGAAGCTGTAGTTCCGATCTCAGGTACATCATCAGTGATGGTCTCAAGATCGACGAATCCGTTCTGGCTCTTCTGATCTACTGTGAAGTAGAACTTCTGAAGAATATATCCCTCGTTATGCTCGCATGGCATCTCTTCAAGGATATATGAGTCATAAGGGAGCGCTCCGAACTTGCTGTTCATAGGTGCCTTGTCTCCGAACTCTCCTGTTCCGAACCAAACGCCATGGAGGATATCCTGGGATCTCTTCTCGAGATCTGCAGTCTTGATTTCCTTTGCCTCAAGCAGGTCATCGAACGGGTTCTGTTTTCTTGCAGTATCTGCATCCTCATCCTCGTCGAGGTCACCTGCAGCTCTTCTGTCCTTTGTGGAGAAGAATCCGTTCTTGTCAGTTACGACTACATGAGTCTCTCCGTTTGTAACAGAGATGATCTTGAACGGAACAAACGAGAATCTCTCGGAAGTTGAATCTGCGATCTTAGTTCCCTGGACATCTGATCTGTAGACATAGTCATCGAAAGTAAGAGCCATCTCGTTCTTGTTGTCGTCAAAGCTGACGATCACGCCATCCTCACGCATGGTAAACATGTGCTCTGTCTTGTCTGTTCTCTGATATGTCTCATTTGTCTTGGACTCGCGGATAGTATAGGTTCCGTATGGAAGGTCATCTGCCAGAGTCTCAGCAGTATATGCTTTCTTCTCTTCGTTCCAGTGAACAGTGATCTTGCCTACATCCTTGCCTGTAGCGACCCTCTTGATCGATTCGTCCTCAAACATCCCGCTCTTGGATTCGAGCTTCTTCCAGTCGACCTTATCAGTCTTGTTATCGAGATCCTTGCGGACTACTACGTCTCTTCCGGATACGTTCTTGATAGTCATGACGATGTCATCAAGTCTTGCTCCGCCGAGAGCTTCAGACTTTACGAGTTCCTTATCTCTCTTGATGATCTGTACGCCGCCTCTCTCTACAGCCTCTCTTACCTTGTCTTCAGTCAGATCAACGATCTTTCCATCCTCACGGATAGTGAATGCTCTGGACCACTCAGTGTTCAGAAGATATCCCTCTGAAGGCTTGGTTTCCTTTACGAGATATGAGCCGTAAGGAAGTGCATGAGCATCCGAAGTTGCGATGCCGTCTGCATTCGTGGTGATCACAAGTGCAGCACCGCCCTTTTCGATCTCCTTGCCGCCTACCATCACAGTCTCCTTGGACTGGTTATAGATGGTGAATTCTGCACCTGCAAGTGTTGCATCACCCTGAGCATAAGCTTCATCCAGATCATTATCGATCTTAGCTACCTTGACGCCGCCTCTCTGGATAGTATCGTTGCCCTTGATCGATTCATTGTAGGTCTTGACGTGAAGATTGTCGGTTCCGTCCTCAGTGATAGTCACTTCGAGGATCTCATCATTGACAAGATATCCTTCAGGTGCTTTGACCTCCTGGATCAGATAAGTTCCGAGAGGATAGCAGACCTTACCATCCTTGTCCTTGTACAGGGCATCATTGGAATAGCCAGATGCGAAGGCCGGATTCTGTCCATCGATCTTACCGTGCTCATCAGTTACAAAGTGCCATGTCCTGAGTGGAGCGTCTGCTTTTGCTGCCTTGAGGAGCACTTCCTGATTCTTGAGTCTGTCGTAATATTCGAACTTATATACAGCGCCCTTCAGCGTCGCATCACCTTCACCATGATCGTGAGGATAGCCTACAGGATTCTTGGTAAGAAGGAGCTGCACAAGGTCAGTGATCGGCTCATCCTTTGCAGTGAAAGTGGTAGTCTCTTCGGACACGACTTTCACTGAATATGTCTCGTCATCCTTGGCATATCCAGGAGGTGCATAAGTCTCCTTCACAGTGTACTTGCCCTCCAGGAGCTCGATAGTATTGCTCTCGCCATTGGCTTTTAGAGTGAGTGTGCCAACTGCTTTATTTGAGCTGTCATACACCGTGTACTCGGCTCCTTCGATAGAATAGCAGTTATTGCCGTCTGTGATTGAGGTCCTGTTCGATACCTTTTTCATGGTCAGATATCCCGGAGCTTCAAGATAGCCGACTATCATGTCCTGTACTCCGGACATATAGCAGATGAACACTTTGAAGCTGTCAGGGACAGCATCATCCTTTGAACTGTCCGCCTTCCAGAGAGCATCTCCCAGCTTCTTGGCTTTGGTCCACACATCGCCGAGTCCGGATGCATGTGTACCTCCCCAAGTGGCCATGTCGGATGGCCTGCCTGCATAGACATAAGACAGAGCCATGTGGGCGATTCCCCAGTCCTTGCTGAAATCTCCTGTGTAATAGTCGCCCTTAATGTTCTTGATGTTCTTGTCATAACCTGGATAGGAAGGTGAATAGTAGACGATATTCCTGAGGGCGTTCCACTTGCCCTTGTCGTCCTCATCCGTGACGACTTTATCTACCGTCACCGTTCCTGTAGGAGGTGAATTCTTCGCCGGCTGCACGCAGTATGAATATCTGCTGCCGAGGTCATCACCAAGGTCACACTTTCTTGAATTGCTGTATCCTCCATCGCCGGATCCATATCTGATCTGGCCTCCGTCGGTCACAGTATACTTGCTGCCGACCTTGCCGCCGAATGCTGATGCTTCCTGGGTCGCGATCGGGATCACTGAGCCGAGCACCATGATCAGGGCAAGTGTCATTGTGAGCATTCGCTTGAATGCATCGATAAACTTATTATCTGTCATTGCTTCTCCTTTCTGCTAAATGCACATGAATGCGAGGATGATCACCGGCAGGCTGAGAACTACGCAGATCCCTGTCAGGATCCAGCTGAGCCGGTTGGCTGCCTTCTCGCTGAGATAGAGCTGCATTCCTGTCTCATCCGTGCACATGATTACATCGTCATTCGGTTTGTTATCTTTGGTTTTCGTCATTGATCGTCCTTTCCCGCAAATCCGAGCATGAAAAAAGGCGCCCTGGTCATTTCTGACTAGAGCGCCTTATGTGCTACGATATTGCGATTATTATTAATATATTATGTTATGTGATAGTTATCTCTTCTTCTGGTAGTAACTGGTAGTTCTAGAGGAGGGGTTGCAGGGGAGGAGATGGAATAATGTGTCCACATTGAAATAGTCATTTAATACATGCGGGACAAATTATCTCGCATCATCCCTCGTTTTCTGTCGGTCCCGATGTCGCCCATAGTATTCCATAGCTGCGGCAATATAGTCCTCACGCTTGGATATAGGGAGATCCGGCGGAAACAGTCTGCTGAATCTGTCGCCCCGCAGGACTATTCTCTCCTTCTGATTCGGTTTCTCCTCCAGCATGATGGCTTCAATGGATTCAGGTGTGAGTTTTCCTTCCTCTGCCATCCTTCTCATACGTTTCGCCTGAGCGTGTGATGGCGTGCATTGCTCGATTTCCATACATTCCCATATGTGCCCCTGCTTGAGCCTTGGAATATATGAGAGCTCTACTGCAGGCCTGAGCGCAATCACTCCGTCATCCACCATATCCAGTATCTCGGGGATGAGTTCAGTCAGGCGGATATATCTTCTGATCTGGTCCTTGCTCTCTCCTACTTCCTCTCCTAAAATTTCGGCTGATTCTTTTCCCCGAAAATTCCGAGCCAATGGCGTGGAATTTTTAGATGGTCTTCCAGGCAGTCTCTTCATAGCATCAAGTTTCATCTTATATGCGAAGGCTTTCTCACTTGGCAGGATCTTTGATCTCTGGAAATTGGCATCCACCATGAATATCGTGGCCTCGTCCCGGCTCATCTCTACTATCTCACATCTAAGCGTCGGAATACCCGCGATCTGACAAGCCCTTAGTCTCCTGTGTCCGGACAGCAGCTCATACCTTCCATCTTCCTTCTTTCGTACTGTGGCCGGTGTAAGGATTCCATTTGTTTTGATTGACTCCGCGAGGTTCATCATATCCTCATCGTCCAGAACCTTGAATGGATGATCCGGGAACGGATCTATTTCCTCAAGCGGTATCTCATATATCCTCTTGAGCTTCGCATCATCTCTTTCTTCCTGGGATGAAAACAGCTCATCGAGTGATGGAAGTCTCATCTCTACGCTTTTCTCGTTCGCCAATTCTCATCACCTCTTTCGTCAATTCTTCATATGCCTTTGCAGGTTTCGAATCCATGTCATACGCATAAATGCTCTGACCTGCTTTTGAAGCTTCTGCCGCTTTTACTGCAACAGGTATCTGCGTATCGAAGATCCTGATCTGCATCCCGTACTTCATCCTTATTGTGTCTATGACTTCCTTCGCAAGGTTGGTGCGGTTGTCAACGAGAGTCATGACTATGCCTCCGATCCTGAGCTTATCGTTGGTATGATTCCTGACCATGTCTATGCTCCTCATCAGCTGTGTCATGCCCTTAGCAGGCAGAAATTGCGCCTGTACGGGGATTATTACACTGTCGGCAGCCGTCAGGGCATTTATGGTTATCATGCCGAGAGAAGGCATACAATCGATCAGGATATAGTCGTAATCGTTTTTCACACTCTTCAGAAGATTCGACAGTACCTTTTCTCTGCTCATTGCATTAACCAGCTGACTTTCCATAGATGACAGGTCCAGATTGGAAGGGATCAGGTCGATTCCTTCAGGATGATGGATTATTGTATCCCGCACTGCCGGTCTGTATTCCTGTGTAGCAAGATACATCAGTCTTCCAAGAGAGTTCTCAAGTGCATCTCCGTTCCATCCGAGTGATGCAGTCAAATCGCTTTGTGGATCGGCATCCACAAGGAGAACGTTCTTTCCCTGGCGAGCTAAACCAACGCCTAGATTCAGAGTAGTCGTTGTCTTGCCGACTCCTCCCTTCTGATTGCATATTGCTATAGTCTTTGCCATCAATCCACCTCCCTCACCGGTATCCTGATAACAGCCGAGCATTCTTCATCACCGCAGTTTTCAATCATTGAGTTTATCCTGAACCATTCGAAGACGTCCTGATCAGAAAGCGTATCCTGAAAGCGCCAGTATATCGATTCTTCATACCCTTCACATTCTTTCAGAAGGTCCAGTTCCTCTGCTGCATGGACCATACCTTTTATTAGGAACATTTCCTGAAGCATGCCGACCAGTGCATCTGCATCGCTCGCCTGAAGCCTCCTGACTATCTGCTTCGCGATACCCATGTCCAACCCGTCGATCATTTCAGAGAATCTCTCTGCGGTGACTTCCGCAAGATGGTCTGCGATATTGTACGCAAGTCTTCCAGCCTCCGATAGTTCAGATTTCTCTTCATCTTCCCCTGCATCATCATTCTCGTTCCTACCCTGGCTGATAGCTTCATTGAGATCTTCTGCGATTTTCTTTTCCTCATCAGTAATTCCCGTATCTTTTTCCTTCAGTATATTGAACATAATCGATCCTTTCTCCGGTAATTCCGGCAGTAACAAAAAACTCCGCGCCTCATTGCACGGAGCTATGTATTCAGCCGGAGTACGGCAGGAGAAATCGTTAGTCCACGAACTTAATAAGAAGGTCATCTATTGCATCGGTGTATCGGCCTTCAGCAAGAAGCTGATTCTTAAACTCAACAAGAGCCATAACTATTATCCTGACCTCATCATAAGTAAATTTAAATTTCGGTTTGAACATCAGTCTCACCTCTTTCTGTATTCCCTGGCAGGTTTCTTTCATATTTGCTTTACGACTTGATTATAAATATGGTAACCATGGACCGACAATTGTATAAAGTCGTGGGTTCGATTCCCTAGTCTCTTTAAGGGAATCGAAGTTGATCCTTACCCCTTGAAAAACAGGCATTCTTAAAAATGAGCGAAATATAACTTCGCTTCTGTAGACCCGCACGGGACATCCCACCATTTTTACCCCAACGGCATGGACCAGTATGGACTTTTATGGACTTCGGTGGACTTTCCTCGAAACTCTCAAATACAGCAAAATCAAGGAATCTAAGCAAAATAAAGGACTCCGTGGGTATGTCTCGGAGCCCGATTTATGGAGCGGGTGAAGGGAATCGAACCCTCGACGTAAGCTTGGGAAGCTCAAGTTTTGCCATTAAACTACACCCGCATATTGTGCGCCCCTTCTGAAGCGCACGATAAGTATAACTCATTTTCAAAGTGATTGAAACTCTTTTCTCACCTAACCGAGCTCTGCGATCGTTTCTCTGATCACTGCCGGCAGCATCCTGCACTTGTCCTCGGCTACTGCTGCAACAGAGACTCTTACTCCTCCGTTCACAGGGATAAGGAAGATATCCTTCTTTCCGAGAGCATTAATAAGTGCATCCGGATCCTTATACGGTATCGTGACGAAGAATCCGGCCCTGAACGGAACGATTTCAAGACCGCATTCAGCAGCTGCAGTTTCGAAGGCATGACCTCTTGCACTGAGCATATCTCTCCAGTGCCTGCGTTCTTCATCCGTCTCCTTCAGGAGCTCAGGATCGCTGTATATCTTCTCAATGACGGTCTGAGGAGCTCTCGGGGAATTGGACCAGGCTGTTCTTGCGAAGAAGGAGCAGACTTTCTCAAACTCTGCTGCAACCTCAGGAGAGTGCGCAAGGCAAAGCATTGCCGCACATCTTGCTCCGTACATTGTGAATGTCTTGGATGCGCTGTAAGCGATGACCGGGAGGATGTTCCCGCGGAGATTGTCGATCACTGGTAGGAATGCCCTTACTTCGTCCGTTTCTCCGGCAAAATCTATGTAGGCTGCGTCGATGATCAGCGTGACCTTCTTTTCCAGATCGACTCCATCCAGCACCCTCTTGACACCGTACCAGTCATCAACCGAAAGTGAGTATCCGGTAGGATTGCTTGCAGGCGTGTTGAGTATGATCACCAGATATTCCTGATTCCTCAGGAGCTTGCTGACCTTGTACTCGAAGTCTGCGATGTTGAAGCTGCCCTCTTCATCGAACATCTCAAAAGTCTCAAGCGACTTGCCCTGTTCTGAAGCTATGTTCCCGTACGGGCCCCAGTACCAGTTGTGTGTGAGGATCCTGTCGCCCGGACAGGAATAGTTGTCTACAGCATTGCTGATCGATCCTGTGCCGCCCGGAGTAGCTACGATACCGACATAGCTCTTCGGCTCATATGAACCGAACGCAGCTTTCCTGACCGCTTCTCTGAATCCAGGAGTTCCTGCTATAGGTGCATATTCGGCAAAATCCGTTCCAGACAGCTCTCTGAATGTTCTTGCAACCGAATCAAGGACAACAAGATTGGCATCGTCATCGTAAAGTGCACCTACAGTGGCATTGATAACTGCCGCTTTGCCCTTCTTTGCTATCGCAGCCTTGGCATTGCCTACTGCGGTAAAATTCCGGTCTCTCTCCGGTATGTCTCTGCCGTTGAAGGCAGCCATGGATGTTATCTTCATTTCAGGCTCTCCCTTGTCAGTTTCTGTATCTATATGCTGTTCTGCTGCAGCCCTCTCCGGACCTCTTCCGATCACGACTCTCTTGATCTTCTCTCCGAGCCCGCTGAACTTGGCCTCGTATTCAGTCTCGATGTTGAAGGTAGCTCTCTCTGCCGGATCCTCAATGGATGCAGACTCTGCATGAAGATCTCTTGTAATATCCAGTATCCTGAGGTCCGCAGCCATGATCTCAGGTATCGTCCACTCGAAGAGCCCTGTGTTGTCAGTCTTGAAGGTCACAGTTCCGTCTTCAGCCAGCACGCGGAAGTACGACTTGAGTCTCTCTCTGTATGTCAGCCTTCTGCGGTACCAATAGTTCTTCGGAAGAGGATCGCTGAAGTTTAGATAGATGCCTGTCACTTCTCCGTCCGAGAACCAGTCTGAAAGATCCTCTGCAAACTCAGGAACGAACGCAACGTTGTCCAGGGATTTTGCCCTGACCTTCTCCATAGCCCTCAGCATTACGCTCTGATTGCCTTCGACTGCAACGAAATAGCGGCCGGGTTCTCTCTCAGCCATCTCGCTTATGAACTTGCCCTTGCCGCATCCTATCTCAAGATATACAGGACGGCCCGATGCGCGCTCTGCCCACTTTCCGCGCATGGATGCAGGCTCTCTCACCAGGATGTCGTTGTAATCTTCGTATTTGGTTTCTAAATTCTTGACTTTACGCTGTCTCATATGTAAGCCCGGCTCAGGTGCCGGACACTCCTTATCTAGAATGGATTGTATGTGATGAATCTCGATCCGATTATCACCGCAAGGTAGATGACCATCAGTACAGCAGCGATGGCGTCGCCCCTGTGGAAGTGGATCTCATTCATTCTTGTTCTGCCCTTGCCGCCGTGATAACATCTTGCCTCCATGGCAAGTGCCAGCTCCTGTGCTATCCGGAACGAACTGATGAAAAGCGGTATCAAGATAGGTATCAGCTTGGATGCTCTCTGGAAGAGGTTGCCTGACTCGAAGTCTGCACCTCTCGCCTGCTGCGCCTTGATTATCTTGTCCGTTTCCTCCATGAGGGTCGGAATGAATCTCAGCGCAATAGTCATCATAAGAGCGATCTCATGACTCGGCACCCCTATCTTATTGAGCGGGCTCATGAGTTTTTCCAGTCCGTCAGTCAGCTCTACCGGCTTGGTAGTTAGGGTCATCATGGATGTGCCTATGATGAGAAGCACCAGTCTCACGCCCATGAACGCGGCTCTCCAGATGCCCTCATATGTGATCTTCAGGAATTTCCACTGCCACAGCACTCTTCCGTCAACCATGAACAGGTTGAGTATGACGGTAAACGCGATGATGAGAAATACCGCAGTGAGTCCTCTGAATATGAACTTAGCCGGCACCCTGGACAGTGCTATGACAGCAGCCAGAGCCACGCCTGCAATCAGGAATCCCCAGAAATTATTCACTATAAACAGCTCTATTATATAGAGCAGCGTAGCGATTATTTTGGTTCTTGCGTCCAGTCTGTGTATCAGGGAATTCCCCGGATAGTACTGGCCCAGCGTGATATCTCTGATCATCTTCCTGTCTTATGCCTGTTACTGTTTCAGGCCAAAATACTTTCGTATGTCTTCGGCGGCTTCATCCGTTGTCAGCGCGTCGCTTTCAAAACCCGGAACCGCTTCTTTTATCTTCTTAAGTATGTCTCTCACAGGAGGCACTCCGAGTCCCATCGAGCTCAGCTCGGTTTCATGAGAGAACACTTCCCTCGGTGTGCCCTGCATGGCAATCTTTCCCTTGTCCATGACCAGTACGCGGTCGGAAAGTCTTGCAACATCCGCCATGTTATGGGAGACGAAAATGACTATCATGTTCATCGACGCGTTGATGGTCTCTACCATCGCAAGCACTTCATCATGTGCCGCTGGGTCCAGCCCTGCTGTCGGCTCGTCAAGAATGAGGACTGACGGTCTCATTGCTACTACGCCTGCGATAGCGACTCTTCGCTTCTGTCCGCCGGAAAGCTCGAACGGCGAGGATTCCGCTATCTCATCATAGTCAAGTCCGACGATGCTCATAGCGGCTCTGACCCTCTTCTCCATCTGGTCTTCTGCAATACCCGTGTTGCGCGGTCCGAAAGCAATGTCCTTTGCAACTGTCTCTTCGAACAGCTGGTATTCAGGATACTGGAACACGAGACCAACCTTGCGTCTTACGTCAACAAGCTTAGTGCTTCCGTCTGTTATGCACTGCCCGTCGACCCATACTTCACCTGAATCAGGCCTGATCAGGCCGTTCAGATGCTGGAGAAGCGTCGATTTGCCCGAACCTGTATGCCCGATAATGCCTATCGTCTCACCGTCATGCACCTCAAAGGACACATCGTCAAGTGCGAGTGTTTCTCCCGGCATCCCCGGATTATATGTATATTTCAGGTTCTTTACTTCTATCGACATGTATCTTATATACCGGATCTTACCGGTCTGTCATACGCTTCAGTTCGGCAGCCATGTCTTCGGCTGTCATGATATGTGCCGGCAGTCCGGTCTTTTCCCTCAGCTCAATCAGAGGAGGCAGCTCCAGGCCTGCGCGGTCTATCATTTCAATATCTGAGAAGATATCCAACGGTGCTCCGTCAGCAAGTATCTTACCCTTCTGCATCACTATCATTCTGTCTGCCTGAGCAGCTTCATTCATGAAGTGTGTGATGAGTATGGTCGTGATCCCCTCCGCATTAAGTTCGAGTATCATCTTCATTACAGCCTCTCTGCCCATAGGGTCAAGCATGGCTGTAGGCTCGTCAAACACTATGCATTCAGGTCTCATAGCTATCGCGCCTGCAATGGCTACCCTCTGCTTCTGTCCCCCGGACAGCATGTGCGCTCCCTTCAGCCTGTGCTCATACATTCCGACCTGTTTCAGAGCCTCGTCTACCCTCTTTCTTATCTCAAGCGGAGGTATTCCAAGGTTCTCGGGTCCGAAGGCCACATCGTCCTCAACTATGGATGAAACGATCTGATTGTCCGGATTCTGGAAAACCATTCCGACCCTGCTCCGGATATCCCACAGTTTGTCATCGTCTCTTGTATCCATTCCGTCAACAGTAACATTTCCGGATGTAGGCAATAAAAGACCGTTGAGGCACTTTGCAAGAGTCGATTTGCCCGACCCGTTCATGCCTGTAACGGATACAAAACTGCCCTGTTCGATATCAAGGCTGATGCCGTCGATTGCCCTGGTTCCGGGCACTTCGCTGCCGTCATCTGCTATGCGTGTGAATTCAACTGTGAGATCTCTTATTTCTATAAAAGCCATACTGAAATAGTATACCCTACCAATCCGCCAATCGCAATAATCACAGGCAACAGAAAAAGCCGGTTGACCCGGCTCATCCGCAAAACGTCGAACATCCTATTCGCGAAGGTCCCCTAACTCCTTAACGGATCGAACATTCTTTATGTTAACCCTTTTGCTTCGGATGTATTCTACTCTTGTCATATTGATTGGTCAATGCTTTTTATGAATTTTCACAATGTTTTTTTGGATTAATTGTTGTACATATCAAGAACGCGTCGAAATTTCTTCATATCCCTACAATTTTCCACACGATTATATGACAATGGGGACGGTTCTCTTTGTCATATTAAGCAAAAGGGCCGGCCTCCCCGGCCGGCCCCTGTAACCTGTTCTGTCCCGATGCTATTCAGCCTTGTAAACTTCTCCTGAATAAACCAGAGATGCATCTACCTTGTCATGTACTTCTGCATTCCAGTTCTCAGGTGCTACATCATGGATAGCTACCGAGAGATGACTTTTCTGGCAGCCCAGTTCCTTCATCATGGTCTCGACTACTGCGTCAGCTACTCTCTTCTTGGTTTCATCATCTCTTCCTGTGAACATGCTTATATCGATATGCGGCATCTTACTTCCTCCTTAATTATCAAGATCTGTCAATGGTGTCCCTGTACCCTTTGCTGGCTTACCTACTCCCAGATCATGCCAATGCCTTCTGCGGTTGCTTTATCGTAGACCTTCGCAGCTGTCATAAGGTCAAGGGCTCCTATACCTACATTTTCGAATACGATGATCTCATCATCGCTCTCCCTTCCCGGTATCTTTCCGAGAATGAATTCACCGATGTCTCCTGTGAACTGCTCCTTAGTGAGAGTTCCCTCATCAAGCGGCCTCAGAATATCTCCGGACTCCGACAGTACAGCCTCGACTGAATCGAAGTATATTTTGCCGCACTTATCAAATACGGCAGGATCCAGTTCCTGCATGTCGTATGTGTATGCGCCTACAGCACTTATCGTGCATCCCGGCTTGAAATACTCAGCACTGCATACAGGTGTTCCCGAGACAGTTACGAGTGTGACAAGATCAGCCCCGTCAACAGCTGCATTGGTATCCTCACAGGCGATTATCTCCGCTCCGTATGATGCCAGTTCAGTTCTTGCCTTCTCAACGAACGCCTTCGTCTTCTCAAAGTTTCTGGCAGCAACTCTCACCTCACGGAGAGGTCTTGCTGTCAGCATTGCCTCAAGCTGGCACATAGCCTGGCTGCCTGTCCCGATCATGGCACCAGTCTGTGCATCCTTTGTTCCGAACAGGTCAAAAGCGGCTCCGCTTGCAGCGGCAGTACGCAGCGCCGTAACATAGGTTCCGTCCATCATCGCCTTGACGACACCAGTCTCACCATCTATGAGCAGCACCTGTCCGATCGATGCCGGCAGCCCTTTCTCCGGGTTGCCCGGCATTATGTTGACTATCTTGAGTCCTGCAGCTCCCATGTCCTCACAGTATGCAGGCATGAAGAGAAAATTGCCGTGGCTTCCGTTTATAACAGCTCTCAGCGGAACGTCAAAACGCCCCCCGCTGAACAGCCTGTAGCATTCCTTGTCCGTCTCAATGGCATCCTTCATGGAGAACACCTTGCGGATATCTTCTTTATTGAGAAGCAGCATTGATTCTATCCTTTCCCATATACATCTTTTATGTGCAAAAAAGATGACAACAGAACCATTCCGCTGTCATCTTTTCTTTTTGCAAAAATCCTACAGAAGAGCCTCAAGATCGGACTTCTGCATGAGGCCAGGCTCCTTATAAGTGATCTCGCCGTTCTTTACTACCATGATGGTAGGGATGCTGCTGATTCCGAGCTGAATAGCGATAGCCGGTGCATCATCGACATTCATCTTGCAGAACTTGACATCGCTTCTCTCTTCGCTCAGCATCTCAACGATAGGTGCCTGCATCTTGCAAGGGCCGCACCAGTCAGCGTAGAAATCTACGAGTACAGTGCCCTCAGCCTTCATTACTTCCTGTTCATAAGTATCCTGTGTAATAACATTTACCATGTCTGTATCCTCCTATGTTGAACTGATTGTCTGTCGCCCCTCAGTCGTTTCAAACCAATGAAGATTATATCACATATGCAAGGTTTCATAATAGTGAAGCTTTTGTGAGAAAAAAGAGCACTGCATTTTGCAGTGCCCGTAAGTCAGTAATCCGCAGAGAAATTTTCTCGCAGCGAGGCGCCAGGGGTTTCTTTGAGCGCGTGTACCCTTAGTACGTAAGCGAAAAGAAAACCCCGCAGCAACAATGCTGCGGGGAAATTAATCAAGGATTACTCGATGATCTCTGTAACAACGCCAGAACCTACTGTTCTTCCGCCTTCTCTGATAGCGAATCTCAGTCCTTCTTCGATAGCGATCGGTGTGATCAGCTCGATCTCCATTACTACGTTGTCTCCAGGCATGCACATCTCTGTGCCTTCTGGAAGGTGAAGATCACCAGTTACGTCTGTTGT
>JAZQHU010000062.1:0-5324 GCA_045540775.1 Anaerovoracaceae bacterium | reverse complement strand
GCTGTTTCCGAAACTGCTTCAGATCGACTCTTTTGTCACCATGCACTGTGATCATATAGTAGTGAAGTTTCTTATCATCCCTGATGAACAGGTTTTTTGCGTCAGCTTCCGGATGGGGGAGCTGTATCTCAGCGGCTTCAGCCATATTGAACACTGCAGGGTGTTCTACCACTTCAAAATCTATTCCCTGCGCTGTCAGGTATTCGTATGTTTCCTGTTTGGTCATAGGTTATTACCCACATCTTATTTTGCAATTTGGTGTTTTAACTGTTTGTTTAAAGGGTAGGCTGCCAAACATAAAGACCTTCGCCGAAAGCGATCCGCCCGATCAGTTCAAGCAGTTGCTGATCCGGATTAAAAACGGTCAAATGAGTATCATCTGGTTCGGAAAGGATCATGCTGTCATCTATCATAATATAGAGATATCTTTTTCTCATCTCGCCGGCAACGTGCTCCGGTAAAGGATTGATCACAGTTTCATCGCTTAATGATATGTCTCTGTAGCAATTCAGCTTCAGGATCAGGTCGATATGCTTTTGCTTTATCACTTCCAGCCGGTCGCCCTGGAGGAAATAATTTTCAACAGTAAAGTACTGGCCGGAACTGTTTTCAGGCACTTGTGACGGCAATATGTCAATGATCCAGTAGGGGCATTGAAGCAGTTCTTCAACCGTTTTCTTCATTTTTTCAGACCTCCTCAAACCAAGAGCCGTTCTCAATTTTTTTCTTCTTTATCCGATATACGAGAAGTCTCTTTTCATATCCGTTACTAAGTCCGGATTGTCCTGTTTCATCAGGCTGACCAGTTTATGGATATTGCTGTTATCAGCCCGAATGGCATTCAATTCTTTCTCGGTGATCCCAACGAATTGTATGAATCCGACTTTACCGTGCAAAGTATCCTGTGCAATGGCAGTTGTGTCATCAACGGTGATCAGAGCGGTGATCAGTGAATCGGTCCCGATATGAAGAGACGTTCCGTTGCCGGGAACACATTCTTCCGGATTATAATAGTTTCCCGATTTATATGTGTACCTTGCAATATTTGACAGCATATTCATGGCCCACAGACATTTTTCAGGAGTATCTTCCCTGAGTTTCATAGTCATCTCATATCCCCAGCGGCTGTACTCGCCGCCGAAGGCATCCGCTTCACCGTACAGTTCCGTCATTCCAAAAGTAACAAGATGAAGATAACCATCCGGATTGGAATAAACGGAAAAGCCATCCAGGTACTCATCTCCGCCAAACATTGCTCTGGAATTTATAGAAGTACCGAAATGCGAAGGTTCCTGCCCCGGATACAATCTGCTGAATTCAGCTTCAATGGCATCCCAACCGGGAGCCCATTCATTATCTGCATTCAGTTTACGGATATACTCTTCTTTTGTCATACGATTACCTCCTCGACAAATGAGAATATGTCGACATCCTTTCTAAGGGTTTTAACTCTGCAAACGACGATCTGTCAATCAGATCAACTGATAAGCCGCCTTTCTGAATGTGTAGTTTCCAAAATCAAATTTCTCGGGATCCACCTTGTTCGCCAGCTCTCTGCTCGTTATGAAATCTTCAGATACATCTACAAGCAGTTGCTTTCCACCGGATACAACAAGGTAGTGGGCGGACGGATCATTTAAGTAATCGGCACCCTGTATGATTCCCGGACCTGCAATAAGATCCGCAAGCCACTCTCCTTTACTCATCTTTTTTCTCCGGGTGAGCGGATATATCGCATCTGCTCCTCTGTATCTGGAATAACATGCTGCATCCTTTTTATCTCTGCATTTGCCTGTAACTTCAAATGAATCAAGATCAACAGCCTCTTTCGTTTCGATAAAGCTAAGCTTTTCATCCTCATCCAGAAGGTAATCAAGGCTGACATCAAGCAATTGAGCCATCATTTTCAGATTGTTTACATCAGGCATGCCTTTGTCAGATTCCCATTTTGCTATCGCAGATCTGGATACACTCATCTTTTCAGCAAACTGCTCCTGCGATAATCCTGCCTCTTTTCTCGCTTTCTTCAATTTTTCTCCAAATGTCATGATAATGACCTCCTTTTTTCATCTGACCCATGCTGGTTTATTTGCATCCTCATCATAGGCCGGACATAAAGCGGCAGTAAAGAGACGTTCTGTGACAAGGCTGTTACTTTGCGTAACATTGAGCTTCCAGTGCATTAAGCCGGGTAAGAAGGGACTTCGCTTCTTCAGCAACTTCTTTGCTTGTACTGTATCTGACCAGACTGTTCAGCATTTCTTCCAGTTCCGACAGATATACAGGTCCCTTCTCATTTTCATCATCCTCCGGATTCAGTGCAGTGCTGCCTGAGCGCCATGGAGCCATGCCGCTGACAGCTCTGTCCGTAAGCGACCGGAAATTCTCATTCATGCATAACAGCATTCTGAGCTTCTGATCATTATCATCTGATTCAAAGACCTCTTCTATCATATCAGTTCCCCAGTCCAGACACTTTTTTTCAAGAAGACCATATTTTTCTGAATAATGTCCGAACGGTCCGCTCACATGTTCAAGACTTGTGATATCAGATATATCGTCCCTGTAAAACAGGATCGGTGTAAGGCATAAAGCATCCTGATTACAGCCGAATTCATGGAAAACATATTCCTCACTGAAATAGGAGACGATTCCTTCATATACCTCGCCCGTAACAGTAGTTATCCGTACGCATTTGTTATCAAAATCTATAAGCTTCATATCTCTCAAACCTGAATTGATCTCCTTCAAGTTGCATATCATAATGTATTCTTCAGCATTCTCATCTATTATTTTGAATCCGACATTCTCATACATTCTGACTGCATAGTTTGCTTTCTGAACGGCCAGAGAAGCCTTGTCAAATCCGCATTCTTTGAGATGCAGCAGCATTCGCTTCATAAGCTGTGTGCCGATGCCCATGCCTCGATAGTCCTTAAAGATAGAAATAGCAAAGGATGGGGTCTCGTCATCTACATGCCCGTAGTCGTCCATGATTCTTGTCCACACAACACCGATCACTTTGCCGGCATCCTCGGCAACAATGCAGTGATCGGCTTTGCCGCTCCCAAAATCTTCATAGTAGAGAGCAAGCTCAGGGTGTTTTACGATATCCCTGTCAGGCGGATCTACACCTTCCGGAATATATATCGCTTCGTACAGAAAATCCTTCAGAAGATCATATTCACTTGTCTTCAGTTCACGATAGATCATTTTTCCTCTGCAAATGGGAAGTTATCAATCGGTTGCCGATACGAGCATTACTACATATCTGTTTAATGACTTATCATAGACGCTCCAGCAGCAAGCTCCATACCATTCATGTCCGGCATCAAAAAAATCTGACCAGTCAGTTGTCCACTCATAGATGTCAAGCGCATCTGTACCGTTTGGAAACAGAACTTCGTTTACTCTTTTGAAATCTTCAGGCTTGTTTCTTCTGCCATGTACCGGTTCCAGAAAAGCATACCAATAAGGAACTGTAGTACCAAAATTCTCGTCGTTTGGCACCCACTCGGCATCATACCAGACGCTGCCATAATAATCAGTCTTTACTATATTCGGGCAGTAGAAAAACACCAGCGGTGCCAGTGGAGATGGCTGCGCTATATCGATGTCATAAGCCAAAATGCGCAGTTTGTCCGCAACATGATCGCCAAACATGATTCGGGCGTTTTCTTTATCCTCTATGCTTTGTTCAACCAGCCAGTCGAAGACACAACGCAGTGCCTCCCTGTGAGATTCCATTCCCTCATAAGGTTTATCATCACACAATAGATGATAGTCAACCTCACCAACCAGATGATATTCACTATCCAGATCATAGTGCTTTATAAATTCATAGAAAGCGTCATTATCTATTCTTTTCATAATTCTCTGAGTTTATACTTGTTATTTGGCATTCAGCTTCTCCCTAATTCCATTAAAGATCTCGTCATGAGACATTCGCCTTGAATCATGCTCTGCCGCATAATCAGCCTTGTCTAGCGCCATTTCAATTGGATCTGTAAGCTTTGAATACATCTCAAGACTGAGTACAACCATAGAGCCATATCCGTTCTTAGTTAGATATACAGGCTGGCCTTCTCTTACCGTGCTCTCTATTTCTGTAAACTTATTTCTAAGGTCAGAAACCGGTCTAATTTGAATCATGGCTATTTCCTTTCTTCTCTTTATCATAATTATGATAATATTCTGCCATGTTCAATTGCTTATGTCAATTTAAAAGCCCCTTTCCGGGGCATTTCATCTTATTGATTCCAGTATTTTAATTTTGAGAGGTAGTGATCAAACTGGATCCGCCGCTCTGTGTCTGAAGCATTTTCCGGATTAGGCATATGTCCTAACAGGAAATCTATCAATCTGTCCTTGGATTCATATGCAAATACTCCCTCTGTATAGCACCATTTACAGTAATCTTCATTGAAGCTGCCGTCCGGTTCTTTGCTGATCATACCGTCTTCAGTAAGCGGCATTCCACAGCACTGGCATATAAGCTGTCTCGGACTGCCCAAAAGAGTATTGATAGACACATCATATTCCTTAGAGAGCAACTTAAGTGTGTCAGTATTCGGCTGTGTTTCTCCTGTCTCCCAGCGGCTTACAGCTTGTCTGGTCACCATTACATGTTCAGCCAGTTCATCCTGTGTCAGATGCCTGTCTTCGCGTAATTGCCTGAGTATATCCTTGATTTCCATAGAATTGTTCTCCTTTCTATCTGATACAATTCTATTATCATTGGTGCTTCAGAATAAGGCAAGCAACGTGCAGTTGCTCGACTCGTTCAATCCTATATTTCCTTTAAATCGCATCATATTCACTTGCGTTCAATTCACGGTAAATCATTTTCTCCGACAAATTTGAATTTGCTAATCCAATACTCCCCCTTATCGAATCATCGAAGCTTTCTGTGATTAGTGTGATCTGTTCTCCGTTAGATTGGTACCCATCTATGATTTGGTGGTTATCTTGTTTCAGTTGCTCAGCTGAACAATTAGAATCATTAAGCCTTGTCTCGATATCAGAGCCATGTGATTTTATTTCTTCAAAATGCGAATCTATATATTCATCTGACATAGCAAGGCAGATGAATCTTATCGACTGAAGATACTGCTCACCAAAACTATTCCTCCAATCAAAAGGTATATAGCAGCCTTCAACAATAAGGTTCTGCTCATTCTCAGTGGCTGTCTTAATGATTTCTCTGATTATCGGCCACAAGTATTCCGTAAGCTCGTCATCGTCTTCGGGTGTAAGATCAGTGTTTCCACTGCGAATAAGCCCCATCTTCAGATGGTCAATTGACAGATATGGAAACTTGTATC
>JAZQHU010000061.1:0-118152 GCA_045540775.1 Anaerovoracaceae bacterium | reverse complement strand
TACTGAGACTCCTTGGAAGGGCAGATTCGTCATGGAAGACGGACTTGATGTAGACATCATCAAGTACCTCGCTCAGGATGACAAGATCTATGCAAAGCAGAAGCTCGAGCACGCATATCCTCACTGCTGGAGATGCGGAACTCCGCTCGTATACTATGCAAACAAGTCATGGTACATCGAGATGACCAAGCTGAGAGATCAGCTCGTTGCAAACAACAACACAGTCAACTGGTTCCCGCCATATGTAGGTGAGAAGAGATTCGGAAACTGGCTCGAAGAGGTCAAGGACTGGGCTATCTCAAGATCCAGATACTGGGGAACACCTATTCCTATCTGGAAGTGCGAATGCGGACACCTTCACTGCGTAGGTTCACGTGAACAGCTCGTCAACGATGTTGAGCAGGATATCGATGAGACCATCGAGCTCCACAGACCGTATGTCGATGAGATCACGATCAAGTGTCCTGAGTGCGGAAAGAGCATGCACAGGATCCCTGAGGTAATGGACTGCTGGTTCGACTCAGGAGCTATGCCGTTCGCACAGTGGCATTACCCGTTTGAGAACGCTGACAGATTCGATGAGGAGCTTTTCCCGGCAGACTTCATCTGCGAGGGTATCGACCAGACAAGAGGATGGTTCTACTCACTCATGGCTGTTTCCACGATCGTAAAGGGCTGCGCTCCATACAGAAACGTTCTTGTTAACGATCTGATCCTCGACAAGAACGGCAAGAAGATGTCCAAGCATGTAGGCAACACTGTAAATCCGTTCGAGATGATGGATAAGTACGGTGCTGATGCTGTAAGGTGGTACCTCGTATACGGCTCGCCTGCATGGACTCCGACAAAGTTCGACGAAGACGGCATCAAGGAAGTTATCAGCAAGGTATTCAGCACACTGAAAAACACCTACAACTTCTTCTGCCTCTATGCGAACATAGACGATGTAAATGCTCCAGAGCTTGAAGTTCCTTATGAGGAAAGACCTGAGCTCGACAGATGGATCCTGTCAAAGTACAACAGACTCATCAAGACTACCGAAGAAGCGATGGATGCTTACGATCACATGAAGACCGTAAGAGCTATCGGAGACTTCATCAGCGATGACCTGTCCAACTGGTATATCAGAAGAGCAAGAAGAAG
Source organism: Anaerovoracaceae bacterium (assembly GCA_045540775.1). GTDB lineage: Bacteria > Bacillota > Clostridia > Peptostreptococcales > Anaerovoracaceae > Crickella. Next base: position 117,009 of record JAZQHU010000061.1, on the reverse strand, counting down.
ATTCTTCGCAGAGACCATGACTCTCGACAAGCAGGCTGCTTATGCAACTACTTATGAGATCCTCGTTGGACTGTCAAAGATGATGGCGCCTGTTGCACCGTTCATCTCGGATGAGATCTTCACCAAGCTGACCGGCAAGGAGACAGTTCACACTGCTCATTATCCTGTTGCAAGAGAAGATATGATCGATGAGAAGGTAGAGGAGAGAATGGACCTCGTCAAGACTCTCGTCAACCTCGGCCGCAGCACCAGAGAGCAGGAGAAGCTCAAGGTAAGACAGCCGCTGTCCAAGGTTATCGTAGACGGAAGATACAAGGATGTCATCGACGACCTCACACCGCTGATCACTGAAGAGCTGAACGTTAAGGAAGTACAGTTCGAGGATGACCTTGATAAGTACATGAACTTCCAGGTAAAGCCTAACTTCAGAGCAGCAGGTCCTGTACTCGGCAAGAACGTCAAGGCGTTCGGCGCTGCACTTGCTCAGGCTGATGCCAAGGCTCTGATCGCAGAGATCGGTAATGGTCCTGTTGAGATGGAGCTTGCAGGTGAGAAGTATGAGATCACAGAGGACCTCCTCGACGTAAGGATCTCTTCGAAGGAAGGCTTCGTTGTCGGCATGGACAACAACGTATTCGTTATCCTTGATACAACTCTTACTCCTGAGCTCATCGAGCAGGGTTATGTAAGAGAGATGATCTCCAAGATCCAGCAGCTGCGTAAGCAGGCCGACTTCGAGATGATGACTGAAATCAAGATCTACATCTGTGCTGATGACGAGATCAGATCTGCTGTCAGCAATGCAGAAGATTTCATCAAGGACGAGACCATCGCTGTATCCATCGAAGACAAGGCTGATCTGCCTGAATTCGATATCAACGGACACAAGACCGGTATCGCTGTAGAGCGTGTATAACCTGGATATGTCAGATATGACCACAAACATTCTGAGCTGTTCTCTCCCTGAACTGGAATCACTGGTTCTCAGTATGGGAGAGAAGAAGTTCAGGGCAAAACAGATATTCGGATGGCTCGCAAGGGGTGCGTCATCTTATGATGAGATGTCGAATGTTCCTGCGGGCCTCCGCAGAAATCTTGCTGAGAACGGATACTATATAGGTCAGCCTGAGGTCGTCACCATTCAGGAATCAAAGTCGGACGGCACCAGGAAATGTCTGTATGAGTTCAGTGACGGAGCAAGAGTCGAGTCTGTATTCATGAAATACAGCTACGGCAACTCCATATGCATATCGACTCAGGTCGGATGCCTGATGGGATGCACCTTCTGCGCTTCCACTATGGATGGCAAGCAGAGAGACCTTACGGCTGGAGAGATGCTCGGCGAAGTCCTGAAGATGAAGCGCGTCACAGGCGAAGACATAAATCACATCGTTCTGATGGGGATGGGTGAGCCTCTTGACAATTACGAAGAGGTTTCAAAATTCCTGAAACTCATAAACGCTCCGGAAGGTGTAAATCTGAGTCTCAGGAACATCACACTTTCGACCTGCGGTATCATACCGGGCATATACAGGTTCGCTGAGGATTTCCCTCAGGTCAATCTGGCTGTTTCACTCCATGCTCCGAATGATGAGATAAGACGCAGGACCATGCCGGTCGCCCGCAGGTACGGCTATGAGGATCTCATGAAGGCATGCAGAGACTATACAGAGAAGACTCACAGAAGGATAACCTTTGAGTATGCACTCATCAGAGGAGTCAACGACTCACCTGAAAATGCAGAAGAACTTGCAGACCATCTTAAGGGATGGCTTACACATGTCAATCTCATTCCGCTGAACGAGGTGAAGGGAAGAGACTACAGGACTGCTGAAGGAAGCAGTGTCCTGGCTTTCAGAAAGGTCCTTGAAAAGAGAGGCATTGCCGCTACTGTCAGGAGAACACTCGGAAGCGATATCGATGCCGCATGCGGACAGCTGAGAGCATCAGCTGAAAGATAGATACCTGTTTTGCATAGAACATACAAGGGGTATTCAGACACAAATTATAAGGTAACAGAGAGATGAAAATAATCGTAGACGGAATGGGAGGAGATAATGCTCCTCAGGAAATAGTAAAAGGCACTATCAAAGCTGCTTCTGAGCTTGCAGCTTCTGAACCTGATGTCACTGTTTCGATAATCGGACCTGAAGAGCTCATAGGAAACTGCCTCAAAGAGAACGGATGGAACGGATCGAACATCGAAGTGATCGATGCGACAGAGGTCATCACCAATGATGAAGCTCCGGCAATGGCTGTCAGAAAGAAAAAGGACTCCACAATAGTCAAAGCCCTTAATCTTATCAAGGCAGGTGAGGCTGATGCGCTCATCTCCGCAGGCAGCACCGGTGCACTTCTTGCAGGCGGACTTGTGACGCTCGGAAGGATCAAAGGCATCAGAAGACCTGCCATAGCTGCATGGTTCCCTAAACTGCACAACGGCGGAACGACTCTTCTTCTTGACTGCGGCGCCAATGTTGAGGCCAAGCCGGAATACATATTCCAGAACGGCATCATGGGTGCGATGTATGTTGAAGGAGTCAAGGGCATAAAGAATCCTGAGGTCCGCCTTCTCAATATCGGCGCAGAAGAGACCAAGGGCGATGAGCTCCATAAGGAAGCTCACAGACTTCTTGCATCGGGCAGCATCAATTTTACCGGAAATATCGAAGGCCGCGACGTTGCAGTAACTGACTGTGAAGTCGTCATCACTGACGGTTTTTCAGGAAATGTGTTCCTCAAGAGCAGTGAAGGAGCAGTCCTTGCTGTCATGAACAGATTCAAGGAAAAACTGCAGGAAGGCCTCAAGGCAAAGCTCGGCGCACTTCTGGCTTACTCCAAGATAAAGGAGCTCAAGCAGATCTTCGACTATGCTGATGTAGGCGGCGCACCGATCCTCGGACTCAAGGGCGCAGTACTCAAGGTCCACGGCAACTCCGGAGAGAGAGAAGTGTACTACGCGATCATCAAGGCTATCCCTTATATCCGCAATAATGTAACGCAGATGATAGCAGACGCTGTTACGAAGAACGAGGAGCTTTTCAAAACAGATTCCGCCGAAGAATAATACTGTTTTGCATAAAGTATTGATGCCGCATCAGGCGGCAGGAGGTTAATGCTTACATGAAAGAAGTACATGAACTTCTTGAAAAACTGGGGTACAGGTTCAGAGATGAGTCGCTGCTCGTAAATGCACTGACTCACAGCTCATATTCCTCAGAACATAAAATGCCGTATGCGTCCAACAATGAAAGACTTGAGTTCATAGGCGATGCATATGTGGACGCCGCTGTGGGAGCTGAGATATTCATGATAATGAAGGATGCTCCTGAAGGCGTTCTGTCCAAAAACCGGGCGGATGTAGTCCGCGAGGAGTCTCTGGCAGATGCAGCCAGAGGCATTGGCCTCGGAGATTATATCTACATGGGAAAGGGCGAAGAGGCGACCGGCGGAAGGAACAAGGATTCCATACTTGCCGACTGCTTTGAAGCTGTTATCGGTGCCATCATTATCGATGGCGGATACGATGCCGGAAGAAAGGTGGTCCTTGAACTTCTGGGCGAAAAGATAAGCCTCGCTGTAGCAGGCAAACTCAGAAACGACTACAAAACCATGCTCCAGGAAAAGATCCAGGAGAAAGAGCACGATATACGTATCAGATACAACACAGTATCTGAAAGCGGTCCTGACCACAACAAGACTTTTACGGTTGAAGTCGTGGCCGGTGAAAAAATCATCGGCAGAGGACAGGGCAAGAGTAAGGCCAAAGCTGAACAGGAAGCTGCAAAGGATGCACTTTCGAAGGGAGTAAAGTAAGTGTATTTCAAGCGAATAGAGATGCAGGGATTCAAGTCATTTGCTGACCCTGTGAACATTGAACTGAATGACGGTATCACATGTATCATCGGTCCTAACGGCAGCGGCAAGAGCAACATCAGCGACGCTCTCAGATGGGTACTGGGTGAACAGAGCTCCAGGCAGCTGCGCGGAAACAAGATGCAGGATGTTATTTTTGCCGGAACCGCGACAAGAAAGCCGAAGGGAATGGCCGAAGTAACTCTTGTCATAGACAATTCGACCGGGATCCTTCCGCTTGAGTACAGCGAGGTTGCTGTCACAAGAAGGATGTTCAGATCCGGTGAGAGCGAGTACCTCATAAACGGCAGCCAGTGCAGACTCAGGGACATAAGGGAGCTGTTCATGGATACCGGTATCGGTGTAGAGGGCTACTCGATCATCGGACAGGGCAAAATCGCAGATATCGTCAGCACCAGACCTGAGAACAGGCGCCAGATCTTCGAGGAAGCTGCCGGCGTAGTTCTGTACAAGAGCAGAAAGGCGGAGGCGGAGAACAAACTCAAGTCCGCATCAGCCAATCTTGAACGCGTAAGGGACATCATTGCAGAGATTGAAGGTCGTATCGGAGGCCTGAAGGAGGATTCTGAAAAGGCGACCGAGTATCTTGAGCTGCGTGAAAGATATAAGTACCTCACGATCAATATCATCCTGCATAATCTCGACAGCCTGTCATCAAGTGTAGAGACAGGAAAGGCCGACCTTGAGGAGCTCGCTGGAAGACTCGCTGATTACGATGCAAGGCTCAGCAAGATAGACGAAAGCCTTGAGAAGAGCCGTGAGGATGATTCCGAACTGACAGAAAACTATGCCGGTGCCAACAGCGAGCTGCTTACGATAATCGATGAACTCAATACCATCACAAGCGGCGGCGAACTCAACAAGGAAAAGCTAGCCGGAATAGAGCGTGAGCTGGCAAGGATCAACGATGAGATCACTTCATCCGAGGAAAAGCTGGCGTCAGCAAGAGAAGAGCTGACAGAACTCGAAGCCCATGACGCTGAGCTCAATGCTGAAGTCGAATCAGTAAGAGAAGAGCTGCATAAGGCTGTAATCGAGTACAGTACTCACAGCTCACAGTCAGCAGACATAAATACAAGGATCGAAGATCTCAGAAGCCACATGATCGATCTGAGCAATCAGAATGTAGGCAGAAATGCTGAGATCAACACCCTTAATAACTATAAGAAGACGCTCGAGGAGAGAAGCGAAGCGATCAGAGAGGAATTCGAGGGCAGAGATAAGGCTGAAGCGGAAAACCGCGCCAGTCTTGAGAGACTTGAATCAGAGATCGCGGAAAGCGGCAAAGTCCTTGAGCGCGAGAAGGAAAAGATCTTCGAAATCGCCAATAATATAATATCGTCAACTAAGCGGATCGATGAACTCAATGCGGAGATCAAGGATATCACTGACAAGTCCTCAAGAGCTGCTGCCAGACGCAGTACCATTGAGGAGATGGAAGCCAACTATGAGGGCTATAACAATACGGTCAGATCCCTGATGCAGCAGCATCTGAGCGGTATTATCGGCACTGTGTCTGATATCATCACAGTTCCTGACGGCTATGAGACTGCTGTCGAGACAGCACTCGGCGGATCTCTGCAGCACATTGTCTGCAATACTGATGCAGATGCCAAGTCCGCAGTCAGATGGCTCAAGTCCACAAAGTCGGGACGTGCCACATTCCTGCCGGTCGAGTCAGTCAGATCTGACAGGATCGATCCGGGCAGCAGGGTTACCGGTGCTTCAGGATATCTCGGGATAGCCTCTGACATGGTCAGCGGAGATGACAGATTCTCGGAAATCATAGAGTATCTTCTGTGCAGAGTCATCATAGCTGACAACATGGACAACGCGATCCGCATCGCCAAGAGCGCTCCGGGAGGATTCCGCATCGTTACACTTGAAGGCGAGGTCATCAATTCGGCAGGTGCTATCACCGGCGGAAGATTCGCCAACAGATCCGCAAATCTTCTCGACAGAAAGAAGGAGATCTCCTCACTGACAGAGACCATCAGGGGATATGAGAAGAAAATCTGTGAGCTGAATTCAGACATAGAGGCTGAGAAGAAGCGTGAATCGGATCTTGCTGATGACAGGGACCGTCAGAGAGAAAAGGTCACTGAGCTTGAGATCGCATATAACATTCTTAAGGCTGACCGTGATCATGCTGAAGAGCTGGTCGCTGCAGATAACGGAGCCGCTGAAAGGTTCAGAAATGAGCTGAACACCATCGCTGAAGATATAAGCCGTGCTGACTCGATGATCTCCGGCTACAGAGAGAAGATCAGCGAGGCTGAGAAGGAGTATTCTGATTCTGAGAAGCAGGCCGACAGCCTCATGACTGAGCTCGATGAACTGAAACCGGTCATCGAGGACGACAATGAGAAGATCGTTGCCCTCAAGGTCAGGATCGGTGAATACGAGTCCAAGGTTCTCTCGAGAAATGAGATCATCGAGAGAGTACGTGACAACGTCACAGAGCTTGAAGCGGCTGTATCTGATTACAGGGATGCTGCAGAAGAGCTCGTGGAATCGAGAACGCTTCTTACATCAAGCGGTGAAGAGCAGAGCGGCAAGGAAGAGGAACTCAGAGAGGCCAAGGCTGCTCTTGAGGAAAAGATCAGAGAAATTGCTTCCAGGCAGGAAGAAAACAGATCCCTGAGCGAGTCCCTTCTGTCTGAGCAGAAGGAGATACGTTCTTCGCTTGAAGATCTCAGGGAACAGAGATATAAGCTTGAGGTCAAGACGGCAAGGAACGAGACTCTGCTGGATACCCAGAAGGACAAGCTCTGGGAGGAATTCGAGGTATCGTACGCCGAGGCCCTCGATATGAGGGCTCCTGACTTCGCTATTACTGCGGGCAACAGGGAGTCGAGGGAAGTCAGACTCCGCCTTGCGGAGCTCGGCGATGTCAACGTCAGCGCTATCGAAGAATATAAGGCTGTAAGCAAGCGCTACGAGTTTATGACAGCCCAGGAGTCCGACCTGACAAGAGCCATGAGTGAGCTCAATGAGATCATCGCCAACATGGACAAGACCATCAGGACAAGATTCAAGGAAAACTTCGATAAGGTCGTTGTCAATTTTGAGGAGACTTTCAAGGAGCTCTTCGGAGGCGGCTATGCCGAACTGAGACTTGAAGATGAATCAAAACCTCTTGAGTCAGGTATCGAGATCACAGCTCAGCCTCCAGGCAAGAAGCTGAAGAACATCAATCTTCTTTCCGGCGGAGAGAAGACACTGACCGCAATAGCTCTCATGTTCGCGGTCCTCAAGGCCAAGCCGACACCTTTCGTCATTCTCGATGAGGTAGAGGCGGCGCTTGATGAAGTCAATATTGAGAACTTCTCCAATTATCTCAAGAAGTTCGACAACATACAGTTCGCACTTATCACACACCAGAAGGCAACGATGGAACATGCTGACGTACTCTACGGAGTCACGATGCCTGAACAGGGCATTTCGCGCATGCTTTCACTGAAACTGGGCGATGAGTTCGACGTAGAAGGAATAGAGTGAGAATTATATATCCTTCAGGTGATAAGTTCTCGAAGAGCTTTTCTCCACATCGTTATATCCTTAAGGGTGGTACGCTCTTCTGCGAAATCACCATTCAGGATATATAATTCACATAACAGATTGATTCTATAAAAAAGAAAAAGGAGAACGGTTGAATGGGACTTTTTGAAAAGAAATCCACTTTCCGCAAGTTCATAGACAGCATCACCAATGCGATTTACGATAACCCTGACCTCGGGCCGGAGTTCATGGAAGAGCTTGAGGAAGGCCTTGTAATGTCGGATATCGGCATCGACACATCTGATGCGATCATGAAAGAACTCGATACTGCAATCAATGAAAGATACATAATCAAGGAAAAGCAGATCAAGAAGGAGCTCTCCGGTATTATCGAGGGTCTCATGGACAAGGGTGAGAGGAACAGAATGTCTGAACAGTATCCGCTCATCATTCTCATGATAGGCATCAACGGCGGAGGTAAAACCACTTCGATCGCCAAGCTTGCCCATATGTATAAGAAGAAGGGCAAAAGCGTAATGCTCGCAGCAGCCGATACTTTCCGTGCAGCTGCAGCAGAACAGCTTCAGACCTGGGGCGACAGAGTAGGCGTCAGAGTCATCAGACATGCCGAAGGAACGGATCCTACAGCAGTCATCTATGATGCTATCCAGTCTGCCAAGGCAAACAACATCGATGTGCTGATCTGTGATACCGCAGGAAGACTTCAGAACAAAGTCAATCTCATGAAGGAGCTTGAGAAGATGAGCAAGGTCATCTCAAGAGAGTATCCTGAAGCCTCCCGTGAGAACCTGCTTGTGCTTGATGCCACAACAGGTAAGAATGCAGTAAGTCAGGCAGAGGAATTTTCCTCGATATCGGATATCACCGGTATCATCCTGACCAAGATGGACGGTACAGCAAGAGGCGGCATATCCATTACGATCGCAGACCAGTTCGACATGCCGATCAAGTTCATCGGTATCGGCGAAGGACTTGATGATCTTGTGCCGTTCAATGCTCACGACTTCGCAGAGAGCATATTTGAAGAATAATATTTACAGTCTGCACTGTTCGCGTCCTCGAGCAATAACTATACATGCTCTGCGGACTTATCATAAGGATTGCCCGAAGGGAGGATCCCTTATGATAAATACTCACATTACAGACTGTAAATATAAAGAGAGATTAAACTTAGTAGAGGAAAGTAGAAATGAGTAAACCAATACTTGCCATAGTAGGCAGACCTAATGTAGGCAAGTCAACTTTTTTCAACAGAATAATAGGTGAAAGAAGGGCTATCGTCGAAGATGTCCCGGGCGTAACGAGAGACAGGATCTATGCCGAGGCTGAATGGAACGGCAAGGAATTCGCTGTCATCGATACGGGCGGAATAGAAGTCAAGACTGACGATACTATTCTCGCGCAGATGAGAGACCAGGCGGTCATGGCTATGGATATGGCTGATGTCATCATTTTCATGGTGGACGGCAAGGAAGGTCTCACAACAGCAGACAGGGAAGTCGCATCGATGCTGAGGCGCACGGGCAAGGAGATAATCCTTGTTGTCAACAAGGTCGACAAGCCATCTAAAGCATACGAAGCAATATATGACTTCTATGAACTGGGTTTTGATGATCCTATCGCCATCAGTGCAGCCAACATGACCAATATGGGTGATCTTCTCGATCGTATCGTAGAAGGTTTCCCTCAGGATGCCTATGACAGAAGAGATGACAGCATCAACATTGCCATCATCGGCAAGCCTAATGTCGGCAAGTCATCACTGGTAAATGCTCTTACCAGGCAGAACCGCGTGATCGTAAGCCCTATAGCCGGAACGACAAGGGATACGATAGACACTCCGTTCACCTATAAAGACAGAGAGTACACTCTTATCGATACTGCAGGTCTCAGAAAGAAGAGCCGGGTAAACGATACCATAGAGAAATACAGTGTTGTAAGAGCCATTGCAGCGATAGAGAGATGCGACATATGCATACTTATGATAGACGCAGTGGAAGGACTTACCGAACAGGATAAGAAGATCGCAGGTTACGCGCACGAAGCCGGCAAAGGCATGATGATCGTGGTCAACAAGTGGGATCTCATCGAGAAAGAGACCAACACCATGAGAGACTACGAGCGCAAGATCAAAGCTGAACTGCTTTTTGCATCATATGCACCGGTCGTGTTCGTATCCGTTCTCAACAAGCTGAGGATCTACGATATAATTGACAGAGCCGCAAGGATCTCCGATGCCAGGAACATGAGGATCACTACAGGCAGGCTCAACAGCATCATTGAAGATGCTGTCATGATGAGACAGCCTCCTTCTGACAAGGGAAGAAGACTCAAGATATATTACGGCACACAGATAGGTACCTGTCCGCCGCTGTTCTCATTCAGTATCAACGACAGAGAACTGATGCATTTCTCATATTCAAGATACCTTGAGAACAAGATCAGAGAACATTTTGACTTTGAAGGAACTTCCATCAAGTTCGTATGGAATGAGAAGAGGGGAGAAAAATAATGACTGCAGATGTTACTAAGCTTATTATTGCCGGAGTGATTGCATATGCACTTGGAAATATCAATCCATCCATCATCATAAGCAGGCTCTTTTACGGAATAGATATCCGTAAGGAGGGCAGCGGTAATGCAGGGACTACAAACACGATCAGAGTTATCGGACTTACCGCAGGACTTATATGTCTTGCAATAGATATTCTCAAAGGGTTCATCGCTGTCACGATCGGATACAACATGGGCGAAATGTACGGAAGCATGGTCGCTTTCGCATTCGTTGTACTGGGACACTGCTTCCCTGCATTATGGGGGTTCAAGGGAGGCAAGGGTGTCGCCTGTGCTTTCGGTGCAGCCCTTGCAATGAGCTGGCCGAGTGCCATAGCTGCCTTTTTCATCGCAGCTATCTGTCTTGCTGTCACACGCAGGATGTCGATTGGATCCATTGCAGCTGTTATAGCATTCCCGGCGCTTGTCTGGTACTACGACAATGATTATTTCTATTTTGCCATCGGAATGGCAGCTTTCCTTGTGCTGATGCATGTGTCAAACATCATCAGGCTCTCAAGGGGAGAAGAGAAAGCCCTTACGATCGGTCACAAGGTCAGAAAGGGTGAAGAAGAGGCTGAAGAAGCAGAAGCTGAAACGACAGTCACTGATAATACACAGTCAGCTATTGCTGTTGAAGAGAAACCGCTTACAGAAGCTGAAATCATCGAGCTTGGTGCTGATGCCCAGGTAATAGAAGATCTTGAATCGGGTGAGTCGCCGATAGCTGCTGATGCCACACAGGAACCCGGTCTTGTAGGAGCACAGACCCAGGAGGCTGTAAGACCTGAACCTGAACCGGTCGACTACTACGCCGGAGTCGAGATCCCTGATCTCGGTGACAGCAAGTGCAAAATCGCTGTAATAGGTAACGGATCTTTCGGTACAGCTATAGCCAACCTTCTTGTATATAAGGGCCACGATGTAACACTCTACGGCAGGAACAAGGAAGCCATAAAGCTCATGAAAGAGCACAGGATGAATGATCACTATCTGCCGTACGTCATCCTGAGCGACAGGATCAATTACACCAGTGATCTTAAAAAAGCAGTAAAGGGCAAATCAATAGTCGTATTTGCTGTCCCGACACAGCAGTTCAGAAGTGTTTCATCCAAGTGCGCCGGCTGGCTCGATGACGGAGTAATCGTAGTCAACCTTGCAAAGGGTATCGAGCAGAAGACTCTCATGAGACTGTCCGAGATAGCAGCAGAGACTCTGCCTTCAGCTACATATGTAGCTCTGTCGGGACCTTCACATGCAGAAGAGATCGTAAGAAACTTCCCTGCAGGTGTCGTTGTTGCATCAAAGAACAAGGCTGCTGCAGAGTTTATCCAGGATGTATTCATGTCTGACCAGTTCAGAGTATATACACAGGAGGATATGGCAGGCGTTGAGATCGCAGGCGCTGTCAAGAATGTAATAGCTATCACCACCGGCATTTCTGACGGAATGAAGCTGGGCTCAAATGCAAGAGCCGCTCTCATGACAAGAGCTATCCATGAGATCAAGAGACTCGGAACTGCAATGGGCGCTAATCCTGAAACATTCTCAGGACTTTCCGGCATAGGCGATCTCATCGTAACATGCTCGACCAACCTGTCCAGAAACAGAAGATGCGGACTACTCATCGGTCTCGGCCTTGAAGCTGAAGATGCCGTAAAGAGAGTAGGCTCCGTAGTAGAGGGATACTATACCGCTGAAGCAGTATGTGATCTTGCTGAAAAGTACGACGTTGAGATGCCGATCTGCAGAGTCACAAATAATGTGCTGAAGGGTGAGCTTGAACCTGAAAAGGCTCTAAAACTGCTCATGTCAAGAAGCAAGAAGGACGAACTTCAATAATGAGTAAATACAATATAATCACCTATGGCTGCCAGATGAACGAGCACGATTCAGAGAACATCGCCGGCATTCTGGAAGCCATGGGCTATGAACATGAAGAAGATGCATATAAGGCGGACGTTGTTGTCATCAATACCTGCAGCGTTCGCGAGAATGCTGACAAGAGATTCTTCGGAGTACTCGGTCAGTTCAAGAAAATCAGGACGAAGAATCCTGATTTCATTCTTTGCGTGTGCGGATGCATGCCTCAGCAGCCGAGGATAGTTGAGAAGATCAACAAACAGTTCTCGTGGGTTGACATAGTATTCGGCACACAGAATATAGCTGAGTTTCCTCATCTTCTCGAGAAGAGGATCAGCACCGGCAGAAAGCAGAGAAGCATCATTGACAACAATCCTGTGATCGATGAAGACGAGATGAAGCCAAAGCGTATGTATGAGCACAAGGCTCTGGTCAACATCACATACGGATGCAACAATTTCTGCACATACTGCATCGTTCCTTACACACGCGGGCGTGAGAAGAGCAGAGTCATGAGCGAGGTCGTACGCGAGATCGAATGTCTGGCGGCTGACGGCGTCAAGGAAGTCATGCTGCTCGGTCAGAATGTAGATTCCTACAGGGACCCTGCAGGACATGATTTTGCAGACCTTATACACGCAGTAAATGATATCAAAGGGATAATGCGTATCAGGTTCATGACATCGCATCCTAAGGATATTTCAGACAAAATGATCGAATGCTTCCGTACCTGTGACAAGCTCTGCCACAACATCCATCTGCCTCTGCAGTCAGGAAGCGACAGAGTCCTCAAGCGCATGAACAGGCACTACGACACTGCAAGATATCTTGAGATAGTGGATAAGCTGAGAACCGCCTGCCCGGACATCACGATATCCACGGACATAATCGTCGGATTCCCGGGTGAGACCGAGGAGGACTTTGAGGGAACTCTCGACATGGCGCGCAGGGTCAGATACGACTCGGCATTCACATTCATCTATTCACCGCGTGAAGGGACACCGGCAGCTACATTTACTGATCAGATCCCTGAAGATGTCACTCACAGGAGATTCGACAGGCTTGTCGATGTCATGAATGAGATAAGCCTTGAGAAGAATCTTGAGTATAAGGGCAAGACATATGATGTCCTCGTCGAAGGCGTCAGCAAGAACGCTAACGATGCATACGCCGGCAGGACCGACGGATTCAAGCTTGTCAACTTTACCTCTGAAAAGAAACCGGAAGAGATAATCGGCACCATGGTCAGGGTTGAGATAACCGAAAGCAAGACATTCAGCCTCGAAGGAAGGGAAGTCCGGTAATACAGGCAGGAGATAATTCCATATCATGGCAGACCTATTCAATTCGCTAATTGAATATATGACGTTCTCTCATATCATGGTGTTTATCTACATACTTAACACCATCATTTCGCTCGGCCTGATTTTCGTTGACACCAACAAGTCAGCCTCTGCGATCATGGCCTGGATCATGATACTGTACATTCTTCCGGCAGTCGGACTGTTCATGTATCTCATCCTGTCACAGAACATAGCCAGAATGAAGATATTCCGCATGACAGCGGACGAAGAGGCCGGTCTCGGAACTTTGCTTGAATGGCAGAAAGATGCCGTAAGAAAGGGAATTTCGGACAATCCTGAGGATGAAACATATAAGTGGCGCAACATGATCCTGCTCAATCTTGATTACGCCGATTCTCTTCTTATAGACTGCAAGGACATCGAGCTGATATATGACGGACGGGAGATGTTCGACAGACTGCTTGAGGACATACGCAATGCAAAATACACCATCAAGCTCTGCTACTACATCATCAGGGATGATGACACCGGAAAAGAGCTGATAGAGCTTCTTACACGTAAGGCACAGGAGGGCGTCAAGGTCAGACTTCTGATAGATGCACTCGGGAGCAGAAGCATAGGATACAGTGAGCTGAGAGCGTTCAGAAAAGCAGGCGGCAGGTATGCCTACTTCTTCAAGCCTCTGATCCGCCACATGTACTTCAGGATCAATTACCGCAACCACAGAAAGCTTGCTGTAATAGACAACGAAACAGGGTATATCGGCGGCTTCAATATAGCTGATGAATATCTGGGTAAGTCAAAGAAGTTCGGATACTGGAGAGATACCCAGATGATCATTAAAGGCAATGTCATTGCCGCCCTGAACGAGAGGTTTTACCGTGACTGGCGTTATGCGTCCCGGGAAAAGCTTGATATCGTCGAGCAGTCGATCAAATACGCCTACAAGTCTGATCTCGGAAGGATACCTGTACAGATAGTATCATGCGGTCCTGAGTCGGATAAGGAAGAGATCAAGCGAAGCATGATGAAGATGATCACAGGTGCCCGCGAGAGCATATTCATACAGACTCCGTATCTGGTTCCTGACACACCGATGCTTGATTCGCTCGCGATGGCTGCAAGATCCGGGCTCGATGTAAGGATAATGATCCCGTCGATGCCCGATCATCCTTTTGTATACAGAACGACACTGTATAACGCCGGCAAGCTCATAAAAGAGGGCGCACACATATATATTTACAACAACGGCTTTCTTCACGCCAAGACTCTCACTGTAGACGGTGAGGTGTGCACAGCGGGATCATGCAATTTTGACATAAGGAGTTTCAGACTCAATTTTGAATCGAATGCCTTCATCTACGACCGCGAAGTGACCGGCAGGATGAACGCACAGTTCGAAGAGGACATGAAGCTTTCAAGAGAATATACACAGGAAGACAGAGACAACATCAGCCTGTATGAGAGGCTGGCTGAATCGATCTCAAGACTTCTGACAGAGATACTGTAAACATAACAACGAGGGACTGTAACATATGGTTGAGACAATAATAACCAAACTTCTGACACTTCCGGGAATCATTCTCGGTCTCAGCCTTCATGAATTTGCACATGCCTGGATGTCAGACAGATTAGGCGATCCGACACCGAGAAGACAGGGCAGACTGACTGTCAATCCGCTTGCTCATATTGATCCTATCGGATTCGTAGCACTTCTTCTTGTCGGATTCGGATGGGGCCGGCCTGTAATGATAGATGCAGGTTATTACAAGAACAGAAGGCGTGATGAATTTCTCGTTGCGATCGCCGGAGTCACCATGAATCTGATCATAGCTGTGATACTTTCATTCCCGGCAAAGGCACTTCTGAACATGTACTATTCATCCGGATCAGTCCTTGTCGAGAATATATTCTACATAGTCTATTATGCAGTCAGCATAAATGTATGCCTTATGGTATTCAACCTTATACCTTGTCCGCCGCTTGACGGATGGAATATCGTGACACAGATATTCAGACTCGACAGACACAGATGGTGGTATCAGGTATATCAGTACGGGCAGTGGATACTCATCATTCTGATAGTAGCAAATATCACTGACCTTATCCTGATGCCGGCAGTAACAGCAATAATGAATCTCCTGGGCTTCTGATAATTAATACAGGCGTACAGGCTGCAGCCTGTGCTGCGAACATTACAATCATGATTATCAAATACATGTAAATAAAAAGGACAGTTTTCAGTTTGTACTGCGAATATTCCGCAGGAAACACATTTTACGATATGCTGTGTTTCCGAGGACGTGAGCAGGATAAACTGAAAACTGTCCTTTACTCTTGTAAATAGTTAGAAGTAATTCGCTATACGGCGCAGCTTGGACTGCTCCATGTGATACTCCATAGCCTTGCGGCCGGCTGCAACATTTCTGTTTTCGAAAGCTGCAAATATAGCCTTATGCTCCTCCAGGATAGTCCTGAGGTAGCCGCCGGTAAATGTCTTTGCAGGTGCAGAGTGCTTCAGATATGTCTGATAGGTCGAAAGCGTCCTCTGGATCATGCGGTCCTTGGTCCCGGCATATATCGTGTTGTGGAACTGGGAATTGAAGCTGAGGACTTTTTCTATATCGTCCTTGAGTGTATAGAACTCCATGAACTCCACAGTTTCTCTCAGGACGTCGATGTCATCATCATCCATTCTCCTGATTGCCCATTCCACGGCCTGGACCTCGAAGAGGGTCCTGAGATCAAACAGGTCGGAAATGTCGCGCTTTGTAAGTCCTGTAACAAATGCTCCTCTGTTAGGAATGTTTTCTATAAGACCGTCAGATTCAAGCTGCCTGAAGGCTTCTCTGACAGGTGTCCTGCTGACGCCGTATCTCTTGCATACTGCAGCTTCTGTCAGCTTGGAACCTGATTCAAACTCACCTGAAAGGATGTCTTTCTGTATTTCCTGGTAAAGGCCTGCCGAGAGGGGCTGGCTGTTCTTTTCAGCATTGTTGATGTCCATGGATAACTCCTTGAATCATATAATTGTATTTTGTTTGAGATATTGTATACTATTCTTAATATAAAACAAAATCAGAATTTGTCAATGAAAGTAACCGATATGAGCAGGAAAAGACTGATAGATAATAAAAATGTCACTGAAGTTCTTGATATTCTCGAGATGATGCATCCGGAAGCCGCATGCGCTCTTGAACACAGAGATCCTTTTGAGCTGATAGTTGCTGTAGCACTGTCAGCACAGACGACCGATGTGAGCGTGAACAGGGTAACGCCTGAACTGTTCAGACGGTATCCTGATGCGGAGGCACTTGCAGCTGCAGATCCTGATGAGGTCATGGAGATCATAAGGACGATCGGACTGTACAGAAACAAGTCAAAAAATATAGTCCGTCTTGCAGGCAAACTGGTCAGTGATTTCGACGGAAAGGTGCCGCAGGATTTTGCCAGCCTTGTGACACTTCCGGGAGTAGGGCGCAAAACAGCCAATGTCGTACTTGCGGAAGGCTTCGGCGTTCCGAGAATAGCTGTTGACACCCACGTATTCCGTGTTGCAAACAGGATAGGCCTGACGGACGAAAAGGACGTTGATGCTACTGAAGAAGCACTGATGAAAAGGATACCTGAGAGCAGCTGGATCAGGGCTCATCATCTGCTTATTTTCCATGGCCGTAAATGCTGCAGTGCAAGAAAACCGTCCTGTGAAAACTGCGGACTGAACGAATTATGCATGCACAACAACTTGTAAATCACATGCAGTATTGATAGAATTAATGCCGAACTGATAAAGTCCAGTACAGAGATTTTATGGAGAAGGAGTTAAAGGACTATACAATGAAAAAGACAATCAGAGATGTAAAATGGGAAGGCAGAACTGCAGTCATGAGATGTGACTTCAACGTTCCTCTGAAGGACGGAGAGATCACAGATGATACAAGAATCAGAGCTGCTCTTCCTTCAATCAATTATCTTCTTGAAAACGGCGCAAGGATCGTCCTTATGTCACACCTCGGACGTCCTAAGGGCAAGCCTAATCACGAATTCAGCCTCGCACCTGTAGCAGTAAGACTCAGTGAATACCTCGGCAAGGAAGTAAAATTCGCAGCTTCTGATGCTGTAGTTGATGAGGATGTCAAGAAAGCAGCTTCGGAACTTGCCGCAGGAGACGTTATGCTCATCGAGAACGTAAGATACCGTGCGGAAGAGGAGAAGAATGACCATGATTTTGCCGGCGAGCTTTCAGAACTCGGAGACATCTTCGTTCAGGATGCATTCGGTTCAGCACACAGGGCTCATGCATCAACAACCGGAATCGCAGCATTCATCCCGGCTGTATCCGGATTCCTTATCGAAAAGGAACTCAAGTTCCTCGGAGAAGCTGTCAACGATCCTGTAAGACCATTTGCTGCTATCATGGGCGGCGCCAAGGTCAAGGACAAGATCGCAGTTATCACAAGCCTTCTTGACAAGGTGGATATTCTCATCATCGGCGGAGGAATGGCATACACATTCTTCAAGGCTCAGGGATACTCGATCGGAACATCTCTTCTTGATGAGGAGGGCCTCGATCTCGCTAAGAACATTCTTGATCTCGCTAAGGAAAAGGGCGTAAACTTCCTGCTTCCTGTAGATGTCGTTGCAGCAGACGAATTTGCCAATGATTCACCTCATGATGTATATGCAGTGGACTCGATCCCTGAAAACAGAATGGGCCTGGATATCGGACCTGCTACAATCAAGCTGTTCAGCGATACACTTGCTGAGGCAAAGACAGTTGTATGGAACGGACCTGTAGGCGTATTCGAGATGGAGAATTTTGCAGTCGGTACAAGAGCTATTGCTGAGTGCCTGGCCGGACTCGATGCCACAACAGTGATCGGCGGCGGAGACAGCGCAGCAGCAGTAACTCAGTTCGGTCTTGCAGACAAGATGACTCACATCAGCACAGGCGGCGGAGCAAGCCTCGAATTCCTTGAGGGCAAGGAGCTTCCTGGAATTGCTGTTATTGAGGATAAATAATTAGTTGACGAATAATCAGAAAGGGTAAATGTAGAAATGAAGAAGTTTTTAATTGCGGGCAACTGGAAGATGAACAAAACTATCGCTGAGGCAAAGGAATTTGCAGACGCACTTGCTGCAAAGAATTTTGCAAATGCTGAGGAAGTAGCTATTCTTGCACCGTTCACTCAGCTTGTAACACTCGGTGAGTCTCTCAAGGGCAGCGGCATCGGATTCGGCGCTGAGAACGTTCACTTCGAGCCATCCGGAGCTTATACAGGTGAGATTTCTGTACCTATGCTCGAGGAGATCGGCGTAAACTACTGCATCGTCGGACACTCCGAGAGAAGAGAGTATTTTGCAGAAACAGACGAGACCTGCAATCTCAAGCTCAAGGCTCTTATCGCAGCTGGAATCACACCGATACTCTGCGTTGGTGAATCACTTGAAGTAAGAGAGGGAAACGGCGAGCAGACATTTGTTGCTTCACAGCTGGTTGCAGACTTTAAGGGAATGCCTGCTGAAGACGTTTCCAAGGTCGTCATCGCTTATGAACCTATCTGGGCTATCGGAACAGGCAAAACAGCTACTCCTGACCAGGCTGAAGAGATGTGTGCTTTCATCAGAGGAGTCATGGGCGGAATGTACAGCAATGAGATCGCTGATTCAATGCTGATCCTTTACGGCGGAAGCATGAAGGCATCAAATGCAGCAGACCTGCTTGCAAAGCCTGACATCAACGGCGGACTTATCGGCGGCGCAAGCCTCAAGATCGATGATTTTTCCGCTATCGTAAATGCAGCTAACGATCTTAAATAGCTGTCATTGACACATAATTTCATCAATGTTAATATAAAGTGTTCGTTTACGGGGATAACCTGTGACCGGGCACTTTAATTCTGATATAAACATTTACGGAGGAAGCTATGCACACAGCTTTAATGATAATACTACTTCTGGCAAGCATCATTCTTATTGTCAGCATCCTGCTCCAGTCAGGAAACAGTGATGGTCTTTCAGGATCTATCGCCGGAGGCGCTGAACAGCTTTTCGGTAAGCGCAAGAGCAGAGGATATGATGCGCTCCTTGCCAGGATCACAACTATCGCAGCTATTATCTATATAGTAGTATCACTTGCAATTGTTGCTATTTTCAACTGATAAGCACATTTGAGGTGGACATCAGATGAATACAACTATTGTTCTTGTATGCTCAATAGCATCAGTTATATTTGCTTTTCTGCTTGAGTTCTGGCTCAGAGGAAAGAAGGGCACCGGAAAGGATAATGCGAAGATTTATGCTGTCCTGAGCGGCAGAAATAAAAACTTCAGAACTTTCCAGTATATCCCTGTTGCAGCTGCAGCGATAATCGTTGCTCTTGCTGCAGGCCCGGGACTCGGATGGAAGCAGGCTGCCGCCTGTCTCGCAGGTTCCGCAACGGTTCTTGTTCCACTGGCCGCAGGTTCTTTTTCTCTGTCTGACGGAGTGACTGCTGCATACAACGAAGCAGTCAACGGTGATATCAGGCAGTCATTAAGAGCAGGATACAGGTCAGGTGCAGTCCTCGGTTCATGGATAACGGGGATCTGTCTGGCTGTATTCGGGCTTGTTTCTTTTGCTCTGAAATCCTCAGCGGCAGAATACGCAGCATCCTTTGCACTGGGTGCCGTACTGTGTGCCATGGTTGTTCACACAGGCGGAGAGGTTTATTCCTCGGCATATTCTCTTGCCGTTCCGTCCAGGGATTTTACAGACAGAACAGGTTCGTACATGGCTGCAGGAGCTGATTTTGCAGGCTCCTATATCGTAGCGGCTGTATCTGCTGTTCTGCTTTCTGATGTTGCTGTTGCCACATCCGGAGTAACATCAACATTCACATCGAGAACTGCAGAGATATTCCCGCTGCTCGTTTATGCTGCCGGCATAGCAGGAACTATTATCGGTGTATTTGTACAGAGAGCAGGTGCGGGTAAGGATTATTCCAAGGGCAGCGGCACAGGCTGCATAGCTGCCGGTATCATTACTGCTGCAGCATCTTTCTGGTTCAGCATGGACATGATGCAGACAAGGGTATATGCATGGGCTGTCACTGCAGGTATTATTGCAGGTCTGGTTCTTGCATCTCTGAGCAGATTATTCGCGTCTGACAGCATTCTCTTCATGAACGGATACAAGACAGACAGGAGCCTCGGCAAGAACACTTCAGTCGTATTCAATCTCGGAAGCGGAATGGTATCTACTGCTATCTATACAGTGATCATCATTGCTGCTGTCGCGGTATCATACATGTTTGCAAGCTACTATGGTGTCGCACTTTGCGCTGTCGGAATGTGTTCGATTCTCGGAGCGGTTTCTTCCGTGACCGGACTTACTGCAGTTACAGGTTCAGTTTCCGACATTATAGTTTCACGTAAAATGGACAGTGATGAGATTCTCAAATCAGTATCAGATGCTCTGTATACTGTATCTGTAAAGTCACTCATTTCGGTCAAAACATATGCAAGTATTACCGGATCAGCTGCTGCACTCGCTGCTTTCAGCGCATTCTTCTATTCGGCCGGAGGAGAAGTGATAGATATCATGTCTCTTCGTGTGTTCGGTGGAATCATTGCCGGAGCATCCGCAGCATTCCTTCTTGCCGGATTGCTGATATGTTCTGTCAGGATAACAGGCAGAGTCGCACTCAGGGATATAGGAAGAAATGACGATGAGACAGGAGCAACAAGTGCCATCAGAGGAGCTGTGCTGCCGGCTGTTGCAGCAATCGCTCTTACTGTTCTGATCGGTCTTTTTGCCGGTCCTAAGAGTCTTGCCGGATTTGTGATTTCATCATCCGTGACAGGATATCTGCTGATCATTACAACCAACAATTCGGGTGTTCATTTTGAGAATACAGCTGTACAGTCACTGTCATCACTTCTCAAGGCGATGGCGGTCTTCTCAGTTGCTTTTCTGCCTGTCTTTATGAAGATCGGAGGATTCCTCTTCCGTTAATAATGCAGTGGAGCAATCTGATGCACATATGATATGTACATGCGGCTCCCTGACAGGCAGCCGCATTTTTTCATTAATACTACCGGAGATAATATGAAGGATTATACTTACAAGATTTTTACTGTTAATCCGGGATCCACTTCAACCAAGCTCGCGCTGTTTGAAGATCACAAAAAGATCCTTGAGACCTCAGTCACTCACGATGCTTCGATCCTGAATTCCTTTGCAAACGTGAACGACCAGTTCTGGTACAGAATGGATATCATAAATGATTTTATCCGTGCCAACGACATTGATCTTTCAGATGCAGATGCTTTCGTGGGAAGAGGCGGTGGATGTTACCCGGTTCCTTCAGGAACATTTGAGGTCAACGATCTTCTTCTTGAAGACATCAGAAGAAATGCCGGAAGAACTATACATCCGTCGATTCTCGGGGTTCAGCTCGCTGCCGAGCTCCAGAAGAAATACGGAGGACGCCTGTTCATGGTAGATCCGATATGCGTTGATGAGTACACAGACGTCGCAAGGCTGACAGGTGTAAAGGAAATACAGCGCAGATGTGAATCCCATGCGCTCAATCTCCGCGGTACTGCTATGAAGCACTGCAAGCTGCATGGTATGGATTATCACAGTTCAAGGCTGATCGTCGCTCACATTGACGGCGGCATCACGATAGCAGCTCAGGAGAACGGAAAGCAGATCGACTGCAACCAGGGCGCAGGCGGGGAAGGCCCGTTCACAGCGACCAGGACAGGATCACTTCCTCTCATGGAAGTGCTTGATTATTTCAAGGATCACTCCGTTGAGGAGATGAGACATCTGTGCACCGGTACAGGAGGATTCGTTTCTCATTTCGGGACATCGGATGCAGACGAGATATACAGAAGAGTCCAGAACGGTGATAAGGAAGCTGCTCTCGTATGGGAGGCTCTCGGATACAATATCGTAAAATACATCGGCTCAATGGCTGTAGTCCTGAAGGGAAAAGTCGATGCGATCCTGATCACGGGAAGGTATACGAGATTTGAAAGCCTTCTTGACTACATCAGGGAATATGTCGGATGGATCGCTCCGATATACATCTACGAGAATGAAGTGGAGCAGGAAGCCATGGCTGCAGGAGCTCTCAGAGTTCTTACCGGCAAAGAAGAGCCTAAAATATATACAGGCAAAGGAATGGTTTAGCAGATTTCCTTTGTTGTGGACTTTTACAAAAACCGCATGAATAATTGTTGAACGCAACAATACCTAGTGCTATGATAGTGCGGAATAGTTATAAATAAAACCAAGGAGGAACAGAGATGTTAGATAAGCTCGAACAGATTCGCAGTGAGGGATTCGAACTCATCGCAGGCGCTCCGGACAGAGATAAGCTTGAGATGATCCGTAAGGAGCTCACAGGAAAGAAGAGCAGCCTTCAGGAGGTGCTCAAGAGTCTCGGAAGCCTTGAACCTGACATGAGGAAGTCGGTAGGAATGAAGGCTAACGAAGTAAAGAATCTCTTTGCGGAAAAAATCAAAGAAAAAGAAGAAGAGCTGGTTGCAAAAGCATCAGCAGTTGAAGGGGAGATAGACCTTACTCTCCCGGGTATTGAAGTGAATAAAGGCGCGCTTCATCCTATTACACAGATGTGTTACGACCTTAATGACGCCTTCAGATCCCTTGGTTTTGAGATATACAGTGAAGACGACATAAGCAGCGAAAAATTTGCTTTTGATAACCTGAACTTTGCAGCTGACCACCCGGCCAGAGCATCCATGGATACATACTGGCTGGAAGGCACTGAAGAAAAGACCGGCAATGAGAGACTCTGTCTCAGACCGCATCTTACAGGCGGATCAGTAAGATATCTTCTCGAGCACGGTGCTCCTGCAAGATTCGTATATCCTGGCAGGGTGTACAGAAACGAGACTACTGATGCAAGACATGAACGAGCTTTCTTCCAGTACGAAGCTCTTATCGTTGACAAGGATGTTTCTTTCAGCTCCGGAAGAGTTATGATCGAAACTATCCTCGAGAAGGTATTCGGACGCAAGGTCAATGTCAGAATGAGAGAGGGATTCTTCCCGTTCACAGAGCCTGGCTATGAGATCGACATGGAATGTCTCCTCTGCGGAGGCAAAGGCTGCAAGGCATGCAACCATGCAGGCTGGATCGAAGTAATGCCTGGCGGCGTTATCCATCCTAACGTACTCAGAGCTGCAAATCTTGATCCTGATGAGTGGACAGGTTTCTATACCAACATCGGTCTTGACAGACTCGTTATGATGCGCTACGGAGTAGACGATGTAAGACTGTTCCACAGCGCAGATCTGAGATTCCTCAAGCAGTTCAAGTAATCAGGGAGGTTAGCAATGAATATATCACTTAAATTCTTACAGAGATACGTCGATCTGCCTGAAGACCTTACCTATGAGCAGATCGCTTATGACCTCACCATGAGAACTGTTGAGGTCGAAGAAATAATCAACACTGCCGACAAATTCCATGACATCGTAGTCGGTGAAATCAAGGAAGTCAAAGCTCATCCGAATGCAGACGCGCTCAAGATCTGCATGGTTGATGTGGGTGAAGACGAGATCAAACAGATTGTATGCGGAGGTTCCAACCTCACAGCAGGCCACAAAGTCTGCGTTTCAAAGCCGGGTGCTGAGGTAGTATGGCACGGCGAAGGCGAGCCGGTACTTATCAAGGAGTCCAAGCTCAGAGGTGAGAAGTCCTACGGAATGATCTGCGGTGCGACTGAAGTATACCTTGCAGACATTTTCCCGCCTGCAGATGAAAGAGAGATCGTTGACTTCACTGAACTCGGAGTTGACTGCGAAGTCGGACAGTGTGTTGCAGAGGTAGCAGGTCTCGATGATGTCATCCTTGAAGTAGATAACAAGTCTCTTTCCAACAGACCTGATCTGTGGGGACATCTTGGTGTTGCAAGGGAACTCGCAGCTATATACAAAGTACCTCTCAAGGATGCCCCTGCAGGACTTCCTCAGGGCCTTCCTGAATATCCGGTACAGATCGATGCACCTGAACAGTGCATGAGATATACTGCGACACTTATCGAAAATGTATATGTAAAAGAATCACCTGCATGGATGAAGACTCTCATTACCAACGGCGGAATGAGACCTATCAATGCGATCGTTGATATTACCAACTTTTGCATGATGGCAGTCGGACAGCCTATGCACGCATTCGACAGCACTCATGTTGAAGGCAGCAAGATCATCGTAAGAAATGCGGCTAAGGGCGAAAAGCTGCTTCTTCTGGATGAGAACGATCTTGATCTCGGTGAAAATGACCTTGTAATCTGCGATACAGTAGAGCCAATGGGTCTTGCCGGAATCAAGGGCGGACGCAAGGACTCCATTCTCGATGACACTACATCAGTTCTCCTTGAGGTCGCAGACTTCTCTGCTGCCGGCATCAGAAGAACAGAGAGAAAATTCGATGAAAAGACAGATGCTGCACAGAGATATGACAAGGGCGTAGATACACAGAGGGCAGACCTCGGAGTATGCCTTGCTCTCGAACTCTTCAAGGAAATCTATCCGGAATGCAGGATCACTGCATTCGGCGACTGCTATCCTGTAAAGACAGAGAACGCAGTTATCGACATAACACAGGAATTCCTCGACAGAAGACTCGGCGAAGTTATCGGACAGGCAGAGATAGAAGACATCCTTACCAGACTCGGTTATGAAGTGGAATTCGCAGACGGAACATACCACTGCACAGCTCCTACATGGAGATCGACAGGTGATGTGTCCATACACGATGATATCCTTGGCGATATCGCAAGACTTATCGGATATGAGTACTTCAGGAAGCAGCCTCTCAGAGTCAACTTCGAACACTCTGTAAATCAGGTAAGAGCTGATCTCAGCAGAAAGCTGAGAGAATACCTTGCATTCAGATGCGGATTCAATGAAGTGTTCACATATCCCTGGATTGACGAGAAGTACATACATGCAGCTAAGATCGATACAGAAAAATCGATCAGACTTGCTACTCCTCCTGCACCTGAGCTCGGCATTCTGAGATCATCACTTATCCCGGGCATGCTCGAGGCAATCGACAAGAACGAAAGATATTTCGATGAATTCTGCATCTTCGAGAATACTCAGGTATTCGAAAAGGGTGAATATCATCCATCGACAGAAGAGGAGACACTGCCTGTACACAGGAATCTGATTTCCGGTACTGCTGCAGGAAAGAATGCACCTGAGCTCTTCTTCAGAGTAAAGGGCGTTATCGAAGGACTCTCAGGCTACTGCCATTGTGAGCCGCTCACCTTCAAGCAGGTAGAGAAGCCTTCATGGGCGGATGAGAAAGTATGGCTCAACATAATGAGCGGCAAGAAGGTTGCCGGTTCCATCGGTCTGCTTTCCGTACAGTCTCTTGCTGAATCCGGAATCAAGAGCGTCAAGGCAGCTGCCTTCGAGCTTGATACAGACATGCTCGTTCCATATCCTTCAAGGACTAATGAATACAAGCATCTGCCGACATATCCGCTGGTAGAGCAGGATCTCTCACTCCTCGTTGACGAATCCGTCACATGGGAGCAGATCAGGGAGTCCATCAAGTACATGGTAAAAGAGCTGAAGTTCGTTGAAGAGTACCGCGGCAAGCAGATCCCTGCAGGCAAGAAGTCTGTAATGCTGAGCCTCAAGATCGGAAATGATGATTCAACAATGACATCGAAGCAGATCGAAAAGAAGATGAACGGTATCATCAAGGTCCTCAGCAATAAGTGCAAAGCTGAGTTGAGATAATCTAAAACGTGAGAATGGCGGACTGTGCTGAGAATTCATATTCCGCAGGAACATAACGGATCATTGTTCCGAGGACGTGAATTATCAGCACCGTCCGCCATTCCATAATAATAGATCATGGAGCAATAATGCCTGAAGAGCTGAAAAGATACTATATAGTAAAGGAACACCCAATCAGGATAATAAACAAATGCAAGGCCCACTCAAAGGGAACGCTTGTATCTTTTCTGGTGGGCTTCTGCATCCTTTATGCGGTGGCTAACTGGGTCCCGCAGATCCTGGCGCTGTATTTCCCGGCTACCAACATTGATCTGCTGACACAGTATTCTGATGCTGATCCTGTAACACTCAGCAAGCTTCCTGCAACGCCGCTTGTGGTATTCTTCTATCTCATGCTGTTCGATGGAGTCTTCAGGTTAAGTGAAAGCCTGTATGCTCTTACATATATCAGGAACAGGGTAGTTGACTACAGGGCGCTGGGTGAAAGCCTTAACTATTATCTCAAGGCTTTCGGTCTGTTCCTTGTTCAGACTCTTGTGGTTTCGTTCTGGACGATGTTCTTCATCGTTCCCGGAATACTTGCTGCTCTGAACTTTACACAGTCGTTTTACATCTTTGCAGACGATCCTGACAAGAGCATCCCTGAGATCCTGACAGAGAGCAAGATGATGATGTACGGAAACAGGATGAATTATGTAAGGCTCATTGCCTGCTATGTACCGTATTTTCTTATCGCATACGTGCCGGCTCTGATCCTTGCAGATCTTGCAGCATCGGCAAACCTGAATCAGGCTGCTGTAATGCTGCTCTCGTTTGCAGCTGACATCCCGATTTTTGCGGTATATGGGTTCATCTGCCTTGGAAGGACGGTTTTCTATGAGCTCATGATCAACAAGGGGTTTGCTCACTTCAGATATGCAGGGCAGGATGCTTTCAGAGAGCTCGAGCAGACTGGTCAGCAATAATAATTAATTAAACAAAAAAAGCAGTCTTCATGTCATGCCGCTTACGCAGCTTGCATGAGACTGCTGTTTTTATTTCCTGATATATGTCTCAGACGAGGAGTGTCTCTATGGCTGTACGTATATCTTCAGGATATTCCGTTTCAAATGTCATATATTCTCCGGATGCAGGGTGGGTGAATTCTATATGATATGCATGCAGCGCCTGCCTGCCGATAAGGTCTGTTCTGCCTCCGTAAAGTTCATCTCCAGCGATAACATGACCGATGTGGGAAAGATGCACTCTGATCTGATGTGTCCTTCCCGTATGGAGAACCACTTCAACAAGAGTATGAGGCCCGTATTCTTCAGATTCAAATCTCTCAAGAACCTGAACCTCAGTGACTGCATCCTTTCCGCCTGTCTCCATTACAGTTCTGCGGATCGACACCTGATCCGGACGGCCTATAGGCAGGTCGACAGTGAAGTGATCCTCTTCGATACGTCCCTCGACAAGAGCGATATACCTTTTGATCACGGCATTGTGCCTCATCTGGTTGGAAAGATCATTCTGAGCATTTGCGTTCTTTGCCACGATGATGATGCCGGTAGTATCCATGTCGATCCTGTTCGCAAATCTCACCTTGAATGACTGTCCGGTCTCCTGCATGTAGTACATGACCGCATTGGCGATCGTGTGCTCAGGGTGCCCCTTGGTAGGGTGAACGATGATCCCCGGCTGCTTATTGACCAGGATCAGGTCGTCATCTTCGTATATGATATCCAGCGGGATGTTTTCTGGCGGGAAATCACTTGTTTCCTCAGGAAGACGCACACCGATAATATCCCCGGCTGCAGGCCTGAGATAGCCCGGAGCAGGGGATCCGTTGAGGTCCACAAGAGACTGGTACTTCATCTTGGTACGGAATCTTGAAGAGAATTTGTAGTTTTGTCTCAGGATCTGATTGATCGTCAGACCCACTTCTTCGTTGGTTACAGTATGTTCGTATTTTGCCATGTATTATTCCTGCATGATTACCGGTCAGAGCAGCTTGCTGCTCAGTTTCTTCCAGTAATCGTAGTGTTCATTTCTTATGAGATGTATTTCCTTATCCGACTGGGTTATCTCTACGTACTCAACATTGCTGAATTCGTGAGTTCTTCCGTCAAAGGAGAGGATGATGGTCCCGCGGGTGCTGCGGCCTATGCCGGCGATGCGGATCCTTTCACTTGCTGAGAGAAGAATGCTCGAATGGAAGCATCTGTAGGCACTTGTATTCATAGGGGCGACCGGTGTCAGCTGAAGAACATCAAGGTCAGGGGAAACGAGTGCTCCGTCAAGTGAGTAGTTGTAAGCTGTCGATCCTACAGGTGTGGAAATGAGGATGCCGTCGCCTGAGAAGTCCTGCACCTTGGTCTCATCGATAGATACCGAGAACTGTGATACATGCGAGAACTGCCCGCGTACAAGGATCTCATTGAGGCCGATGCGGGTGAATTCATTGCGCGTGGTCACAATCTTCGCCTGTACCGGCTTGATATTCTGCATAGTGTATCTGCCGGCGGTTATGTCATCAATTGCTTCCTTCATCATTTCAGGAGATGATTCCTGGAAAAATCCGAGGTGGCCTGTATTGATGCCGAGGATCGGAGCGGAAGGGAAGCGGCATTTATGTACAAAGCTGAGAAAGGTCCCGTCGCCGCCTATGCATATGAGAAGGTCAGCATCTTCCTTATACTCATCGATGATACCGTAATCTCTGTCCGTAAGGATCTTCCTGAGATCCTTCGATACCTGCAGAGAG
This sequence comes from Anaerovoracaceae bacterium, assembly GCA_045540775.1. Lineage (GTDB taxonomy): Bacteria > Bacillota > Clostridia > Peptostreptococcales > Anaerovoracaceae > Crickella. The sequence continues at coordinate 88,375 of JAZQHU010000061.1, read as the reverse complement.
TATTCTTTATTATTGCTGAAGATAAATGCTTTCTTAGGCATTTCTGTTTCCTTTCGTCAGTTCATCAAGTCTGTCAACCAGGCTGTCAAAGACATCCAGAGCCATTCTTACAGGCTTTTCCGTACTCATGTCGACACCTGCCAGCTTAAGAAGATCAATAGGTGTGCCGGAAGAACCCGATCTGAGAAAACTGATGTATTCATCTCTTGCTGACGGTCCCTCTGTAAGGATCCTCTCAGCTATAGCATTGGCAGCTGAGTAACCCGTAGCATACTGATATACATAGAATGCTCTGTAGAAATGCGGGATCCTTGACCATTCATAATTTATCTTATCATCATAAGCCACTTCAGGGCCATAATATTCAGAATTAAGCCTGCCATATTCTGTGTTCAGCCATTCAGGTGTGAGTGATCCGCCTGATTCAATAAGCTCATGAGTAAGCTTCTCGAATTCCGCAAACATGGTCTGTCTGAAGAGAGTTCCCTTGAATTCGTCAATATAGAAATTGACAAGGTAGAGGAGCATCTCGTCGTTTTCCGCGTGATCCATCAGATAGCGTATGAGCAGAGTTTCATTCACGGTACTTGCAACTTCTGCAGTGAAGATCGAATGATCACCGTAAATGTAAGGCTGTGTCTGCCTTGTGTACCAGGAGTGCATTGAATGGCCGCCTTCATGGATCAGTGTGAATATATCTCTCAGCGTACCGCCGAAATTCATAAGAATGAACGGCTCGCTGTCGTATGATCCGTAGCTGTAGGCGCCTGATGTTTTGCCCTTGTTCTCATAGCGGTCTACCCAGCGCTTTTCCAGAACTCCCTGTCTGAAAGCATTCACATACTCTTCGCCCATAGGCTCAAGGGCTTTGCAGCATATATCTGCTGCCTGCTCAAAAGTGTAGTGAGCATCCTGCGGACGTACAAGATGAACATACATGTCATGCATGCCCATTGTATCAAGTCCGAGAACCCTGCGCCTGATCCCCACATATCTGTGCATCGACGGAAGATGCTCATGAACAGCATGGATAAGGCTGTCATAAACGGAAAGCGGGATGTCATTAGGAGTCAGAGCAGCATCGATCGAGGAAGTGTAGTGCCTGAGCTTTGCTGATACGGCATCCTTTCTTACGCTGTTGGAATAGACAGCTGTCAGCGTATTGTTAAGTGAGATGTATTTATCGTACAGCTTGTCATAGGCTTCTTTTCTGACCGTTTCCGACTGCGACTCAAGGAATCTGACAAAAGTACCGTGAGTCAGCGGCCTGATATTTCCTTCCTCATCTGTAACAGTGCCGAAATCCATATCGGCATTATTAAGGGCGGTAAAAATGTTGCCGGAAGATCTGAGAACTTCTCCGTATGAGGCGATTATGAATTCCTCTTCCTTGCTGAGAGTGTGTTCTCTCTGCTTAAGAAGTTCGGTCAGCATGAATCTGTACATTCCGAGTCCTTCTTCCTCATCCATATATGAGCGGACGAGGGCAGGATCTGCTGCAAGAATCTCCGGATCGAGAAATGCCGTGAGTGAAGAAAGAGCGGTGAGGCTCATCGAAACCTTGCCGAAGAGTTCTGCTCCGGCTGTATCCGTATTATCCTCATCACGCTTCATGTGAGCATAGGCATATGCATTTTCGACTGCTCTGTATGCTTCTGTATATGAGATAAGTGCGTCGAGGAGGGAGGAAGCGGAATCCATAACATGCCCCTGCATGGCGGCAAGATGCTGAGCACGCTGCATGCCTTTATCCACATCCTCAAGAACGGCAGATGAGTCAGGATACATCGAATCGATGTTCCACTTATCTGCCGCCTGGATTTCAGAACGTAATTTCTGTTTGTCACTGTTCATTTTGACATCTCCATGTGTTATAATATTCTGTCAGAAATTATAGCATAATGGGGAAGACTTTGAAATATGGATAAAACTGTACTTTACAGAAAACTGGACATAGATACGATAGACGAATTCCGGTATTATGAAAACCTTGCTTCTCTTCTCGAGGAAGATGATTTTATCGAGGAGAACCTGATAAAGGATCTTATCAGGGAGGTTGATAAAGAAGTCCTTGCTGAGCACATGGACTCTTTCTATGAACAGTTTCTGGGGCATCTGCCTGATGATGAAACCGAACTGTATCTTACAGTGGATTCCATCGGAAGGGCAATGACAGGTCTGATTTCAGCCGATATGACTGATGATGACATATCAGCACTTGCAGAGGAAATATCCAGGTTCCGCAAATGGTATGTCCACGATCTGAATGTCTTTGACAGGCTTACGGGAAGTGAGCTGAGTGTCAGGGATGCAAGATATAACATTGTTGCTGCAGGCTTCCTCGGTGACAAGACTGATTATGATTTCAGGAACGCACTGGATTACAGTGTTGAGGGGTACGACGTAAGAATCGGAGAATGATTAGAAGACAGGATATTGAGGCCAGAGAATATGAAATGCTTTCTCCGCTTGCTTCCAAGGCGGCTGAGTCAAGGGGGCGGGTTTTCCCGGAAGAGCAGTGTGAATTCAGGACAGATTACCAGCGCGACAGAGACCGCATAATCCATTCCAAGGCATTCCGCAGGCTCATCAACAAGACTCAGGTCTTCCTCGCTCCTGAGGACGATCATTACAGGACCAGACTGACTCACACTCTGGAAGTAGCGCAGATATCACGTACTGTCGCGAGGATACTTCAGTATAACGAAGACCTTACTGAAGCTATTGCTCTGGGTCACGACCTCGGGCACACACCTTTCGGCCACAGCGGAGAGGCAGTCCTCAACGCGATACATCCTGGAGGTTTTGCCCACAATGAGCAGAGTCTGAGGACAGTTGACAGGATAGAAGACACTTCAAGGAGAAGAGGTCTCAACCTTACTTATGAAGTCAGGGACGGCATTCTGAATCACAGGGGACCGGGAATACCTGTCACGCTGGAAGGACAGATAGTCAAGATCTGTGACAGGATAGCCTATGTCAACCATGATATAGACGACGCTATAAGAAGCGGCATCATCAGCATGGATGATCTGCCGTCAGAAGACATTGCAGTACTGGGAAGCACACACAGCGACCGCATAAACAATCTGATCACGGATCTGTGCACAAACAGCGAAGGGAAGAATGCGATCTCTCTTTCGCCTGATTTCAGCAGAGCACTGCTCAGCCTGAGATCATTCATGTTCGCGAATGTCTACAACTCTCCGGAAGTGCAGGCAGTTACGGACAAGGAGAAAGTCGATCTTATAATAAGATCTCTGTACAGGTACTTCCTGGATCATCCGGATGAGATACCCGGCGTATATAAAGAAATCGAAAAGGAAGAAGGTACTAACGTCGCAGTCAAGGACTGGATCTCAGGCATGACAGACAGGTATGCTATGAGAATGTATGAGCGGCTGTTCGTACCGCAAAGCTGGAGGTAACACGGCTTATGGCATGGGACAACTTCATTGACGAACTCAAGCTTCAGGTCAATATCGTTGATGTTGTCGGCCGTGAAGTCGATCTGAAGAAGGCCGGAGCCAACTACAAGGGACTCTGTCCGTTCCATTCAGAGAAGACACCGTCCTTCATGGTCAATGAAGAAAAGCAGATATTCAACTGCTTCGGATGCGGCCAGAAGGGTGATGTCATCAAGTTCGTTCAGGAGTATTACAAGCTGCCTTTCATGGAAGCCGTGGAGAAGCTCTGCGGTGAATACGGGATCAAGATGCCTGAGAAGAGGCATTCTGCACCGAAGAAGGATTATTCCCGATATTATGAGATCAATGCGAAGGCTGCCAGATACTTCTACAACTGTCTTTCAGTCAGAGGCAACAAGGGGCTTGCGTACCTCCGCAAAAGAGGTCTTTCGAATGATACGATTACAAAATTCGGACTGGGTTATGCTCCCGCATCCGGAACTGCGTTGTCAGACTATCTGAGGTCTGAAGGCGTTACGGACGAGGAGCTTCTCAGACTGGGTCTTGCCAATTCGGGACGCGGAGGACTTTATGACAAGTTCCGCGACAGAGTCATCTTCCCGATAATCAATACCCAGGACAAAGTTATAGGTTTTGGCGGCAGGGCAATAGGAGATATCAAGCCAAAATATCTCAATTCACCTGAAAGTGAGATATTTCTCAAGAAGAACAACCTCTTCGGGCTCAACTTTACCAGGAACGAGATATCGTCAGCCGGCAGAGCGATAATCGTCGAAGGATATATGGACGTAATTTCGCTGTATCAGAGCGGGGTCCGCAATGTTGCAGCATCACTTGGTACAGCGCTGACAGACAATCAGGCAAAACTTCTTTGCCGCTATTCGAAGAACATCGTGCTGTCGTATGACTCTGATTCTGCGGGCATCAATGCCGCTCTGAGAGGCATCTCCGTAATAAACGGAGCAGGAGGAAAGCCGAGAGTCCTGACCGTTACAGGCGGCAAGGACCCGGATGAGTTCATTCAGAAGAACGGAAAGGAAGAGTTCCTGAGACTGGTCGATGATGCCGTACCGGCAGCTGAATTCAGACTCAGACTTGCAAGAGACGGTTTTGACCTCACCACGGACATGGGTGTTCTTGCATATATCGAGAACATAGTGCCGGTGCTGAGATCCCTCGGTCCTGTCGAGCAGGAGCTGTACATCAGAAAGCTCAGCGAAGAATTCGGAATATCCGAGCATTCGATAATGATGACAGTCAGGACGGAAAGCGAAGGAAGACGTCCTTCAGCAGGCTCCGTTCCGCAGAGAAGATATCCGGACCGTGCTGAGCGAAGGAGACAGAACGACACCAGCATAGACGAACGCATAGAGATGTCTTTTGCTTTGCTGGCACTTGAAAACACCAGATATATCAGGAGATATTCCGAGGATGGGATACAGATACGCTCACCGATCGCTTCTTCAGTTCTGAGAGCTGCCGAAACACTGCAGGACAGCGCAGAGAACGGGATGCACAGGATAGATCCGGAACGCATCTCAGCGTTTCTCGACCCTGACGAAGAGTCCCTGTTCAGAAAATATGCAGCATCTGTCCGGATAGGACCTGATGATGAAGCATTCTACAGGGAAACAAGAGCCAGCTATCTTATCAATAATTACAGAATGGAAAAGTCTGAACTTATGAACGAGCTCTCAATAGCCGAAAAGACCGGCAGAGAGGATGAAATTGAAGAAATAGCAAACAGACTGATCCGTTTGGATAAACTAATAGACAACATAAATCAGACAATGGAGGAAAAGAATGCCTGACAAGAACAGAAACAAGGTAAAAGCGAATGATGCAATTGCAGAAGAAGAGAATACTTTTGAAATGAGCAAAGCTGAAGAACTCGCTCATTCCATAATCGAATCTGCAAAGCAGACAGGCAACGAGATCACATATGGCGAGATCAATATCATGCTGTCGGATTCCAATCCTGACAAGGATCTTCTTGAGGAAGTGTATGATATTGTTGAAAGCAAGGGAATCAGCCTTGTTGATACCAGAGAGCCTTCCTCGCACGAGCTTGAAGACGATGCAGATCTTGACGACGATGACCTTCTTGATCTTGACGACATGGATCTTGATGATGACGATGACATCACAGGAGATCTTGAGGATGAGAAAAAGAGCGGCGTTGTCATCAAGGCAACAGGAGAGATCGAAGTAACCGATTCGGCCAAGAACATTCCTACTGATGATCCGGTCAGGATGTATTTCAAGGAGATCGGCAAGGTTCCTCTGTTATCGGCAGAAGAAGAAAGAGAACTCGCTATAAGAATCGAGCAGGGTGATGAGGAAGCCAAGAAGAAGCTCTGTGAAAGCAACCTCAGACTCGTAGTCAGTATCGCCAGAAGATACCTCAACAGAGGTCTTTCTTTCCTCGATCTTATCCAGGAAGGAAATCTCGGTCTTATCAAGGCTGTTGAAAAGTTTGACTACACCAAGGGCTACAAGTTCTCAACCTATGCTACATGGTGGATCAGACAGGCTATCACAAGATCCATTGCCGACCAGGCAAGGACTATCAGGATCCCTGTACACATGGTAGAGACGATCAACAAGCTGATCAGGATCTCCAGACAGCTCCTTCAGGAATACGGTCGTGAACCGACCAGCGAAGAGATCGCCAAGGAGATGGGCATTTCTGTTGATAAGGTAAGAGAGATTAAGAAGATCAGTCAGGATCCTGTCTCACTCGAGACTCCTATCGGAGAAGAGGAAGACAGCCACCTCGGTGACTTCATTCCGGATGAGGATATTCCTTCACCTGTTGATGCTGCAGCATATTCAATGCTCCAGAAGCAGCTGCGTGAAGTCCTTGATACTCTTTCAGAGAGAGAGAAGAAAGTACTCATTCTCAGATTCGGTCTTGATGACGGACGTCCTCGCACACTTGAAGAAGTAGGCAAGGAGTTCAATGTAACAAGAGAACGTATCCGTCAGATCGAAGCCAAGGCGCTCCGTAAGCTCAGACATCCTAGCAGAAGCAAGAAGCTCAGAGATTATCTTGAGTAAGATGAGATTAAGCAAGAGGATATACGCATTAGCGCAGCAGGTTAATAAAGGCGAGTCAGCCGCAGACATAGGGACGGATCACGGATACGTCCCTATGCTTTTGATGAGAGAAGGAGTAAGCCCTTATGTCATCATGTCGGATATAAGCGAGGGTTCACTTGCCAAGGCAGTGCAGACCTTCAGGGACTGCGGCCTTGATGTGCCGGACACGGCTTTCAGGACCGGCGATGGCCTTGAGACAATAGAACCCGGAGAAGTGGATGATGTCATCATCGGCGGACTCGGCGGGCTTACGATAGCTGAGATACTTGATGCTGATCCGGACAAAAGCAGATCTTTCAGGAGGCTGATACTTCAGCCGAGGAAGCACTCCGGAAATCTCAGGTACTATCTGTATACGCACGGATGGGACATCACCGGAGAACATCTTGCACCGGAAGGTAAGTTCGTATGTGAGATCATCACTGCGGTACCGTCATCATGCACTTCCAGGAAGGCACCTTATCCGGAAGACGATATCAGGTGGAAATACCCTGAAGCTCTTATAAAAGCTGACAGGGAACTTGCTGTGAAACGCATCTCGTGGAAGATAGACAGCCTGGCTGAACAGATAGACAACCTTTCGAACAGCAGGGAGGATGTCACTGAACTGTCAGAGAAGCTTAAAAACGACAGGCAGTATCTGATTGGTCTCATCAGCTGCTGATTCTGTGAAACAAACCGGATAATGAAGAAACTCAGTTTTATCGAAATCACTTCGCTGTATATCGGTGTAATAATGGGGGCGGGATTCGCCTCAGGACGGGAATGCTGGCAGTTCTTCGGAGTATTCGGCCAGAAGGGATACTTCGGTGCAGTCTTCAGCACGGTATGCTTTGTTGTACTTGCCTGCATGCTCACATATATCGCAAGGAGCAAGAACACTTCAGACCTCGGAAGACTGATATCGCCCTTTGAGAACAGATATATCGACAGTGTGATCGGCTGGACACTAGGCATCATCTATTACACCATGATCATCGCCATGACAGCCGCCGGCGGTTCGCTCCTGAACCAGCAATTCGGCATCAGCAAAGTGTTCGGCGGGCTGGTGATTGCTGTTCTCTGTATAGTAACTGTTCTGGGAGACTTTGAGAGGGTATCTAAAGTCTTCAGACTGCTTGTACCTGTTCTTTTTGTCATAGGAGTAGCGACGATACTGCTCACCATACATATGGACTTCGGACAGAGCGGTGCCGTCAGCGGATACAGACCGGGAAGGATGTCACCGAACTGGCCGGTATCTGCGCTGGTATTCATGGCATACAATACTCTCGGAATGATCACCATGGCAGGCAGCTGTGCTGTCAATGCGAAGGACACTGCCAATGCATACAAAGGGGCTGTTCTCGGCACACTGTGCCTCGGAGGACTCACCATACTGCTGCTCAGGGCTTTGCTTACAGACATGGCGTTTTCATCATCGCTTGACCTTCCGATGCTCGGATTCTCTGCAAGGATATCCCCGCTGCTCAACATGATATATGCAGTCGTTCTGTACGGCGCTGTTTACTCCACGGGGGCCAGCACATATTACGGATTCAGCACCAGGATCAGAGACTGCAGGGTAAAGAAATACATAATTGTCGCCGGCGCTGCTGCAGGCTTTCTTCTCGGTCTTACAGGATTCAAGAGGCTGGTCGAGTTCCTGTATCCGGCGCAGGGATATATCGGGATACTTTTCATAGTCCTGATAATCATCAATTTCTTCAGAGAACTCAAAGCAGAAAAATAACTAAACCATATAATTACATCCAAAATATTGAAAAAAAATCAAGTCCGAATATAATTAACAAGGCATTGAATCAATGGGTAGACCAGACGGTCGCGTGCGCACAGCGCATGAGGAAAGTCCGGGCTCCGCAGGGCAGGGATGACGGATAACGTCCGCCGCAGGTAACTGTAGGGAAAGTGCAACAGAAACATTCCGCCGAAACGGGTAATGCCGTGGCAAGGTTGAAATGGTGAGGTAAGAGCTCACCGGTGCTGTGGAGACACAGCAGCCGTGTAAACCCCATCCGGAGCAAGACTGAGCAGGGCGCTAATGGGTGCGGCCCGTACCCGCCCGCAGGTAAGTCGCTTGATGCTGCAAGCAATTGCAGTACTAGATGGATGATCGTCTAATACAGAACCCGGCTTACGGTCTGCCCATTGCAGCTTTTAATCAGGATTTCATCTGAGGTTTTATATATATTACTAAAAGGGATACTACATGGAACTAAGACTCGGGATTGATGTAGGTTCGACTACAGTCAAGCTCGTCCTTTTGGATGAGAACGAAAACATTGTATATTCTAAATATGAGAGACACATGTCCAACGTATTCGAGAAAGCCGGAGAGCTTCTCGAGCAGCTCAGGGAGAAAAAGGGGGACCTGGACCTTAAGGCTGTAATAACCGGTTCGGGCGGGTTGTCTCTTGCTGACCTTTTTGGTATCAAATTCGAGCAGGAAGTCATCGCATGCAGCAATGCTGTTGAGAAGATAATACCGCAGACTGATGTTGCGATCGAGCTCGGAGGAGAGGACGCCAAGATAACATTCTACGGATCATCTGTAGAGCAGCGCATGAACGGTACCTGTGCCGGCGGCACAGGCGCCTTTATTGACCAGATGGCGGTGCTGCTCAACACTGATGCCGGCGGTCTGAATGAAGCTGCAAAGGACTATTCGATCATATATCCTATAGCATCCAGATGCGGAGTTTTTGCCAAGACTGACATACAGCCTCTTATCAATGACGGAGCCAAGACAGCGGATATCGCAGCCTCCATCTTCCAGGCTGTAGTAAATCAGATGATATCCGGACTTGCCTGCGGGCATCCGATCAAGGGCAACGTTGCATTCCTCGGAGGTCCGCTTGAATATCTTTCCGAACTGAGAAAGAGATTCATCGAGACTCTGAATCTCAAGCCGGAGAATATCATTTTCCCTGACAATGCAAAGTTCTTCGTAGCTCTCGGAGCAGCTATGCTCGCGGATAAAGAGCCTGTCGTGAAGCTTTCTTCACTCATTGACAAGCTCAGAAACGCTGACCCGGAAGATGTTTCAGATACCAAGTATCTGCAGCCTCTCTTTGAGTCAGAACAGGATCTTGAAGAATTCAGGGCAAGGCACGCATCCGCTAAGATAGAAAGAGGAGACATCACTGCAGTAAGCGGACCGGTATTCCTGGGAATAGACGCAGGTTCAACTACGACCAAGGCTGCAGTAATCAGTTCAGACAAAAAGCTCATATATGAGCACTATCAGAACAACGAGGGAGATCCTCTTCACGTTGTTAAGAACGTTCTGAAGGAAGTATATTCAAAGCTTCCTGAAGATGCATATATCGGCAGATCAGTCGTGACCGGCTACGGTGAAGGTCTGGTCAAAGCAGCATTTAAGATCGACGGCGGCGAGATAGAGACGATGGCGCATTATAAAGCGGCACGTCAGTTTCTGCCTGAAGTAAGCTTCATCCTGGACATAGGCGGACAGGATATGAAGTGCATGAAGATAAAGGACGGAGCTATCAGCAGCATCATGCTGAACGAAGCATGCTCCTCAGGATGCGGATCGTTCATCGAGACTTATGCAAAGTCAGTAAGCATGACCGTTCCTGAATTTGCTCACGAAGCTCTGAAGTCCACAAAGCCTGTAGACCTGGGAACAAGATGTACCGTATTCATGAATTCCAAGGTAAAGCAGGCACAGAAGGAGGGCGCTACGGTTGCGGATATCTCTGCAGGCCTCTCTTACTCTGTAATCAAGAACGCATTATACAAAGTAATCAAGCTGAGGAACACCGAAGAGACCGGTCCTAATGTAGTTGTTCAGGGAGGAACATTCCTGAACGAAGCCGTTCTCAGAAGCCTTGAGATCATACTCGGAAAGAATGTCATAAGACCTGAGATTTCCGGACTTATGGGTGCTTTCGGTGCCGCTATAGTCGCCTGTGATGACTATAAGGAAGGTGAAAGGTCAGAAGTTCTTCCGCTTGAACTCGTTGACAGTTTCAGCGTAACAACGTCAAACGCAAGATGCGGAAGATGCGGCAACAACTGCCTTCTGACTATTTCAAAATTCTCTGACGGCAGCAGATATATAACCGGAAACAGATGCGAAAGAGGAGCAGGTCACGTAACTGAAAAGTCTGATCTTCCTAATCTCTACAAGATCAAGAACAGACTTCTGTTCGACCGTCCGGTTCTGGGTGAAGATGAAGCCAAGAGAGGCACCATCGGTATCCCGAGAGTCCTCAACATGTATGAGAACTATCCGTTCTGGCACGCATTCTTCTCCAAGCTCGGCTTCAGAGTTGTCATCAGCCCTGCAAGCAGCAAGGAGATATATGCCAGCGGCATGGATACTATTTCTTCAGATACTGCGTGCTATCCGGCCAAGCTGGTGCACGGCCACATCAAGTGGCTTGTAGAGCATGATATAAAGCGCATTTTCTATCCTTCGATCAACTATGAGATGGTTGAAGATGCCAAGGCTCCTAACCACTACAACTGTCCGGTCGTAGCTACTTATCCGGAAGTTATCGACAAGAACATGGCCGACTTCTTCTACGACAATGACGTAGAGTTCTATCATCCGTTCGTTCCTTACGATAACGATGAGAGATTCGTTGAAGAGATGACCAAGTTCTTCTCCGGTTCCAGAAAGGTAGATATCAGCAGCACGGAAAACATCGTTGAGAGCTATCATCTGGGAGAGGATAAGAGAGAGTATTCACTCTACGGCATAGGAACTGACACACTGGAAATATTCCATGCTCTTATGGCCGGCAGGAACGCTCAGAGATCATACAAAAAGGCTGTTGCTGATGCCGGTGAAAGAGCTCTTCACTACATGAAGGAGCACAAGAAGAAGGGCATCATCCTTTCAGGCCGTCCTTATCACATCGATCCTGAAATCAACCACGGTATCGATGAGCTCGTCATTCAGCAGGACATGGTAGTCCTGTCAGAGGATTCAGTAAGCTGGAAGGTCAAGGCAGAAAGACCTCTGCGTATCCTCGACCAGTGGGTATATCACTCGAGACTGTATAAGGCCGCCATATATGCCGGACAGAGAGATGATCTTGAGATCATCCAGCTCAATTCATTCGGATGCGGACTTGATGCCGTTACCACCGATGAAGTCGACGAGCTTCTCGGTCAGAACAACAAGCTTTACACCGTACTCAAGATAGACGAGGGGGCTAACCTCGGTGCAGCAAGGATCCGTATAAGATCCCTGAAGGCTGCTCTCGAGGAAAGAGACAAGCTCGGAACCACATCGCGCAAGGTCAACAAGCCGTACAAGCGCAAGCTCTTCACAAGAGAGATGAGAGATGACGGATACACTCTCCTGGTCCCGCAGATGTCGCCGATACACTTCCAGTATTTTGAACCGGTCATGCGTGCAGCAGGTTACAATGCAGTTCTTCTTCCTGCTGTTACCAAGGAATCAGAAGAGGAAGGCCTCAGGTACGTCAACAATGATGCCTGCTATCCGACGATAGTCACGCTTGGTCAGATCATCTATGCTCTTAAGTCCGGTGAATACGATCTTAAAAAGACAGGCGTATTCATGTCGCAGACAGGAGGCGGCTGCAGAGCGAGCAACTATGTGGCTCTTCTGAGAAAGGCTCTCAAGGACCTCGGCATGGAGCAGATCCCTGTCATATCATTCAACATGGTCGGCCTTGAGCGGAATCCGGGATTCTCGATCACACCGAGACTTGCACTGTCTCTGGTTTACGGAGCTCTGTATGGAGACATAATGATGAAATGCCTCTACAGGATAAGGCCTTATGAGATCGATAAGGGCAGCGCCCAGTCTGTCATGGATTCCTGGTTCGGGAAGATCGCCGAGAACTGTATGGATCTCGACAAAAAGACGTTCAGAAAGAACCTTGAAGCGATCATCAGGGATTTTGACAGCATACCGATCCACGAAGACATGGTGAAGCCAAGAGTCGGTATCGTCGGTGAGATACTTGTAAAATATCATCCGAACGCCAACAACAATCTTGTTGAGACGATCGAGGAAGAGGGCGGAGAAGCAGTTGTTCCATCATTCATCGACTTCTTCGAATACGGCTTCATCAATAAGATATACAACTACAACAACCTGTCAGGTTCATGGAAGGACAAGGCTATCAACAAGGCCCTCATCTCCTTCATCGAATCATACAGAAAGTATGCAAGAAAGGCCTGTGAGAACAGTAAGCGTTTCACTCCGGATGCGAGGATAGAAGAGACTGCCGCCAACGCCGAAAGATTCATTTCTGTAGGAAACCAGTGCGGCGAGGGTTGGCTTCTGACCGGCGAGATGGTCGATCTGATCGATGCCGGCGTCAAGAACATACTTTGCCTTCAGCCTTTTGCATGTCTTCCTAACCACGTTGCAGGAAAGGGAATGCTGAAAGCGCTGAGACAGTATGACGAAAAGGCCAACATCGTAGCTATCGACTACGATCCAGGCGCTTCGAACGTAAATCAGCTCAACCGTATCAAGCTTATGATGTCTACAGCCTTCAAGAACCTTGAAGAAGAACAGGCCAAGTAGTATACTTTAAGCGAAAAAACAAGATCAGAGATAAAAGGAGGTGTCTCCATTGGGCAGACATGGCACAATTGCTAACAGAAAATCAGCGCAGGACTCCAAGCGTTCTGCAATGTTCACCAAGTATTCAAGACAGATCATCGTAGCAGCTAAGGCTGGCGGAGATCCGGAGTTCAATCCTTCACTCAGAGTAGCTATCGATAAGGCCAAGGCAATCGGAATGCCTAACGACAATATCAACAGAGCTATCAAGAAGGGTACAGGAGAACTCGGCGGTGAATCCTATGAAGAGCTTCAGTTCGAGGGCTACGGTCCATCAGGCGTAGCTGTTATCGTTGAAGCACTCACAGACAACAAGAACAGGACCGCTTCGTTCGTAAGATCCGTGTTTGACAAGAACGGCGGAAATCTCGGTACACCGGGATGCGTTTCATACATGTTCTCACGTGCAGGCGTAATCATCGTTGATTCAGAGGATCTCGATGAGGACGAGGTAATGGAAGTAGCACTTGAGGCAGGTGCTGACGACATGATCGTCAACGAAGACAACTTTGAGATCAGAACTGAGCCGTCAGCATTCAATGATGTTCATCAGGCTGTCAAGGATGCAGGTTATGAGATCGTAGAAGCAGAAGTTGAGCAGATTCCTTCAATGGAAGCCAATGTTACTGATGAAGGTGCGATCAAGTCACTTACCAAGCTGATCACATCTCTTGAAGACAATGATGATGTTCAGAAGGTATACTTCAACTGTGACCTCGATCTCGAGTAATTACAGTTTCCCGAATAATTCTGCAAGCTGAATTCAAACTAAATATTCCTGGGATATACGTTAAAGTATCTTTAATTGAACCTACACTTACTTAAAGGGATTCTGATGCGGAAGCATTATGTAAAGCCTCCTTCGAGGGGACTACAGAAGCCATGCTTAAGAAGTACCCACCTTATCTGTTACCGATAGGGCGTCAATTAATGGCTTGACGGTATTTCGGGAATTTTTGTTTTTTGTGTATTGTGATACAATACAAATATATTTGGAAATTTTCGCGGGTTTTTGAAGGGGATGCATCATGAAAATGAAGAAAATCGATATTGGGGATATCGAAGGTTTCAGGCTTGGAAATGCTGAAAACGCAGAGGCCGGGACAGGAGTTACAGTAATCATTTCCGAAGAGGGCGCTGTTGCCGGTGTCGATGTAAGAGGAGGAGGTCCTGCAACGAGAGAGACCGATCTTCTCAGACCGGAGAATACAGTAGATAAAGTACACGCTGTTGTACTGAGCGGCGGCTCTGCATTCGGTCTCGAAGCTGCATCGGGTGTTATGCGCTCACTTGCTGAAAGAAACATCGGCTTCCAGGTTGACGAAGGCATATATGTTCCGATCGTTCCGGGCGCATCATTATACGATCTTCCGGTCGGCAGATCAGATGTCTTTCCTGATGTTGAAATGGGACGAACAGCTGTAGAGAATGCCTATGAAGGTGAATTCTCAGGCGGAAATCATGGTGCAGGTACAGGTGCAACTGTCGGAAAATACATGGGATACGGCAGGGCTATGAAGACCGGTCTCGGTACATTTGCCTGCGGCGATGACTTCATTCAGGTCGGTGCCGTAACTGCTGTAAACGCCATAGGAGACATTTACAATGGTGCAGGCAATATAATTGCAGGACTTCGTACTGTTGATGGTTCAGCCATCAAGGGAACCATAAGAGTTCTCAAAGGCATGGTACATGACGAGTCTTCACCTGATCTTGATCTGACAGATATAAAGACTATCGCTGCTGCAGAAGCCCTTAAGAAAAAATCCGACGAGAGCAGAGCTGAGATATCATCCGGCCATGTAAGCGATACTCCTCATTCCGAAGAGAACGCCCCTGATGAAAAAGATGAGATCGTAAAGGCGATGATGGATTCCTACAATCAGGAGAATCCGCCTGCAGTTGAGGACGAGTATCTGAGCATGCCTGAACCTGTTGAATCACCGGAACCAGCCCCTGTACACGAAGAAGTGTCTGAAGAACCGGCTGCAGACAGGCCTTATGAAGAAAGACCCGCCGCTGAGGCTGTTCCTGCTGAGATCGCAGAACAGGAGCCTGAAGAAGTTTCTGCTGTACAGACCGAAGATCATGAACCGTCTGCCGCTGTTCAGGCAGAAGTGCCTGAAGCTCCTGAAGCACCGGATGCCGGAGAAGCATCAGTGCCTGAAGAAAAAGCTGCTCCTGTCGAGGACGAATATGTTCTGACTGAGGAAGACAGACTGGACATGGGATATGACATTCCGTTCAACACAGTCATATCATGCGTCATAACCAACGCAGAACTTACCAAGGCTCAGGCCTGCAAGCTCGCACAGATACTTCACGATGCATATGCAAGAGCTATCAAGCCTGTTCACGGTACTCTTGACGGCGACACGATATTCGTCATGTCTTCAGGAAAACAGAAGGTCAACTTTGATGCATTCGCTGCGCTCGCAACTGATGTACTTCAGTATGCGATTATAGACGGAGCTGCTTCAGCCGAAGGCGCATACGGTCTCCCGGCAGCCCGCGACATGATACATAAATAAACATCACAGGATAACAACATGGAAAAACTCGTTTTAATAGACGGTAACAGTCTGCTGTTCAGGGCGTATTTTGCGATGCGCCCTATGGTGACATCCAAAGGCATCCACACCCAGGGCGTGTTTGCCTTTATTAATATGCTCAATAAGATCATAAAGGACTACGAGCCTGACTACATAGCCGTGGCCTTTGACATGAAGGACCCGACATTCCGCCATAAGGAATATGATGCCTATAAAGCCGGACGTCAGCAGACTCCGATAGAACTCCTGTCTGAAATACCATGGATGCACAGAGTTCTTGAGGCAATGAATATTGCTGTGCTTGAAATGTCAGGATATGAAGCTGATGATATCATCGGAACTCTGTCTGTCAAAGGAACAGAGGCAGGCTTCAGGACCCTCATAATCAGCGGAGACAAGGACGGACTGCAGCTTGTCAGCCCAAATGTCCATGTACTTATAAATAAACGCGGAATGAGCGAATTTGACGTATATGACGAAGCTGCGATGAAGGAGAGATACAACCTCACGCCGCAGCAGTTCATTGACCTCAAGGGTCTCATGGGCGACAAGTCAGATAACATTCCGGGAGTACCGGGCATCGGTGAGAAAAAGGGAATAGCTCTTCTGGAACAGTACGGTTCGGTCGAAGGTGTTCTTGAGCATGCAGATGAGATAAAGGGCAAAATGGGTGAAAACATCCGTGCCAATGCTGAGTCAGCCAGGAAATCAAAATGGCTCGCTACTATTAAAACGGACACGCCGGTCGAATTCACATGGGAGCAGCTTAAGTTTACTGCTCCGGACACTGAAAAGCTCATAGAAGTATATACAGAGCTTGAATTCAATTCATTCATCAGAAAACTGCAGGCAGAAGGAGCAGTCTCAGCAGAAGAGGCTGTGACCGGAGGGCGAGATCTTGCGGCAGAGTTCGAAAACATCAGCATAGTCAGTCCTGAAGAATTTCTCTCATCTGCAGAAAACGGAAGCATAGTATTCACTGATGCCGTCACTGATGCGAGTCATCTCAGGCTCCCTGAGTTCAGCGGGATCGCACTTTACGACCCTGAGAAGAACACAGGATGTACCATCGGATTCACTCCTATGGATACAGGGCTGTGGCTCGACAGGATTAACGGAAAAGACTTCAGACTTGCAGGCTGCGGCCTTAAGAAGACACTTTATGCTTTCCTGAGCCATTCAGGCAGATGTCCTCAGCCATATTATGATGTGAAGATAGCAGAATACCTTCTCGACCCGAACAGACAGAAATATCCTCTGGACAAGCTGCTTCTGAGATATGCAGGTTATGCTGCAAAGGAAACCGAAACAGAAACACTCAGCGACGATGCATCCTACGATTCATCAGCCCTTACTACCGAGGACTGCCTCAGAAGGGCATTTTACTCTGCAGCTGTAATGGCTGAGCAGTCAGAATCTCTGGATGAAAAAGGACTCAGACAGCTCTTTGATACCTGTGAGATGCCTCTTGTCAGGACCATAGCTGCTATGGAGCTTGAAGGGATCACATGCGATCCTGAGATCCTCGGTTCCATCGGAAATGAGATCACAGAGAAAATCACGGTACTCGAGCAGAGCATCTACAGTGAAGCCGGTACTGAGTTCAATATAAACTCGCCTAAACAGCTCGGCACCATACTTTTTGAAAAGATGGGCATACCTTATCCGAAGGCAAAAGGAAAGAGCAAAACCGGCAGTTATTCAACGGCCGCAGACATTCTCGACAAGCTCAGGGACAGCTACGGAATCGTTGCTGATATACTCGAATACCGCAAGCTTGCCAAGCTTAACAGTACGTATGTCGAAGGACTTAAGGCTGTCATCGCTGAGGACGGCAAGGTGCATCCGCATTTCATGCAGACTGTTGCCGCAACCGGCAGACTGAGCTGTACAGAGCCTAATCTTCAGAACATTCCTGTACGTGATGACTACGGCAGACTTATAAGAAAAGCTTTTGTAACGGAGTCAGACAGCAATTCATTTACGGGCTCGGACTACTCACAAATAGAGCTGAGGATACTCGCATCGCTGAGCGGCGATGAATCACTGATAAGCGACTTCAGGCAGGGCAAGGATATACATAAGGCTACTGCAGCTAGAGTTTTTGACATCCCTGAGGACGAGGTGACTCCGCTTGACAGAACAAGGGCCAAAGCCGTTAATTTCGGTGTTGTATACGGCATGAGCGGCTTCGGGCTGGGCGAAAGTCTCAATATCTCGAGAACTGAGGGTCAGCGTTATATCAACGATTATTTTGCCAAGCACAAGGCAGTAAAGGATTATCTTGACCGCCAGATAGAAGAAGGCGAACAGAACAGAGAAGTGAAAACATATTTCGGCAGGGTAAGACAGATACCGGAATTCTCATCCCGGAAGTTCATGGAAAGGGAACTGGCCAAAAGACTCGCAATGAACACCCCGATACAGGGCACTGCTGCTGATGTTATCAAGATAGCAATGAATTCTGTGTCGTCAGAGCTTGAAAAGCGCGGACTCAGGTCCAGACTCATACTCCAGATCCATGACGAACTGATAGTTGAAGGACCTGACAGCGAGATCGAAGAAGTGAAGCAGGTGCTTGATGAGTGCATGCGCGGTGCTGCTGATCTTGCAGTGGAGCTGACTGTAGATATCCATACAGGTAAAACCTGGTATGAATTGAAATAATCGTTAAAAATCTGAATTTCATTAGCATACTTTCTTAATACACCGGAAAGGGAAACGTAATGATTACTATTGCTATTACAGGCGGGATCGGCTCCGGCAAATCCACGGTGACCGATTATCTTATTGAAAAGGGATATACAGTTATAGATGCAGATGCCATGTCACGTGCCATGACTGCGGCAGGCGGCAAGGCAATGCCTTATATCATGGAACACTTCGGTCCTGACTATATCAATGCAGATGGCAGCCTCAACAGGGTCGCCATGAGAAATCTTGTCTTCAGAAACCCTAAGTACAAGGCGGTACTGGAAGAAGGGACTACTAAAGTTGTACTTGAAGACATTGAAAAGATAAAAGCTGAAAAGAGAGAAGCGGGTGAGAAAGCGCTGTTTTTTGACATACCGCTCCTGTTCGAGACTCATCAGGAAGGCAACTACGATCTCATATGGGTCGTCACCGCTGACCGTGAGCTGCGTAAAGAGCGTATAATGAAGCGCGACGGTACGGACGCTGAGATCGCCGACCTCATGATCGGATCGCAGACAGAAGAAGATGTAAGGATCGCAAAGGCAAGCACTGTTCTCAGCAATAACGGCTCTGTTGAAGACCTGCACGCTGAAATCGACAGGGCTTTATCGTGGCTTTAGGCAGTATCTGAAGGGCATTTGAAATAGTTTAAAAAATATTCAAATAAGGCTTGCATTTTAGTTTTTCGATGCTATAATACTACTTGTCGTGTGGATGTGGCGGAATAGGCAGACGCGCATGGTTGAGGGCCATGTGGGCAACCGTGCTGGTTCGAGTCCAGTCATCCACACCATTTTTTTATCTGAAAAATGGTTTACCACAACTGCCATATGCCGGTGTGGCGGAATTGGCAGACGCGCCGGATTCAAAATCCGGTGATGGCAACATCGTGTGGGTTCGAGCCCCACCACCGGTACCATTTGAACAATCAAGTTAAATTATCCCGGATTGAAAATCCGTAAAAGGGAGGGAATCATGAGTACTTCTGTAGCTAACATTTTACTTCTTGTCGTATTCATCGTGATGATCTATTTCATGATGATCAGACCACAGAGAAAGAAAGACAAGGAAGACAGAGAGATGAGAGCCAGCCTTGCTGTAGGTGATGAAGTCATCACTATCGGCGGCATTATCGGCAAGGTCACCAAGATCACAGAGAAGACTGTAGTCGTTGAGACCGGAGCAGGAAAGAACAAGATCGAGTTCCTCAAGACAGCTATCGCTTCAGTAAGCAAGAGCGATGCAGCAAAGGCAGAGGCAAAGAAGGAAGCTCCTAAGGAAGAGGCCGAAGAAGAGAAGAGACCTGACAGAGACAAGAAGGTCACTCCTAAGAAACTCACCAAGAAGTCTGACTCCGAAGAGACGAAATAATCAGTGTCTCACAGAGCCGTAAATAGTATAGAAAATTGTACATTGAAGCACCTCTCAAAAGGGGTGCTTTTATATTGAAAAATGAACGTTAATCGTATAAAATAGGTAAGATATTTTTTAAATGACGAACTATGCGCTTTTCGCCATTTTACAAGACTAAAATTGAAAGGTTTATTCACTGAAATGAAAACGGGAAAGAAGAAAGTATTTGCGGTACTTGTAGTCATTTTACTGATCGCTTCATGGTTCATTTCCTTCTTCGGAATCGGCGATAAAGTCGGAAATCTCGGAGAGCAGCTCAAGTACGGACTGGATATCAACGGCGGTGTTTATGTCCTGCTTGAGGCTGATACAGAAGAGACAGGTACTGAACTGACTCAGATCATGAACCAGACCAAGAGCGTGCTCGAGAACAGAGTCAATGCTATGGGTATCAGTGAAGCTCAGGTATCCATCGAAGGTAACAACAGGATCAGAGTAGAGATGCCTGGTGTTGAGAATGCTGAGGAAGCGATCGAACAGATCGGACGTACAGCACAGCTGCAGTTCTTCCTTGCAGACGGAACACTCGCTCTGACAGGTGAAGGCATCAGCGATTCACAGATCGCTACAGACTCAAACAACGGCGGTTACAAGATCACCATCGATTTCACAACAGAAGGATCCAATCTCTTCGCAGATGCTACAGAGAAAGCTTTCAGCGGCGAGGTTGAATCAAAGATGACAGACGAAGACGGCAATCCTGTAGCCAACAATGCTATTGTCATCGCACTCGATGACGAAGTCATTTCCGCTCCGTCGGTACATGAGAAGATCAATTCAAGATCCTGCGAGATCACCAGACCTGGCGGATTCAGCGAGACAGAGGCTTCGGGACTCTCCGCACTCATCAGAGGCGGTGCTCTTCCTGCAAACCTGACTGAGATCAACTCATCTGTACAGACAGCTACTATCGGAGCCAACGCTCTTGCACTCAGCGTCAAGGCCGGTGCTATCGGACTCGGACTCGTACTGATCCTCATGATCCTGTACTACGGAGTTCTCGGTGTCGTAGCTGACCTCGCACTGCTCCTGTACGTACAGCTCGTACTCTGGATCATGGCAGGCATGGGATCAGTCCTGACACTGCCTGGTATTGCAGGTATCATCCTGTCAATAGGTATGGCGGTTGACTCGAACGTTATCATCTTCACACGTATCAGAGAAGAGATCATGAAGGGCAAGTCTGTAAGAGTAGCAGTAGACATGGGTTACCATGCTGCGCTTTCCACAGTAGTAGACTCCCAGACAACAACACTCGTTGCGGCATTCGTTCTGTATCTCTTCGGAACGACTTCAGTCAAGGGCTTTGCTCTCACACTGATAATCGGTACTGTAATGAGCGTTATCACAGCTGTATTCATCACACAGCTGTTCGTAAGTCTCCTTGCTGAAAGCAAGAAGTTCGGTACTAACAAGATGTTCGGACTTACTGAAGACGGTAAGCCTAAGGGTCTTGCTGCAGCACTTTCGAAGCTCAACTTCAGATTCATCGAGAACAGGAAGAAGTTCTATGCGATCAGTGCATGCGTGATCATCATCGGTCTCGGATTCGCACTCGTAAGAGGCTTCAACTACGGTATCGACTTTACGGGCGGTACAATGATGCAGATCGAGATGGGACAGGAAGTGTCCATCGATGAAGTCAAGGATACCATTGCTGAGTATGACCTTGACCCGACTATTGTATATGCATCCGATAATCATTCACAGGTCATCATCAGGACCATCAAGGACCTCAAGTCGGCTGAACGTACTGAAGTAGTCAATACACTTCAGGAAAAGTACGGATTCAGCGATGATGATGTTCTCGCATCAGAAGAGTTCGGACCGACAGTAGGTAAGGACCTCAGGCAGAACGCTATCAAGTCCATCCTGATCGCTGCGGTTGTAATGCTTGTATACATCAGGTTCAGATTCAAGACCTGGAAGTACGGTCTTGCTGCTGTAGCCGGTCTCGGACACGATGTACTCGTAACACTTTCGATATACGCTATATTCCGTATCACTATCAACAACCCGTTCATCGCAGGTATCCTGACTGTAGTAGGATACTCGATCAACGATACTATCGTAGTATTTGACAGAATCAGAGAGAACAGCAAGTTCTTCAAGCGTAAGCAGAATGCAGAACTGATCAACACAAGTGTCAACCAGACACTTTCAAGATCGATCATGACATCGCTCACAACACTGATCGTTATGATCCCGCTGTTTGTAATGGCAAGCTCAGAACTGAGAGCATTCCTGATCCCGCTGATGATCGGTGTATTCGTAGGAACATATTCATCGATATTCCTCTGCAGCCCGCTCTTCTATGAGCTGACAAGAAAGGAGAACCTCTCCAAGTATGCAGAGCAGCAGGAAAAAGCAGCCAAGGAAAGAAAGAGAAACTCCAGAAGGAGAGAGAACGACGGAATCGTCAAGTAAGGAAAATTAATGGCAGTCAGAGAAGTTATAGACCTGTCAACTGAAAAATTCATGCATGATCTGGCTCAGATCAATTCGAAGTATGATGACACAGCCATTATCAAGGCGTACGAGATTGCTCTTCGTTTACACGAAGGGCAGTTTCGTAAAAGCGGTGAACCTTATATCATTCACCCTATAGCAGTCGCCAAGATTCTGGCAGGTTTTGGCATGGATAACGAGACTGTCATAGCAGGTCTTCTCCACGATGTAGTCGAGGATACCGAGTATACAAGAGAGCAGCTCGTCAATGATTTTGACGAAAAGATCGCTGCTCTTGTAGACGGTGTTACCAAGCTCGGTAATATCTCATACGACGCATCATCCGAGAAGATCCAGGCCGAGAACTTCCGCAAGATGTTCCTGGCCATGTCAAAGGATATAAGGGTCCTTATCATCAAGCTTGCCGACAGGCTGCACAACATGAGGACTCTTGAATACATGCCGACCAACAAGAGGGCGAGCAAAGCTATGGAGACGCTCGAGATATATGCTCCTCTTGCAGGCAGGCTCGGTATGTTCAGCATCAAGTTTGAGCTTGAGGATCTGGCACTGAAATTCCTTCATCCGATCGAATACAAGAAGCTCTCTGATGCTGTCACACTCAAGAAAGAAAAGTACGAACAGGATGTTGAGACTCTTATCAGCGAGATCTCATCTGAGCTTAAGCAGGCAGGCATCCAGGGAGAGGTCAAGGGACGTAACAAGCATCTTTACAGCATCTACAGAAAGATGGTCATCCAGAAGAAGGAGCTCGACGAGATATTCGACCTCCTCGCTGTAAGGATCCTGGTCTCCTCAGTCAAGGACTGCTATGCAGCTCTGGGACTTGTACACACAAGGTGGACGCCTATACCTGGCAGGTTCAAGGATTACATAGCGATGCCTAAGCCTAACATGTACCAGTCACTGCATACGACAGTGCTCGGTGACAACGGCGAGCCGTTTGAGATCCAGATCCGTACTTATGAAATGCACCGTATAGCAGAATACGGTATCGCAGCGCACTGGAAGTACAAGGAAGGCAAGGTCTCCGGCAAGGAAGACGAGAGCGAGCAGAAGCTCGCCTGGGTAAGACAGGCACTTGAGATGCAGAACGAAGCTGACGATTCAGTTGAGTTCCTCGAAAATCTCAAGATGGACCTCTTCGACAATCAGGTATTCGTATTTACCCCGGGCGGAGATGTAATGGAGCTGCCTGCTGACAGTACGCCTCTCGACTTCGCATTCAAGATCCATACGGATGTAGGCGTCAGATGCGTCGGCGCCAAAGTAAACGGCAAGATGGTCACCATAGACCACCATCTGAACAACGGCGACATCGTAGAGATCGTTACTTCAGCGAACTCCACAGGTCCGAGCATCGACTGGCTCAAGCTGTGCAAGACTTCACAGGCCCGTTCCAAGATAAGAAACTGGCTCAGAAAAGCCGACAAGGACAGCGATGTCAACCGCGGTAAGACCAATATCAACAACTACGTCAGAAAGAAGGGATATGATCCGGCGCAGGTAGCCAAGAACGCATATATCCTGCGTGCGGTCAAGGACTTCAACTGTTCCAACGTAAATGAGCTGTACCTTCAGATCTCAAGAGGCGGCAACTCTGTATCCAAGCTCGGTCAGAAGCTCATAGAATACTATGAGGCAGACAACAAGATCAAGGAAGAGCATGAGGATGAAATAGAGGTCAAGAAGCCGTCACAGTCCAAGGTCAACGAGGTTTCGGAATCAGGGATCGTCGTAAAGGGTGCTGACAATCTGCTCATCAGAAGAGCGACTTGCTGCAACCCTGTACCGGGGGATCCGATCATCGGATACATATCCAAGGGCAAGGGCATAACAGTCCACAGAGTTGACTGTCCTAATATCAGCAACCTCAGGGAAGAGGACAGACAGAGACTCATCAACGTCAACTGGGATACTCCTGACAGCAACCGTAAGTACTACGTCGATCTTCAGGTCGTATCTGAAGAGCGTAAGGGCATATTCAAAGATATATCCAAGGTCTGCGACGACTACGACATCGAAGTAGTCGGTCTCAACCTTACACCGGGAGAGCCGGGTACCACCAATACACTTATCACTGTTGAGATCACCGACATGCATCAGATGCAGAGACTTCTCACCGCACTCAGACAGGTAGAAGGCGTGATCAGGGTATACAGACCGAGGTAAAGCAATGAGCCTTACAGTCAAATGTTTTGCGGCAGGTCCGCTCGGAGAGAATACATACGTCATAACCGATGACGCTACCGGCTTCAAAGCCGTAGTAGATCCCGGCTATTACGGAATGGACGTGAGGATGGAGATACAGAACAATGCTTATCTCAAGTTCATTCTCCTCACACACGGACATTATGACCATTATGCTGCAGTCAGACAATATCTCGACGAATATATCAGCGCATCCTTCATTGCTCCTGCAGGTGAGCACTACCTCATGTACGAGAGCAGGGAGCATCTCATGATGTCAGGCGGACGCAGCACGAGCGGCATCCCTCAGGCAAAACGTTTTGTACGTGAAGGCGATACTATAGAGCTGGGCGAGACAACGTTAAGAGTCATCGAGACTCCGGGGCATACTGAAGGCGGCATATGTTTTGCGACAGATCATGAAGTCTTCTCAGGCGACACGCTGTTCAGGCTTTCAGTCGGAAATACATCGTTTGAGACCGGTGACTGGGAAACAATGGTCCGTTCAATACAGGACAAGCTTTACACACTTGATGACGACATGATCGTCTATCCGGGACACGGCCCGGCAACAACCATAGGATACGAGAAGAGGGCCAATCCTTTTGTATAAATTCTATATAAACAACACAGACAATGAATATCACTACGGCGAACTGGCAAGGGTATTCCTTTCGGACGATGAGTTCGAAGTCATCCCGTTCAGGGCGCCGGAAGGAAAACTCTGTCTCAGGGACGGGCATTACCTCATAAACGCTCAGAATTCTGATGACAGGGATGAGATCAAAAGAGAAATGTACCGGCTCCTGTCCGGACTTACCGGCCGCAGCAGCGGATGGGGAACACTTACCGGTGTACGTCCTCTCAAGCTCGCGTACGAGATGTATGCAGAAGCAGGATCCGTCAGCGGCATGGAGCAGCTTCTTGCTGAAAGATATCTCGTATCTGCAGACAAAATCAGTCTTCTGACAGATATCCTGCAGTATCAGATCAGTCACATCAGCAGCGAACCTTCATCGAAGAGCGCTGTATACATCGGGATTCCGTTCTGTCCGACGAGATGCGAATACTGTGCCTTTGCCTCCAACGTAGCACCTGAGGAGGACATCGAAGAGTACTTTTGCCATCTCCTTGAGGAAATAAAGTTTACCGGTAAACTGATCAGAGAGCACAGAACTGCGATCGAAAGCGTATACATAGGCGGCGGCACACCGACTACTCTTAACGCAGAACAGCTCGGACTTCTGATAGCTGCCGTACGCGATGATATCGGCATCGATCCTGCTGCCATAGAGTTCACGATAGAAGCAGGCAGACCGGATACGATCACGCCGGCCAAGCTGCAGGTCATGAAGGATATGGGCGTCAGCCGTATCAGCATCAATCCTCAGTCCATGAAGGACGAGACACTGAGAAGGATAGGCCGTGACCATTCAGCTGAAGATATAAGGCAGGGATACCGTCTGGCATCTGAATACGGATTCGATGTCATAAATGCGGATCTCATTGCCGGACTTCCGGGCGAGGATCTTGAGGATTTCAAGGCTTCACTTGAAGAGATCCTGAGCCTCGGAGCAAACAACATCACAGTACATACACTCTCTGTCAAGAGAGGATCAAGATTAAGGGAATACGATCCTGAATATTACAGGCGCGGAACTGATAAAGTCTCACAGATGGTGGACTTCGCCAGAAAGCGCCTTGCTGATGAGGGATTTTACCCGTATTACATATACAGACAGAAGCATCAGATGGGTGCTCTTGAGAATGTCGGATACTGCAGAGAGGATAAGCACTCCATATACAATATCCGCATCATGGAAGAAAAGCAGACCATCATAGCTCTCGGAGCGGGCGGAATAGGTAAGATATACTTCCCTGAAGAAGACAGGCTCGAGAGAGTAGCCAATGTCAGCAACTACAAAGTATACAACGAGCGTTTCGACGAGATGCTCGAAAGGAAGAATAAATACTACGGAGGATAAGATGGCTATCAAAGCTCAAAAAGGCACCAAGGACGTACTCCCGTCCGAATCCTGGAAGTGGCAGTACATCGAATCAGAGTGGGCAAAGATCTGCGCTGAATACGGATTCAAGGAACTGCGCACCCCGATTTTCGAAGCTACTGAGCTCTTCAACAGAGGGATCGGTGATACGACTGATGTCGTCCAGAAGGAGATGTACACATTCAATGATCTCGGAGGCCGCAGCATAACGCTCAAGCCGGAAGGAACTTCACCTGCAGTAAGGGCTTTCATCGAGAGCAACCTGTATGCCGAGACACAGCCGACCAAGGTTTACTACAACACGCCATGCTTCAGATATGAGAAGCCGCAGGCAGGAAGGCTGAGAGAGTTCCACCAGTTCGGTATCGAGAATTTCGGAACTCACAGCATGCTTGCAGATGCTGAGATCATCGCACTCGGACATGATTTCCTGAACAGGATGGGAATCGAAGATATAGAGCTTCACATCTCAAGTGTAGGATGCAGAAACTGCAGACCGGTACACAGGACAGCTCTTCAGGATTTCCTGAGACCTAAGTTCGACTGCCTGTGTGAAACATGCAAGTCAAGATTCGACAAGAATCCGATGAGGATACTCGACTGCAAGTCTCCTGAAGACAAGGAACTTGTCAAGGGAGCACCGATGATGCTCGACTATCTCTGCGATGACTGCAGAAAGGATTTCGAAGATCTCAAGAAGCACCTCGACGCCATGGGCATAAAGTATGTCGTAGATCCGACTATCGTAAGAGGACTTGACTACTACACCAAGACAGCCTTCGAATTCATCACCACCAAGATCGGTGCTCAGGGCACCGTCTGCGGCGGAGGCAGATACGATCACCTCATCGAAGAGATCGGCGGTCCGGATATGCCGGGCGTGGGATTCGGTCTCGGTAAGGAAAGGCTTCTGCTGCTGATGGAGGCATGCGGACATGACTTCGGAAGCGCTCCGGCTCCTCAGATCTTCCTCGCATGGATAGGGGATGAGGCCAGAGAGTATTCAGTTAAGCTCCTGCATGAACTCAGAAACAAAGGTATCAGGGCTGAGATGGATACAAGAGAGCGCAATCTCAAGGGCCAGATGAAATACGCCAACAAGCTTGGTGCTGCCTATACAGTCGTTATAGGTGAAGATGAAGTAGCCAGCGGAGAACTGACACTTAAGAATATGTCCGATTCGGAACAGACTAAAGTAAGAAGGGAAGAACTCGCAGATGTTATATAAGAGAACTCACATGTGCGGCGAGCTGAGACTTGCCGACGAAGGTAAGAACGTTGTCCTCAACGGATGGGTGGCCAAGGCAAGAAGTCTGGGCGGACTCGTATTCGTAGACTTAAGAGACAAGACCGGTATCACACAGGTCACATTCAACGAAGACGTACCTGCAGAGATCATCGAGATGGCAAAGTCTCTCAGAAGCGAATACTGCATCGGTGTAAAGGGAACAGTTAAGGAGAGATCCTCCAAGAATTCAAACCTCCCGACAGGAGATATCGAAGTCTTTGCCGATGATCTCGTAATCTATTCAAAGTCCGAGACACCTCCGATCTACATCAAGGACGATGATAACGTAGACGACAACCTGAGGCTCAAGTACAGATATCTGGATCTCCGCAAGCAGAAGATGCAGAGAAATCTCACCTTCAGACACAAGATCGCAAAGTGCTGCAGAGACTACTTTGACGAGAACGGCTTCACCGAAGTTGAGACACCGATGCTCATCAAGCCTACACCTGAAGGCGCAAGAGACTATATCGTACCGAGCAGAGTCCACAACGGCAGCTTCTACGCTCTGCCTCAGTCACCTCAGATGTTCAAGCAGCTTCTGATGGTAGGCGGCACAGACAGATACATGCAGATCGTAAAATGCTTCAGAGATGAGGGCCTCAGAGCTGACAGACAGCCTGAGTTCACACAGATTGACCTCGAGATGTCCTTTGCAGGAGTCGATGATGTCATCGAGATGCAGGAAGGCTTCCTCAAGAAGGTAATGAAGGAAGTAAAGGGCATCGATGTAGAGACACCGTTCCCTAGAATGACATATGCCGAGGCAATGGAACGCTACGGCTCAGATAAGCCGGATACAAGATTCGACATCGAGCTTCAGAAGCTCAACGACGTATTCGAAGGATGCGGATTCGAAGTATTCACCAAAACTCTCGCAGAAGGCGGAGATATCAGAGGCATCTGCGTACCGGGTGCAGCATCTGAATTCTCAAGAAAGAAGATTGACAAGCTTGTTGATGAAGTAAAGCACTACGGTGCAAAGGGACTCGTATGGATCAAGTACGAAGAGTCCGGCATCTCATCATCAGTAGGCAAATTCTTCTCAGAGGATGAGCTTAAAGCAGTACTTGACAAGTGCGGAGCGAATGCAGGCGACATCGTCTTCATCGTAAGCGGCATAGCCAAGGTCACATATGACTCACTCGGATTCCTCAGAAGAAGAGTTGCAGGACAGCTCGGACTTCTTGATGACAATCAGTTCAACTTCCTCTGGGTCGTTGACTTCCCGATGTTTGAGCAGGATGAGGACGGCAACATCAAGGCTATGCATCATCCGTTCACACAGCCTAAGCTTGATGAACTTGACAAGCTTGATACCGACATTCTTTCACTCAACGCAGACGCATACGACATTGTTCTCAACGGTGTTGAGCTCGGCGGAGGAAGTGTAAGAATCCACGATAAGGATCTCCAGGCAAGAATGTTCAGAGCACTCGGCCTTACAGACGAAGAGTGTCAGGAGAAATTCGGATTCCTCATCGAGGCATTCAAGTACGGCGCGCCACCTCACGCAGGTCTTGCATACGGCCTCGACAGACTCGTAATGCTTCTCCTCGGCGAGAAGAGCATCAGAGAAGTCATCGCTTTCCCTAAGAACCAGAACGCAGAGTGTCCGGTATGCGAAGCACCGGCACCGGCAGGAGAGGGACAGCTTGAGGAACTCGGGATAGAGCTCGTTAATGCAGAATAACAACATATCAATCGCGAATCATGAACAGTGAGACAAACAGCAGACATTATGCAATATACGGCGGAACTTTTGACCCTATCCATAAGGGCCATATAGCTCTTGCTGAACATGCTGTCAGAGAATGCGGCATTGATAAACTGATATTCATGCCTGCCTATGTCTCTCCGTTCAAACAGAACCGCAAGACAGCTCCCGGCAGAGACAGAGCGGCTATGATCGAATCCATCCTCGGATACAACAAGGCATTCTGTCTTTCAAGATATGAGCTCGGCAAGGAAGGACCGTCATATACATATGACACCGTCATGCACTGGAAGCAGCTCCTTAACGCAAAAATCAGCTTCATTCTCGGTTTTGACTCTATCATTGAGATAGATACCTGGTACAGAGGCGAGGAAATACTTAAGGAAGTTTCACTTATTACTGCAAGACGGCCGGATGCCAGCGACTCTGACGGCTGGGAGAAGATAAAATATTACCGTGAAAAGTTCGGTACTGTGACCACAGTACTTGAGATGGCACCTGTAGACGCATCATCCACAGAGGTGAGAAACAATGTGCACGCAGGTCTGCCGATTTCTGACATGGTTGCACCCGAAGTAGAAAGATATATTTCAGAACATGATCTGTACAAAGACTGAAGAACTGGAAGCCTTCATGAAAGCGCACCTCAAGCCATCGAGGTATACTCATTCACTGGGTGTGGAAGTGATGGCTGAACGGCTTGCCGCTATATATGGCGCAGATGTTGAGAAAGCAGCATTTGCCGGAAGATATCACGACATCGCAAAGTGTTTTACACAGGATGAAATGAATGAATGTGTAAGGAAATACGGTCTTCCTGAGATGTATATCGACAACAATCCGCTGGCTCATTCCAAAGTCGCAGCAGAGATCCTGAGAGACAAATTCGGAGTGACCGATGAAGAAGTTCTGAATGCTGTCAGGAGCCACACTACTGGCAGAGCCGGGATGTCACTTCTCGAGGAGATAGTGTATGTAGCTGATGCCATCGAAGACAACCGGAATTACGAGGGGCTTGAAGAACTGCAGAATCAGGCCGCACGCGACCTTGACGGAGCATGCCTGTTCATAATGGACTGGACGCTTGAGTCCCTTGAGAGAAAGGGCAGAGAGCCGGACAGGGATACGCTGGAGGCACGCGAATACATTTTGCAAAGAATTAGTAAAAAATAACTCAACGCAATTATAAAACAGGAGAAAAAATGGAAAGCAAAGAAGTTGCACAGACTATCGCCAATATTCTGAATGAGAAGAAGGCAAGGGATATCGTTATCATCGATATCGCGGAAAAATCATCCTTCGCAGACTACTTTGTTATCGCAACAGGCGGATCCGAGAGACAGCTCGGAGCCCTTGCAGACGATGTTGAAGACAAGTTTGCGGAACTTGAGATCACACCTAAGAGTAAAGACGGACGTCCTGATACAGGATGGATCCTCGTGGACGGCGGAGATGTTATCGTCAACCTCTTTACTGAAGCAACCAGAGATAAATACACTCTTGAGAAAATCTGGAGTGACTGCGAGTCGATACTCGTAGGCTAGAGATACTATTAATTAAGGAGACTATCGACATGCGTGACAAATACGACTTCACTGCAATTGAGAAGAAGTGGCAGAAGATCTGGGAAGAAGAGAATGCCTTCAGAACTGAAGATGACTACGATAAGGAAAAGTACTATGTACTTGAGATGTTCCCTTATCCGTCAGGCAAGCTTCACATGGGACATGTAAGAAACTATTCCATCGGTGACGTTATCGCCAGATTCAAGAAGATGGACGGCTTTAATGTTCTTCATCCGATGGGCTGGGATTCATTCGGACTTCCTGCTGAGAATGCCGCTATCAAGAACGGCATTCATCCTTTCACATGGACCAACGAGAACATGAACGACATGAGAGAGCAGCTCAAGTCTCTCGGTCTCAGCTATGACTGGGACAGAGAAGTTGCCACATGCAAGCCTGACTACTACAGATGGATGCAGTGGATCTTCATCCAGTTCTACAAGAAGGGACTCGCATACAAGAAGGACAACCCGGTCAACTGGTGTCCTGACTGCCAGACAGTACTTGCCAATGAGCAGGTAGTTGACGGATGCTGCGAGAGATGCCACACACCTGTAACCAAGAAGCACCTCAGCCAGTGGTACCTCAAGATCACTGATTATGCCGACAGACTTCTCAACAACCTCGATGAGCTTCCTGGATGGCCTGACAAGGTAAAGTCCATGCAGAAGAACTGGATCGGAAGATCAGAAGGTGCGGAAGTCACATTTGCCATCGACGGATTTGACAAGGATCTCGTTGTCTATACAACACGTCCTGACACACTCTTCGGTGTAACCTACATGGTAATGTCTCCTGAGCATCCATATGTTTCAGAGCTGACAGAGGGAACAGAATACGAGGCAGCAGTAAAGGCATACGTAGAAGCAAGTGCTCATAAGTCAGAGCTCGAAAGAACATCACTTACCAAGGAGAAGACTGGTGAATTCATCGGCCGCTATGCAGTCAATCCTGTAAACGGCAAGAAGGTTCCTATCTTCATTTCCGACTATGTACTCATGGACTACGGAACAGGCGCTATCATGGCTGTACCTGCTCATGACCAGAGAGACTTTGAGTTCGCAAAGGCATTCAACCTCGATATCATCCCTGTAGTTGATGTTCCTGACGTAGACCTTGACAACCTCACAGAAGCTGCCATCGCTGAAGGTACAATGATCAACTCCGGCGAATACAGCGGAATGAACAACAAGGATGCTATCAAAAAGATAACAGCTGACCTTGAGGAAAAGGGTCTCGGTCACAAGACCATCAATTACAAGCTGAGAGACTGGCTCATCAGCAGACAGAGATACTGGGGAACACCTATCCCTATGATATACTGCGAGAAATGCGGATGGGTTCCTGAAGATGAGCACAAGCTGCCGGTACTTCTTCCGACAGACGTAGAGTTCACAGGTAAGGGAGATTCTCCTCTCACAACCTCCAAGACATTCAGAGCATGCAAGTGCCCGAAGTGCGGCGGAGATGCTGAGCGTGAGATCGATACCATGGATACATTCCTTGATTCTTCATGGTACTTCCTCAGATACTGCGACGCTCACAATGATAAGATCGCATTCGACAAGAAGAAAGTTGACTACTGGATGAATGTTGACCAGTACATCGGAGGAGTAGAGCACGCTATCCTTCACCTCATGTATGCAAGATTCTTCCAGATGGTACTCCATGACCTCGGACTTACCGACAGCGAAGAACCATTCAGAAACCTGCTCACACAGGGAATGGTAATCAAGGGATACAACGACAGCGAAGGCAACTATGTCAAGGCAAAGATGTCCAAGTCCCTCGGCAACGTTGTAAGCCCTGCAGACATTCAGGCAAAATACGGATCGGATACTGCAAGACTCTTCATCCTCTTCGCAGCACCTCCTGAAAAGGAGCTCGACTGGTCAGATGAGGGAGTAGAGGGCAGCTACAGATTCCTCAACAGAGTATACAGACTCGTCTGCGAATATATAAACGACATCAGAGGCGATCAGAGAGAGTTCGCTGAACCTGTCGTTGCAAATTCAGATGACAAGAATCTCAACTACATGATCAACGTTACCATCAAGAAGGTAAGCGAGGATGCCGGCGGCAGATTCAACTTCAACACTGCTATCGCATCGATCATGGAGCTCGTAAACGAAATGTACAAGTATAAGCAGAGCGCAGAGATGAACCTGCCTCTGTTCAACAAGGCTATCGAGACACTTCTCGTAGTCCTGAATCCATTCACACCTCATATCACTGAGGAAATGTGGAACCAGCTCGGTCATGAGGACAGGCTTTACAGCCATGCATGGCCGGCATGCGATGAATCAGCACTCGTCAAGGATGAGATCGAGATCATCGTACAGGTAAACGGCAAGCTCAAGGACAAGCTCCTGCTGCCGAACAATTCAAGCAAGGAGGTAACAGAACAGGCCGCCAGAGAACTCGAAAAGGTCAAAGAGGCGACTGAAGGAAAGAACATAGTTAAAGTAATCGTTGTTCCTAACAGAATCGTCAACTTCGTAGTTAAGTAGCGGCCGGAAACAATATGGCAAGACTTAAGAACAACTACAGAAAAAGAAATAATAAAACCGGCACCGGGAAAGCTGCCGCAAAAGGCAGCTCTCCTGATCCTCGAAATAAAAAGAAAAGAAACGTAAAAACAAACAACACTGCAGCAAGAGTCCGCACGAGCGGGCCGAGCCGCGTAAGGGAAACCATCGCCAGGAATGAACAGAAGAAGAAACAGAAGGTCAAAGAGACCGTTCCTTACAGAGTCATTCCTCTCGGCGGTATGAAAGAGATCGGCAAGAACTGCACACTCATCGAATGCCGTGATGAGATCCTTATAGTCGACTGCGGTTTTGCGTTTCCTGAATATGAGATGTTTGGTATAGATATCGTCATTCCGGATTTCACTTATCTCAAGGAAAACAGCAGTAAGATCAAAGGTCTCATCATAACGCACGGACACGAGGACCACATCGGAGGAGTTCCGTTCCTTCTCAAGGAGCTGAACGTTCCGGTCTACGCTTCGCCTCTGGCAATGGGCCTTATAGATCACAAGCTCGAGGAACATGGCCTGAGTGCAGAAAAGCATATCATCAGAGCAGGGGACATATTCAGCGTCGGCTCGTTCAGGATAGAGGCCATTCAGACCAATCACAGCATCGCTGATTCGATGGCTTTTTCTATCAGATTCCCGGGCGGACACATCATCCATACAGGAGACTTCAAGATCGACTACTCACCGCTTGACGGCAAGGTCATCGACCTGAGAAGACTTGCCCAGCTGGGTGATGAAGGTGTTGACCTTCTTCTCTGTGACAGCACCAATGTAATGAGGCAGGGATATACACCGTCCGAAGCTGTCGTCAGAGGGTCGATCGATGACATATTCAACAACACCGAGCAGCGTATCATCATTGCTACATTCTCATCGAACGTCCACAGGATCAAGTATTTCATGGAAGCTTCGATGAAGCATCACAGAAGGATAGCTGTTTCCGGAAGATCGATGGAGAACGTTCTCAGTCTGGCGCGTGAGCTCGGATATCTTGATGACATACCCGAATCGATATTCGTAAAGATCTCTGAGATCAAGAATATCCCGGACAGGAATCTTACGATCATCACTACAGGCAGCCAGGGCGAGCCGATGTCAGCACTTACGAGAATGGCTTATGATAATCACAAGTCAGTCAAGCTCAAGAAGAACGACGTCGTCGTATTCTCATCATCACCGATACCGGGAAATGAGAAGGTAATATCCCAGGTCGTCAACCAGCTGTATGAGAAGAGTGTCAAGGTAGTTCTTGCATCCGCGATGGACGTTCACGTATCAGGACACGCATCATCCGAAGAACTCAAGCTGATACACACTATTATCAGACCTAAGTTCTTCCTTCCTGCGCACGGTGAATACAGACACCTCATCGAGCACGCAAGACTCGCTCAGTCCCTCGGACAGCCGTCCAACCACATATTCGTTCTCGCCAACGGTGATGCACTTGAGATAGACGGCAGGAAGGCTGAAGTAAAGAAGGAATTCACTTCAGGTGAAGATGTTCTTGTAGACGGACTCGGTATAGGAGATGTCGGAAATGCTGTTCTCAGAGAGCGTAAGAATCTGTCACAGTCCGGACTTATCACTGTTGCGGTGGTACTCGACAAGTCGTCAGGTTCACTTATGGCTGTACCTGAACTGCGTACCAGAGGATTCGTTTATGCCCAGGAGCATCAGGACCTTCTTGATGAAGCGCTCAGTATAGTCTACAATACAATAGGCAGGTGCACTGAGAACGGTTCTGCAGGTGATGAGGCTGCTCTGACAAAGGCTGTCAAGTCAGACATGAAGTCCTTCATCTACAAGACGACCGGAAGGTATCCTGTGATCATACCGATAATACTATACGTATAGGAGGCATCATGAACGTATATGATGAAGCTCATGGTCTGGCCAGAGCACTCAAGGAATCAAATGAATTCAAGGAATTTGACAGAATGAGAAAAGAAGTGGAGCAGGATCCTGACGTATCCAAGATGTTAGGTGAACTGCAGACGCTTCAGATCCAGCTGCAGACTGCTCAGATGACAGGCAATCAGCCTGATGCTGATACATTGTCCAGGCTGCAGAGCCTGAGCACGATGCTTGCGACCAAGCCGCTTGCAGCAAAATTCATGCAGACAGAAGCAGCATTCTCTGTTATGATGAATGATGTATTCAGGATCATCGGTGAAGCTGTAGGTCTTCAGTAATATGATTCTGCCTGCGAATTTTGTTTATATCCTTCAGGTGATAATTCTCGAAGAGCTTTACGCAACATTTTTGAATCCTTACGGGTTGCCCGCTCTTCTGCGAGATCACCATTCAGAATATAAACATAATTCGCAATGGCAGATATATTATTAAGAAGCACACAGCTTACACAGATAATACTTCATTAGAGATATTAATTAGCTATTACTTAAGAGAGGAAAGGTAATATATTATGATTTACGCTAGCGATTTCAGAAAAGGCATCACTTTCGAGATGAACGGAGAGCCGCACGTCGTTCTTGACTTCCAGCACGTCAAGCCGGGCAAGGGAGCTGCTTTCGTAAGAACCAAGTACAGAAACATTCTGACCGGTGCTACAAGAGAAGAAGCTTTCAACCCTAACGACAAGTTCCCTAAGGCTCACATCGAGACAAAGCAGATGCAGTATCTGTACAATGACGGCGAGCTTTACTACTTCATGGATCAGGACACATATGATCAGGTTCCGCTGACTGCAGAACTCGTTGCTGAAGCAGTAAAGTATATCCGCGAGAATGACATCGCTACAGTTAAGTTCTACAAGGACAATGCTTTCGACGTTGAGGCTCCTAACTTCGTTGACCTCGAGGTAGTCGAGACTGAGCCGGGTGTCAAGGGAGACACTGCTACAAACGTTACCAAGGCAGCTACAGTAGAGACCGGTGCTGTTATCCAGGTTCCTATCTTCATCAATGAGGGAGAGAGGATCCAGATTGATACCAGAACAGGAGAATATCTTGGAAGATCCAAGTAATCAGGAAGAGATCCTGGGCAAAACTACCGCTGCAAAGGAACCGGGCATAGCCCGCATCCACAAAAGATTCCACAAGCCGCTTCGTATCATAGCTGTGATCATAGCGGTAGTTTTTGCTGTTCTTATTATTTTCAATATAATGCAGAAGCCGTTTGACAGGACCAATAACGAGTATACCTCTGTCACGATAGAGGAGGGCGATGACCTGAACGCTGCTGCGGCACGGCTTGAAGAGGCCGGTATCGTGGAGAGTTCTTCGAGATTCAGCCTTGTATCCAGAATGGCTCTTCAGACGGATATCAAGCCGGGTACCTATTATCTGTCTCCTTCAATGGATTCCGTTTCCATTGCCAAGGCAATATGCAAGGGAAACGTCACTCTTAACGGATTCATTATCCCGGACGGTTTTACTGCAGATCAGACTTTCACATCTCTTTCAAGAGACGGTTTCGGCGATAAGAAAGCATTCATGAAGGCGGCTTCTGATCCTTTCCTGCAGGATATTGACTTTATCGGAAAGGATGTAGACGGAGCTGAACAGGTCGAAGGCTTCCTGCTTCCGGGTACGTACAGGCTGAATACCGAAGCCGATGAGACAATGATCATCATGACAATGCTGGACAGCTTCAGTAACTTCTTCAATGAAGATTACAGGGCCAGGGCGGATGAACTCGGGCTCAGTGTCAGGGAAGTCGTTGTCATTGCTTCAATGATCGAAAAAGAAACATCCGTAGACAGTGAGAAAGCAAGGATATCCTCAGTGCTTCACAATCAGCTGAACCTCGAAATGATCGAACTGCCTGAGGTACCGCTCTGCTCACCGGGTGAGGCATCTATCACCGCAGCACTTTATCCGGAAGACAGCGAAGACATTTACTTTGTTCTCAGCAGCAAGCTTGACGGAACGCATGTATTCACTTCCGACGAGGCTGAGTACAATGCTCTTCTTGAAGAATACAATCAGGCTGCTCAGGAAAGACAGGAAAAGCTTGACAGCAGAAACCAGGAAGCTCAGGAGTCAGCTGAGCAGGATGCAGAAGCTCAGGCAGAGTCTTCGGAAGAGGGTCAGGACTGATGAGCTTTACAAGTGATAAAGTTACTGAATATATCAGCTCACACTACAGACCTCTGGATGAAGACCTCGGAGCATTCCGCGAATACAACGAATCGAACAACGTTCCGCTTATTCTGAGAGAGACAGAGTCATTTCTTTCTCTTCTTCTCGAGCTGACACAGCCGCGCAGGATCCTCGAAATAGGAACTGCATACGGCTATTCCGCTCTGTTTTTCACGCGCAAACTTCCCGAAGCAACAGTAACAACGATAGACAGGAATGAGCACATGATCCCTGTTGCTGAAGAGAATTTTGCATCGAGACCTGAAGGCAGCAGGATAGACTTCCGCACAGGAGATGCCGACAAGGTCCTTGACCTGATGATAGAGGAGCAGAAGTCAGGCAGCGCAGAACCGTTTGACTTTGTTTTTATAGATGCAGGGAAGAGCCATTACAGAGAATTCTTCGACAGAGCTGAGCAGCTTACGAGGCCCGGCTCTATCATCGTATGCGACAATATTCTTATGCATGGATGGACGGTAGACAGGTCATATGAGGGTGCAAAAAGACACCGCACCAACGTCAAGTACATGCGTATGTTCATAGATTATATAAACGAAAGGGAGGACCTGACCGTCTCACTGCTTTCAAGCGGTGACGGGCTGGCCGTTATCAGACTTAATGACTGACAGAAAAGATTTGAAACTTGAGCTCCTCGCACCTGCGGGAGACATGGAAAAACTCAAAACAGCTATCATATTCGGTGCCGACGCCGTATACTTCGGCGGCCAGATCGGAAGCCTCAGGGCAGGAGCCGGCAATCTCAGTGTAGATGAGATCAGGGAAGGAATGGATTTCATCCATGAGCACGGCTGCAAGGGCTACATGACACTGAATATATATGCTCACAACGACGATATTCCGGTTCTCAGAGACTATATAGGCAAAATCAGGGATATTCCTATCGATGCCTTCCTCGTGTCAGATCCGGGCGTTATGGGGCTTATAAAGGAGCAGATCCCGGATGCCGATATCCATCTCTCCACCCAGGCCAACACCACCAACTATCTCACAGCTGCATTCTGGGTCAATCAGGGCGTAAAGCGCATCGTGGCTGCAAGAGAGATGAGCCTGGCGGAACTCACAGAGATGAGAAGACAGCTTCCTGACGATATCGAGATCGAAGCATTCATGCACGGTGCAATGTGCATCTCATATTCCGGCAGATGCCTTCTCAGCAACTTCATGGCCGGCAGAGATGCGAACAAGGGAGCATGCACTCATCCGTGCAGATGGAAATACTCACTCGTTGAGGAGCAGAGACCGGGAGAATACTATCCGATCGAAGAGGATGCACGCGGCAGCTACATCATGAATTCAAGGGATCTGTGCATGATAGACTGCATCCCTGATCTTGTAAACGCCGGAGTCACCTCGTTCAAGATCGAGGGCAGGATGAAGTCGATGTACTATGTCGCAACAGTAGTATCTGCCTACAGGTCGGCGATAGACAAGTATCTTGCGGATCCTGACAATTACGTATATGATCCTGCGGATTTTGACGAGCTCTGCAAGGCAAGCCACCGCGAATTCACTCACGGCTTCTACTATCACAAGCCGACAGACAAGGACCAGAACTACCTGACCAGCGACTATACAAGAGACTATTCATTCGTAGGTCTTGTCAGGACTACAGATGAGAAGACAGGTCTTACCACTGTAGAGCAGAGAAACAAGTTCTCGGTAGGTGACACGATCGAGATATTCGGTCCAATGACACCTTACTACGAAGAAGTTATAGAAGAGATGTATGATGAAGAAGGCAACCCGGTTGAGAGCGCTCCTCATCCTCAGCAGATACTGAAGATCAGGTTCAAACGCGTTCCGGAGGAGAACTTCATCATGCGCAGGAAGAAAGACCAGTAGTCTTAATCAAGAAAGGCAGTAACAACCATGACCGATGACAGTTGGCCGTTATATTTACCCGTATGTTTGATCGTGGCGATAATGATCATCAACTCCCTTGTGGTATC
Source organism: Anaerovoracaceae bacterium (assembly GCA_045540775.1). GTDB lineage: Bacteria > Bacillota > Clostridia > Peptostreptococcales > Anaerovoracaceae > Crickella. The sequence goes on along the minus strand of JAZQHU010000061.1, from coordinate 48,759 downwards.
ATCCAAAAGGGCTCTTGATTATATCGACCGCAATGCTATCAAGGATATGCTCGAGGATGAGCCTGATAACAAAAGGCTTCAGGCTGTTACCAGTTTTCTCGCAAAACCATCAAAGTATCATTATGCCGACCACGCAGCAAGCTTCATAAGCATCATAGCAGCATTCATGATATTCAATGCTGTCATGTTTAACCGCGTGAACGCGCCTCTGCTTGCAGCCTGCAATCTCGGCTTTTACATCATCTATACAGCACTGAGCGACATTCTTCCGAAGAAGATCGCAGCTCAGTCAAGTGAAGAGACCGGTGTAAAGCTGATCGGCTTTCAGCAGTTCATATATGTCATCACATTTCCGCTTGTATGGATCTGCAAGGGCATAGCCAATATCTTCCTGAAGATCATGGGCAAGAAGACCGATGTCGATGATTCATATTTCTCAGAAGATAAAGTCATGTCCATGCTTGACAGAGGGCAGGAATCAGGCGAGATCAAGGAGGAAGGCCGCAGGATGATCGACTCCATATTCGAGTTCGACGACCTGCTAGCATATGAGATCATGACTCCGCGTACGGACGTATTCATGATCGATCTTGATGATGACAGAAGCGAATACTTTGACGAGATGATGGAGCTGACGCACTCCAGGATCCCTGTGTACAAGGGCGATCCTGACAACATCGTCGGCATACTTCACATCAAGGACTACCTGTACAACGCTACAAGGAAGGGTTTTGACAACATCAATCTCAAGAAGCTGCTGAGACCTGCATATTTCGTACCGGAGACCAAGAACATCGATGCTCTGTTCCGTGAACTGCAGATCAACAGGCAGCATCTTGCTATCCTTATAGATGAATACGGCGGATTCAGCGGAATCGTCACGGTCGAGGATATCATCGAGCAGATCGTAGGCGACATTGACGATGAATTTGACGAAGAAGACAGGATAATCGAGAAAATCGACGATAACACATTTATCGTCGACGGCAATGTTTACCTTGACGATCTCGAGGAAGAGACAGGCGTTGAGCTTGAATCCGAGACCAGTGAAACCATCGGAGGCTTTATCATCGACCTTATGGGCGAGATCCCTAAGGAAAGAGTGAAATATGAGCCTGTTAGATATGAGGATTATGAGTTCACGATCCTCAAGGTCAAGGACAGAAGAATAGAGAAGATCCGCGTAGTCAAGCTGGAACAGAAGGACGAAGACGATGAATGATGATGTAAAATTCATAGAACTCATAGAGAAGGAAGTCCTCGCATTTGACGATGTCAGCCGTTTTGCCGATGCCTCTCTTACGGAGAACATTCAGACTGCTTTCGGAAGGGGGCTCATAAACCCGGGCATCAGGGTGACGACGGAAGACGAGCTGATAACCATCAATCTGGATATCATCGTATATTTCGGCGTCAACATACCGCAGCTTTGCTATGACATCCAGACCAAGGTCAAGAACAATATAGAGGCGGAAACAGGACTTGAGATCAGGGCTGTAAACATTACAGTTGAAGGCATAGACGAAAGAGATCCAGGCAACCAGGAGTCATAAATGAACAGAGAAGAAATAAGAGAAAAGACAATGCAGCTCATCTACCAGATGGATATTACCGGAGAATTCGATTATGAAAAGGCAAGTCCGGTAGATGAAAATGTGAAGATAATGAACAAGCCTCAGGCTGTAGCTACGCTCGAAGCCGTAAGAGACCACATCGGGGAGATCGATGATATCATCAGAGCCAACCTCGACAAGTGGTCATTCGACCGTGTTGCACGTACAGACCTCGCAATACTCAGAACGGCCGTAGCAGAGATGATGTATGTCGATTCGGTCCCGGGCAGCGTATCAATCAATGAGGCTGTCAAAATGTCAAAGAGATTCAGTGACGAGAAGTCCTACGCATTCGTAAACTCCGTCCTGAGCAAGATCGACAAGTATCTAAGCTCGCAGAAGAAGAGTGAGGAGTAAGGCAGCATGCCTGATCTTTATCTCGGAATAGACACTTCAAATTACAAGACCTCAGTAGCTGTAACTGACGTTAATAATCAGACGGTATTCGAAAGATCAGAGTATCTGGATGTACCGCAGGGCAGCAGGGGTCTCAGGCAGTCAGAAGCATTCTTCAGACATTCCAGCCGCCTGCCGGAGTATATAGAGGAGATGTCCCGTTCAGTAGATGTTTCCGCGATACGCGCGGCAGGTGTTTCGTCACGTCCGAGAAGAGTTGAGGGATCATATATGCCTTGTTTCCTTGCGGGAGTCAATGCCGCCAGGGAAATGGCTGCGGTCCTCGGTATCCCTCTTCATGAGTTTTCACATCAGGAAGGTCATGCAGCTGCAATAATAGAAAACAGTTCTGATGCGGACATCCGCAGATCAGGCCTGTTTCATTTAAGTGGCGGCACCACAGAGTTTCTCATATGTGAGCCTGATGAAGGCGGATACAGAATGGATATCTGCGGAGGGACCATGGACATATCCTTGGGCCAGCTCATAGACAGAGCCGGAGTTGCAATGGGATATCCTTTTCCTTCAGGAGCATATCTTGATGACCTCGCCGGGGCATATTATGCGGCTAACGGAAGAGTGAAGCCCGGTCTGCCTCGCATAAAGGTCTCAGACGGCAGGTTCAATCTCTCAGGCACAGAGACACAGGTCCTGCGGGCCATAGAGTCCTCAGATGCTGATGAATACCCTCAGCTCGCATACAGCATATTCGAGCGCGCAGCTGAACTGCTCGCGTCTTCAGCTGTAAGTGCAGCAGCATCGGCCGGAACGGATACCGTTTATATGGCCGGCGGAGTATCAGCAAGCTCATTCATCAGAAAATCGATAGCAGAAAAGCTGGCAGCGGCACAGGGCTCTGAGACTGAGATCATATTCGGTGATCCCGTTCTTTCAGGTGATAATGCTGTAGGCATCGCGCGCCTGACAAGAAGGATCCACAACAGATAGAAAAAGATAATGAAACCGGCAACAGTAACACAGGTAAATGAATACATAGCCAAGAAGCTGAGAGACGATTTCCGCCTCCGCAATCTTCCTGTGGAAGGAGAGATATCCGGGCTCAGCAGAAGCGGGCAGCACATATATCTGACTCTCAAGGATGCCGGCAGCATGATAAAGTGCGCCATATGGGCATCAAATATCCGCAGGATAGACACGAGCCTTCTTGAAAACGGCAGGAAGGTCATAGTGATAGCGGATATCAGCCCGTATGCAAAGGGCGGAAGCTATTCACTCAGCATCACTCATATCGAGGACGCCGGGCAGGGAGCTCTGATGGCAGAGTTCAACAGGATAAAGAAGCTTCTGGAGGATGAAGGCCTTTTTGATAAGAAATGGAAGAAGCCAATACCTGAGTTTCCTCTCAGGGTCGGCATCGTCACATCTGCAACAGGTGCTGCCATAGAAGATATCAAGAAAATCATCACGTCCAAGAACGACCTTACCGACATACTCATATTCCCGACTCAGGTGCAGGGTGAGGGTGCCCCGGCAAGCATCATCCATAACATCGAACTTGCCAACTCTCTTGCGGCTTCGGGTCTTCGCATCGATACCCTGATAGTAGGCAGAGGCGGCGGATCACCTGAAGACCTTGCAGCTTTCAATGACGAGGGCGTAGCACGTGCTATCTTCGCTTCACAGATACCGGTGATCAGCGCTGTAGGTCATGAGTCAGACGTTTCGATCAGTGATTTTGTCGCAGACCTCAGAGCAGAGACACCAACAGCTGCCGCAGATATAGCTGTGATGAACACATACGAGCTGAGAGATGAGATCATCTACTGCAGACAGATGCTCATGAAGGCTATGCGTCAGAAGATAGAGTCCGAACGTCTGCTTCTCTCATCGAGGACAGACCTTCTGCACTCCAATATGAGAGGAAAGATCACGGAAGCCCGCAGTGCTGTTGAGAAGGCCATGATCATGATAAGAGAAAACGACCCGCGGAATATCTTCTCCAAGGGTTATGCCGCTGTAACGGATTCAGAAGGACACATTCTTCCGGGTGTGGACAGCATTGAAGAAGGCGGCTCCTATACAGTCAGGATGCGCGACGGCAGCTTCACCGCTCTTGCATCAGATGTAACAAAGGAAGGACAGAACAATGGCAGATAAGACTTTTACACAGGCCCTTAATGACCTTCAGAACGCTGCTTCTGAGATAGGCAGACAGGCAACAACGCTCGAGGACTCACTGAAGCTCTTTGAGCAGGGAATGAAGGAAGCCGAGTTCTGCAAGGAGATACTCGACAAGGCTGACCAGAAGATCACGGTCTATGAACAGGAGGCGGAAGCAGATGCTTAAGTTCGATGAGTATAAGAAGATGGTCAATGATCATCTTACGGACTACATACCGCAGCTTGACGAAAAGGCCTCGGTTCTCCGCGAAAGCATGGTGTACAGCCTGAGTGTCGGCGGCAAGCGCCTTCGTCCGGTCCTTCTGCTTGCTTCATGCGATCTTGCAGGAGGGGACATTGAGAAGGCCCTTCCATATGCGGCTTCGCTTGAATACATACACACCTATTCACTCATACACGATGATCTTCCGGCCATGGATAACGATGATCTGAGGCGCGGAAAGCCGACCAACCATAAGGTCTATGGGGATGACATCGCGATCCTCGCAGGAGACGGTCTTCTGAATACAGCAGGTGAGGTAATGACAGGCGAAGTACTGAAGTACGCTGATGATCCTGCTGCGATGCTGAGACATGCACAGGCTGCTCATGAGATCATGTCAAGAGCGGGTATCCGCGGCATGATAGGCGGCCAGACAGCTGATGTGAAAGGTGAGTACCAGGAAGCGACAGCTGATCTCGTGGAATTCATTGAAGAACACAAGACAGCAGATCTTCTTACTGCACCTGTAAGAGCAGGACTCATGCTGGCCGGTGCTGATGAAGAAACACTCACAGCCATGACATCATATGCACACGATATAGGTGTAGCATTTCAGATACTTGACGACATCCTCGACTTTGAGGGTGACGCCGAACTGATTGGTAAAAACGTCGGAAAGGACCAGGACCTCGGCAAATGCAACTACGTATGTGTCCACGGAATGGACGCTGCAAAACAGGAACTCCACAGGTTGACAGCTTCTGCCGGAGAGGCGGCAGCTTCATGTGGTGAAGGTTCCGCATTCTTCGTTGAACTTGCTGAAAGTCTTGAGATCAGAAAATACTGATGAAATACGATTTACTACATGATGACCTTATAAATATCTGCAAGACTGCGTCAGTCTCAGACCTTGAGGATCTCTGCGAAGAAATCAGGCGTTTTCTCGTTGAAAAAGTATCCAAGACAGGCGGGCATCTCGCATCCAACCTGGGCATAGTTGAGCTCAGCGTTGCTCTGATGCGTGTTTTTGACAGCCCGCGCGACCGCATCATATACGATGTCGGCCACCAGTCATACGTTCATAAGATACTGACAGGAAGAGCTGCCGGGTTTGATACTCTGAGGCAGTACCGCGGCATGTCGGGATTCCCGAAGAGCCGTGAGAGCGAGCATGATGCGTACGACACAGGTCATTCAAGCACTTCTGTAAGCGCAGCATACGGAATGGCTGTCGCACGTGACATAAGCGGTGATGACTATAATGTCATCGCAGTCATCGGCGACGGCTCGATCACCAACGGCATCGTCTATGAGGCTCTGAACAATATAGGTTCCAACCAGACGAGAGTCATGACGATCCTCAATGACAACGGGATGTCCATCTCACATAATGTCGGCGCTCTTTCCAAGTACCTCAATAAGGTCAGGTCATCCAGAAAATATGACCAGACCAAGGTATCCGTAAAGACAGCCCTCGGCACTGTGCCGGTCATCGGAAATCCTCTCCAGAAGGGGATCAAGAAGTCCAAGGAAAAGATCAAGTATTCTGTCATAGGTGAGGAAGGCCATCTTATAGAAGACCTCGGCATTAAGTATTTCGGCCCGGTCGACGGATATGACCTCAAGCAGATGACAGACATCCTGAAGGCGGCATCCGAATACAACGGGCCGACTCTCATACATGTCATCACCAAGAAGGGCAAGGGCTACGAGTGGTCCGAAAAGTATCCGAGAAAATTCCACGGAATAGGGCCTTTCGACACCCAGACTGGTCAGACTGCATCCGGCGGAGCTCCGTCATATTCCAAGGTCTTCGGTGAAAAGCTCACTGAGCTTGCGAATAAGGATGACAAAATCATCGCTATCGCAGCTGCAATGGGAACAGCCACCGGACTTCTGCCGTTCTATGATGCGCATGAGGACAGATATTTTGACGTCGGTATCGCAGAAGAGCACGCGGTAGTATTTGCCGCAGGTCTCGCAAAGTCGGGCTATAAGCCTGTCGTGGCGATATACTCGACATTCCTTCAGAGATCATTCGACTTCCTGCTCGAGGATATAGCCCTTCAGAATCTGCATGTCGTATTTGCAGTCGACAGGGCAGGTCTTGTAGGTGCAGACGGGGAGACACATCACGGTATATTCGATATGTCATACCTGTCCATGATACCGGGAATGACGGTGCTGGCACCTGCAGACGGCTATCAGCTGGCTGAGATGCTCGAATTCGCAGTCGACATGGACGGCCCTGTAGCCATCAGATATCCGAGAGGATCGAGTGAATGCAAGCACCTTCGTCTGAAGAAGTTCAGAGGCAGCAACTCTGTTATCAGCGAAGGAAAGGATGTTACCATCATCGCAGCCGGTGCAATGCTGGATGAGTGCATAGATGCCGCTCACATCCTGAGGGAAAAGGGAGTAGATGCAGGTATCATAAACGCCGCTGTTATCAAGCCTCTTGACTCCACATGGGCTGATCTTAAATCAGGTCTTGTGGTCACAGTTGAGGATAACGTTCAGCGCGGAGGATTCGGAGAGGGCTTCTCGAATGAGTTCAAGGATGCCCCGTACGATATCCTGACAATAGCTATCCCTGATACATTTGTAGAGCATGGGGACATACCGTCACTCAGAAAAGAGTGCGGCATAGATGCAGAGTCAATTGCAATGCGCATTCAGACACGATTAGGCAGTAATAATTAATGGACTCATTTTCATCGAGTCAAATATAACAGGATAAAAACGCATTGAAAGAAAGACTGGATGTTTTAGTAGTGAATAACGGCCTTGCGGAATCAAGGGAGAAGGCAAAGCGGACCATCATGGCCGGCCTTGTGACTGTCGACGGCAGACTCGAAGACAAGCCGGGCTCGAGATTCGATATCGACGCAGACATACAGGTCGCAGGCAAAGAGTGCCCGTATGTAAGCAGAGGAGGTCTCAAGCTCCAGAAGGCCATCGAAGACTGGGGAGTATCCTGTGATAACGCGGTATGTGTCGACATGGGCGCTTCTACGGGAGGCTTCACTGACTGCATGCTGCAGCACGGCGCAGTCAAGGTATACGCCATAGATGTCGGATACGGCCAGCTCGACTACAAGCTCAGAGTCGACCCGAGAGTCGTCAACATGGAGAAGACCAACATAAGATATCTCGACACGGATCTCATCGAAGAACCTGTCAACCTGATATCCATAGATGTAAGCTTCATATCTGTAAGCCACATGTTCCCGGTCGCTTCGAAGATCCTCGCACCCGGAGGAAAGATCCTGTGCCTTGTAAAACCGCAGTTTGAAGCCGGAAGAGAGCAGGTCGGAAAGGGCGGAATAGTAAGAGATGCTGCCGTTCACGAAGAAGTTATAAACAAGGTAATAGGATACGGGGAAGAAAACGGGCTTTATCCGATTGCGTTAACTTTTTCACCAATAAAGGGAACAAAAGGAAACATTGAATATTTACTTTTACTTTCCAATAAAAAGTGCGATAATAAAATAGGTGTGCGGGAGGTCGTAGCAGCTTCGCACACCGGCCTTTAAACGGTTTATATAAAGTTAACCCTATATAATCTTTTTAATGTAAGGAGATCAAACAATGAAAGTATCTGAAAGAGTAGCAGGAATGCAGTTCTCACCGATCAGAAGATTCAATGTATTCGCATTTGAAGCTGAAGATCAGGGCAAGAAGGTTTATCGTCTGAACATCGGCCAGCCTGATATCGAAACTCCTCCTTGCTTCAAGGAAGCAATCAATGCTTATGACAATAAGGTCATCGCATATGCTGAGTCCGGCGGTGTTAACGAACTGCTCGACGCTATGATCTACTACATGAAGAGAGACTATGACATGGAGTATGAGAGAAAGGACATCCTCGTAACTAACGGCGGATCCGAAGCTCTGATCCTTGCTTTCACAGCTCTCCTGAACCCTGGTGACGAAGCTCTCATCGCTGAGCCTTTCTACACCAACTACAACACATTCTGCAACGAAGTAAGCGGCAAGCTCGTACCTCTGACAACTTCTGCAGAGGACGGATATGACTGGGCTAAGAGAGACCTCATCGAGGCTGCTATCACACCTAAGACCAAGGCTATCTGCTGCCTGTCCCCTGGCAACCCAACAGGAAGAGTTCTTACTCTTGAAGACATGAAGCTCATCGGCGACATCGCTAAGGAGCACGACCTCTGGATCATTTCTGATGAGGTTTACAGAGAGTTCGTATATGACGGCAGAGAAGCTCACTCATTCGGTCAGCTTCCAGAAATCGCAGACAGAGTTGTTATCGTAGACTCCGTATCCAAGAGATGGTCTGCATGCGGCGCAAGAATCGGCGCAGCTATCTCCAAGAATCAGGACTTCATGCAGGCACTGCTGAAGCTCGCTCAGGGCAGACTCTGTGTACCTACACTCGAGCAGGTTGGTGCTGCAGCTCTGTACAGAATGGACAAGAGCTACTATGATGAGATGAAGGCTGAGTATGAAGCAAGAAGAGATGCTGCATACGAAGAGATCTCCAAGATCCCTGGCGTAGTTTGCCAGAAGCCAGCAGGCGCATTCTACATGACATGCAAGCTTCCTGTAGACAACATCGAGGACTTCCTGATGTTCATGCTCAAGGAATTCGACGACAACGGTGAGACAGCAATGTTCGCACCAGCTCCTGGATTCTATGCAACCAAGGGTCTCGGCGGCAACGAGATGCGTATCGCATACGTTCTCACACCAGACAAGATGAGAAGAGCATGCGAGCTCATCAAGATGGGCGTTGAAGCTTACAACGCAAAGCAGGGCAAGTAGTTGATCAGTATTGATTGAATTACACTTTACAAAGGCGGTAGGGGGAGATTCTCCCCCTACAGTTTTTTAGATTCGTTAACACTCGTATATCAGATGCCGGTCTCTTCTGACCGGAAAAGGGGTATTTCAGTGGCACAGGAAAAACTGTCACCGATGATGCAGCAGTATCTCAGGATCAAGGAAGACTATAAGGACACCATCCTTATGTTCCGTCTGGGGGATTTCTACGAAATGTTCTTCGACGATGCCATACTGGTATCTCGTGAACTCGAACTTACGCTCACCGGCCGCAACTGCGGCCTCGAAGAGAGGGCTCCGATGTGCGGAGTTCCTCATCACGCAGCAGAATCATATATAGTCAGACTTGTCAAAAATGGCCACAAGGTAGCCATCTGCGAGCAGATGGAAGACCCTGCGGAGGCAAAGGGCATCGTTAAAAGAGAGATTACCAGGGTATATACACCTGGCACACTCGACCTCAGCGATGCTTCTTCGCGTGAAGACAATATCTATATCGCGTCCCTCTGCATTAATAACGGGCATACCGCTGTTGCGACTGCGGATATCTCAACAGGTGAACTCATCGCTGACGAATTCGATGATGATGAGTCCATGAGCATCCTTGCCAACGAGCTCTCCGTCAACGGGATCCGCGAGATCGTTGTTTCAGGGGATATAAGTGAGCAGGTCACTGCTGCTCTCGAAGAGCGCTTCATAACACCTTACATCAATTCAGTAGACCCTTCGTATTACCGCTCAGAACCATGCAGGGAGATGGTACTGAGCCATTTTGGCATGACATCGCTCGTACCTCTCGATCTTGAGGGCAGGGATGAGATGATCAGCGCTGTAGGCTCACTTCTCATGTACCTTACAGACATGCAGAAGGGAGATCCATCACAGCTCGGAAATCTCGTCATAAGAGAGCGCGGCAGCCACATGCAGCTCGACAGGTCCACTATGAGGAATCTCGAGCTTCTTGAGACCATCTACGATCACGACGTCAAGGGTTCTCTTCTCGGTGTTCTGGGCAAAACGAAGACCGCAATGGGCGGAAGGCTTCTGAAGCAGTGGCTCAGAGAGCCTCTGAAGGATCCGGTGCTCATTAACAGTCGCCTCGATGCTGTTCAGGCACTCAAGGATTCCCCTGTGATCGCAAACAATATATCCGTATCCCTGAGAAATGTATATGACTTCCAGAGGCTGACAGCCGCTATCGCTGCCGGCAGGGCGAATGCCAGAGACCTCATTGCTCTCAAGACTACGCTCGGCCAGCTTCCGGATATAACAGAACAGCTCTCATATCTCGACGCTCCGATGCTTACGGATATCGCAGGGGATATAGGGGATTTTGACAGCCTCTATCAGATGATAGACAGGGCTATATGCGAAGATCCGCCGCACGTTATTACAGAAGGCGGACTTATAAGAAAAGGATATTCTGAGGAGCTTGATGCACTCAAGGACTCCATCGCAGATGCCAAGGCCTGGATAGCAGGGCTTGAGAACAGCGAGAAGGAAAGGACGGGCATCAGGACCCTCAAGGTCGGATACAACAAGGTATTCGGCTACTATATAGATGTCAGCAAGAGTTTCACTGATCAGGTCCCGGATGACTACATCAGAAAGCAGACTCTTGTCAACAACGAAAGATACATCACTCCTGAGCTCAAGGAGAAGGAGAACCTCGTATTCAGTGCAGAGACCAAGATAAACAAGCTCGAGTATGAGGAGTTCCGCAGGATAAGGTCGTCCATCGAGCCGCAGATCCCTGATCTTCAGAAGGCTTCTGCTGCAGTGGCTTCGCTTGATGTACTCATCTCATTCGCTAAAGTCGCTTCGGACAACGGCTATGTAAAGCCGGTCGTCAATGACGGCGATGTAATTGATATCAGAAAGGGCAGACACCCTGCAGTGGAGCAGCTGCTCGGTGCAGGCATGTTCGTGTCCAATGACACACTCCTTGACATGGATTCAAGGAGCATGCTGATAATCACCGGTCCTAATATGTCAGGTAAATCCACCTACATGAGGCAAACTGCCGTCATCGTACTCATGGCTCAGATAGGCTGCTTCGTGCCTGCCGAGTCCGCTGTCATAGGTGCCGTCGACAGGATATTTACAAGGATAGGTGCCTCAGACAATCTCTCATACGGTCAGTCGACCTTCTATATTGAGATGAGTGAGCTCGCAGGCATACTCCGCAATTCCACTCACAGGAGCCTCATCATCCTCGATGAAATAGGAAGGGGCACGAGCACATTCGACGGACTGTCCATCGCATGGTCAACAGTAGAATATCTTTCCGATCCTGCACACAGGGTCAGAACTATGTTCGCGACTCATTACCATGAGCTTACCGAGCTCGCTGACGAGCATGATAATATACAGAACCTGTCCGTCGCTGTCAGCGAGGACGGATCCGATGTCATATTCCTACACAATATCGTGGACGGACCTGCCAGCAAGAGCTACGGAATACATGTTGCAAGAATAGCCGGTGTTCCTGAGGAAATAAGAAAAGCAGCCAGGATCAAGCTGAGAGAGCTTGAGTCCGGAAAGACGCCTGAAGAAGGCAGAAGTGTACAGATGTCATTCATCCCTGAGGGATTCAGCATGGCTGAGCTGCGCGAAGAGCCTGACAGGTACGGCAAAGTAATAGATAAGATCAGGAGCCTGGACATAAACGTCATGACTCCTGTCGCTGCCCTGAATACGCTTCAGGACCTTATAGACGAAGTCAGAGATGCGGGAGAGACTAAATGATCAGAGTACTCGACAAATTCATTGCGGATAAAATCGCTGCGGGTGAAGTCATTGAGAGACCTGTTTCAGCAGTAAAGGAGCTCGTTGAGAACTCCATCGATGCAGGTGCACATTCTGTCATCGTTGAGATAAGAGGCGGAGGCAAAGCATATATAAGGGTCACCGACGACGGATGCGGCATAGCGCCTGAGGAGGCTGAGACAGCTTTTCTGAGGCATGCGACAAGCAAGATAAGCAGCATAGCAGACCTTGACAACATCCAGTCTCTCGGTTTCAGAGGTGAAGCACTTGCCAGCATTGCTGCAGTCTCGAGGCTGACTCTTGTCACGAGGACAGCAGACAACAATGCGGGCATAAGGCTCATAATGCACGGCGGCAAAGTCATCTCCAAGGAGACTGCCGGCGCCAACAAGGGAACCACTATCGTAGCTGAGGACCTCTTCTACAATACTCCTGCAAGACGCAAGTTCATGGGAACTGACTCAAGAGAAGGAAGTGCCGTCATCGAGCTCATACAGCAGTACGCGGTATGCTATCCATCAGTCCGCTTCATGATGATAAAGAACGGCGAGACCGTTTTCACGACTGCGGGAGACGGTGATGCGCTGCACACGATCCAGACGCTTTACCCTGACGCTGATCACGCCGGGCTTATTCCTGTTTCCGGTGAACACGTCAGCGGATATGTATCCGACCCGGGTACGACCAAGAGCACAAGAAGGGGACAGCTATTCTTCGTCAACGGAAGACTTGTTGACAGCAAGGTAATAGAAAAGGGTCTCCTGAACGGATACGACGGACGTATCTTCTCAGGACATCCTGTAGCAATCCTGTTCATAGATGCCGAGCCTTCAGAGATAGATGTCAACATTCATCCGGGCAAGCGCGAAATCAAGTTCCTTAAGGAAGCAGAGATAGTAGCAGATATCTCAGCTGCAGTCAACGCGGCGATGATGACAAGAGAGTCAGTGCCTGCAGGGCTGCCGGCAAAGGATGCTGCTGAAAAAGCATCTGAGCAGGTGCTTTCTTCCATGGATAATGAAACAGAGACCTTTGCACCTGTCGGTACCGCACCTCTTCATGAAGACAGGGGACTGAAAAAGGCGGGGAGCCATGCTGCGAGGCCGTATGCCTCGTCAGCAGAAAAACCGGGTTATACCGGCGAACAGTCATCTATAAGAGAGTTCCTTGGCAGTATAGTCAGGGAAAAACCAGCAGCACCTGCACAGGAAAAGGCAGAGGCTGCTTCTGAAAGCACTCCGCAGGTCCCAGAGGATAACAGCAGCAAAGAAGACAGCGGTTCATTCACATGGATGCCGCATATCGAAGAGCCTGTACGTCAGCAGTTCAGTTTTGGCGACCTCGTATATAAGGGATATCTCTTTGACACTTTCATAGTCATGCAGTCGGAAGACACTGTATATCTCTTCGACCAGCATGCGGCTCATGAGAGAATATTCTACGAGAAGTTTACCGGAAACTACCTGAGTGGTAAAAAATTCACCCAGCCAATTCTCACACCTGTCACAATAAATGTGAGTGCTGATGTATACTATATGAGCAGGGAGTGGCTTGATCCGCTCACACAGGCCGGTTTCGATATCGAGGATTTCGGCGCAGACACCTTCGTAATACGCGGGATACCTTCATACATGGAGCTCTCGGAAGCGGAATCTTTTGCCAGAGCCTATCTTGAGGGCCTCGAGGAGCATTCCGGCAGAAACGATACTGTCATAGACAAGCTCATAATGAAGTCATGCAAATCAGCTGTCAAAGCCAATGAGAAGCTCTCGCAGCTTGAGATCGACAGACTCATAAGCGACCTTGCGGCGTGCAGCAATCCGTACTGCTGTCCGCACGGCAGACCGACCTTCATAAGGTACACAAGATACGAGATCGAAAGATCATTCAGAAGAAAATAACAAGGAAGTCTTTTATGGGAAAGAACACTGTTTATATAATCGCAGGGCCTACAGCCGTAGGCAAAAGCATAATAGCTTTCTATCTGGCAAAGCGCATAGGCGGCGAGATCGTAAACTGCGACTCTGTCCAGCTGTATAAATATATGGATGTAGGCAGCGCAAAGCCGCCTGAGGAAGAGATGAAGAAGATCAGACACCATCTCTATTCCATCGTCGAGCCGGATTACAACATGACTGTTGCGACATACCAGAAGCTCGCCATCACAGTCATTGACGACATCATTTCGCGCGGAAAGACACCGATCGTATGCGGCGGTACAGGACTGTACCTGAACTCGATCCTGTACGACATGAGTTTTGCCGGAAGCAAGGGCAACGCTCAGCGCAGGCAGGAGCTTGAAGAGATGGCGGAGTCAAACGGTGCAGAATACATGCACCAGTATCTTGCTGCGCTCGATCCTGAATCCGCATCCAGGATCCACCCGAACAACACACGCAAGATCATAAGAGCCATCGAGGCTTACGAGGAAGGCCACGGCATCGGAGACCTCTCTGAGCTGACCCTTAACCCGAAATACGAGTTCAGGCTCATCGCGCTCAACATGGAGCGTGAGTGGCTGTATGACAGGATCAACAGACGTGTCCTGAAGCTCCTCGAAAACGGCCTCGTTGACGAGGTGCTGGGACTTCTCGGACGCGGATACAATCTGAGCACGCCTGCCATGAAGGCCATCGGATACAAGGAGATGCTCGGATACATCAACGAAGAGTATGACCTTGAAACCGCGGTAGAGGAGATCCGCAAGAACACACGCCACTACGCAAAACGCCAGATTACATGGCTGAAGCGCTATCCTTTTGCACGCTGGATCGAGATCGGAAAGGGTGATACCGTAGGTCAGATTGTTGACAGGATCCTCGCATCAAAAAGCGCTGAATAGCGGCTGATATATCAGGCAATGAAGACCACTCAGGACAGCAAAAAATTCAGATCTCATAACAAGAGCGGCAAGCCGGACAACATCGTTGAAAAAGAGAACGATATCTACATGGAGTGCGAGAGCATACAGAAGGAGCTTCCTTCATTTCTCCGTTCATACTTCATATATCTGAAGGGTAACGTTCTCCCGATGACAAGGCTTGCTTATCTTCATGATGTGAAGTTTTTCTTCAATTATCTCATCAATGAGACCGATCTGACGGAGGCGGAAGAGACGAAGAATATAACGTCAGAGGAGCTGAACAATATCGAGGCTGCTGACGTGAACCTCTTCATCGATTACTGCCGCAGGTACAGGGTTGATGACGGAAAAACTGTTACAATGTATGAGAACAACAACAAGACTCTCTCACGCAAGAAGTCTTCAGTGTCTGTCCTCTTCAAGCAGCTTTACAGGGATGGTATCATCGAACGCAATATAACCGATGGGTTTGACCCTATAAGGGTACAGAAGCCTGGCGAGAGGGAAATCAAAGCTCTTCAGGACAACGAAGTCATGGTAATGCTCGATGCTGTCACTAACGGGACAGGTCTGACTGACCACGAGAAGGTCTACTGGGAGAAAACCAAGCTGAGAGATAAGGCCATACTGATGCTCTTTGTGACATACGGGCTAAGACTCAGCGAGCTTCAGCAGCTCAACGTATCCTCTTTCAACTTCACAAGAGGGGAGTTCAAGATCTACCGCAAGAGGGGCAAAGAGTCTGTAATGCCTCTTAACCGCTCTGTGGTAATGGCGGTGACTGATTACATAATCACCGAGAGAAAAGCCGTCATAGCCCAGAATACGGCCTCTGAGGATGCTCTCTTCCTGTCACTTCAGGGCAAGCGCATCACAGAGAGAGCG
This sequence comes from Anaerovoracaceae bacterium, assembly GCA_045540775.1. Taxonomy (GTDB): domain Bacteria; phylum Bacillota; class Clostridia; order Peptostreptococcales; family Anaerovoracaceae; genus Crickella. Next base: position 33,077 of record JAZQHU010000061.1, on the reverse strand, counting down.
ATACGCGAGCTCGTAAAGAAATACACGTCCATCGCACTCGGGACATCCCGCGATGCAGGATACAGCCCGCACAAGCTCAGGGCCACAGCTGCGACATCACTTATAGGGCGCGGCAATTCCATATATGATGTGCAGGCACTTCTCGACCACGAGCAGGTCACGACTACACAGCTGTATGCACAGCACAAGATGAATGTAAAGCGCGATCTCGTCAACGACATGGAGTGGGAGATAGAGCGCACGGAAGAATAGTACGTTATTTTAAAAACTGAAATCATTGCAACGCTCGCGTCCTCGAAAGCTAATTCTGCAATACCTGCGCTTTCTGCGGAATACTCGCTTGTGCAAATGATTTCAGTTTATTCAGAATCAGATCAACTATAATGAATAATACTTACAGAAATTATCTAATAAACGAATTTCACATTGCTCCTGAGGTGCTAGGCATCGTAGAGGCTGCCGAGGCAAAACTCGCTGACAGATTCTCGGAACTCGACGATATCTGCGCAATATGCCAGATGAAAGTGCTGAGAGCATTTCAGGAGAACCACATAAACGCGACTCATTTTGACTGGAGCACCGGATACGGCTACGATGATCCGGGACGTGCCGCAGTAGAGAGGGTATACTCCTCGATATTCAACACCGAGGCCGCTCTTGTAAGGCCGAATATAGTAAACGGTACGCATGCCATAGCGACCACGCTCTTCGGCATCCTCAAGCCGGGTGATGAGCTTCTTGAAGTGACCGGATCTCCGTATGACACTCTGGAAACTGTCATAGGCAAGTACAGTGACGGTACATTCAGCGGAACTCTTCTTGACTACGGCATCCTTTACAATGAAGTCGCACTCAACGATGACCTTGACGCGGATCTGGATGCGATCAGGGCAGCGATAACCGATAAGACAAGAGTAGTCGCGATGCAGAGATCCACGGGATACGACTGGAGACCGGCTATATCCATAGACAGCATCCGCAAAGTCACCGAGATGGTGCATGAGATAGATCCTTCGATCATAGTCATGCTCGACAACTGCTACGGTGAATTCGTGGATACTATCGAGCCGACAGACTTCGGAGTAGATGTCATGGCAGGCTCGCTTATCAAGAATCCGGGCGGCGGAATAGCTCTTTCCGGCGGATATATCGTAGGAAGGGAGGATCTCATAGAAAAGATCTCCTACAGGCTGACATGCCCGGGAATAGGCGCTGAATGCGGTCTCACATACGGTCAGAACCGCCACGTGCTGCAGGGAATGTTCCTCGCACCTAAAGTCGTAAATGCAGCTGTCAAGGGCGCTATGCTCGCAGGTGTAGTTTACGACAGCCTTGGTTTCGAGGTCATGCCTCCTGCAATGGCTCCGAGAAGCGATATCATACAGGCTATCAAGTTCCTTGATCCTGACAGGACAGTCGCTTTCTGCCAGGCTATACAGGCTGCTTCGCCTGTGGATGCATACGTATCTCCGGTACCATGGGATATGCCTGGCTATCAGGATCAGGTCGTCATGGCGGCCGGCGCTTTCGTTCAGGGATCATCCATCGAGCTCAGTGCCGATGCGCCTCTGAGAGAGCCTTATATCGCTTACTTCCAGGGCGGACTTACATATGAGCACTCCAGATACGGAGTCATCAAGAGTCTCGATACGCTGTATAAGAAGGGCATGCTGAATATACAGGAATGACACTGTCATGGAGAACAGAAAGAAAAGATTTGCATACATCAAGCTGGCAATACTGATCTTCATAATCGTCGGACTTCCGGTGATCCTGTTCTTCACGTGCAGGGATACACTTTTCAACAAGGAGTGGCTCGCAGACCTGCCTGAATTCATCATGCAGTACAAGGGGCATGCAGCTGCTGTACTTATAGGAATGCAGATACTGCAGGTAATCATCTGCATCCTGCCGGGACAGCCGATACAGCTCGCAGCAAGCTATCTGTTCGGAGTTCTGAAGGGGTATCTGATATCTATAGGCGGAGCTTTTATAGGTGCATTCATTGCGTTCTACATAGCCAAAGTGCTTGGAAAAGATGCTCTTGAGACCATATTCGGGGCAGAAAAGGTCAATGACTACCACCGCAAGCTGAACAGCGGAAAAGGGCTGACTGCAGTCCTTCTGATATATCTGATCCCAGGTATTCCGAAGGACCTCGTTGCATATGTCGCAGGCATCTCCAACATGCGGATCAGACCGTTCCTGATAGTCTCCACGATCGGAAGATCTCCCGGGATGCTCGGGAGCCTGCTGACAGGATATTTCATCAGCAGCAGAAATTATGCGGCTATAGGAATACTTGCTGCAGTTGTTGCAGTCATCCTGATAATATGTTTCATCAAGAGGAAACAGCTTATAGCAATGCTCGATGACCTCGAAAAGAAGGACGAGCAGCTCGATCAGTAAAGGTGTAATATGGCTAAAAAACAGAAAATAGACAAGACCAATGCAATGAGGCAGCTCGATGCAGCCGGTATAGAGTACGAAATGGGGGAGTATGCGGTAGATGAGTCCGATCTTTCCGGTGTTCACGCCGCTGAAGAGCTCGGAGTATCCGCAGATGAGGTATTCAAGACGCTTGTAACGCGAAATGACGATAATAATTTATTCGTATTTGTCATCCCATCGGCAGCAGAACTCGACCTCAAGAAGGCCGCACACGCTTCAGGCAACAAGAAAATCGAGATGATCCACGTCAAGGAGATATTCGACCTGACCGGATACATCCGCGGTGGCTGTTCTCCTATAGGAATGAAGAAACAGTACCCGACATACATAGATGAGACGGCAGTTCTTTTCGATAAGATCTACTTTTCAGCGGGCAAAAGGGGAGTCCAGATCATTCTTTCACCTGAGATCCTCGCAGAATTTATAGGTGCGGAATTCACTGACCTGACTAAAGAATAGCAGCCTTTAAGTTAAAGTTGCGTTCAGATTATATGTGCTCTCCGTGCAGAGCACTTTTTTCTTGCCTGAAAGTATGGACTGAAATCCGGATTGATTGTAGAATTGTAAAAATATTTGATAACAGCAGATTCCGGGACAGGAGGTGTGTAAATGGCTAAACAGATGAAGGATATGGGTTTTGAAACAAGATGCGTGCATGGAGCATATAAGGCTGAGAGCGCTCAGCCTCAGAATCTTCCTATAGTGCAGAGCACGACTTACAGATACTATAATGCACATGATGTGGCTGAGCTCTTCGATCTGGAGAGTCCGAACCATATGTATGCCAGACTCGGAAGCCCGACAGTGGATGCCCTGGAGCAGAAAATGGCGCTTCTTGAAGGCGGCACTGCAGGCATGGCTGCTTCATCCGGCCAGTCGGCGAATATGATCGCAATACTCAACATCTGCGAAGCCGGCGACCACATTCTAAGCGCGACCAACATATACGGCGGCACATACAATCTCTTCAACGTCACACTCCGCAAGCTGGGGATCGATGTTGAATTCTTCGATCAGGATATGCCTCTTGAGGATATTATTGCGCTGAAAAGGTCTAATACCAAAGTCCTCTTCGGTGAGACGATCGCCAATCCGGCGCTCACCGTACTTGATCTCGAGAAGTTCGTAAAGGCTGCTTCTGCCATGGAAGTTCCTCTGATCGTTGACAATACTTTCCCGACTCCGGCACTTCTTCGTCCGATAGAGTGGGGAGCGAATATAGTCACGCATTCAACGACAAAATTCGCAGACGGTCACGGCACCAGCATCGGCGGCTGTGTAATTGAAGGCGGAAATTTTGACTGGACTGTAAAGAATGATGACGGCAGCCTCAAATATCCGAGCATGGCAGCTCCTGACGAGAGCTATCACGGGCTCAACTTCTATGAGAGCTTTGGCGATGCGGCATTCTGCACACGCCTTAAGGCCGTTCTTGTAAGAGACCTCGGCTGCACGATGTCACCGATGAATGCATATCTCACTCATCAGGGTCTCCAGACTCTCGATGTGAGGATGGAAAGACATGTTAAGAATGCGCAGGCAGTTGCTGAGTTCCTGTCACAGCATCCTTTGGTCGACTGGATAATCTATCCGGGCCTTAAGGGTGACAAGTACTATGATCTCGCTCAGAAGTACATGCCTAAGGGCGCCAGCGCTGTCATGAGTTTTGGCGTAAAGGGCGGAAGAGCTGCAGGGGAGAAGTTCCTTGAGAACCTCGAACTCTGCAGCATCGTAGTCCACGTCGGAGACATCCACACGAGCGTTCTGCATCCTGCAAGCACTACTCACAGACAGCTTTCTGAGGAAGCACAGCTCGCCGCAGGAATCGATCCTGGCCTCATAAGACTGTCAGTCGGTCTTGAGAGCGCAGACGACATCATTGCCGATCTCGATCAGGCACTCAATAAAGTCAGGTAGCGAAAGCATCTGATAGGATCAAGGAGGGGTAAAATGCCGCTGATAATTCCTGACCAGCTTCCTGCAGCAGGAAGCCTCAAGGACGAGAATATATTCATAATGAACAGAGCCAGGGCAGATTCACAGGATATCCGTCCGCTCAAGGTCATCATCGTCAATCTGATGCCGACCAAGATAGCGACAGAGACTCAGCTGGCGCGCGTTCTTGCGAACAGCCCGCTGCAGATCGAGATGAAGCTCGTTGGCATGGATTCACATACCTCGACTCACGTATCGCAGGAACACATGCAGTCGTTTTACACGACCCTGGATGAATTCAGGGACGAATACTTCGACGGGATGATCCTGACAGGTTCACCGGTCGAGAGGATGCCTTTTGAGCAGGTCGACTACTGGGATGAGCTCTGCAGTCTGTTCGAATTCGCGAAGACTCATGTCTACAGCAGCATGTTCATCTGCTGGGGCGCCCAGGCGGCTCTGTACTATTACTATGGTATCCAGAAGCACGTCCTGTGTGACAAGGTCTTCGGAGTATACGAGATGGAGACCCTGAGAGCGCACAGTCCGCTTCTGAGAGGATTCGATGAGTTCTTCTGGGCTCCGCATTCAAGACATACTGAGATCAGGACCGAAGACATAGAGAAGCATCCTGAGCTCAGGATCCTTGCAGCATCTCCGGAGGTAGGTCCGCATATAATCGCGACCGACAGCGGAAGGCAGATATTCCTGCTCGGGCATCAGGAATATGACAAGAACACTCTGGCCGACGAATACTTCAGAGATATCCGTCTTGGCCGTAAGATCGGTGTTCCGAAGAACTACTTCAGGAACGATGACCCGGAGCAGGGGATACTGTTCAGGTGGAGGAGTCACGCCAATCTTCTGTTCTCAAACTGGCTCAATTATTATCTGTATCAGGCTACACCGTACAATCTTGATGACCTCAGAGACGGTAAGGAAGATGCCTGGAGAGAGGCATTTACAGACGAAAAAGTGGAAATATAGCGCATATAATTGAAATGCGCAAAACGCTCAAAGCGTTGAAAACTCCGGCTTTCAGGGCCGGAGTTTTGTGTTGGAAAAAAGCGAAAAATATTTTTAGAACTTTTGTTCATATTTCCCTTGACATCATTCGAACAAACGTTTATAATCCAGATATACCAAATAAGAACAGATGTTTCGAAGCGATTCGGAGCAGCGCAGATACAGAAAGTTGCAGGTGGAGAAATGAAGAAGACAAAGCATATCAGAATCGTGAATCCGGTAAGATTCTTTTTATTCGTACTTATCAGCATCATGATCATCGTATTCGCAGGATACAGCATCATCGGTGCAGGCAGAGCTGATGCTGCCGCAGTAAAGACATACAAGCAGGTCGTTATCCACGAAGGAGACAATCTGTGGGACATCGCAGAAGAGTGCAATCCTGATTCAGGAAGGAGCATCAGATCAATCATCGGTGAGATCTGTGAGACCAACGATGTGAATGTCAATGACATACAGCCGGGCGACATGATATTCGTCCCTGTATACTGATCAGCTAGCATTATGTACCTCCGCGGTATGTATTTCTAGGATAGTGTGTTTTATTTGGGATCCCGGTCATACTGCAAATGCATCCCGGCAGTACTGACCGGGTTTTCAAAAAACCTCTCAGAATAATAACGAACAAAATTTCGATTTTATCTGTCGCATTCAGCGCAGGATTTCAATAATACAAGGAGACGTAAATTATGATCATTTCAATCAAGCTTACTCCGCAGGACGAGAAATATATAAAAGACTTCGCAGCCAGCCGTGATATGAAAGTATCCGATTATATAAGACAGGCTGTACTTGACAGACTTGATTATGAATCAGATTTCCAGTGCCACAGAAAGAACGTTGCAGCACGCAGTAATAATATGCCTGTGATATATTCACTGGACAAGTCAGGAAACCTGGTAACGATATAAATAAACAGCACACATGCAGTGGAAAGGATACAGTATGTGTGCTGCAGACTATTCTTTAAAATTATATTATTTATATAGTTGATTGTCTCCTTGAAACCGGGAGAGACCTCAAAGCCTTGAAACTACTGGATTTTGCATAATTCAGTGTTTTCAGGGCTTTTCTGTTTTAACTATTCCGAAAATTATGATTTTAGGAATAGTTGTATGTCAGAGAAACAGCCTCCCTTGCCATCTAAGACTGTGCGGAGGCTGCATTGCATATCACATTTATTATTTAATTATTTATTTCTGTCTGTCTCTCTTCTGTGATCTCTTTCAGAGTCTCATACAGGGACGGTTCATAGAAATCAATATATTCGACCGTCTCATTTTTATATTCAAATGTACCGATATCGCCTTCCTTGTCCGGATAGTATATTTTCTTCAGATCGTACTTCCTGGTCTTTCTCTTGTCGCCCTCGTATTCCCGGATCAGATATCCGTCCTCAATCCGGTATGTCGTCCGTTCGAAATCCTTACGCAGAGAATCCTTCAGATTTTTCACATTGTTCGTTGAAGAGAACTTCACAAGTATGATGCTCATTATGACTGCGATCATGGTGAAGCTCAATGCGAATACGGAGGCAAATGCGATCGCGAAAGTGTTATCTCCTATGCTGGTCACCAATATCACGACAGTAAGCGCAATAATGCACATTATGATTATTATGAACAGATAGGCTTTTTTAAATGTGCGCTTCTGAGATTCCGTCTGACTGAATGACTTTTTATCAATATATTCTTCAATCGCCTCGCTGCGGATCTTCTCATTTATCTCAAAATCAACTGTTCTCTTATCGTCCATATCCCTTGTACCTTCTTATCAGATGATCCCGTGCAGTTTCATCCACACGAAGACATCAATGATCATCAGCACCACGATGATCATTGCAGCCGTTATTTCCTTATGTCTGATGCACCACTGTATCAGAGTGATACCTACCGCGAAGAGCAGATAAACTGCTATTTCTATAATAAATTCCATGTCTTATTCTCCCCCATTGTTATGATTATAACACGGCACGTCATTCGCAGAAATATCTCTCTGAATATGATATACTCGGATTCGTACAGAAAATAATTATTACAGAATATATGCATATATAAGAAGACAGAAAGGTATTGGTATGAGAAAGATAATAAAAGTCGGAATGCTCGGTATCGGCAATATCGGTAAAGGCACTTATCAGGCGCTTGAGATGAATCATCAGAAGATCGCTGAGACTACGGGCCTGGATATCGAGATCGTTAAGATCCTCAACAGAAATCCAGCTAAGGACAGAGGCATAGACATCCCTAAGGAGAAGTACACGACTGATGTCAATGAGATCCTGAATGATCCGGATATAGACATAGTAGTTGAGCTCATAGGTGGCATAGAGCCGGCTACCACGTACATGGCTCAGGCTCTCTCAAACGGCAAGAGCGTTGTAACAGCAAACAAGGCAGCCATAGCTGCCAACGGGCCAATGCTCGCAGCTCTTGCACAGGAGAACCATGTGCTTCTCAGATTTGAAGCGGCTGTTGCAGGCGGTATACCTATCCTTACATCAGTCACCACTGCCCTGCTTTCTAACGAGTTCAATGAGGTCCACGGCATACTCAACGGAACAACGAACTATATCCTCACACAGATGAGTGAATACGGAAAGGACTATGCAGAAGTTCTTAAAGACGCACAGGCCAAGGGCTTTGCAGAGGCAGATCCTACCGCAGATGTTGAAGGAATTGATGCCGCGAACAAACTTTCGATTCTCATTTCCCTCATCTTCGGTACATCTGCAGCTCCTGATGTCATCCCTACTCAGGGAATCACCTCTGTAAGCAGCGAAGACATCTCATTTGCAACAGAGGCCGGCTACAGGATCAAACTGCTCGCCAGCGCTCAGAAATCCGGCGGCAAAGTATACGGCAATGTTGAGCCTGCCCTCGTTCCTGTCAGCCACCCACTTGCTTCAGTAAATAATGAGTTCAATGCGGTATTCATCAACGGCAACGCAGTAGACGACCTTATGTTCTACGGCCGCGGTGCGGGTCCTCTTCCGACAGGAAGCGCTGTGCTCGGTGATGTCATCGGTGTTGCAAGAAAACTCGAGAAAGACTCAGCATACGATATAGTTCCGCAGCTCCGCTACGATTCAGGTCTTGAATTTGCCGGTGAAGGAACTAACAAGTACTACGTCCGCATGACAGTAGCAGATCAGCCCGGTGTACTCGGCAAGATCACCACAGTACTCGGTGAATACGGCATAAGCATCGAGGTCATCCAGCAGAAGTATCCTCACGAGCTCGATGGAGAGATCGTAGTGCCTCTCATATTCATCCTCTTCCCTACGGAGAAGTCGAACCTTGAGAGCGCTCTTAACCGAATCACGCAGGATGATGTAGTAAAATCCATTGAGAACATCATGCGCGTAGAATAGCTAATTGATGTAGAATTCCATACATGCAAAATAAATACCGCATTACCTCCATGGTAATGCGGTATTGTTTTACCTTCGATCAGCTGCATGTGCAGCGCTTCTGTGCTTAGTCTACCTTGACCTTGCGCCAGACCTTACGTGTGTACTCGAGCTGCTTAGGGTCTGTTCCCCTCTTCTTCAGCTCGTTGATGTACATGTCCTCTGTCATTCCGAGTTTCTTGTAGTAAGCGATCATCTCATTCTGCTTGCTTCTGAGATAGAGGTAAGCTCCGCCTACTGCAATAAGGCCGACAACGAGACCTGCGAAGAGTCCCCACCATTTAAATGCGAAAATCAGCGCAATTGTAAGTACCAGCCATACGATGCCGGCAACGATAGCGATCGTTCTGAGCTTCTTCTCTGTCAGAGTGTTCTTAGGAGCCTTGATGTTCTCCTCTTTCAGTCTCTGCTTGTACAGATTCTGCTGATAGCCCTTGGACTGTCTGTTATAGCCGTACTGAGCGGCCTGTCTGTTGTTTTTGTTTCTGCTCATTGATTCTCTCTACTCTCCATCTATGTATTATAGCCGCCGCATCATACGGCAGGCCTGTTTTAACGGTATTAATCTGAACGTCCTGTCAATTGTAGCAGAAACCGTCAGTATTTTCCACAATTATAATAAATAATATCTGAGATCATCTACCAGGTAACAGCAACGTCGATCTGTGTAGGGTTTCTCTTTGCAAAGCCCCCTGTGTCGCAGACGATAGCATCACCAAGCGATGTCTCCACGATGGAACCTCTCGGCCTGAGATTGAGATTGGCAGCGACCATGATATATTCGCCGAGCATTTTGCATCCGTCATCTCTTACCCAGTATTCACCGGTATAGCCCATGCTGCGCATGATATTGACCACACCGCTCATGTTGAGGTTATAGTACGTCTCCTTGCCTGACGGCCCGTAGTTGACCCCTCTTCCCTTGGACAGGACCGGACCCTTCCAGCGGTGCTCTTCCTCCCACCAGATATCGTAGGCCTCCTTACCCTTGGCAACGGCTTCTGTCGGGTCTATAAGATACGAAGTGCTGGTCTCCGTTATAGCGGCTGTTCTGCGGTCTATCGTCCTCTCAGTGGATTCTGTGACTATTTCAGTGCATGAGAAAGAGATTGCGAACAGCTCCGCGATTATAATGAGTATGAGAAAATCATTCGGAAGTCTGCGTCTTCTCTTCTTCATGCTTATGCCCCGCTACCATGTCAGTATGCTGTAGCCCATGAAATCGGCATTGCCGACCGTAGCACTCTGTTCTTCTACTTTGTTCTCCAGATCATTCCAGTAATCTTCGTCTTCAGGATCCAGTTCTTCCCACGGAGTGTGCGGACATGCTGTGACACCTGTCACAACAGCCTTGCTTTCATCAGTCGCAAGTCCGTCACCCTCAAACTTGAGTCCCAGCATATACTTTTTATCTCCGGATGTGACAAGGAACCTGATAAATCCTTGATCGGGGTCTTCTGAAACAGCGAAGCGGTAGTCGCGAACGTATTCAGCGCTGCCCCAGTCAGCAATGCGGATAAGAGCATCCGCATCGCCTTCTCCTATCTCCGAAAGGCCTTCCTCATCTTCGTCTATAAGCATCCCGATGATCCTGTCACATTCATCCTGAAGATACTCATCATCATCGAAGAACGGCGTACCGATCAGGCTGCCGTAGTCATCAGAGGAGTCTTCCGTATATTCTGTATCATAATCATCCGTTGCTATATCATCGTCCAGGCCGTTATGTGTGAACACCGCTCCCGATATCACGCCAATAATAATAATTGAAGCTGCAAATATGGAAAGAACTATTCTCAGAACGATCTTCTCACCATGGCCCATCACATATTTTGTACGCACAGGAGGCTTATTGATAGTTTCTTCAACCTTCCTGAACAGCTTCTGGTTCTTCTGAAGAGCCTTGCTGTAATTGCGTGTATCCTTGCTTTCGAAAGCACCGGTGTCCGGAATATCCTGGAATTCCTGAGTATCGTCATATGTATTGGCGTATACTGATGTATGCGAGGAAGGGCTTCTGAAAGCAGTCGGCTCTGAGCCTCTTCTGAGAACAGCATTAAGTATCTCACCGACAGCAACCATGATTGCAGCACACAGAAGTGATGTTATGAATGCACCGATGCTGCTATGCATATGTGTACTCTGAGACGGGGATAACCACGGCAGCGGAAAGCCTCTCATGCCATACTGGTCAGAATGAAGCAGCCCGACTGTCATGATAATCAGGATCAGAGCCAGGTCACGCTCAATGACTGTATTGATTTTCTCCCATACGAGCGACAGGTTATTGGTTTTTGGTCTGAATTGAGTGTTTTTCATATAAACTTTACTTGTCAATAACGCATCACAAAAAAGAGCCTTTCGGCTCTTTAATGATACACCAACAGTTATTCTGTTGCAAATCAGCGTACTTCGTATCCAAGGTGCTTAAGAAATGCCTTCAGGCCCTCCTCTATGTCACTATATGTGATGTCAAACACACCTGTATACCACGGATCCGCGATATTCCTCGGATTATCCGAGAAATCCAGCAGCCTCATGATCTTATTATCCGGATCACCGCCTGTTATGCGCATGGTGTTCCTGATATTCCGCTCTTCTGCGCAGAGGATATAGTCATATTTATCATAATCGGCCTTTGAGACCTGCACCGCCCTCTTCTTACTGAAGTCGGTATAAGGTGTTCTTCCGATCCCATGCATCAGAAGCTCGTTCTTTGCAGGCGGATACACAGGATTACCCTGCCCGTCCCAGATCTCTTCAGTCGAAGTCGCGGCAGAGGCAATATAGAAGTCATCCTTGACTCCCATCTTCTCGACCATATCCTTCATAATGAATTCCGCCATAGGCGACCGGCAGATATTGCCGTGGCAGACAAATAATATTTTTACCATCAATTTTGACTCCCAATTTATCTCGGTTTTCCTTTGATTTATCTCGGTTTTTCCTTATTTTACGGGCATTTCCGGCATTCCGGTATTTTACCGTTTCTCGGCTTATTTCGGCTTATCTCGGCATGTCTTTTCCTTCAAAAGGTCTAAATTCTGGTCTAAAATGGTCTATGAATCAAAGTTTAGACCATTGCCAGAAACCCAGTATTTATGCGGGTTCCCGGCGGTCGGAGATTTTCATGTCAGGACCATTTGGTCTAAATTCTTCCGACCCGGAAAAATCTGCCGTTTTTCGGCAAATGCCGTCTGACATCTGCCGATCACCTATGCCTGCAAAGCTTTTCAAGCCCTTTATCCATCAGGCTTTTCAGCTGCTCTGGCGAAGTTTTATCACCGAATGCTCATTTTCCTTCACGCCCAGCTTTTCCATCTCTTCTTCGGCATCTGCTGCCTTCAGCGCCAGCTTCTCCATCTCTTCCTTTGCGTCGTCTAATTTCAGATGCGTATAGGTGTTGAGAGTGACGCTGATATCCGAATGTCCCATCAGGTACTGAAGCACCTTCGGATTCATCCCGGACTTCGCCATATTGGAGCAGTAGGTGTGACGGCACACATGAGGCGTGATCTTCGGAAGCTGCACGCGATAGATGCGATTATACTTCTCCACCGCATGCTGGAAGTACTTCTCCCAGTGCATCGCCACCATTGGCTTTCCATCCTTATCGAACCAAAGGAATCCGGAGTACCCGTCAATCATAGGCTCCACCTTCAGTTTCGGTCTTCTGGCAAGAATGCGCTCAAATGCTTCATATACATCGTCCTGCATCGGAATCACTCTGGTACCGGCATAGGTCTTTGTCGTATCAATGTAAACCAATGTCCCGGTCTTCTGAAGCTGATGGTCGATGTTGATGGTTCTGTTCTCCATATCCAGATCATGAACCGTCAGCCCTGTGAACTCCGATATACGCATCCCCGTCTTAAACAGGATGTACATCCCGTCATAATACCGGCAGTAGTGCGAATCATTTTTGATAAAATCAAGGAACGTTCTTTCCTGTTTTCTTGTAATGGCTTCACGAGTAGCGGTATCGTTGATCAGCACGGACACCATCTGAAACTCAAAAGGATTCTTCCTTAAAAGATCATCGTCCACAGCCAACTGAAAAGCCGGCCTCACCACACCTCTGATGGTATGGATTGTTGAGAAGCTCTTCTTATCAACCTGCTGTAATCTGATCAGCCACTCCTTGGCATCTGAGAGCCGCACCTTGTCGATTCTCCTTGCCCCGAATGGATCCTTCTCCAACAGATTGATCACTGTGCCGTATCCTGCTTTTGTCGTGTGCTTAACACCGGTTTTCGTAGCTGTGTACTTCTTGACCAGCTGAAGCACCGTCATTCCGCCGCCATCAGGAACAATACTATCATCGATATCCCGATTGATGGTTTTCTCCTGCTCCCGCAAAGGCGCATTATCTCTTTTTCCGGCTGGTATGCTATCCGTTGCCACCAATCTCCAACTGTACACAGACTTGCGTTTTCCGTTGGCATCGATGTATCTGAACTTATAGCGTCCATCCGCTTCCTGGCTCTCTCCTGTGCGAAGAATGCGATTCTTATTATCGCGTCTCTTTACGCTCATTAAACATCGTCTCCTTTCTGTCTGGGAGAGCCATGTTCATCTATGCTATTTGTAGACTACATAGTATGTATCCGACTATGTATCAATAGCATACCACAGACATGACTCTTTTGCCACAACAATTTGAAAAAGTTTTCCGGTCAGATCACGTTCATCTGGCTGTCCATGTATTTCTCGAACTGCTCGCGCTTGATCAGTGCTCTGTTGCCGTTCCAGAGGACGAAGTCTTCTTCAGGATGCTGCTGGACAAAAAGCTTCAGCTTCTTATATCCGATACCGAAATACTCAGATGCCTCATTCAGTGTTAATGTGTATTTCTGCCACCAGGGCAATTCTTTTTTCATCTCTGTGCTCATCTCAGGCACCTCCCTTCTATCTTCCTAAGCGCCCTTTGACGAGATAATTCCGGTAAAAGCCGAAAAAAGACAAAAAAAGACGGCCAGCAGAGAAAATAGTCTCCACCAGCCGTCAGTGTTCTGTCATCCTACGGTTTAATTCTCATATCATAATCAGCTATTCAACCTAGGGGAACGTTACATGTCCTTTTCATGAGCTTTTAGTATTTTTCGTTTATTAAGTTCACTTCGATAATACATTTCCCCGTAATTCGGGTGCTGTTTTTCTGCCCATTGATCAGCGTACTGATTCATAAAATGCTCAATGCACGAAAGCATTTTATGGTGAGCACCAAGAGTAGAATCTTCTTTATCCCTTCTGATAATTCGCAGCGACTTATGATTGTCGTCATCTAATAACAGCTTTGTAATTAAATCTAATTCCACTTCAGATGCTGCTTTTTCTGCAGCTTCAATGTGCTTATCAATATCTAAAATCTCTACAATTCTGCTTGCATAATCCAGCCACGCCATAGGAATAGCATAAAAGCTATCTCCGTTCAGCAGTTCTGACCACCAAGACGTATATGAAAAGGCATTATCTTCATTAATATCCTGCTTATTATCCTTTAGGCAATTCACCGCTTCTTCCGACAAACCTGTAATTTCGCATATTTCTCTAATTTGTACATCAGGTGTCCGAATATCTGTATACCCAAATAAGAAATCCGCCGAGCAACCAAAATACTTGCAATAAGCATTAACAAACTCTCCCTGCAGACATGTAGCATCCGTTGCGTGTAGGTGAATCCGAATTTTCTTCTCTATGCTACCTATCGCATTATCTTTGTTCTTGAATGCGTCTTTACCTCTTGTATTTACTGAGACAAGCTTTGCCTCAAGCAGTTTTTTTGCTAATGCCTTGGGCGTATCACAATTCTTCTCCATCATTAGCCCCAGAAGCTTCTGACCAAACAAAGACAAATCGCCATCGTTTCTTATTGCCATAGGAGTCCCTCTCTTTTATAAAGGATAGTTTTATCTTTTTTCTGTTTTATTTAGTCTATATAAGACTTATAAAAAGACATATTTTTCTTTTCTTCCTGTGAAAAGGATTGTACTATAAAGACACGGAACAAACAAGAGCATTTTATAAAAATGAAAGGAGGCTCGTATGATTCGCACAAGATTGAGAATGGTTCTAACACAAAGTGAGATGGACCGGATAAAGATTTCTGAAAGCCACAGTGGGAAAATCCGTATCACTGCTGACGTACACGGCATGAAGTGCTGCGAAGCAAGACGGTTCATCAACAATATCATCAATATTGTTCGAACAGCCTTCCAGCTTGTCATAATCCATGGATATAATCACGGAACCGCCATAAAGGAGATGCTTGCACAGAACTTCAGCAACGATCATATCTATGAACAGTTCCCTGATTCTCGTAACAAAGGTGTAACACACATGCTGATTGCCGCATAACGGAAGGAGTAAACAGACATGGCAAAAGCTACAAGAAACAACACTACTAACAAGGAGGAAACAAAAATGGCAAAGTATATCGTTGAAGCACCAGAACCCAAGAAAGGTCAGAAAGTAAGCTCAGGTGGCATTCGTGAAAACGGGAAGCTGGCGACGCAGTTTAAAAATCCGGTTCCTTACAAAGAGCCGACACTGCCACCCACCGTTGTTAATCAAAGGGCAATCACTGAGCTTGTTCATAAAGAACAGGCAAGAGCCCGAAGGAATGAAGCTGGGATGTACCTACTTGGCTTAGCCTGGCAAGAATTTGGAGAGCCGCTTCTCCGCTCTGGGCTTCGTAAGCTTGGAAGTACGATAATCAATAAAATTGAAGGTACTTCTGAATCCTCAGCACAACACATCACATCATCGGATCCTGTAATCATTGATGTGGAAGCGGATGAAATCGAAACGGTTTACAACGATGATAAGATCATCCGCTTCCCCAACAGAAAAGTTATTTAAAGCTTTCTGGCATAATCAAGGCTAATCCAACCGACACCGCTCTTCAGTCTTCCCCAACCGGCTGAAGAGCCTTGTCCAGTTCTCACTTCCATGATCGTGTACACACCAATCGGAATAAACTGAACCCTGTCATAATCGGTCCCCGGTCCTTTTCTGATATTCAGATCCGAAATACTGACCTTCACCAGGAACGGTACCTTCACCGCAGGCTCCGCCGCCTTCGGCTCATACACCACCTTGCCATCCGCATCGAACACCTTATACCCCGGATTCTGATCCGCACACTTCTTCGCGTTGTCCAGGATCTTATAGGCTCCCTTCTGGCTCTTTGCATCGGCCCAGGACTTCCTCACCCGGTACCAGCGGATCACCTCACCGCTGGAGTCCTTAGCATCATACTGCGTCAAGTTCCACCTCTCGATGATGGAGATCAGCTTCTCCACATACGTCAGGCTTGTGGCATAACCGCCATCCTTGATGATCTGCACAACCTTCTTATAGTCCGTGCATCCCTTCAGCCCATCATATCTCAGCTTGCTGCCGTTCTTCGCTCCAAGCAGATAAGCGGAATGATCCGCAATGGAATCCTCAATGCAGGGATATTTCCGGAAGTCCGCCGTGATCGTGACCATGCTGCCGTCAGGATTCTGTTCCTGCGTCTTCTTCGTATACTTGCTCTTGCCGTCCCAGCTGGATCCGCTCCAGCTATTCCCGGACAGGCTGCACTTCATCCCGAAGATATTGTTGGCGTTTTGAGCCAGCTCACTCTTTCCATACCCGGATTCCAGAATGAACTGAGCCAGCGATACCGATGCCAGGATTCCACTCTTCTTCTGATCAGCCGTGAACAGAGTGCCGACTTTCTTGATTGCATCCGCCTCAGACAGGTTCTTCAGGACAGAGGCCTGTATCCCCTTTGCTGCCGAACTGCCACCGGAATCAGCGGATTCCTGCAGTGTCTTCGTCACCTTCTCAGCCAGATCGCCCATTCTCGCATACATCCAGTTTCCCGGACAAGACTTATTCGCAAACCACCTGTGAACCGTCAGGATCATCTCCCCGCTCTTAGGAGAATAATTCAGCGTCTTGTCCTTATCTCCGAACCAGATCAGCTTGTTCTTGCCGTTGCGCTTGCAGATATCGATGCAAAGCTTGATCAGAGTCTGATACACCACATCCCTGAAAGCATAAGGCTCTGTGGTATCGGAAGCGCACTCGATCGTGATCGCCCTCTGGTCGTTGGCATTACTGGAAGTACACCAGGAACGGTTCTTCTCTTCCACATACAGAGCCACCCTGCCATCCCGGTCGATGCCGTAGTTGCTGGATGCCTGCGTGGACTGCTTCTCAAACCACTCTCCAAGTCCTTCCGCCGTACACTGGCCGACCACACAATGTGGCGTGATTCGGTCAATGCTGTGCGTCCTCTGTCCGGAATGATTCGGAGAAAGCTTCTTATAAACCACCATAGAACTGTTTGTGTAAGCCATTATTCCTCACCATCCTTCTCATCCTTTTCCTTCTCGCTCCGGTCATGCAGCTGCTCCAGCACCTTATGAAGCTTCCCCGGAATAGGAAGTCCCAGATACGCTGCATTTTCCACAAGGCTCAGGCCTTCATTGGAGATGTAGAAGAAAATGATCGCGGTTCTGAGCACACCTGCTTCTCCGAAAATGTGCGTATCCAGCAAATGCCCGATGCCGACCAGTGCAAAGATCAGAACCTTCCTGCAGATTCCCTTGAAGCCCACGGCGCTCGACAGCTTCTTATCCGCCACTGCGCACATGACCCCTGTGATGTAATCCAGCACCACAAAAGCCAGAAGCGCATAAAGCAGCCCGTCATTTCCACCCAGGAAGTAGCCAAGCCAGCCGCCTACCGCCGCAAAGATTGCCTGAATCACATTCCAAAACTCTTTCATCGCAAATCCCTCCTTCGCATAAAAATAGGCGGCTCCCATTCCGGGATAACCGCCTTAACAACACTGTTCATTTATCCAACCCTTACGTCACCGTCTGCTCCGTCAGTGTGTAAGTGATCTTCATTGTCTTATCTGCATTCTTCACCACTGCCTGACTCAGATTGCAGATCGTAGCCAGATACGGAGTCAGCAACCATGTATATCTGTACTGGTTCAGATAAGCGCCACCCCATGCGAAAACATATTCCTTGTACTGGAAGAACGGCGTAGATACATTCCCGCAATGCTCCCCGGCAAATAACGGGATCACATGATCATTCACATCGATCTCAAAATCATACGCCACGATAATGTCATTGAGAATGGTAAGGCAGCAGTCCGTACTGCC
Organism: Anaerovoracaceae bacterium; assembly: GCA_045540775.1. Classification (GTDB taxonomy): domain Bacteria; phylum Bacillota; class Clostridia; order Peptostreptococcales; family Anaerovoracaceae; genus Crickella. The sequence goes on along the minus strand of JAZQHU010000061.1, from coordinate 15,083 downwards.
GGTCTCCCCGATGCATCTCATGGCGGAAGTAAATCCCAGACTGATCAGAGTCACATCCGTACTGTTGGAAATATTGATCTTATACACACCGGTCTTGTCATAAGACGGCACATACAGATACCCGTTTCTCACTACAGCACTTCTGTTCCCTGACGGATAACTGGATCCTTCCTTGAAGCTTCCCATCGTCATCAGCGTAGCATTGGAAAGCGTCCACTGTCCTTCCGTAAAGGTGTAGTCGCTCTTCCTGATCTTGATCCAAAGCACTGTCGCATTTCCGAAGGAATTGCCCTGATTGGCAAAACCATACCAGTACCCGTCTCCGCCATCCATAAAGATTCCATACGGCGTATAGCTTCCGTAAAAATGGAAGGTGCTGCACTGGAGAACCGTTGTATCCTCCAGCACCAGTGTGGAATCATCCAGCTTCTCATTCAGTCCGATATCAAATACCGGGATCCGGTACCGCTTAATCGTTACGGTATTGCTCGCATATCCCAGGGAATAAAGCTTCGCATTCTCAAAATCCACAGTCACCGTCCTGAACAGATCGTTGATGAATCCATCCCCGTCATCCAGGCTGACCTTCTTGATTTGAAGCAGCGTGGTATCCACCGCCACCTCAGATCCATAGGCATTTGCTCCGCCCTGCTTGGAAGTAAGTCCCACCGCCGTGATCGTGCCGTTACCCTGCGAAGGCGTGAACTCCCAGACGAACTTGTAACCATCTATCAGCTTCGTGCTCTCTGTCAGGTTCATGCTTCCCCTCTTCGTATTCGCCGAAGCATTGACATCATTGGAAGCATAAGCCACCGGCAGATTCGTTGACGGCAGATAAATATTGTCCGCCTGCTCCGTGATGGATCCCGGAAACAGCAGGATGCCTCCGATCATGTTCGGGCAGATCGGAAGCAGCGCATTATTCCATGTCAGCGAATCATCATATTCCCCGCCGGCCTTATACATGACACCCATCGGATTTACTCCCAGAATGTCATTAACGGCATTGGTGACCATGTTGGTCTCCGATACCGTCTCTTTCACTCCTGTATTCTGGTCTTCCAGTTCAATTACCAGATTTCCTGTATATCTCTTCATCGCAACCTCCTTACGCGTTACTGCCCGGCACATCTACGACCATTGCAAAAGCGCCAACGGCTGTCCTGCCATTCTTCACATCTGAATAGTATCGTCTCATGGTTTCCTTGACCTCCCATTCATCCGCTTCCGTGAACGCCTTCACCTGCAGCCGTCCGCTCTGACTGCCGTCACCGATCCTAAACAGGTCAACATATTCTTCAATATCGATCCTGCCATCCCATGCCGCAGAAGCACCCATGCTCTGGCCGGAAATGGAAGCAATACACATCCCGGTATCCACCGCAGCCGTACCGCCCTCGCACCGCATATAGACATTGAAGATATTTGTGTAATTCGGCACCACATTCTCAATCGGATAATAAAGAAGGATCGTATGCCTTCCTGAGTGCCAGTTTTCCTGAGGATAATGCACCGGGATCATCTGGTTATTGAACTCAAAGGAAAAAATCACATCCGCATGGCCGTCCTCCTGCCAGCTTATTGGAAGAGATACCGTAATGGTCTGTTCTTCCGTATTGCCTATCACAACCGGCTCTTCTTCAGGATCATCCGGATCCACCGGCAGATCATCAACTGGGACAGATGGAATTACCACGTCCCCGGATGCCGTCACAGATCTTGTCACCGGCTGAGCCGCCACATCCACGATCACCTGCCCGAAAAACTGTGCATGGTTCGCTTCCGTCGTCGCAAACTCGATGGAAATGATCTTCGTGTCCACATCCGCCACCGTAAATGCCGAAGCGTTGGTGAAGGTGTGGATCCCGATCTTTCCTGCCTCGATCTGAGCCAGAAGCCCGGAAATATTCTTGTCATTCTTACTCTTGGCCTGGGACAGCTTCGGATTCTTTCCCACGCACTTGATACTCTGCCTGCCGCCGATCTTGATACTGTTTGATGTGATGCAGGCATACTTCGTTGCATCCGCCTGTCCGCCGCTGAATGACAAAATATCACCCACATCCAGCGCCGGATTTCCGATGGTATCCGAATCAAACGGCACATAATTTACTACAGCCAGATCATTCAGGATATTTGTGCAAAGCTGCCGCCTGGTCTCTTCCAGACCAAACTGCAAAAGCGGATTCACGCCCAGATTCATGGTCAGCCCGTCATCCGGATTCAGCGCGTAATACTCCGCAATCTGTGTCCGCAAGTTCGTAGAACTTACTGCCGTATATCTCGTGATGAAGTCCGAAAAGCTGGAAGAGAATCTGTGCTTCCTCTCTACCGTAAGCACCGGCGTATTCCCATACTTCCGCAGTTCCAGCTCCCCGGCTCTGTTGATCACGAAAAAACCGCCAAGCACCTGTCCCACATAGAACAGCACATCGCGGTAAGTCTCAATATCATTATCAGAATAGATGGACAGGTTCTCCGTCCCGTTCGGCATCGCCTCAATCGTTGCCCTATCCTGAGCCAGCGTCACCTCACAGGCCGTGCTGCAGAGCACCATAAAGTCATAGGCGTTACCGATGGATTCCAAGGATGTGAAAGCCTTCTCAAAGCGAACCATGTAATCATAGGCCTTGATCTCCAGGCACTTTGCCTTCCTGTTGGCCTCCGACACCTCGAAGATTCCCATCGGAATCCGCTCATAAGAGCCGCCTGCTACCTGCAGATGATAGAACAGCTCCAACTTCGCGTCTTCCAGCGTATACCGGTTGATCTCAGAGAAAAGCGATATTCCCATTTCCGCAGCATACACGGTTCCCAGCTCGATCTCCGTGGATCCGCAGCACTGGGAAGTAATATATCCGCTGCCCTTGACCATATCATTCTGATCAAACTCATAAACCGTTCCGGCAGTCGTTGTTATCCTGCCGGTCCAGTAGTATTTCCTGTTGTTCGCCTTCACTGCTTCCAGGAAAGCATTGCTGACCGGATACAAATGACCACCTCCCTCCGGACATAATAAAAGGACCGGTTTCCCGATCCCTTTACCCTTTACTCAATTATATCTGATTATTTGAAGAATCCCGGCGACATATAGAATTCTTCTATCGCTTCTCCAATATATTTTGCGGATCCATCTCCATAAACAGAATCTACACCGTGTGCCAGTTCTTCATTTTCCTGGTATCCTTTTGCAATATCCATCAAAAGCTGTTTTGCATCTTCAACCTGATAAAGCTGTTTTGCAACAAAATCATATTCGCCAATCAGCTGACGAACTTCAAATGTATTAACATCTGTACCCTTCATATCAGCAAGCTTCTGTTGAATACTTCCAATTCTCTTCTGATATGCAGTGAATACCTCTGATTTTGGAGGATTCTTCAAAGATTCCCTTACAGCCTCCTTGCTTCCATACCATTCAACCACTTTTGCATAGTTCTTCTGAACCTTTTCGCTGGAAGCACCCTCTATCATATGCTTCTCCCACGCCTCAATGCTGCCATAACGTTCAATGAAGATCTGCTTCTGTGATTCATTCATGTTCTGCAGCATATCTGAAAACATGGCCCGAAGTTCCGTTTCATCAAATACGGTAAAGTCCATATCATGATCTCCTTTCAACATATTGTCTAAGTTGGCAATAATGCGCTCCAGTCTCTGCTTTTTAAGACAGAGCATTTTACGCTGTTTCGCCAAAACGCTGTTGCGATCAAGATCAGGATTGTCCATGATGAGTTTAATATCCGCAAGCGGAAGATCCAACTCGCGAAATACCAGTATCTGCATGAGCTTTTCTATGGCTTTATCGTCATAAAGCCGATATCCTGCTTCCGTTACTTCCGTAGGTTTAAAAAGTCCTATCTCATCATAGTAATGAAGTGTGCGCACTGAGATACCTGTAAGCTCCGATACTTCTTTAACCGTTTTCATTATGATCATCCTCCTGTTTCTTGATGAAGATATCGTAGCCTATCACGGAACGTGAGGGTCAATAGTCTTTTTCATCTTTTTTATTTTTTGTCAGGGAAGAGCATAATCATAACAGCAAATCAGAACTCTTTCAATGTAAAGCTCACCTCCCACAAGCTCCCATAGCTTGTATCACTGACCAGCTTCACCTGATATCCGTCAATGAACATCTGTGTATCCACGATGTTCATGGTCTCCATATCCAAGTATCCCACCGTAATGCTTGCCAGCTTCTTATAAGCTGAAAACTTATTCAGCCACTTCTTCGATACCCGGAAGGTCACACAGATCTGAACCACACCTTCTCTTACAACATCTCTCTGTGTGGTTCCCGCTTCCGTCACACCCCCGCTATCTGCCTCCACATCCGATAAACTCACAGAATAAGAGGCAGGCATCGGGATATTCTCATTGTTAAAAACAAGATACTGCAAATGAGCCATCTTACCTGCCTCCACTTCTTAAATTCATTCTCTGCTGAGCCGTAACCACAATCTCATCAATCATGTCACCGCCGATATAAACCGGGATCACGATATCCCCTGCAGCGCCTCCACCGGCCAGAGCTGTATTCATTGCTGTATTGATTCCGGAGATCAGATCTCCGCTCGATGCAGCTGATCCGGAATAACCTCCCTGAGCTGCCATCACTCTCGGAGTAATGGTCAGATCAGAAGTCACGCCGTTCATCGCGTTCTCGATCATACCCCGGCTTTTCTCAATGCCCTTCGCCAGACCGCCGATAAAGTCCGGCATCCAGCTCTCATAATCCGTAAGAGGTCCTTCATCCGGCACGGAGAAATGCAGGAAGCTCCGGATCTTATTCGCAACCGAAGAAACAGCGTCCCCGACCTTACCGATCATGGACTTGATACCATTCACGATACCGCCGATGAAATCAGCACCCCACTGGAACGCCTGGGAAGCCAGCCCCTTGATAAAGCCGATTGCCTTATCAAATCCGCCCTTCACAGCACCATAGATATTTCCGCAGATATTCTTGATGCCGTTCAGCATAGCATTGAAGGCGTTTGTCACGCCGGTCTTGATCGCATTCGCCGCATTGGATACAGAAGACTTGATATTGTTCCATGCCGTTGTGACTGCATTTTTGATTGCGTTCACGATAGTCGTGATCGTATTCTTAATGCCGTTCCAGACCGTAGTAACCGCTGTCTTAATAGCATTCAGCACCGTAGTGATTGCGGTCTTGATCCCGTTCCACGCCGTACTCAGGAAGGTGGAAATCGCATTTACCACAGTCGTGATAACCGACTTGATTCCATTCCAGACTGTCGTGAAGAACGTCTTTATCGCATTCCACACGGTCGTCACGGTATTCTTGATCGTGTTCCATGCCGTAGTCAGGAATGTGCTGATCGCGTTCACCACCGTCGTGAAAATGTTCTTGATGCCTTCCCACAGCCCGGAGAAGAAATCCTTGATTGCATTCCAGACTGTTGTAGCCGTGGTCTTGATTGCTTCCCACGCCGCCTGGAAGAATGCCTTCAGCGCCTCCCACACGGCAATAGCGATCTCTTTGATGCTCTCCCACAGGTCGATCCAGAACTGCCGGAACTCTTCACAGTTGTTCCAGAGATAAATGAACGCTGCCACCAAGGCAACAATCGCTGCGATAATCAGCACATACGGATTCGCCGCGCATACCGCATTGAATGCAGCAAATACTCCCTTCGCTGCATTGATCACGCCGGCCAGTTTCGGAACCAGAGTCATAATGGTACCGACCGCAGAAATGACCTTACCTACTATAATCAACACCGGACCGATAGCAGCAGCCACCAGGGCAATCGTCACGATCACCTTTCTGGTACCTTCATCCATCGAATTGAGCCAGTCCACAAACTTCTGGATCCAGCCCACGATTGTCCGGATCGCAGGCATCAGCAGCTCACCAAAGGAAATCGCCAGCTCTTCCAGCTGGGACTTCAGGATCTGCAGCTGACCGGCAAGATTATCATTCATGGTCTCAGCCATACTTGCCGCTGAACCATCACAGTTATCAATCGCACTGGAGAGCTTGTTGATATCCGCTTCCCCAGCATTCATCAGAGCCAGGAACCCGGACATCGCATTCTTCCCGACAAGGCTCTCCGCCGCTTGAGCCTTTTCTGATTCTGTCAGACCTGAAAATGCTGTCCGGCAATCAGCCAGGATATCACTCAGGTCTCTCATGCTTCCATCGGCGTTTGTAGTTGCAACCGTTACCTCTCCGATCGCGGATCCGCAGATCGTCACATCCCCGGACAGGTTATTCATAATGGTTCTGAGGGCAGTACCAGCCTGAGAACCCTTGATACCGGCATTGGCCATCAAACCGATTGCTTCTGCCGTATCCTCTGCAGAGAATCCCAAGGCACCGGCAATCGGAGCACAATACTTGAAGGTCTCACCCATTATAGAGACATTCGTATTCGCGTTACTGGAAGCAGCCGCAAGGATATCCGCAAAATGCCCGGAGTCCTGGGCCGTAAGTCCAAACGCTGTCAGCGCATCCGTTACGATATCAGAAGTCGTTGCTAGATCCTCACCGGAAGCTGCAGCCAGGTTCATGACACCTTCGATACCGGAAAGCATATCCTCTGTCTTCCAGCCGGCCATCGCCATGTAGTTCATAGCTTCCGCCGCTTCAGATGCAGAGAACTTTGTCTTCTCACCCATCTCACGGGCTTTATCCCGGAGCGCTTCCAGATCAGAACCTGTCGCACCGGATACCGCTGCCACCTTGCTCATGGCGGAATCAAAATCAGCGGCAGTCTTCACCGCCGCCGTACCTAATCCCACAACACCCAAAGTCACGGGCATGAACTTCTTTCCGACATTCGTTACATTGTCTCCGACTGTCTTCAGCTTCTCACCCTTTGCGGCAATCTCCTGAAGAGCCGTTCCGGACTGCTTTGCCTGTTCCTCCAAAGACTTCAGCTTCTGTTCTGTTTCAACGATCTCTCGCTGCAGGCCATCATACTGATCCTGTGTGATCGTGCCGTCTTTCAGTGCCTGCTCTGCCTGTTCGGCAGCCGTCTTCAAGGTCTCCAGCTTTTCCTTTGTTTCCTTGACTGCATCCCCCAGGAGCCTGTGCTTCTGCGCAAGCAGTTCCGTATTTCCCGGATCCAATTTCAGGAGCTTATCGACATCACGCAGCTGGCTCTGAGTATTTCTGATCTCTGTATTTACGCCCTTAAGGGCTGTCTGTAGTTTGGTGGTATCGCCGCCGATCTCAACGGTGATACCCTGGATTCTGCCAGCCATTCATGCCCCTCCCTCCTGATTCTGGGTAATCATAACCACCAGTTGAACTGGTGGTATGCACTAGCCCTAAAAGGGCATCGTACTTGCAAGCGTCTTAAGACGCGCCGAATAGACTGCCAACCGCATCTCTATTCTCAGGCGGCGCCTAAAGGCGCTTTTCTTTTGCCTACGTATTCTTGCTACCCGTGAACGGGTCTATGTATTCTTTCAGCGATATCTGATCATTGGCAATGTCTTCCTGAAGCTGGTTCCGTATGTATTCTTGTATCGCTTTTTTGTTCCGTCCCACAGTGTCAACATAGTATCCCCTGCACCAGAAATGCCTGTTGCCATACTTGTATTTCATATTTGCATGTCGATCGAAGATCATGAGTGAGCTCTTGCCCTTGATATATCCCATAATTTGAGCAACGCTGTACTTTGGCGGTATGCTGATCAGCATGTGGATATGATCCGGACATAGCTCTGCTTCAATGATCTCTATTCCTTTCTGATCGCACAGTTGTCTTATGATCTTTCCTATGTCTGCTTTGATCTTTCCGTATATTGCTTGTCTTCTATACTTCGGCGCAAATACTACGTGGTAATGACATCGCCATTTTGAATGTGATAAACTGTTTACATCATCATTTTTACTCATCGTTTATTACCTCCTTTGCTCTGAGATGCGGTTGGTAGCCACTCTCATGTTAGCATTGGAGGTATTATTCTTGAAGCTAAAGCTTTTTATCCACACCGGCATAGCCGGTGGTACATTGTCGCTTAAGCAACAAAAGAAAACACCGATCATTTCTGACCGATGTTTTGTACTATCATATTGTTCTTCTCTTTTATGACTTCTGATTTAAGTCATCCTTCCTCATCATTTCAGCACGATATAAGGTTATTAATATCAATGACCTCAACAAAACGTAAAAGGGTAGATAGTTTTATTACAATTCGTGCCGTGACATTTTTTCCATTATCATCTTGAATAATCACCATTTTCTCTCCGTTAGAAGCTTCGCGAAGGCAATACTTTCCATGCGCAAAACCATCACGTATTCGATAAAACAACTTCAAATATTTATTATCTTCACCTGTATAAGCTATGACAGCCCTTTCAGTATCAACATTAATCAACTCACCTCTAGGATCTAAAAGATTATGTATCGTGAATTGAGTACGTAAATCGTCATTTTCTGTAAAAGCAAAATTACTATTTCTGAAATTAACTACGTTTGCTAATGCATTTCCCAATTCAGAGTTTTTGATAGTATTGGTTTCCCATCCATAATCTATAAAAGATCTTTTTTTAGCGCTTTGACTCCCGCACATAGAATATGCAACGTAGAAATTGTATATCTTATAAAATTCTTCCTGGGAAAGATGATAATCATCATGAAGATCTCCTAGTATTGAGTTTCTCTTTATATATCTATAAGTCTGCTGGATTTTGCCCATAAAAGCTATCCCTCCATCATAATTACTATCTATCCATCATAGCAAAATCAGCAGACAAATCCTATTCTTAGTTTTCGATGTATTAATTCAAAATCGATCCATATCATCCTGACTTGCCAACTGATCATGTGGCTCGTCATCCCTCTGAAGCTCCGTGTACATATCCAGCACAGTTCCAATCGTCAGCAGATCCAATTCGCTGATATGAATCCCCAACTGCACACACCGAAGCAATAACAGAGGCGTTGTCATTTCCCGGTCAGTCGCTCGAAGTTTTTTTTACTCTCCACCTGCGTCTGCACATTCAGACCCCAGAGCTCAATGATCTCCGGTAGCACCTGATAAATGGAAAATGTACCGAACTGATCAAGCCACTCATCCGGCGTATCCGGAACACCCTGCGGATTCGCATGCTTCGCCATGATATAGCTGATATCCTCGAACAGCTCCAGCGAAAAAGAATCCAGTGCGGAGTTTTCGGGATCGTTCTCATCAATGCTCTTCTGCAGATCGTGAAGATCCTTATAGATATCCCTGTGGAACTTGTTCCTGTATATTCTTGGAATGGCAGCGGAAGCCCTGAAGGTCACACCCTTGCCATCAATATTCACTGTCTTTGTAAGTGCCATTTCACTTTCCTCCAATCTAAGGTAAAGGGCAGAGCCGAAGCCCTGCCCCACACATTAACCCTGTCCCTGCTCAGTCGGTTCCGTTGTCGGAGACTGATAAACGGCAGAATACCAGCCGTTGTAGACCTCATCCGTTGTGTTTGCCCCGGTCTTAACCTTCACAAGACCGCTCGGAAGCGGTGTTGCCGTGATCTCCAAAGACTCTGTCTGGACTTCCTTGGAATCCTCATTGGTCTTGCCTTCGATGGTCGGTCTTGCGGCAGTGCAGTAATACATGCAGTGCCTGATCTTTTTCTTGTCCCCGGAGAACTCGAAAAGCAGAGCGAAATGCTCCGGCTCCACCGTGGAATCCTCTACCAGGACACCGTTCGTATCCTCAGTTTCCTTCAGGATATCCTTACGGAAGCTGTCCGGGATCAGCGCGATCTCCAGATCACCCGAATAGCCGTTATTGGCCACCGTGGTGTAATACACCATATCGTCCGCATAGAACGGTTCAGTATCACCTTCCGGATCCAGCGACAGATTCACGGCTCCGGGAATCGCGACAGGCGTACCAAATGTCACGGCATTGGTATCCGGATCAAGTGTCGCCTTCGCATAATGGCAGTTCTTAAGGCCGAACTTCACCTTGTTGTTTGTACTCGGCATAATAAACCTCTCTTTCCGCTATACCGTCATCTGGTACAGCACTTCGTATAGTTTCTCTGACTCGATCCATACCTCCGATTTGTTCCAGAACAGCTCATGGGCATTCAGCACCGCCTCAACCCTGTCTTCCAGTTCCGGATCCTTCTCATCGGTATAAAGTTCAATGCTCAGGTTGGAAAACTCCATATAGACCACGTTGTCCGCAGCAAAGTTCTCCGAACCCGGAAATAAAAAGCAGATGAATGGCGGATCAGGACTTTCCCCCTCTGCGAAATGGTCATACGCAAATGGGATCTCCGTTTCAGCCAGCATCTGCATTACGTCTTCATGCGTCATCCTTCTTCCTCCCGATTTCGATAATGCATTCCGCAGCATGACGGCAGACCGGGCAGTTATAGGGATAACCATGACAATCCTCGCCCCTCCGGGTACCGTGATAGATAAGAACTCCGATCACTGATATCCCAAGAGCGATCATGAATAACAAAAACAATATCTCCATCTTTAACCGCCTTTCTGCAGGTCACGCTCGATATCCCTTGTCAGCTGCTCGATACCCTCCTGCTCCGCCGGCGCGATGTGAGGGAACGCCCTTGTTCTTCCACCGCCGCGCTTCGCATGGCCAAACTCCAAAAGATGTGTCAGCTGGTACCGCTTGGAGTGCACCACGACCTGGATGGAATCCGAAGTTTCCCGCGTCTTCTTCACCGCCCAGCTCTTGGAATACTTTCCCGTCTTCTTCGGAGCCGTGCTTTCGATCTGCTGCTTTACGGTCTTGCCTGCTTTCTGGACATCTTTTTTCAGGTCCTCCGCAGCAAGCTTCGCGTATTCCTCCATACCCTTCATCACGGTATCCGCCAGCTGGTCAATCTTTATCGTCTGTGCCATCAGCGCCGCTCCTTCCTGCAGGTGAACTTCAGTGACTTCTTCCGGAAGTTCATATGATCGATGTTCACGATGTTGTAGATATCCCCCATAAACATCACTCGGAAACGCGTGGAATCGATCGCATCAGCCTTCCGGCAATACCGGACAGATACGGTCATGGAAAAATCCTCAACCGTAGTCCCGGCAATCTGCTCTTCCTTGGAACTTGCCAGCCCCTCACCGCCGATCGTGGCGAAGCAGGTATAATAATCCGTCCAGGCATTCTTGTGATTGCCGTACTTGTCGGTCACGGTCTCATTCTTTTGGAACGTCACCTTTGACCTAAGTGCTGCTACATCCATCAGAATCCCTCCTTCCGGCTGCCGAACAGCAGAGCCCGTAGTGTCAGATCCATTGCGTGATGATCAGCTTCTTCCCTGTGCTCATACAGATAAGCCACTGTAAACATCACAGCGATCTTCCCATTCTGAGCCGCATCCAGGTCTGCCTCATCGTCCGTCCGCAGGATATCCATGCACTGCTTCTTCGCCGCCGATATGAAGTTTTCGATCAGAGCATCGTCATCCTCGAAATCAACTCTCAGATAACTCTTCATCTCTTCCACAGTCACAGTCATCTGCATCACCTCACAAACAGGCGGCAGTACAATCATCTGCACTGCCGCCGAAATCATTACCTATCCTTACGAATTGGAAGTCTTCATCTTCAGAAGCTGAATTCCTTCCGGAAGGATCACCTTGCCGTCAACACGCTCCGTTGCAACAAAGCCGACCTGGCCGTTGGTGCTGTAAAGCTCATTGAGTCTCTGAACCGTTCTGCCGGATCTGTCAGCGATCCAGTAATTCTTGAAATCACCGAATGCTACAGTAAGCGCACCCGCTGCCGCAGTAGGAACATACGGAGAAGTGTAAAGGTCATAGCCCAGAAGCTTGTCCGGCTCACCTGCCTGAAGGGAAGGCTGCCAGAGATAAGCATCGTTCTTGTCCTTCAGCTTACGGATCATGGATACCGTTGCATCGTTCATAAGGAACTTCGCATTTCTGCGGTAAGGGCTCTTCAGCGAATAGATCAGGTTGATCAGCTCATCCGCCGTGATCGCCGTTGCGCTTGCCGCAGTCACACCTACGGTTCCGCCGTTCGCAGTGAAGATACCGGTAGGCTGTCCGGTTCCGGTACCGACACAGAAAGCCTCTTCCTCCGCAATACCGAATGCCCTTGCGAACTCACCGGCAATGTAAGACTCCAGGTCAAACATGGAATCCTGCAGAAGCTCGATGGAAACCTTCACAAGATCAGTCAGCTTGAAGGCATCAATGGTCTTCTGGTCGAAAGTAGGACCGCTCTCGGTATAAGCACCGTTCTCTGCCGTCCACTGTGCGGTAGAGTGAGTTGCCGCAACCGGGATCTTTCTCTCAGCGCTGGTAGTGATGACCTTCGCAAGACCTCTCACCACGTTCGCCTCATCCAGACCGGTCACGATCTGACGCTCGAACTCTTCCGGCACAAGGTAGCCGCCATCAGCCTGCACACCCTCGGAAAGGACGTTGTGAACAAGTCTCTTACCTCTAAGATGCGCACCGAAGTCTTCCTTGTAGGCATTGGAAGCACGCCCGGTCTTTTCCTCCACCTGCTTTGCCGGTCTTCCGGTAAGCGGAGTGTTGATAGGCTGATTCAGCGCCGCCTCTCTGGCCTCGGCTCTCTGCTGACGGTCGATCGCCGCAGTCAGATCCTCGATCTCCTGCTCCATACGGCTGTAAGTCGCATTATCTTCCGCAGACAGAACGCCGTTCTCATTCTCGTGGGTATCCACAAAGCTCTTTGCGGTTTCCCACACCTTTGCTCTCTTCTCAATCATATCTTTGATAGTCATTGCTCGATTCCTCCTTAAATGAATCTCTTGATAAAGTTCAGGCGTTCCCTGATCTCATCACAGGAACGCCCGTTATCCGTTGTCTGTTCAGTTGCTGCACCATTGTCCGGTGCCTTGATGTGACACTTCGCCGCGATCTTATCTATCAGCGAATTGGTCACCGCCGCCCTGGAATAGAGCATCGACACCTCAGGTGTTTCCAGATCATCTGCTTCCGATGTATCTGTCCTCTGCAGCACATCATCCGCAAATCCCAACTCCACCGCCTTGTGCGCGTCCATCCAGGTCTCCGCATCCATCAGATGTGAGATCTTCGTCCTGCTCATGCCGGTCTTGATCTCATAGGCATTCATGATGGATTCCTTCACTTCAGCCAGCATGTTGATCGCCTTCTGCATCTCCGCCGTATCACCAAAAGCGATAGTGGCCGGATTGTGGATCATCATCATGCTCACAGGACTCATGAGCACCTTCGTCCCTGCCATCGCGATCACGCTTGCCGCCGATGCCGCAATGCCATCGATCTTCACCGTGACATCGCCCTTATAGTCCATCAGCATGTTGTAGATCTGAGCTGCCGCCACACAGTCACCACCCGGACTGTTGATCCAGACCGTGATGTTTCCTGTTCCGGCATTCAGTTCTTCTCTAAAAAGAGCCGGTGTGACATCATCGTCAAACCAGCTCTCTTCCGCTATGGTTCCATTCAGGAAAAGCACTCTCTCATTGACTTCTTCGCCGGAAGCCTGGTCTCTGATCTTCCTGCTTTTCCAGTTCCAAAACTTCTTCATAAGACGCTTATCCTCCTTCCCGTCTTCGCCTTCTCACCGGCTGTTCCGTACCTTCTTCCTGCCCAGGCTCATCGCCTGCACTCTCCGGTTCGCCGGATCCGCCGTCCGCTGCAAATATCCCGGCATCCTCCAGCTTCGTCATATTTCCATTGATCAGGTACAAATCACCGCCCTGTTCCGCCGGGATTCTGTCCAGGTTCTCCAGCTCTCGGATATCATTGGCCGACATCCAGCCGTTCTGTCTGGCTGTCGCATAGCCGTTCATCCTGCTCTGGTAATCACCTCTGAGCAGGCCGTCCACATTAAACTTGAAGAAGTATTTCTTCTTCTCATCCGGAGTCAGCAATGCTCTCACCATTGCCTGCTCCCAACGGCTTACCCAGGGATCCAGCGTATACTTCACAAACTCCAAGCTCTGCTGCTCAATGTTGTTGAAGCTGGATTTCTCCAAATCCCCGATCATATGAGGCGGCACACGGAAGATCCTCGCGATCTCATCAATCTGGAACTTTCTTGTCTCCAGGAACTGAGCCTGTTCCGGTGAAATAGAAATCGGCGTGTACTTCATTCCTTCTTCCAAAACAGCAATCTTATTCGCATTGCCGCTTCCTCCGAAGGTAGTCTGCCAGCTTTCTCTCACCTTGCTCGGATCCTTAATAGTTCCCGGATGTTCCAGTACACCGGAAGGAGCCGCACCGTTCGCAAAGAACTTGCTGCCATACTCTTCCGTGGCGATTGCCAGGCCGATCGCATTCTTCGCCATTGCAATCGGCGAATACCCAACCAATCCATCAAAGCCAAGCCCAGGAATGTGCAGTACATCATGAGGCTGGAGCCTTACGGTTCTTCCAACCTTATTGGTGCCCTTCCTGCCGTCAACATCGTCCGAATCATAAACGGTGTATTCGTAATAGAGCCTTCCATGCTCATCGCGGTCCACTTTCATCCGATCCGGCATCAGTGGATACAGTGCCACAACCTCACCCTTACCATTGCGGATGATCTGCGAATACGCGTTTCCCCACAAAAGCAGGTGTGTCATCAGTGTTTCCCGAAAGATAAAGGAAGTCATTTCCGGATTCGGCTCATCATGGAGCAAAAAATAAAGCGGATGATCCACCGCTTTCTCCTTACCGCCATCATCGGTATATCTGTAAAACTGTAATGGCAGGCTTGCCACCGCCTCCGACAGGATCCTCACACAGCAGTAAACCGCCGTCATCTGCATCGCAGATCTCTCAGTCACGTACTTGCCACTCGAAGTACCTCCCAGAAAAAAGCTGTAGCTACTTCCTGCTGTTCTGTCCGTGGGCTTATCCCTGCTCCGAAATAAACCGCTCAGTATTCCCATACCCAGTCCCTCCTTCATATGCCTGATTCAAGGCTTCCCTGATCACAAGGAAGCCGATCACTGATAAAATCAACATTGCTTTATCCTCAAAAGACCAACAGGCCGCGCTCATCATAAACACTCCCCTGTGGCTCCGTCTGATTTCGGATGCATCGGTCAAGTGCCATGATTGCAGCAACAATGCCGTCGATCTTCTCTTTTGATTTTGCCTTCGTTACCTT
>JAZQHU010000060.1:0-30319 GCA_045540775.1 Anaerovoracaceae bacterium | reverse complement strand
CATAGGTCCATCTGTTGCTGCTACTACCAGGATAGCTCCGTCCATCTGAGCTGCTCCTGTGATCATGTTCTTTACATAGTCAGCGTGTCCCGGGCAGTCTACGTGAGCATAGTGTCTGTTAGGTGTCTCATACTCTACGTGCGCTGTCGAGATCGTGATTCCTCTTGCCTTTTCTTCCGGTGCCTTGTCGATCTGGTCGAATGCTACGTCTCCGCCGAGTCCGTACTTTCTGTTCAGTACAGATGTGATTGCAGCGGTAAGAGTTGTCTTGCCGTGGTCAACGTGGCCGATTGTTCCGATGTTAATGTGCGGCTTAGTTCTTTCGTATTTCTGCTTAGCCATTTAACTTCCTCCTTCAAATAATAACGTTATTCTTTGAATTGATAAAAAATGATAGGGACAAGCGTCCCTGTCCCTATGCGTTTGATCGCTGGAGCTGTTGAGCAGACTCGAACTGCCGAACCTCATCCTTACCAAGGATGCGCTCTACCACCTGAGCTACAACAGCGCATAGCATTAAGAATATACAACAACGGAGCCCGTGTGTCAAGAATTTCAGTTGTTTCTGAGATAAACCAAAGCCCGCGGCGGACCCTGCAAGGTCTCTGACGCGGGCGTTTATTCCGTGCTGTTCAGTTCCTGTAAATGCCGCCGGATTCTTCCGGTAAACGCATCTTGTTACTAGTACCTGTAGATCCTGGCGACTGCTTCTGCTGCCGGGTGGTTCGTCGTGCTGACCAGCTCCATGACCGCAGCCCTGCTCGTTGTCACCGTGCAGCCTGCATCGCGCAGTCTCTCTATCGCCATTTTGTGATCGTGACCGTTCCTCGAAGCGCAGCAGTCTTCAATGACGGTGACCTCGTATCCCTTATTCACGAAGTCGAGCGCCGTCTGCAGAACTGCAGCATGGGTCTCAAGTCCCGCGATGAGGACGCGGCGCGCTGATGTCGCTGCCATCATGCCGGCAAAATCCCCGGAACCCCAGGCTGACAGTTCGCGTCTCACGGAAGTCTCCGTTCTGTCTGAGCTGAGGATGTCAGCGGCCTCGCTCATGAGCTTGCCGCCGCCCGCCAGCTCAGTGACATATACCGGCAGGTCAAGCCGCCTGATGCACGAAGCGAATCTCGCGGTGTTTCCGGCAAAACGGTTTCTCATCTCGATGCCGGATGCGGCGTTCTCCTGTATATCTATGAATACTGCGAGGACATCGTCAGACGAGAATCTGCCCTGGAGTTTTCTCAGGGCCACGTCATCCGAGTTGCCCGTGCTGAGCGGTGTGATCGCTGCAAAGCCGTATCTCATGCAGTCGAGGTCGTATTTCAGGTCTGCCTCAGTTACCGGGTCGCCCGTTCTGCTGAGCATGCCTGGTCCGATCTCGGAAGATTTCCCGGCCGACGGCTTGCCGTCGAGGGAGTGCTGTGCCAGCTGGAAATTCAGCGGACCGTCCCAGACGAGTTCGTCCGCGGTTTTGCCCTTGTCGTCGCCTGCAGGCGAGAAGGTGTATTCTTCCGCATAGCCAAAAGGCGCCACCTCTGCGAACCTGAGGCCTCTCACCTTCCATGGCGGCAGGTCTGGCGCATTGACGCTGAGAATGGTCGCCGGGCTGAGAGTGTCAGATATCTCCAGCAGCTTAGGGATGAGGCTTATGGTGAAGTCAAAATGAGTGGCTTCGTGCGTCCCTACCGACAGAGCAATCGAGCGGACTCCGTTCAGTGCTCCTTCACGGGCAGCCCCTATCGTCCCGGAGTAGTAAGCCGCGATGCCGACGTTGGCTCCGAGGTTGATGCCGCTGAAGAGATAGTCGAATTCAATTCCCCGGCTGCGAAAATATTTCAGCGCCCACTTGACGCAGTCGACCGGCGTCCCGTCTACGATATACGCTTCGGCTGCCCCCGCGACTTCAGTCTTCTCAACACTGACCTCGCGCAGGAATGTGACCGCCATCCCCTTGGCGCTCTGCTGCTCAGCCGGAGCCACCGCGTAGACCTCGCATTTCTCGCCGATCTTCTCCACAAGCGTGGTCAGCCCCCTTGCAGTTATTCCGTCATCATTAGTCACAAGTACCTTTTTCATATCTGTTACCCTGCCTCTTTTCGTGGCTTATCATGTTACAGCAAGCACTGTCATTGACTCATCCATCTACCGGATGCATGGTTTTTACCCGTACAGTGCCACTTACAGATTCTTACTGAACCGCTTATTCTTTTTCAAACTTCGAACCCGAAGTCTGCTGTATGGTCCCGTCATGCAGGACGAAAACAGCCTCGATTCCATCCGTCTGTTCTATCAGCTTGCTCGCCTCTTCATATCCCTTGATAAGGCATATCGTGCTGAGCGCATCTGTATCCATGGAGTGGCCCTTTTCAGCGGTCAGAGTCACCGCATCAAGGTCTGTCTCCGCGGAGTATCCGGTCTTCGTACTGAGGATGTGGTGGTACAGCTTGCCGTCCACCTCTATCTTGCGCTCATAAACGCCGGAAGTTACCAGCGTCATATCGCGCGCTCCGATCTTCCCGACGATCTCGGTCCTGTCGGAAAACGGCGCTTCGACGCCTATCGTGAAGTCGTCATCAGCCGTTTTGCCTCCGATGCAGATCACGTTGCCGCCCAGGTTCACGATGCCTGATGTCACGCCGCGCTCCTCGAGCAGGTCAGCCATCCTGTCGCCGATGTATCCCTTGGCAATGCCGCCGAGATCGATCTTAGTCTCAGGGTCGGTCAGGCGTACCTTGTTCCCGTCGAACTCGATCTTGTCATAGCCGACATGCTTGACTGCTTCGGCCAAAGCATCCGCATCCGGGAGCTTTGCGTCCTCAGGATCCGCGTGGAAGTCCCACAGCTCAGTCACACCGCCGACGGTGATGTCAAAATCTCCGCCGGAAAGCTCCGAATATCGCACGCCTGCCTGCAGCAGATCGAGGGTGTAATCGGACACCTCGGTCCACTCGCCGTCGGCGCTGTTGATGCGGCTCACGTCGGAAGCCTCCGCAGTACGGCTCAGAGTTTTGTCCAGCTCTGCGCACAGGTCGAACGCGTCGGCAATCGCCTTTTCGGCGTCTTCCTGCATCTCAGACGCCGGTTTTGCCTCACCGTCTGTCGTCATCTCATATATGCTGATGTTGCAGATGGTGTCGAGCAGATAGTCTTCGCCCGTGACCGGCTCGCTGTTGTCGCTGCTGCAGCCCGTCTGTGTTATAATGACCAGAGCAAGCAAAATCACAAGGCCCGTGGCCCTGAGTATATGAAATATGCCGGTTGTCCTGTATGCAGTGTGCATCGGCGTGTTCTTATCTCCTTTTGCTGTAATTATTCACAAGACGCTGTTGGTCTTCTGAAAAACCACAGACGTATTCTCCGGATTTATTATTCGCAATGAAGCAATATATACGCAAAGCTGACATTATCCTGCTAATAGTGCTCATAATCGCCGGGCTCGCAGCCTCGGCTGCTCTTAGCATGTCACGCTCTGCGGCTGGTTCTGATGCCAGCGTCATAATCGAATCAGGCGGTGAGCTGTATGCGACCTACCCTCTGTCTGAGGACCGGACGGTCATTGTGCCGTCTCCGCAGGAAGATGTTTCCGCGGCCGGCATCCCCGATGACAGCAAGCCGGCTTCTGAGCAGTTCACCCATTACAATGTTGTAACGATCAGCGGGGGCAAAGTCTCGGTGACCGAGGCTTCCTGCAAGAATCAGGTCTGCGTGCATCACGGAGAGATCTCGCAGGGCGGAGAGAGCATCGTCTGTCTGCCTAACAGGCTTGTGGTCCGGATAGATCCGGGCAGCTCCGGGGAAGGAGGCGGCTATGACTCAGTCACCTCGTAACACGCGCCCTGCAGCTTCCGGTTCTGGCAGCCGGTCACCACAGCGCGGCGGTTCTTCACCACGGCACGGCGGTTCTTCCGCTCAGTTCGTGGCGCGGGTCGCCCTCATGGCCTCGCTGGCTCTCATATTCTCCTATGTTGAGGCTATTATACCATATAATCCGGGCATACCTGGTATCAAACTTGGCATCGCCAATGTCGTCACAGTGATCGCACTGTATAAATATGGGTGGAAAGAGGCCGCCTCGGTCAGTGTCATACGTATCATCGTGGCCGGTCTGCTGTTCAACGGGGTATTCGGCATGCTGTATTCGCTTGCCGGTGCCGTACTCAGCCTGATAGGAATGATCGGTCTTAAGAAGACCGGCCTCTTCTCAGTGATCGGCGTCAGCATGGCGGCCGGTGTGCTTCACAACATGGGCCAGCTCTTCGTGGCGGCCGCGCTCATCGAGGACCTCAGGATTTTCTTCTACTTCCCTGTCCTCCTCTTCAGCGGCATCGCGGCCGGCATCCTAGTCGGCATCATTTCCACGATGGTGCTGCGCGTGGTGAAGTGAGTAACTGCATTGAGCAGTGCTTTCCGGTACGCAGGATACTTCTGATAATATGAAAACTAAATAAAAACTAAATTGGACGGCCTTGTGCCGTCTCTTTTTATTGTATGTCTCACGTATTGCTGCTGTTTTGGTCCTCGCCGTGGTCCCGTCCTGCCGTTTTGCGCATGATTTGCTGCCATTTTGGTCCTCCCTGTGGTCCCACTCTGCCGTTTTGCGCACGATTTGCTGCAGCGTTGTTTAGGCAGAAGGCCTACCGGCTTTTCTGAATACTTCGGCATCATTAGTTATTACGACTTTTGGGAGCATTTTAGCCATTCTGCATTTACCGATAATATTATTTTTCCCTAATTCCTGCAATTAAATCACTATTTCCGACAAGCCTGTTTAATCGTCAACTGCCGCACTTTAGAATTGCACTATCAGCATGAAGTTTGCCGATCTGCAAGGTTCATACCGCGGCTTTATGGCACATCAATCATATTTAGAGGAAAGGAGACATCTGTATGCGTTACTCATGCAAGGAGTCTGTAGAATACGACCTGAAAAACCACTACCGTCTTCGCGACATATATATGGAAGAAGTTGACACCAGATCAGAATACGGTGACTGCCTGCTCAAACGGAAGGCTTCAAGAGGCAAGGAGTACTACTACATAGGCCATTCCGGGCATAAACAATTTGAGTACCGCGGGGCTGGTGCTGATTCTGATGTAATGATGGTAAAGGAATATGCTTTTTATAAAAAAGCGCTGGAGGTTATTGAGGCAAACATCGTTGCCTTGGAAGGCATGCTCAGTGTATACAGGCAGACACACGCCGAGAATATCAACGAGTTGCTCCCGCGCGCATATGCATTGCCTCACAACAGCACCATATTGCTTGATGACCGGGCGGCTTCTGAATGGTTGGGGGACCGGATGCAAACAAAATTGGCCTATCCGGTTTTTGATCTTGATGGCCTTAAAGTCACTGCTTTTGACGGAACGAAAATGCGGTCCAGAGCTGAGGCCATACATTATGAAGCTTTCTACATCTACAATATCCCTGTTGTTTTTGAATTCCCGTATGATATCGGAACGGATATTCTTCGCCCGGACTTTACAGCCCTGGATATTTACAGGATGCGCGACATCATATGGGAGCATCTGGGCAACTGGTTCCATGAGAATGAGTATAAACGCAAAAGATATCGCTCAGACTCTGTTCACCGCTGGGATGAGTTTTACGAAATTGGATTCCGTCCGGAGGATAATCTGCTGCTGTCATACGGAACAGAGGACAATGTCTTTGACATACAGTCGCTGCACCGCAAAGTATTAGCATTCGCTCTACCTCCTCCTGATCCGGAAACGATTCGCATTCTTAAGCGCGCCTGAACAGGCAAAAACGGACGGCCACATGAGGCCGTCCATTTTTATGTCCGATGTTTCTTTTGGGTCTGCGCGTGGACCTCATATCTACTTTTGAATGCGATTTGCTGCTTAATTGGTCCCCGCTGTGGTCCTGCTCCAGCGTTTTGTACACGATTTGCTGCTGAATTGGTCCTTCCCGTGGTCCTGAGCGTCACTTTTGCACGCGAATTGCTGAGGATCTTACTGCCCCTAAGGCTGTCACCGCGAGGAGCAGGAGCCCTGCGATCAGATAGATCATGGTCAGACTGTTGGGTCTGCCGCAGATCGCGAGGATGCCGTGTACTATGCTGCCGGCTGTGAGTGTCGCCAGTGCCAGATGGTAGATGACTTCATGTCTTCTGGATGAGGAAGCCTCTGCGGCCGCCCCGGAATATGCAACGGCCTCTGCAATTGCTCCAGAAGATGCGTCTGCGCCACGCACGCCTTTCATGTATTTTGCCAGAAACGGCAGGGTCCCTCCGGCGAGTGGTATCGCAAAAGCGTATATCATGAAATATGAGTAGACTCCGAAGCTGAAGTGCTCGTATACCGCGCCGGCGATCATGAGTATGATCGACACTATGAGGTATATAAAGGATGTTTTCAGGTATCTGTTATCCGATGTAAACAATGTCGCTCACGCTCCTTTCATTATTTCCCATTCCGCCTGTAGTGTTATTTACAACGCTGCCGTTGAAGTACATCGTGGACGATCCGCCGCCGTCAAGGTTGTAGGCTGTCTCAACGCCCATGGAATCCATGAACTCAGCCAGTTCGTACAGCGACAGACCTGCGCTCTCGCTCGTCCTTCCGTCGGATACGACGAAAACGTAGTGGTTGTCATCGATGATGCCGATCGCGGTACGCGGGTTGCTGGCCATTGCCTGGCCGACCTCTTCATTCTCCGAGACAGTGATATTGCCGTTTTGCACGAGAGCCGGTCCGAAGGACAAAGTCTGTACTGCACCTTTCTCGATGAGTTCCTGTGCTGTTACGTCGCTCTCGTTGATGATGCCGAACGAGCCGTCTTCGTAGATGACCAGATCTTCCTGGTTAGCGATAGCAGTATCTCTGTACAGTTTGCCGTTTCTGATGACATATCCCTTCTCCTGGGCGCCGTAGTAATCGCCGTTTACAGCCAGAACCGCATTGACGCTCTCAGCAATCTCGGAAGTCTTCTGCGTCACGTTCTTTCCGTATGAGCCCTGGGCCAGAGCTGTCTTGAGATACGACGAATCCGAAAGCTGCACGTCGGCTACATATATTGTCGAATCGTTCTCGCGGTATTCCTTGAGGGTCACTGTGATGTTGCCGTCAGAGTATGTTGTGTCGGTCGATGTTACAGTGCCCGAAGCTGACTTGGCTGAGGACGAAGAGCTTCCGGATGTTGAGCTGCCTGTTGAGCTGCTTGACGAGCTGCCGGATGAGCCTGACGAACTGCTGTGTTTGCCCGGGCCCTTTCCACTGCTGCTTCCCGGGCCGTGTCCCGAGCCGCTGCCGGGCCCTCCATTGCTGCCGGGACCGCCGTGGCCGCCCGATCCGCTGCCTGACTGCCCGCTGTGCATGTTGCCGGCTTCAGAGTCATCTGATGTGTCCGCAGACTGGTCAGACGAGCCCTCTTCACCGGACTGAAGTTCCTGCTGCACTTCCGTGCTGCCATCAGATGCCTCCCCGTATACCCTCGTTATAACGAAGGTATCAAGAAAGACATATGTGGTGAACATTGTCAGCAGCAGGACATATGCTAAATGAATTCTGTATCTTCTAAGCATTTCCCCCTCCTGTAATACCGGCTCACGCTTCCGCGCGGGTCTCTTCCCGGCTGCGGACCGCCTTGAGCTTCTTAGGTTTGACTGCTGTATAACCGATCTGGAATCTGCCGCCGGCTCCCCCGCTCCTGCTCATACCGCTTTCGCTGCGGTCCGCTTCACTGCCTTCAGCCTCACTGCCATCGTAGAATACGACATACCTCTGGACCGTCCAGCTGATCATGAAGAAGAGCACTTCGGTCAGGATTTTGGCAGCCATGCTGTTGATGCCAAGCGACGAGACCATGGTGTGCAGAACAAACGTGTTGCCTGCGAGTATGAATGCCGCAAGGGCAAAATACTGTACCGCCGAGGTCGCGACGTTCTTGCCGCTTCTGAAGACAAGCTTCCGGTTGATCGTGTAGTTGGCCGCGGAGCTGATGAGTCTTGCGCCGATGTTGGCGAAAACCAGCCCCGGTCCGATCAGCAGAAGCAAAGCGTACATAGCGTAGTCGATGAGGAACGATGCGAAGGACGAAGCGGAGAACTTTGCCGCCTGCTTTGCAGTGTTCCTGATTCCCCTGCCGCCGGCATCTCTCTGACCGTTCCCGGTGTTGTGCTCCGGTTCGCTATATGCCATTGACTTTCCTCCTGACACCGCATACTTTGCAATCTCCTTATATATCCTGTACGAGTCGCGCACCGTATCGAAGTGGGACGACTTATTGCCTTCGAGGTAGACCGTCTCGATCCCGATTTCCCTGATTGGGATTCCCCTTCCGGCAAAATCCATGAGCACGTTCAGCTCATATTCGTATCTGTCGCCGCTTACCGCCAGGAGCGACGGGATGAGATCTGCGGTGAAAGCTCTGAGACCGGTCTGTGTGTCATAGACCGGGACGCCTGTTGCCATGCGGAAGACCTGCCTGGTGACCGCGTTCCCGAAGCGGCTTCTGAGCGGTACTGTTTCTGTATGGTTAAGTGTCCTGCTGCCGAGGACGAGCGCACCCGGGTTCCCCATTGCGGTATGCGCCGCCCTCAGCGCATCTATGGCAAGATGCTGACCATCAGCATCAACAGCCACTATGATGTTTTGCGTCTCTTCTCCCCTGATGACCATGAAGTTGTTGATGAAGTCCAGTCCGGTCTTCAGGGCGGCGCCTTTGCCCCTGTTCACATCGTGGATCAGGAGAGTGACTCCGCGGCCTGATTTGCCCGGGAGTTTTTCCGCCGCCTGCTCGAAGAGCTCCGCGTATTCCGGCCCGCTGCCGTCATCAACTACAACGACATCGAATCCTGTTTTGCCGAGGTCAGCTATGACGCCCAGCATCTTTCTGTCCGGCTCATACGCCGGTATCAGTGCTATATATCTTGAAGCCATCGCGGGCCCCCTTTCTGTCTGCCATCTCTGCTTCCCTGATTCGGGTCCGGCGGTATGCGGCTACCGGATTTTCTGCAGCAGACTGCATCACCGCCATATTGCTGTTTATCTAAATTGCTGCGTCGCCTGAGTTCTGGCTGGCTCCCGGGCCACCCTGCATTCCGCCCTGCGGACCGCCGCTCATGCCGCCGTCCTGCGGGCCGCCTGTCATCCCGCCATTCTGCGTTCCGTCCTGGGTTTCGTTTTGCACGCCACCATTCTGCATGCCGCCATGGCCTCCCATCATTCCGCCGCCCATGCCGCCGGAAAGTGTGCTGTAGATGGAATCAGTCAGCTCGATGGTCTCGCTGTATGATCCGGCTGTGAGAGTGTAAGTGCCGCCCTGCTGCAGGTCGGATGTGCTGATGTAGACTACTGCGTAGTCGAGTTCAGGTGTCTGCTCTGCGATCACGTTGCCGTCAGCATCTGTAAGTGTCACTTTCTGTCCTGCCGACTGGCTGCCTACGCTTACTGCGATGAGGCCCTGGTTCTCGGCACTCGAGAAGCTCTGAGCCATTCCTGCTCCGCCTGTTCCGATGAAGGTTCCGCCTGTGATTGTTCCTGTTCCGGTAAAATCGATGACGGATGTGTCGCCTGATGTCGGGCCCTCAACGATCGTTGTTCCGCCGCTGATGGTTACCGATCCGTTGGCATCGACACCGTCGCCGCCGGCTGTGATGTGCGTGTTGCCGCCGCTGATCTCGATCTTGCCGTCAGTTCCGCCGTCGCTGAAGCCGCCGCCTCCAGGGAAGCCGCCTTTGCCGCCGGCCCAGTCGTCATCGCCAAAGGTGCCGCCCTGTGCAGCCGTGGTCTGGGCTGTGTCTGAAGCAGTGCCGGTCGCTGAAGCACTGCTGCCGGACTGCGTTGTTGTGGTATTGCCGCCGGCGGCGTTGAGCCCGTCATCGCTCGCTGTCACGTCGATGTCGCCTCCGCTGATCTCGATGTCCAGAGCCTCAATGCCCTCATAGGACTCGCTCACCGTGATGCTTCCGCCCTCGATCAGAGCCTGGGCATCTGCGTGGATGCCGTCATCCCCGGCCTCGATCTTGACCGTTGCATCCGCGATGTAGAAGTAGCTGTCCGAAGCAGTTCCTTCCTCTGCATCAGCGCTGTCGGATACGTGCACACCGTCAGTTCCGGCCGTGATGTTCACCTCGGCTTCGGCAAAACGCGCACTGTCATTGGCCTGGACGCCGTGCTTTGCTGCCGTGATCTCAAGTGTGCCGCCAGCGATCTTGACGTCATCCTTGCCGACGATGCCGTGGCCTGCCGATGAGGTTACGGTAAGACTTCCGCTGCCGTTGAATGTGATGTCGTCTTTCGCGAAAACTGCTCCGTCTATGTTGTTGTCATCGATGGCTGTGAATGTGCCGCCGTTTGCGAGGGTGTTGTCTGTGCCCTCAGCGGTTGTCACAAAGACTTTGTCTGCTGACTTTACGTACAGAGCAGCGGATGTTTTGCTCGTTACTGAAGCCCCGTCGAGCACGATCTGGACTTTGGCTGCATCGTCTGCCTCGACGATGATCATGCCGTCATCAAGTGTGCCGCTGAAGATGTATGTTCCCTCTGCTGTGATAGTGATCGTGCTGCCGTCGATGCTGACTGCGGACGCCTTGGTCTCTGTCCCCTCTTCAGTCACCTCAGCTGTCGAGCCATTCAGTGATATCTTCAGAGCGGCTGCTTCGTCGTAGTCGCCGGAGAGATCGCGGTCCGTGAACATCTCGGATTTGCTCGCCGCATCATATGTAACCGAAGTCGTCTGTGCGCTCGCATCGGAGCTGTCCGCCGAAGCCTGAGCCGCGCCACAGCCCGAAAGCATGATCATCAGCGCTGTTGTTACTGCAAGTATTTTTCTGTATTTCATGTTCATAGCATTTGCCTCTTTTCTCTGTTCTGATCCTTATGATTTCAGCTGCACATTCTGCAGCCGCTTATCTGTTTTTATATTTATCGTTCCTCTGGTTCATGTCACCGCGGTAAGAGCTGATGTCGCTGCTTCCTATGATTACAGCTCGGTTGCTGCGGTGGCCTGCCTGGATACGTTGATCTCGAGGTTGCCGTTTCTGCAGCGGATCCTGTCGATAAGTTCCTTCTCTCTTGCAGGGTCCTTCAGTACCACGTCGTAGGTCAGTCTGAACATGCTGCCCATGTTGACTGTCTTGACCTGAACGAGCTCACAGGAGCTGGTGTACTCGCTGAACACGTCCTCGAAGACTCCCGTGTAGTCGAGGTCCTCCGGCACGACGATCCTGAACGACTTGTACCTGTCAGCATTGCGCTTGCTGCCAAAATCGATTTTGCCCAGGATCAGGAATGCCAGACACATGACGGCGGTGAAGATGGCCGCAATGCCGAGGTAGCCGGTTCCTGTGATAAGGCCGCTTGCCATTGCGAGGAACAGCGTGCAGATCTCCTTGGCCGTTCCAGGCACCGAGCGGAATCTCACCAGACTGAATGCTCCTGCTACTGCGATTCCTGTTCCGATACTGCCATTGACCATCATGATGATCACGCAGATGATTGCCGGGAGCAGGGCCAGCGTAATTACAAAACTCTTGGTGTACCTGGTTCCCTGCATGTATGCGGCTGCGATGACAAGTCCGAGCAGGAGCGACACTCCTGTTGCCAGAGCGAACTGGCTCATGCTCACTGCCGCTGCAGCCTGTGTATCGTAAATGCTTGAAAGCAAAGTTTCCATTTTTCATTTCCTCCATGTTTTATTCTGTCGCAGCCGCCCAGGCTGCCGTAAAGTCTGAGAGCCGCATTGCGGCGACCGGCCATTCCCGTGTCCCGCGCCCCTCACCTTACGCCGCTATATTAGCGGGTCAAACTAAAACGAAATTAAAAGCAACTTTAACCGAAACATAAATTTGCAATTTAGTATGCAGCGGGCCGGTCGCCGCACTAAAAGTACACAAAGACGCATAAATTCCGGACATTAAAAAAATGCGCTGCAGCGTTAACTGCATGCGCACCTTTTTACATTCTATAGCACTATTTCATCAGCTCCATGCCTGCGTTCCAGGCTGTTCCGACCTGCTCGCCTACTGTGAAGTAGCCGTGCTTGGAGTTGTCGAACATCAGGATCTGCAGCTTGGTGACATCGAGCTTGCCCTCTTCATCGAGAGCGGACTCTTCCGCCATAACGTTTACGATTTTGCCCACAACTCCATGGATGTTGCCTGTGTCGAGCTCTTCAAGGAACTCACACTCGATGCAGACCGGGAACTCCTCGATGACCGGCGCGTTGACTTTGTCGCTCTTGACCGTTGTCAGGCCTGATCTTGCGAACTTGTCATCCATCTTGTTGCCGGATGCGATACCGAGGAAGTCAGCTTCCTTCATGTGTGCGAGGTCTGCAAGACCTACTGTGAACGCGCCGCTCTCCTTGATGTTGGCGAGGGTCTTCTTGCCTTTGCCTATGCACAGGTAGATTTTGTCGGAGCCTGCGATCTGCCCCCAGGCAACGTTCATCGCATTGACTTTGCCCTCTGCATCATAAGCAGCGACCATGAGTACAGGCATCGGAAATACGGCCTGCTGAACACCGAGATCTTTCTTCATTACTAATTCCTCCTGAAAATTGTGTTTTCACAGATCAGTTGACACTGTCTGAGAAATGATTGCGTGAATATTATATCAGATTGATCGCGAAAAAATCACGTAAGATTGACCGCGCAGGATCACGCAGGATTGAATGCACGACAGTCTCATAAGAATAGGCGTGCGAATGACATAAGAGAATCCCTGCACGAATATCATGTCAGATTGTCAGCAGGCCTGAGCCACCCGTCCACGATTCTCTGGATACTTGAAGTGTGTCTGTAGTGATATTACGTTCATGGTGGTATAATTCCTGCAAGAAGTTAATTGCAGGGAGGGGCGGTATGCCGAATTTTGTTGTATTGCTGATTGTCGCGCTGATCGTGAGCGCGATTGGTTTCAGGAAGTATGTGTGGTTCATTTCGATCGGGTACGGGTTCTCGGTGTGCGCGATCGGGCTCGCGCTGATCATCATGTTCCGCGGGCAGATGGATGCCGGGCTGCTGGTGCAGTGCATCCTGTTCATGGTTTACGGTATAAGGCTGGGCGGCTACCTGGCGTACAGGGAGCTGCGGATGGCTTCATATAATAAGAAGATGGTTGGTGAGATCAAGGATGGCAAAACCATATCCATGGCGGCAAAGTGCGGGATATGGATCTCGGCGGCGCTGCTGTATGCGTGCGAGACTTCGCCAGTCCTGTTCAGGCTGGAGAGCGGCAAAGGCACGGGCACCGCTGTCATCATCGGGATCATCATCTCAGTGGCCGGGCTCGTTATTGAGTCGCTGGCAGACATTCAGAAGAGCCGTGCCAAGAAGGTCAGTCCCGGCCGCTTTGTCGATACCGGCCTGTATAAGATTGTGCGGTGCCCGAACTACTTTGGCGAGATGCTGTTCTGGACCGGCGTGTTCGTGAGCGGATTCGGCGCAGTCCATGGCGTATGGCAGTGGATCGCTGTGCTCACCGGATATCTGGGTATCATATATGTAATGTTCGGCGGCGCAAGGCGTCTTGAGATGAGGCAGAACAGATCGTACGGCAAGGATCCCGAGTATCAGGCGTATGTCAAGAAGACGCCGATCATGATACCGCTGATCCCGCTGTATAGTGTGGAGAAATATAAGTGGCTGGTGGCTTAGCTTAAAGCCGGCCGGAAACAGATGTGGCTGGTGGCTTAAACTGCATTTAAGGTTCCGTATATATTATTGAGAAAACAAACTGAGATAAATGGGAGGTTGCACCTATGAGAATTCTGCTCGCTGAGGATGAGAAGGCTCTGTCAAGGGCTGTGGTCAAGATCTTCGAGAGGAATAATTATTCAATAGATGCGGTGTATGACGGTGAGGAGGCGCTGGATTATCTGGAGGCCGGCAATTATGACTGCGCGGTTCTGGATATCATGATGCCTAAGATGGACGGGATCACGGTACTGCGGAAGCTGCGCGCGGGCGGGAGCAGCCTGCCTGTGCTGATGCTCACCGCCAAGGCCGAGATCGACGACAAGGTGCTCGGCCTTGACAGCGGCGCGAACTACTACCTGACCAAGCCTTTCGATGCGAAGGAGCTTCTGGCCGCTGTCCGCGCGATCACGCGCAAGTCCGCCGAAGTCGACACCAAACTCACATACGGAAATATCACTTTGGACAGATCATCCTTCGAGCTGAGCTCCCCTTCGGGCAGCATGCGCCTTGCCAACAAGGAATTCCAGATGCTCGAGATGCTCATGTCGAATCCGAAGAACATCATCTCTGTGGACACTTTCATGGATCACATCTGGGGATACGACACAGACACCGAGAGCAATGTGGTATGGGTGTACATCTCGTACCTGCGCAAGAAGCTGGCGGCTCTGGATGCCAATGTGAAGATCAAGGCGACGAGGAACGCTGGTTACTCGCTTGAAATAGAGGAGTAAGATTTAAGGTGTGCGGATTGCTCGCTTGAGATAGAGAAGTAAGATTTAAGGCGTGCGGATCGCCCGCCCGAGGTTGAAGAATAATCTTTATGATAAAGAAACTTAAACGCAGATTCATAGCTCTGGCGATGGCATCACTGGTCGTGCTTATGACCGTGATCGTCGCAGGCATGAACATCATTAACTATAATACGGTCATCAGAGAGGCTGATGATAAGCTGGCCGCCCTTTCCGTCAATGGCGGTATGCTTCCGTTTATGCAAAACGACTCCTTCGGAGGCATGCAGGACGACTCTGACTGGGCTGGTCCGCAGCCTGACAGCGAAATTTCAGATGACGCTTTCGATGACGACGACCGTGACTCCTGGATCGATGATGATGACTATGATGATATAGACGCTTCGACACGTGAAGGACTCATGGGTTACGGCCGCGGCAAGCCTTTCAGCTCAAGAGACGAGGCTGAGGAGACCAGGTTCTTCTCCGTTCTCCTCAATGCCGAGGAAAGCGTGGTCCGTGCCAACACCGACCGCATCTACGCGGTCGATGATTCAGCGGCGGCCGAGTATGCCGTGGAAGCCCTCAAGTCAGGCGGCGAAAGCGGCTGGGTCGACGAGTACAGATACGCGGTGACTGACGAAGGGACAATGACACGCATCACCTTCCTCGACTGCTCAACTTCGCTCGCGCAGTTCAGGCAGTTCCTGAGAGCCAGCATCATCATGTCGCTGGCGGGACTGCTGATCATCTTCGGGTTCATCTGCTATTTTGCCGGCCGCATCGTAAAGCCGGTCGCAGAGAGCTACGACAAGCAGAAGAGGTTCATCACCGACGCCGGTCACGAGATCAAGACACCGCTCGCGATCATCAAGGCCAACATAGATGTAATGCGCATGGATCTTGAGGACATAGAGGCAGCGGGCAAAACAGATGCATCCGACAGCCTGAGCGAGAGCCTTGGCGACATCGACTCCCAGGTCGACCGCCTCACATCCCTGACCAACGACCTCGTCTACCTGTCGAGGATGGAGGAAGCAGGCAACGCTCTCACGATGACCGAGATCCCGGTTTCGGATATAGTGGCTGAGACAGCTGACTCCTTCGAGGCTCTGGCGGTCGAGAGGAAGAAGACTCTCAGCATAGATGTGACACCAATGCTCACCATGCAGGGCAGCAGCAAGGAGATCGAGAAGCTCGTCTCCATACTCACCGAGAACGCTCTCAAGTATTCGCCTGAGGGCGATGAGGTCAAAGTGTCTCTCCGCAAGGAAGGCAAAACCATAGTGCTCGAGGTGCGCAACAAGGCGGTCGATCCGCTGAGCGATGAGGATCTCGCGCACGTATTTGACAGATTCTACAGAAGTGACAAATCAAGGAATTCCGCAAGCGGCGGGCATGGCATCGGCCTGTCGATGGCGAGCGCCATCGTGACCGCCCACGGCGGAAAGATCCGCGCCCGCAGCGGTGACGGCAGCGAGTTCATAGTCACCGCCACCATGCCCGCATAGCAGGATCCCCGCAGCCAGTAATACAGCTGACCGTAACACAGACGACTCAGACTGAACCACAAAAAGTATATGTACCGCATTCACCCTCTCACCGGGCATGCGGTACTTTTTATTTGCCGCCCGGTTTCCATTTTTTCCACAGCACTGTTATCTTTTAACTCTACTTAAGTTTTGCCCTCTACAATACAACTATCAAGAGTGCGGATATGGATTCCGCTTCACAAGAGGTGACAAAATGGCATTTCAGACAGTTTTCAAAAGATACGAACTCAAATACATGATCACGCGTGAGCAGAAGGATGTGATCCTCAGGGCTATGGAGCCTTACATGGTGCAGGACAAGTTCGGCCGCTCTACGATCAGGAATATATATTTTGATACAGACGACTACATCCTGGCGCGCCACTCGATCGCCAAACCTGACTTCAAGGAGAAGCTCCGCATCAGAAGCTACGCGGCCGCTTCCCCTGACAGCACTGTCTTCGTCGAGCTCAAGCGCAAATTCGATCACGTCGTCTACAAGAGAAGAGTTGCTTTGCCTGAGAACTTTGCGATGAAGTGGACGCAGGGATTTGCAGGCAGACTCAGCGGCAGCGGCACAGCTTCATCCGGAACGGCCGGCAGCATTACCGGCAAAACAGCCCGCGGAGATGGCGCCGGTAACCCGCACAGTGAGCTTGCCGCCCTCCCGCCTCAGATGACCAGCGAGATCAACTACTTCCTCAACTACTATGGCACCCTCAGGCCGGCCGTCTTCCTCTCATACGACAGACTGGCTTACAGGATGCGCGACGCAGACAGCGATTTCCGCGTGACCTTCGACGAGAACATCCTGTTCCGCGACTACGACATGTCACTCGAATCAGATATATACGGAACACCGCTCCTCGAGGACGGCAAAGTCCTGATGGAGATCAAATGCTCAGGCGGCATCCCTCTCTGGATGACCCAGGTCCTGTCGGAGGAGCACATCTACAAAACCTCGTTCTCCAAGTACGGCACTGCCTACTCGAGATACATCCAGCCGGAGATGCAGCGTGAAGCAGCCGCACTTAGGCAGATTGCAGCCGCCACTCAAGCAGGTTTACAAAACATTCCGGCAGATATGGGCGACGTAGCTGGAACAGGCAGAAGAGCTCCGGGCAGAACAGGCCGCCGCACCCAGACCGGCACAGACGGAAAATACTCAGGCAGGCACGCACACCACGGCAGAGCCGCTTCCTGGTTCCGCTACCTGGGCGCCTGATACAGGAACACAATAGTTGAAAGCTGCGGCCACATAATAAAAAGAATCCCGGATTCGCAAAACTGCAAATCCGGGATCATTTTTTCTTCTATTAAAGATCCAGAATATACATGCCGCCCACGTTGATAAGACGTGCGCCTGCCGGATGCTCGATTTCCTTAGGCATGAGCACATTGTACTCCCTGTGCACGTGGCCGTAGCAGTGGTACGCCGGTCTGACGAGCTCGTGGAATCTGTGAAAGCACTTGAAGCCGGTATGCGGCAGGTCTTCAAGGTCGCCGTGGCCAAAACAAGGTGCGTGTGTCAGGAAGATGTCCACCGGCCCGCGGTCATTGGCAGCAGGCACCTCTTCTCGCGGCGCCTTTTGCTGGTTGCCGTTATTCGTTACAGCTCCATGTACCGCATTTTTCTGCAGGTCATCAGCTGCTGCAACTACGCGGCGCCGCTTAGTGAAAGGATTGATCCCCATTGCGCGGGCCTGATCCGACAGTTCGCTGCTGCGGTAGGATCTTTCATCCGTCCCGGTAACGATACCTAAGCGGATGCGTCTCAGCAGCTTGCGTACGCGGTTTCTCATTTCGCGCTCGGTATACATGTCTCCGCCCTTGCGGTAGCGCATCGAGCCGCCGAGCCCGGCGATCCTTATTGTTCTGTTATCGAGATTGAGCTCAAACACCTTCCCGTCAATGTCGATGCAGCCCATCGGCGGCTTTTCATCATACATCCCGTCATGGTTGCCCCGCACATACAGGCAGGGAACGTTGAGCATGGTTACAAGAAACTCGAGATATTCAGGCTTGATATCGCCTGCCGAGAGGATCAGCTCTACCCCTTCCGTACGCCTTTTCCCCGCAGTATCCCAGTAGTCCCACAGTTCTCTTAATTCGCGATCTGCTACAAGCAGTATTTTCATGATCAGCTTTTCCGGTTTTCAGCGCTTCCCGGCGCTCATGCAGCAATTATCCTATCCTCTTCCCTTGCCTATGACTCCGCTGACAGTGACGGTCTCCTTCGCCTCGTCGTTCAGAGTCTCCTTGGCAGGGATCTCGCCAATAATGTTCTCGTTGAGCCAGTCCATAGTGATGACATCCATGCTCGAAAGCGGAGCGTCATCAGCTTTGCGGACCAGGCCGTCCTGACCGCGCAGCTCGCCGTCGAACGGGTTCATCGAGCCGCAGATTATGTCCGTCCTGAGGATGTCGACCAGCTGCCTTGTTGACGGGAATATCCTGTCGGCGAGCTCTATATCCACAACGCCCGACATCATGCCCCACCAGTAGTTGGTCGCCTGGTCCTTCTTGTCGACAGACCTGGACTTGTAGGTGCCATCGATTATCGTTTTGACTATTATCTCATACAGCTTTCCCCATTTCCATATAGGCGCTGCGAGATTGGTTATTTTGCACTTGCCCGAGAGGTCCGTGCCCTCACCCGGAGCGACTTTGTCGACATAGCACACGCCGTAGGCATTGGAGCCGTCAGTGTTGTGCGTAGAGTCTATGGCCGAAATGACATGGATGCCCTGGTCAACCATCGACCACCACCAGTCGTGGTCCTGCTTGCCCGACCAGTCGAGGTAGATCTTCACGTACGGGTCGGTCATGGCTGCGCCTATGGCAAAAGCATTGATGCTTGCTATCGTTCCGTATATCGGGTAGTCAGAGCAGTAGCCGATCTTGTGCGTGCCGTCCAGCGCGGCCGCAGAGCCTGCAACGATGCCTGCAAGGAATTTTGCCTCATACAGTTTGGCGTAATAAGTCCTTACAGCCTGGTGCGCCAGGTTGATCGAGCAGTTGAGGAAGATGACATCATCGTACTTGATGGCCGCGCGTAATGTGTCATCGCTTTGCCTTACCGAAGGCGTGAATACCACATCCGCGCCCCACTTGACCGCAGCTGCTGCAGCATCATCGAACGACGCATACCTGTCGCCGGAAACCACAGTCTTCTTACCAGTACCCGAGCCGGACCTGCCCCGGCCCTCGGCTTCAGCAGCAGCGTCCTGCGCAAGGCGCTCCTCCTCACCTGCCACCAGAGCAACGAAAGTCTTCGTTTTGACCAGCCCGTTATATGTCTTCTCGAGGCGGACCCTGCCCACCTCGTGATTGTATATCCAGTTGGAATCCTCAGGCAGCCTGTCGTAGATGAACGCCGCCTTCAGCGGATGCTTCTTCGAGTACGACAGTTTCGGGATGACCATGCTCGCAAGGGACCCCGGTCCCGCGACAGCCTTCTCGGCCTTCTCGATCAGGTTTCCGGCGTGCAGAGCATCCTCCGACGACTCGACCAGCGACACCTTGTCCTCGTTCTGCGCTGTGTACAGCTCCTTGCGGATACGCTTTACCTTTTTGCCCGTCTCATGCTCGCTCTCACGCGCGCCGAGCGCATCATCCCTGAAGATCCTGAGATATATAAGGAAAGCATCGCCCATCGACATGCCGGTCAGCTTGCCGGAAATCTCCGAAGTCGCGCGGGCAAAACGCCAGAATCCCAGCTTGAGAGCTTTCACGAGGTCGTCATCCCACGGCTCGCCCCACGGAACGCCGGCGATCTCGCATATCTCATGATACGCGCCCTTCTGGGTGCACTCGATCCCGTATACAGGCGCCGCTTTGAAGAACTGCATGAACTCATCATACGCAGGCTCAGCCTCGAGCACCTCAGCCCTCGGCACCAGCCTCGTGACATCCGCCATGATCACAGGCATGTCAAGATACCGGCTGACCGAGACCCGCTTGTTACCCTCCAGCACGTAGAACCTGTGCAGATACTCATACACCCTGATCGGGCTGTTGAACCCCTCAGCCATCTGAGCCTGGTACAGGTTGCTCCACTTCGCGGCAAACTCAGTTTCCGGCGCCAGCAGCGGCATGAAATCGGGCGCGAAGGAATTCTGCCTCGCCCGGGTCTTCGTGCCGGCGATCAGATCCACCGGGATCTCCATCAGGCCGACCTGAACCTGCGACAGCGTCCCGTTGTCAGGTACGATGTCGTCAAGCGCCGGCAGGAACGGATACTCACCGTCCGCCGTCCTGGCCTTATATGTCTTTTCACCCATCTTCCGGGCCTTCAGATATTCGTCAATCAAGATTAACTCCTGCCCCTCTTTCATTCTTATATTTCCGGAGCAGTGACCGGAATCTGCACGCCCATTACGCACCGTGCACTCCGCTCTGTATCACTGCTCTTATTATCTCTCGCAGTATACTATTTACCACGTCCCTGCATGTCAAGTACTTTCAGTCAGGCTTCACAAATTCTTTTCATTTTCATGCTGCTGTCATCTTACCACCCGATCGCTGCGCATATCTTCCTGAAGTCGATTTTGCATTCACCTCCGGAAATGCTCACAGGAACTTTATCAGAGAAAGTGAACACCTTCGGCAATACATCTTCCTTAAAGTCATATACGAAAATCTTCCTTGTTCGCGGATCCACGATCCAGTATTCGTGCACCCCCGCCTGCAGATACTTGTTCAGCTTGAGCAAACAGTCCTTGCTGCGAGTCGAATCAGACAGCACCTCCAGCACGAATTCCGGCGCGCCCTCGATCCTCATCTCATTATTATCTTCATGGCACAGTACAATAAGATCCGGCTCGAACATATTCCTGTCATCTCTGAACAGCCTGACATCTACCGGTGCAAAATACACTTTGCACTTGCTCCCGTGCCGCTTGTTATGCTTCTCAATACAGCCGGAAAACTCCAGGTACAGCTGCCCCAGAATTTCCTGATGGATACGCCGCGGCGCCGTCATGTCATAGATGACGCCGTCGATCAGCTCCGCGCGGACATCATCCGGTAACGCATAGTAGTCCTCCAGAGTATATTCACCCTGTCTCGGCCACCGCTCATTACGATTATCCTTCAGCTTCTTTTCATAGGCTGGATCATATTCCGCCTGCACTTCCCTGACGACCTCCGTCTGCGGTGACAGCGTATACTCATACAAAACCTTCTCGATGGCAGCCAGCGTCTCCCACCTCGGATTCTTAGTCGCACCGCTGAAGACCTTCTGTACCGTAGCAAGAGGCACCTTCGACTTCTCTGCAATCACAGCATTCGTATATCCCAGCTGCTTCTTCCTTCCCTTCAGTTCATCCAGCGTCCTCATTTTTCTCACCTGTTTCCTGCTCTTGTTCATTATATTTTGGTCATACCATACACCATATTTGGTCATTTATCAATCTTTTTGACCGTGAAATAACCATTTATGGTGATTTATTAATGGGAACGGTCCTTTTTCATGACAATTGGGACGGTTTTCACTGTCATAAAATATGACAAAGAGAACCTTCCCCATTGTCATAACGCGCCAGATAACAAAAAAGAGAGCCGCGATGAATCGCGGCTCCCGTATTGCATTGTGCGATGTGGCAAAAGCTGACAGTGAGAACCGTCCCCATTGTCACATTATGCCTTGGCTGCGGCTGCCTTTTCGGCTGCCTTCTTAGCCTTGAGCTCTTCGATCTGCTCCGGTGTCAGCTTAGGTGCTGCTGGCTTTGCAGCGGCAGCCTTTGCCTTCTTAGCTGCAGCGACCTTCTCTGCCTGCTCTTTGCTAGGCAGCTTCTTGAAGCTGTTGATAGCTCCGGTCGGGCATACAGCTGCGCAGAGTCCGCAGGACTTGCACTTTGCCGGGTCGATCTTGGCGAGGTTGTCCTCAACGTGGATTGCATCGAAGTTGCAGACTGTTGTGCACTTCATGCAGCCGATGCAGGCATTGTCGCAGTTCTTGCGTGCAACAGCACCCTTGTCTGTGGATGAGCACAGAACGTGTACCATATTCTTCTGCGGTACGAGGTTGATGATCTTCTGCGGGCAGGCGCTTGCGCAGGCGCCGCATGCTACGCAGTTCTCTCTGTTGACCTTAGCAATGCCGTCTACGATGCCGATAGCATCGAACTGGCAGGCGTTCACGCAGTCTCCGAGACCGATACATCCGTACATGCAGGCATTAGGGGATGAGAACCAACCCTTAGCGCCCTTGCAGGACTGCATTCCCTGCCACTCGAGGACAGTACGTCTTGCTCCGCATGTTCCGTTGCACATTACCTGAGCTACCTGAGGCTCAGCAGCGCCTGCAGATCTGCCGAGGATCTCAGCGATCTGAGCTGCTACAGCTGCTCCGCCAGGTGAGCACTTTGTGCAAGGAAGCTCTTCGTCAGCTACCAGGTTGGAAGCGTAGTCATCGCATCCTGCGAATCCGCATCCGCCGCAGTTAGCGCCAGGAAGGCACTCTCTGACCTGAGTAACTCTTTCATCTACTGCTACATGGAATACCTTGGAAGCGAATACCAGGAGTCCAGCGCAGATAAGTCCGATAACTGCTACTAACAGTACAGGTGTCATAACATTAGCCATTAGTACACCTCCTTACTGGAACATACCGGTGAAGCCCATGAAGGAAAGAGCCATGATGGAAGCTGCAACGAGGATGATGCCTACGCCCTTGAAAGGAGTAGGAACGCCTTCTGTGTTGTACAGCTTTTCTTCACGGATGCCTGCAAACAGGATCATAGCTACCATGTAGCCGACACCTGCGCCGAAGGCATAAACCACGGACTGCACGTATGTATAGCCAAAACTGATTGCGTTGATCGTTGCACCGAGAATAGCGCAGTTTGTAGTGATCAGAGGGAGGAAGATACCAAGTGCCTTCTGAAGAGCAGGCAGGTACTTCTTCATGAACATCTCTACGAACTGTACGAGTGCAGCGATTACGAGAATGAATACTACAGTCTGCAGATATCCGATCTCGAATTTGTTGAGGAGCTGCATTACAGGCCATGTTACGAGCTCAGCGATAACCATTACGAAGACTACCGCGCCGCCCATACCTACTGATGAGCTCATCTTGTTGGATACACCAAGGAATGAACAGATTCCGAGGAACTGCGACAGTACGAAGTTGTTAACGAGGACTATCGCCATAAAGATTACTATAAGGTTTACCATTTATGTCTGTCCTCCTTTCTATACTGCTGGTGCAGCCTCAGCTGCCTTCTTGGCCTCGAGCTCTTCGTTAGCCTCTGC
This sequence comes from Anaerovoracaceae bacterium, assembly GCA_045540775.1. Lineage (GTDB taxonomy): Bacteria > Bacillota > Clostridia > Peptostreptococcales > Anaerovoracaceae > Crickella. The sequence continues at coordinate 7,132 of JAZQHU010000060.1, read as the reverse complement.
AGTGTTGCACGAATTGTACATCGGGCAAAGTCCGCAGCTGAAACCCTTAGCCTTGAGAGCCTTACCCTTGGTAGCTGCCTGGATGATAGCGATCAGCACACCGAATACGAAGAATCCGCCAGGAGGCAGGTTGAAGAATCCGATGGAGAAGTTCGGGATGATAGTGAAGCCTAGGAGGCATCCTGTACCGAAGAACTCTCTGATAGCGCCCATTGCAGCGAGGGCAAGTGTGAATCCGAGTCCCATTCCGATTCCGTCGAGAGCGGAGTCGACAACAGTGTTCTTGTTGGCGAATGCCTCAGCTCTTCCGAGGATGATGCAGTTAACAACGATCAGCGGGATGAATACTCCGAGTGCCTTGTTGATGTCCGGTGCGTAAGCCTGGAGTACGAACTGTACCAGAGTTACGAAGCCGGCGATTACTACGATGTAGCAAGGGATTCTGACCTTGTCAGGAATAACCTTACGCAGCATCGAGATTACGATATTGGAACAGATCAGTACTGCTGTAGCTGAAAGTCCCATTCCGAGCGCATTGATCAGTGATGAAGATGTAGCAAGGAACGGGCATGTTCCGAGGAGAAGTACCAGTGTAGGGTTCTCCTTGATGATTCCGTTAGTCAGAATCGCGAGTTTGCTTTTCTTTTCCATTACTTTACACCTCCCATAGCCTTGTACTGTTCAAGTGCGCAGTAAACAGCTTTGTGGATAGCACCGGAGGACACGGAAGCACCTGTTACCTCGACGATGTCGTCAGCGTGTGCCTTGATGGTATCACTTCCGAGCTCTGTGTGCTCCTTGTACTGGTCGAGATGACCAGGGTCCTGAGCCTTGGTTCCTACACCCGGGGTGTCTGCGTGCTCAGTTACCTTGACGCCTGTGATAGCTCCGTCCTTGTCGATACCTACCATAGCTGTCAGAAGACCGCCGTAGGAGTTGGACTTGACTGTAACTACCATGCCTGCGCCGTTGTCAGCTGTGTAAGCATCAACAGCATAAACCTTGCCCGGCTCATACTCAACGAGTTCAGCGCCGCTGTCAGTGAAGTTGTCAGCGTCAGGAAGAAGCTCCATTCTTGCTTCACTTGCTGCCTTGGCTGTGTTCTCATCGATGATAGGCTTTGTAATGCCGTATACATATGCGAGAGCAAATGTTACTACGAAGCATATTACTACGAGTACCAGAATAGGCGAGATGAATTCCTTGAATGCGCTGTTCTTATTTTCCATTCTTAGCACCTCCCTCCTTCAGGTAGAACTTGTAGGACAGGTTGTTCAGCAGCGGTGTGCAGATGTTCATCAGCAGGATCGAGAAGGATACGCCTTCAGGATATGATCCGAACAGTCTGATGCTCATTGTGATGATACCGCAGCCGATACCGAAGATAAGCTGTCCGAGAGGCAGCTTTGGCGATGTGACATAGTCAGTTGCCATGAAGAATGCTCCGAGGAGCACGCCGCCTGCAAGTACGTGGAACAGAGCCATGTGGAGGCTGCCTGTTGCGATAAGCGCAAAGACGAATACTGTTCCGATGAATGCGCATGGAATGATCGGGCTGATGACCTTGCGGATGATCAGATAAACACCGCCGATGATCAGTGCGAGTGCGCAGACTTCTCCGGTTGAACCGCCGTGGAATCCGAGGAACAGAGTTCCGAGGCTAGGAAGCTGTGCGTCAGCTCCGCCCTCTGCGAGGATCGCGAGCGGTGTAGGTCCTGTTACAGCGTCTGTTGCATCAAGTCTTGTTACAGGCCATGTGGACATGTTGCCTGCGAACGAGATGAACAGGAAGATTCTTGCTGTAATAGCAGGGTTACTGAAGTTCCTTCCGATACCACCGAAGAGCTGCTTTACTACGATGATCGCGAAAGCGCATCCGATGATCGCCTGCCAGATAGGGAAGTTCGAAGGAACGTTGAAAGCTATCAGAAGACCTGTCAGTGCAGCCGAGAGGTCGCCGATGGTCTGTGTCCTGTGCATGATCTTGTTGTAGCAGAACTCGAAGAGTACGCTTGCTGCAACGCAGACGATGGACAGGAGCAGTGCTCTGAAGCCGAAGATATAGATACTTGCGACCCATGCAGGAGCCAGTGCGAGAATGACTGTGCCCATGAGTCTGGTAGTATCCGATTCCGTTACGATATGTGGTGCGGAGGATACTATCAAATTCGTATGAAACTTATTAGCCATATTACTTCGATGCCTCCTTTACCATGAATTTTGCAAGCTTGTTCGTGAGAGCAAGCGGACGTCTTGCCGGGCATGTGTATGAGCAGCTGCCGCATTCCATGCACTGCATTACGTTGAATCTGTTGAGTTTGTCTACATCCTTGTCAGCATAAGCATCTGCGAAAATGCTTGGCATGAGTCCGAACGGACATGCTGTGTGGCAGCGCTGGCAGTTGAGACAAGCAGTCTCTTCCTTGACCTCTGCCATATCCTGGCTGAAGCACAGGATAGCGGATGTGTTCTTCATTGTAGGGGACTCGTCTGACTTGGTAGCTCTACCCATCATAGGTCCGCCCATGATGATCTTGCGAGGCTCCTTCTTGTAGCCGCCGCAGAACTCTACTACGTCAGCGATCCTTGTTCCGATCGGTACGAATACGTTCTTAGGCTCAGCAACTGCGTCTCCGTCAACGGTGACTCTTCTTCTTACGATCGGCATACCGGTCTTCATGTACTCAGCCATAACACCGATGGTCGAAACGTTGTCGAGAATTACACCCAGCTGTGCAGGGAGAACGCCTGCGTTCATTGTCTGGCCTGTGACTTCGTAAACGAGAACACGCTCAGCTCCCTTAGGATAGCTGGATGGCAGTGGAACTACTTCCATGTCCTTGATCTCGTTCTGCTCGATCAGCTTCTTCATGTTTGCGATAGCGTCCGGCTTGTTGGTCTCGATGCCGATGTATCCTCTCTCGAGGTTCAGCCACTGCATGATCATCTTCATGCCGTCGAGTACGTCCTGGCCGTTCTCTACCATCTCTCTGTTGTCGGTTGTGATGAATGGCTCGCACTCAGCAGCGTTTACTACGAGATACTTACACTCATCAAGGTTCTTAGGATTCAGCTTGACGTGAGTCGGGAAGGACGCACCGCCGAGACCTACCATTCCGCTGTCTCTTGCAGCCTTGATGAAATCCTCAAAGCTGTTGATCTCAGGAACTTTGACCTCTTCGCTGATCTCCTGCTTCTTGTCCGTCTCGATCACGATGTGTGTCTCGAATCCACCCATCGAACCACGGACCTGCTCGATAGCTTTGACAGTCCCGCTGACACTCGAAAAGATAGGTGCGCTTACAAAGGCCTCGACGTCGCCGATCCTCTGTCCTACCTTGACGTAATCCCCTTTCTCAACAAGAGGCTTACACGGAGCGCCAATGTTCTGGGACATGCTGATGCTAACCTCGTCCGGTACCGGCATCGTTACGGTCTCAGCTGCGGCCGTATTCTTGTGATGCGGTACGTGGATGCTCGGTAAATGTTTCCTTTGGCTCATCCCTTTTAGAAACTCCTTTCGTATACCACCAATATCTTACTTATGGGTCAGTACGACACTGCTCTTCTCCCCTGCTTCAGTCGGTGTTCTGCACCTGTTATCCGGTACCCCGATCTGAATCGATCCGCATCCAGCACCCTGCACAACCTGCGCTCCGGGCCTGAATTGATGAATGCAGTCGCGCCTCCCCCAAGAAGCGCGCAAAAAGCGAGACGTACTACGCCCTTATAACTCAGCCATTATATAATATTTTCAGGCAAAAATCACATTTGTGAACAAACAAACAGGCTCCCCGGTGTGTATTTTTGCGTGCAATCACGTTATTTTATTCACTCTCCCCCGTTTCGGGCAAAACGCTTCAGACTGCGGGGAGAAAGCTTCCCAGATTCCGCACGGTTGCGATTCGTCAGCTAATTCCTTATTATATGAAGTGAGGGGAAATGACCGGGACTGGCTGACTGATGCCGGGAAGATCTGTCACTTGGGTGCTGCTGCAGGCAGACTCAATGACAAATTGACATAAAGGAGCAATAAAGAATGGATACAAATATGGAAAAACCAAGACTTATAGACAGGCTGCGGCCTAATCTAATATGGATCATATTCGTCACGCTCGGATGGTACATGTTCATGTCAGCATTCGGACACCTCGCATGGGATGGACTGATGGAGTCTATCAGGGGAAGCGTCAGCCCGGCGATGTATTTCACGCTGAGCCTGTATGCCGCCACAATAGTGGATATCCTCACACTGTTCTTCCTGTGCTGGATCTTCGTGAAGAACAGGTATATATGGAAATCATTCATGATCAAACGTGGCGGTCCTGATTATGCGGCCGGCGACATCCTCACCGAGGACGATGCTTATGCGGACCTCTACGGGCGCAGACGCAACGGCTTAAAGATGCTCGGCTGGGGACTCCTGCTCGGATTCCTGACCAACTTCTTCTGCATCGCCTGTGCTCTGCTGCACGGAGACATCAAACTGTATTTTGACTGCGCGGCATCGCAGATCCCGTACTTCCTCTTCTCGCTCTTCTGCGTATGCATACAGAGCTCATCCGAAGAGATGTGGTGCAGAGGTTTTATGTACGAGAGACTGCACGAGCGCTATCCTCTGTGGGTTGCAATTGCAGTGAACGGTGTCCTGTTCGGACTCCTGCACATCTTCAACCCGGGCGTTTCAGTGATCCCTATCGTCGGAATCATGATAACCGGCATCTCATATTCGCTGCTGCGCTGGTACTCGGGCAACATCTGGATCGCCATGGGCATCCACACAGGCTGGAACTTCACGCAAAACTACCTCTTCGGTCTGCCTAACAGCGGACTTGTTTCCGAGGCTTCGGTATTCCATCTCGATGCGGCCAACGGCATTACGAACCTCATCTACGACTGGGATTTCGGTGTCGAGGGAGGCCTGCCGGCACTCTTCATTGATGGTTTGCTCGGAGCGATTATCATCTACCTCGCATGCAGGAACGGAAGAATCAGAGAGCTCGGCATGAACAGAGTCCAGACACTTGAGGCACACGGTCTGAAGATGCGCGTTGAGGAAGAAGCACCTGCAGCACCGGTAAATGTGGAACCTGCAGCAGTGGAGCCGGCAGACAATGCAGTCCGGGAGGCGTCAGAGACAGCTGTTGCGGAGACTGAAGTTGTACAGGCTGCAGAGACTGTTGTCAACAATCCAGGGGCCGGCGTCACAGAAGCAGACACAGCTGATACAGTTGTGGAAGAGTACACAGAAGAATAGCGGGCGGCTGGATAAAGGCTCCTTTAATAGCCTGAATTCGCCGCGTACTTAGGGGCGCCGGTAATAGTGCCGACAACTGGCAAAGAGACCAAGAAAAAGCCTATGGAAAAGACAATAATAGATTTCCTGAATGACTATATGAAGAAAGCTGACGGCGGCAATGCTGCCGGCGGCTCTGACATGGGATCAGACGGCAGCGGCCGCCTGATCTCGTTTCACATGCCGGGCCACAAGGGCCGCAGCGACATATATGAGAAAACGGGATACGGTGACTTTCTTAAGAATATAGTGACATGTGACATCACGGAGATACCGGGTGCCGATGCCCTGTTCTGTCCGGAGACTACGCTTCGGGCCGTAATGGACAACTATGCTGACCTCTACGGAGTCAAGCACTCTGAGCTCCTGGTCAACGGGTCGAGCGCCGGCGTCATGGCCGCCATTATGGGCACTGTCCCTGTGGGCGGCAAGCTGATACTCGGCCGCAATTCGCACCACTCGGCTTTCAGTGCTCTGAGGCTGGGCGGCATCAATCCGGTATACGTAAAACCTAAGACAGACCTGCGGTCGGGGCTTGTCGGCGAGATACTGCCGGCGGATCTGAAGGCCGCCTGTGAGGCGAATCCTGATGCGCAGGCTGTTCTGGTGACGAGTCCTAATTACTATGGGATGCTCTCGGATATCGCCGCTCTGGCGGCCGTTGCCCACGAGTATGACATGTTCCTCATAGTCGACCAGGCTCACGGCGCGCATCTCAAGTTCTTCGATAACGATGCCGAAGAGCTGCTCGGTGAAGGTGCCCACGTGCCTTTCCCGAGACATTCTGCTGAGGATCTCGGTGCTGACATAGTCATCAACAGCACGCACAAGACGCTTCTCAGCTTCACCGGCAGCGGCATCATGAACATATGCAATTACAATGTCGACATTGGCGCTGTGAGCGATGCCCTCAAAATGGTGCAGACGACAAGCCCGTCATACATCCTGATGGCGAGCCTGGATATAAATGAAAGGATAATGCGCAAATACGGCAGCAGGTTCGTCCGGGCATGGTGCGATGACCTGTTCACCTTCTACAGGCGGGCTCAGCGTATCCCGGGTGTTGAGATAGTCGGAGGGCACCTCACTGAAGAGGTTCTGGAAAAATACGGAGACAAAATCAGTAAGGATTCCGGTGATGCGGAGAAGGCTTCTCTCTTCCCGATGTATCACAGCAGGGCCGGGCTCGACATGACCAAGATAAACATAAGTCTGGCAGCTCTCGGCATGAGCGGCGCAAGACTTGATAAGGAGCTCCGTCAGCACGGCATCATATCTGAAATGGTACACGGCGACTATGTCATGCTGATGACAGGTGTCGGAAGCAGGTCGAATGACTATGTCAGGCTGCTCGATGCGCTTAAGGAAATCTCAGATAATTACGGAGTTGTAGACAGGCACAAAGCGAATGATCCGCGCCCGACCGCCGAGTTCGAACTCGAGGTGGCCGGCGTGCCGTACGAGGCTGAATCCGTGCCTCTGTACGAAGCTGACGGCAGGGTCCTGTATGATCCGGTCATCATCTATCCGCCCGGCACGCCGATCGCATGCCCAGGCGAGATACTCACTGTCGAAGTCATCAGCTGCATATCCGATGCGATCGGGCGCGGCGAGAAGGTCACCGGTGTTGACGAAGAAGGCCTCATAAGAGTAGACCTCAGACACGGCAATGCATAACGCCACATCGCATTTATGGTAAGCGCAAAGTAACAGGGTGTCCAATTGGACTTGGATCATTTTGATCCAACTCCGCTACTTACCGTTCTTAGCACATGATGCCTGAACGTCCGGATCCCATGGAGCAAAATGATCCAGTTCTTCATCGGACATGTCCAT
>JAZQHU010000059.1:0-120262 GCA_045540775.1 Anaerovoracaceae bacterium | reverse complement strand
AGCTGACGTTTAAATCGTTTTTCCGTAACTCGGATTACGCTTTCGCGCAATTATTGTTTGTGTCTAGAATTGTACAGGGACTTACAAGTTCATACTTGCTTGTCTCTATTTTGTACTAGATCTTTCATTTTGGAACTATATATAGTTCCTTCATTTAAGACCTGTTCTGCACTATGAAGTTTTCAAGGTTCCGCCGTCGCTCTCAGCGACAGCTTCATTAGTATACACAACTCAGAAGCTCTTGTCAACACTTTTTTAAAACTTTTTTAAAAAAGTTTGTCGCGATCTTGAGTTGTGAAGCGAAATCTGAATGATGCGCTGTTTTCAAGCTCTATACGTTCGGATTTACGCTGTGCCGATAAAAAACGGGGCTGTTTTCGCAGCGCCCGTGTTCCTGAGCACTCGCTTATAATACTCCTTTTTTCGGAGATGTCAAGCGGTTTTTTCAATATATTTTTGTTTTCCTGCAGATACAACAGAAATGACTGAAAGCATTGGAAAATGCGTACTTTTTTACCCTATCGCACGGGTTTATCAGTTCTCCTCTTCTTCCCTCTCCAGTTCGCGCTCTGCTCTCCTTATAGCAGCGCTGTTCATGACGTCTCTCTCCGCCTCGATATCTTCACGGATCTTCTGGATCCTTCTCTGCGCGTTCTTCTGCTCTCTGATACCTTCCTTGGCTTTGGCGAGAGCTCTCTTCTCTTCTTCAAGTGCCTCCTGGAGCTTTTCCTCATTACCCGTGATGAATCCCGGGCGTGTGTACTCAATAACGAAGGACTGCATGAAGCGTCTGAGTCCAAGTATGATCAGTCCTACACCTATAAGGAATGTAGCAGGTGCGCCGAACAGCACATTATTGAAGAACATGTACAGACCGAACAGGAGCATAACAGAGTTCACTCCGAATTCGATCCTTTCCTCGGTTGTGACATGCATCAGGTCTATCCTGTCCGATGAGAACGCCAGAACACCCTCTATGGCGAGCCATGCAGCTATCAGGATCCTTGCTGTCGTATCGTCTGTTACCTGTCCGGTGATTATTACCGCACCGAAGATCAGCATCAGTATGCCGTCCTTGGTGATGCTTACCGCTTTCTCCGATACATCAAAGTCAGCGCGCAGGCCAACCAGGATCTCAGTAGCGCCCATCAGCAGATAAACTATTCCTATTAAGAAAGCTACAGTCAGGAATGCCGCGCTGCCGTTGGCTACGCAGAATACTCCCGAACCTATCATCGCCACACTGGCGATCAGCATCAATGTTCTCATTATATATATCCTCCGGAATTCAAATCCGTTTAATACTACCATGCCTCACAGAAGGTTGCAAGGCAGGCACATTACGATCCAGGCCACAGCCCATGTCATTTCAGCTGCAGGACCCATCATTATTATTTCCCGCTTATGTTCATATAGTCTGCCGGTATATGACAGTAGCCGTGCGGATTCTTGTCGAGATACTTCTGATGATACTCCTCCGCCGGGAAGAAGTTGCGGAGCGGTTCAGCCTCGACAGCTATCTGCTGACCCAGTTCCTCTGACACCATCCTGCAGTATTCGCGGGTCTCAGCAGCCGTTTCCCAGTCTACCCAGTATATCCCTGTACGGTACTGGATGCCTCTGTCATTGCCCTGCTTATTTACAGACAGCGGATCAATGACCATAAAATATCTGTCAAGCAGCTCGCCAAGAGGCATCACCTCTTCATCGTAACAGACACGCACCGTCTCAGCATGTCCGCTGCTGCGGCACACATCTTCATACGAAGGCGTTTTGCCTCCGTCCGGCCCGTTGGCGTATCCGACCTCCGTTTCTTTTATTCCGTCAAACTGATCAAGGAACTTCTGCAGTCCCCAGAAACATCCTCCTGCCAGATATACAGTCTTCATTTTTTCTTTCCTTATATAATATGAATACTTTGCTCATCCCTATGCATGAATTGTACCACAATCGGCTTTCAGGTCTGAACAAGAAAAACTGCCGGGCGGGTTTTCCGTCCGGCAGTGTACTGCTTGGTTATTATGCAGTTAAGCGCATTGATTACAGGTTGTATCCTGCGTGGAATGCCTTCTTGTTGAGTTCTACGAACTTAGGCTTTACGTTAGCCTCGATCTCTGCATCCCAGTCGATGTCATCGAGTCCGCCCATAGCCTTAACGAGTGCTCCGAGCAGTACGATGTTCATTGCCTTAGGATTGCCGAGCTCTGTAGCTACGTCAGCAGCCTTGAACGAGAGTACATCTACCTTCTCCTTGAGGTGGTCGATGATTCCTTCCGGATACTCAGCTGCGCCGAGGTTAACTGGTACAGGCTGGATCTGATAATCATTGATTACCATCTTGCCGCCGATCTTGAGGTGGTCGAGCCATCTGAGTGCTTCCATCTCTTCGAATGCAACGATAACGTCAGCAGATCCCTTGCCAACGATAGGTGAATATACCTTGTCACCATATCTTACCTGTGTGGATACAGAACCGCCTCTCTGGGACATTCCGTGGATCTCACTCATCTTAACGTCATAGCCAGCCTTCATCAGAGCGCTGGTCAGAATCTTACTTGCGAGGATAGTTCCCTGTCCGCCTACTCCTACCAGGAGGATATTCTTTACTTCACTCATTATCTTGTCACCTCCTCAATAGCCTTGAATGGGCAAACCTGCTTGCAGACTGTGCAGCCGTTGCAGCTTGTGTAGTCAATAACTACCTTCTCCTTAGTGGAGATCAGTGCAGGGCATCCTGTCTTTACGCACATCTTGCAGTTCTTGCACTTGTCCTGATCGATCTTGCACTGTGTCTTGTGCAGAGTCGGGAACTCATCGAGATCCTGCTGGCTGAACTTCTTCAGTACGCACGGCCATCTTGTGATGAGTACAGTAGGCTCATCCTTGCCGAGCAGCTCGTCGAGTGCAGCTTCGACCTCATCGAGGTGGTTAGGGTTGACGGTCTTGATGTTCTCTTCCTTTACACCGATAGCCTTGCAGAGTGCAGGGATATCTACTTCAGGAGCTTCCTTGCCCATGAGTGTGTAGCCTGTTCCAGGGTTCTGCTGATGTCCTGTCATACCTGTGATTCTGTTGTCCAGGATGATTGACAGGTTGCTGCCGCTGTTATAAACAGCATCCATCAGGGAGTTGACACCTGTGTGGAAGAATGTGGAGTCTCCGATTACGGATACTACCTTGGTGCTCTTGCCGGCATCTCTCAGTGCGATGCTTGCGCCATGTCCCTGTGAGAGGGATGCGCCCATGCAGATGCAGGAGTGCAGTGCGTTAAGAGGAGCAGCCATACCAAGTGTGTAGCATCCGATATCTCCTGTGATCATGATATGATCCTTCTTCTCTCTCTTGGAGAGGCAGTAGAACAGTCCTCTGTGAGGGCAGCCTGCGCAGAGTGCAGGAGGTCTTACGACTGTCTGCATATCTGATGTGTATGTCTCAGGCTCTTCGCCGAGGAATGCCTTGCGGACGATATCTGTGTTCAGCTCGTCATAGTGAGGAATGACATCCTTGCCGAGGCACTCGATGCCGAGCATCTTGAGGTGCTCTTCAAGGTATGGGTCCATCTCTTCAACAACGTAGACCTTGTCTACCTTGCTGCAGAAGTCCTTCATCAGGTCATATGGCAGAGGGAATGTGAGACCCAGCTTCAGATAGGAAGCGTTGTCACCGAATGTCTCTCTTGCATACTGATATGAAACGCCGGATGTGACAACACCGATCTTGGTGTCATGCATCTCGACTCTGTTGAATTCGCAGTCATTAGCATATGCTCTTGCAGCCTCAACTCTCTCTTCGAGGGTCTTTCTGAGGACCTTGGCATTAGCAGGTGCTGTTACGTACTTTCTGATCTTAGGTTCATAGTCAGGAACTTCAGCCTCGACTCTGTCGCCCAGCTCAACGATGCCCTTGGAGTGGCAGACTCTTGTTGTAACGTGCATGAGTACAGGCATGTCCATCTTCTCAGACAGAGCGAAAGCCTTCTTCATGAAGTCATGAGCCTCCTGGGAATCAGACGGCTCCAGCATGAGAAGTCTTGCTGCCTTGGCCTGGTTCCTGTTGTCCTGCTCGTTCTGTGAACTGTGCTGACCCGGATCATCTGCTACTACCATTACGAATCCACCGGTAACACCGGTGTATGCGAATGTGTAGATAGGGTCTGCAGCTACGTTCATACCAACGTGCTTCATAGCACAGAATGATCTTACGCCTGCGATGGAAGCGCCGATTGCAGCCTCTGTAGCGACCTTCTCGTTAGGTGCCCACTCTGAATATACGGCTTCGCCGTACTGAGGCATGTTCTCGAGGATCTCTGTGCTCGGTGTTCCCGGATAAGCAGAAGCAAATCTTGCGCCGCCTTCATAAGCACCGCGGGCGATAGCTTCGTTACCGGACATGATTACTTTCATAAATCATTACCTCCCTTACAATACAATAATGTATAAATGCCCTTACGCCATCATTTCCCCATAACAAAACGCCTCTCAGACTATCCTAATCTGCTGTGAGCCGGCATATAAATGCCATCGCAGGGAAATCAGGACAGATCTCGAAGCGCCACGTAATTAGGGGATTACATTATCTTATTAGCGAGTTAATTATACTACTAACTTGTTTCTGATTCAATGCAATGTAAGTGTTGTTTGTGTGTCGCGAGGCCTATCAAAGCCCAAAAAACCGCCCAGTTCGTGGTGAACGGGCGATTACTTTTGATGCGGTTATTCTACCTTCTGTAGAGACTCTTCTATTACTTCGACTGGTATGCCACACACTGCTCTCTCTCAAGGAAGAAGTGTATCCCCGGCGATGAATCCTTCCAGCGGTCCTCCTGGAATCCATTGGCAGGCTCAAGCCACTTGCCTACTTCATAGTAGAAGTCTGCGTCGACCGTCGACTGTGCCCAGGTGTAGTTCTCCGTATCGGCAATATTAGTTATCTTGAGGACCTTGACCTTGGATACGCGGCCGGTCTCCATTGTCGCCATGCAGCGCTTGGCGTCTGCAGGCACCAGCATCATGACGACGCGCAGGTCAGTGCAGCACTTCCACGCTATGAACGGTTTGCCGTATTCAGGGCAGCGCATCCTGTACCACTGGGTATCGTCATCAATGATGACCTTGTCCTGATTTAGCGCATCCTCAAGCACCGAAGCATATATGTTGGCTCCGGACAGATCAATGCCTGTCATGTCCTGGAATCTGAAGCTGCAGCCCCTTGCCTTGCAGCCGCAGAGCTTCATGTTGCGGAGATCATTATTATAGAAAGCAACATGATCCATGTCTGATCCACTGAAGTCAGTTCCGTTCAGATTGCATCCGTCGAAAGTCGTGCGTCTCAGGTTGAGCCCTGTCATATCCCATCCGGCAAGATCGAGCCCGATGAATTTGGTATGCATGAAGTCAGGCTTAACGCCTGATGACCCGGCAGCCGCCCTTCTCTCCTCCAGCAGCTTCCTGAGTTCATCTGCAGACTCAATTACAGGCTTCAGGCTTTCGTCTATCGGCACATATGCCTCTGCATCCTTTATGAAATCCGTTTCCGACTGGCTGAAATTCATTTTAGTTCCCCTCCCAGGTCTGTTTATCCCTGTCCCTTATGGTTGTCCTGTGTAATTATATCACCACAGCAATGTACTAAGTACTATCTTTTTCAATCCGAACATTAGGTATCTGACTTAACATATACTGATGAGTTATTTCACGGAGAACTGCATTTTTAGGAATGCTTATGAAGGTTTTTGTATTTTTACACAATATTGCCTTGACTTAATTCCTGAATAACTTTATCATTTGAAAAGTTAGATGGCAGAAGGCTTTGCGCTTGACGCCGCCTGTCCAATTGAATAACACCTGACCCGATAGAGGTCGCGGAGATTATGATTAAGCATCGCGCAGTGCCGGTCCTGAACGGAGCCGGGCTGTATGCACGGGAATGCAGATGCCGAAAGGATGATCCGCCGAAGAGTGCAGAGGGCTTCCCCGCCCGGCATTCTGGGACGCCGTAATAAGATGCGGCGTACTGTCACGCAAGTGGAGCGCTATCATGGTATAAGGATGAAATAGATTATCTGATCCATGGCACGTTTCAAGCGTTATTCATGGATTTTTTATTTAGAACGGTCCGCAGGACCGCGCAGGGTATTATATGTATCGGAGGTAAATTTATGGATTATGTACCTGCTTTATACGCAACAGCCTGGGCTGCTCTTCCGCCGCTCATCGCTATCGTTCTGGCACTCGTTACCAAGGAAGTATACAGCTCGCTGTTCCTCGGAGTGCTGACAGGAGCTGTTCTCTATGCCGGAGCTGATTTTGACGGTATCGTCAATCACATTCTCCAGGACGGACTGATCGCTTCCCTGTCTGACGCATGGAACGTCGGCATCCTCATCTTCCTTGTAGTTCTCGGCATCATCGTTGCACTTATGAACCTTTCCGGAGGTTCCAAGGCATTCGGAGCCTGGGCTCTCAAGAGAGTAAAGTCCCGTGTAGCTGCTGAGCTCGCTACTGTTATTCTCGGAATCATCATCTTCGTAGATGACTACTTCAACTGCCTGACAGTAGGTTCAGTTATGAAGCCTGTAACAGATGAGTTCAGAGTATCCAGAGCTAAGCTCGCATACATCATCGACGCTACAGCTGCTCCTGTCTGCATCATCGCACCTGTATCATCATGGGCTGCAGCAGTATCGAGCTTCGCAGGCGAAGGCGAAGGCATTTCACTGTTCATCAGATGCATACCTTACAACTTCTATGCACTGTTCACACTCGTCATGATGTTCGCACTCATCTTCATGAAGTTCGACTATGCAACAATGTCCAAGTTCGAGATGAACGCAGTTGAGAACGGAGACCTGTTCACTGTTGAGGATGCAAACTCCAAGGCTGCAGATGCTGCAGAGCTCGGAAGCGACAAGGGTGTCGTAATGGATCTGGTATTCCCTGTACTCGTGCTCGTAGTAAGCTGCGTACTCGGAATGGTTTACACAGGCGGATTCTTCGGCGGAACAGGATTTGTTGAAGCATTCTCCTCTTCAGATGCTTCCGTAGGTCTCTCAATGGGAGGTCTCATTGCACTCTTCATCATCATTATTTACTATCTGTGCAGACGCACGATCAGCTTCAAGGACTGCATGGGCTGCATCCCTGAAGGAATGCAGGCAATGGTACCGCCTATCCTCGTCCTGACTCTTGCATGGTCCCTCAAGGCTATGACAGACAGCCTCGGACTTGCTGATTACGTAAGCGGCCTTGTAGAAGGAATGCAGGGAGCTGCAGTTGGAATCATCCCGGCAGCACTCTTCCTCATCGCATGCGTGCTGGCATTCGCTTCCGGAACAAGCTGGGGAACATTCGGTATCCTGATCCCGCTCGGACTTGCTATCACCGAGTCTCACCCTGAGCTTGCAACACCGATCATCGCAGCCTGCATGGCTGGTGCTGTATACGGCGACCACTGCTCACCTATTTCAGATACAACCATCATGGCTTCCGCAGGAGCTAACTGCAACCATGTATCACACGTTTCGACTCAGCTGCCATATGCTACCACAGTAGCTGCTGTATCCACGATCTCCTATCTGATCGCAGGATTCACAAGCAGCCCGGTCATTCCTCTGATCGTAGGTGTTGTACTCCTCATCGGAACACTCTTCTTCCTCAGAAGCAGCAAGGGTGCATACAGAATCAACGAAGCTGCACTTACAGCTTCCGAGAAGTAAAGTAAGTTTTACACGTCGTTATACATTTTTCATGCAAAATGTACTATAATGTTCTCAGCGGTCATGTTTTAGATCAAAACGCTGAAGCATTGCAGACAACAAAGCGGACCGTAACGGTCCGCTTTTTTATTCATATTTCCGGAAGGTACTCCGCATTGATATCACGAAAGAAACTCATAACCGAATTACTGCTTCTTGTCACAGCATCAGCCATGTGTCTGATGCTTACTTCATGTAAGCCTTATCTTCCGGTCAATCCGAAGTATTCATACTCAAGCTTTACAATGGAGCTCGGGGAACCTATATCCCCGGATATTGCTGAATACGTGGATCTGTCTGAAATGTCTGAAGAGGACAAGGCTTTCGTTCTTGACAACACTGAGCTTCTCCTCGATGGCGTGGACATACGTGAAGCAGGCATGGCGATGCCGGGCGACCACAAGCTGACCATCAGATACTGCGGCCATCAGTACAGGCAGTACTCCTTCACGATCACAGATAAGGTTCCGCCTGTTTTCACCAAAGCAGAAAGTGTTGGCACTTTTGCTGGTCTTCCTATTGAAGACGAGAAGATAGACAATATGTTTGCTGCGGAGGATAACAGCGGCGAAGTCACAGTTGAGCTTCAGAAACCTGACCTGGATTTCGATAAGGCAGGTAATTACAAGATAACGGCTGTTGCCACTGACTCCAGCGGGAACAAGACTACTGCCGAGGCGTATGTCAAGGTTCAGAAGCCTGAATACGGGGCTCTGGGCACATATGTATTTGTAAGCATCTCCAAGCAGCATCTGACTTATTTCGTCGATGGCAAGGCCAAAATGGACTGCCCTGTCGTGACAGGCAATGCAGGCAATCACAGCACCCCGCGCGGCACATACCGCCTGATATACAAGGCGAGGAACCAGACGCTGAAAGGGACCGAAGACAACGGGGATGAATACGAATCATTCGTCAGCTACTGGATGGCGTTCATAGGCTCAAGTTACGGACTCCATGATGCTTCATGGAGAAGTCAGTTCGGCGGCAACATATATCAGGGAGCCGGATCACACGGATGTGTCAACATGCCGCCTTCTTCGGCCGCTCAGCTGTATGAAATGATAGAGCCTGAAACCCCGATACTTATTTACTGATTTCAGTTTCGGACAAGCTAAAAAGCAGGACCTGCAGTAAGGCGTAACAGCCTGTCTGCATGTCCTGCTTCTTTTCATGTTACATATCATCTGATCCTGCATTCGCCTCAAGAGTTCTGATGACAGACCTTGCTATAGGGGCAGCTACTTCCGATCCGTGTCCGCCGTCCTTGACCCATACAACGAATGCGTACGGGGCGTCCACATCATCGGTAAATCCTACGAACCACGCATCAGGATTGTACCCGCCGGTCTCTGCGGTACCGGATTTTGCATAGATATTTATGCCGTCAAAGTTCTCCTCACCGTAGTTCTCAACTACGTTGTTCTTCATCATGCTGCGGAGCTCTGCTGCAGTATCCTTCTCAAGATATCTGCCGAGCGATTTGCCGCCAGTGATTTCCCTGAGGAATGTCGCGCTCTTGATCAGTGTCGGCTGGATCGCCTCTCCTTCGTTGGCGATCGCTCCCATATAGACCATCATGGCACACGGATTGACAAGGTCATCAGCCTGTCCGATGCCGGCCCAGCTGAGCTTGATATTGTCATCTTCCGGGAAGTCGAACGAACCCGCTGCAGTCTTTATCCCGTTCACATCAACAGGTTCCGTAAGCCCCGCCTTCTCAGCATACTCCTGCATCGTTTTGGCTCCGACCTCTCTTGTGAGTTCGCCAAATGCTCCGTTGCAGGACTGCGCAAGAGCCGATTTGAAGCTGACCTCGCCGTGTGAGCGGATATCTGTGAAATCAGTTCCTTCATATTCATTCTCTCCGTCACAGTCAAATGTGTAGGAATCTCTGTCAGCGATGTTGTCTATTACAGCCGCCGCAGTGACCAGCTTGAACGTCGAGCCCGGTGTGATCTTGCCGTCAAGGAAATTGTTGAAATAGTATCCCTCGCCGTCATCCGCGTCAGGCAGACTGTCTGCCGGGTCAAAAGTAGGTGTGCTGACCATACACATGATCTCGCCCGTCTTGTAGTTGTACACACCGACCGTCCCGGTCCTGCCTCCAAGCGCCTCATATGCAGCGACATTGGCCTCTGCATCGATGGTCAGTCTTATCTTCTTGCCCTGACTTGAGTTGTCATAGGTGCCGTTCAGTATGTCATAGCCGATCAGCTGGCTCTTGAATACATTTATTGCACCGCTGGCTATATTCCCTCCCGGATCTCCGACAGCATGCACCGTCGCCCGGCGGGTCTCATAGTTATCATTATAGAAAAAGCCGTCTCTTGTACACTCGAGGAGCACTTCTCCGTTGCGGTCGCTTACAGTTCCCCTGTTGATACGTCCGTCAGTATATATCTGCGAGTTTCCGTAGAAGCTCGCCCATTTGCCTCCGTCACGGATGAACCTGGATCCGAAAACAGCCACTCCCGCAAAAAGGACGAATGCAAGCAGAAGGCATATAACGGCACGTCTTTCCTGTTTACGCATCCTATGCCTCCTTTCTCACAGCCAGACTCGCTGACTGCCGCATGTCTGCCGCCTTGAAGTATGCCAGCATCGCCCACGAGGCAAGCATGCTCGTACCTCCTGTCGACAGGAACGGGAATGTTACACCTGTCAGCGGGAACAGATCCACAGCACCAAATACATTCAGTATAGTCTGTACCAGGAACATCGTTGCAGCACTGCAGGCGCATATCGTATAGAAAGTGGATCTGCCGGCTACTATATTCATGACAGAAAAGATAGTCAGCGTTATGATGCAGAGCACCAGCAGCACGGCTATAATAAAGCCCCACTCCTCCATTACGAATCCGAAAACGAGGTCAGTGCTGGATGCTCCGACATACTTGAGCTGCCCGTTGCCGGCTCCGAGTCCGAGAAGTCCGCCGCCTGCGCCGAAGGACATCGTCCTTGTCTGCTGGTAGCCTTCATTATCCGCAAAATCCCATACATGCCCCCAGACAGCGAATCTGGATGCGATATAAGGCTTGAACCTGAGTATCATCAGCCCCATCAGAGCAGCTCCTACGAATGTAAGAATCATTCTCGACAGATCACCGCTTCGAAGGAAAGAAACTATCAGGTAAGTAGCAAAGAATATGAGCGCAGTTCCGAAGTCACCCATTATTGCCAGGCATGCGAGGCAGAAGAACGCGAACGCAGCATACATGATGGTACTGTTCTTCTGATACAGTTCCTCCAGCGTGCCCGCACCTACAAATACGAATGCCAGCTTGACTATCTCGGAAGGCTGTACTGATAGTCCTCCGATCTGGATCCAATTGGCAGCACCGTACTTGACAGTACCGAGAGCGAGATTGAGGAGGAGCAGTATCACCGAAAGGCCGATAAGGATCGGCTTGAGTTTTCTCGTCCTCTCCAGTTCTCTCATGTATATGCACATGAATATCATGAGGGCCAGCCCCATCATCATGGCTACAAACTGTTTTACTGTATTACCCGGGTTCCACGATGCCGTTACAGCGAGATTAATAGTAGAGATGAAGAATGCTATCATCTCCATTTCAAATCCCCTGCTGCCCATCGCTTTGAAGAATGTCACATATGTCCACATGACAACAGAGAGGAGGACTATACAGATCAGCGCACCTGCCGTTATGTCGGTCCCCATTCCTATTATCAGCTGCACAATGGTCAGCACCTGGAACAGAGTGATCGCAAGCAGTATCTTCCAGGGAGCCACCGGCTCCTTGTCCAGGCGGCGCATCTTCTCGTTGTTTCTGCTCTCCTCGACGCTTGCAGGCGCCAGCGTGCAGTGTACTCCGCCCATCACGATCTCATCTCCTGTGCTGATGAGATATCTCTTGTTAGGCACCAGCCTGAACCCGTTGACCACAGTCCCGTTGTGCGATCCGAGATCCTTGATTATCCATTTTTCATCATCGCGCCGGTTGATTATCGCGTGATTGTTGGACATGGTCCTCAAAGGAATATTAATGTCCGCAGAGCGGCTCCGTCCTACTACGTTCTCCCAGTGAGTTATCGGGTAGTTGCCGCCGTTTTCCACGAGGAAGTATCCCCATATTTCAGGCGTGCACCTCGTTGTCAGCAGCGATATGATCGATACCAGCAGGATATATGCCGCGAGCACCACGAAGAACCACCGCATGACGGTGGTCATCTCTTTCGCTATCTCCGGATAAGTCTCCGCCATATTCAGTAGTCTGTAAAGTAAGCTTTCCATATATCAGTAGTATATACTGCGAACCCCTCTTTTTTTCTTAAAATGCATTAATCCTCTGCATCAGCAAAAAAGCTGACCGCCGGATGGCAGTCAGCCTCTCTTATCTTACATAACGGCAGCGCCGTATGATCCGAAGGAAACCTTACTTCCAGCTGCTCTTGAGTCCTACGATGCTGTTGAACACTTTCTCCTCATCTGTAGTGAGCTCAGAGTCTGCGATGTAGTATCCCTTGCGGAAGAACTGAAATCTCTCGCCAGGCTTAACGTCAGCTGCACTTGGCTCTGCATAGCCCCAGGTCTCGTGAAGTGACTCAGGATCGAACTCGAGCTTAGTTTCCATTTTGCCCGTCTCTTCGTTCATCTCCTCGACTTCCTTCATCAGATAGCCGTACTCCCTGATGCGGATCTTAACTGCAGTGCTTGCCTCAACAAAGTGGATGGTTCCCTTGACCTTGCGGCCCTCGAATCCTGAGCCGCTGTGTGTTTCAGGGTCATATGTGCAGTGAAGAGCGGTGATGTTTCCGTCTGCATCCTTCTCTACACTGTTGCAGGTGATGAAGTATGCTCCCTTGAATCTTACTTCGTTGCCCGGGAAGAGTCTGAAGTACTTCTTGACAGGGACTTCCATGAAGTCGTCACCGTCGACCCACAGCTCTCTTCCGAACGGGATCTCTCTTGTACCCATCTCAGGCACCTTGCTGTTGTTCTCAACAGTGCACATCTCGATCTTATCCTCAGGATAATTGTCGATGATGACCTTGATCGGGTTCTTGACTACGTTGATAGCCGGCACCTTGAGCTGCAGATCTTCTCTTACGCACTGCTCGAGCTGAGCGATATCGATGGTCGAATCAGCCTTGGATACTCCGATGTCGTTGCAGAACTTACGGATCGCTTCAGGTGTATATCCTCTTCTTCTTACGGCTGCGAGTGTGCAGAGTCTCGGGTCATCCCACCCTTCTACCTTTCCCTCTTCAACAAGTCTTCTGATGAATCTCTTGCTCATCAGCATGGTGGTTACGTTGAGAGGTGCGAACTCGATCTGTCTAGGAGGATTAGGCCACCAGCCCACTTCTCTTACGACCCAGTCGTAGAGCGGTCTGTGATCCTCGAACTCGAGTGTGCATATGGAGTGAGTGATTCCCTCAATAGCGTCCTCGATCGGGTGCGCAAAATCATACATCGGGTAGATGCACCATTTGTCGCCTGTGTTGTGGTGAGGTGCATGTACGACTCTGTAGATGACAGGGTCTCTCATGTTGATGTTAGGGCTTGCCATGTCGATCTTCGCTCTCAGGCAGACTTCACCGTCAGCGAACTCACCTGCTCTCATCTTCTCGAAGAGCTCGAGGTTCTCCTCTACAGGTCTGTTCCTGTAAGGGCTCTCCTTGCCCGGCTCCTTGAGTGTGCCTCTGTATTCTCTGATCTGATCAGGAGTAAGCTCGCATACGAAGGCTTTGCCCTGCTTGATAAGTTCGACAGCCGCCTCGTACATCGTGTCAAAATAATCGGAAGCCCAGAGCTTCTCGTCCCACTGGAATCCGAGCCAGTTGACGTCAGCCTCGATGGACTTGACGAACTCGATGTCTTCCTTGGTAGGATTGGTATCGTCATATCTCAGGTTGCATCTGCCGCCGTACTTCAGTGCTGTACCGAAGTTGAGGCAGAGGGATTTAGCATGTCCGATATGCAGATATCCGTTAGGTTCCGGCGGAAATCTCGTTACGATCTCCTTGTGCTTGCCGGTCGCAAGGTCTTCATCGATGATGTCATGGATGAAGTTGCCGGCCATGTCTTTATATTCTTCAGCTGTTGCAAATGCCATAGTCTTACCCCTTTCAGGAAATTTCTCATAGTTGCGGTAAGTATATCACATATTTGATAAGACTAACAGAATTATTCACCATTACGATGGGTGCAAAGGTGCATTCCCGCTACTTATCCTTATTAGTTTGTGATATTATTAATTAACATACTGTAGATACTGATTTCACTTATGTACAGCAGGCACAGCGTCGCATCCGGGCGGATCCGTACGTACTGCCTGTCAGAAGGGATGAAAAAATGAGCATAGTAAGCAGATACCCTATTTATACCGAGATAAACAACTGCCGCGACTGCTACAAGTGCGTCAGAACGTGCCCGGTCAAAGCCATCCAGATCAAGGATGCCCACGCTCTGATCCTGCACGACAGATGCACATTCTGCGGCACCTGCGTCAATGAATGTCCTAACGGGGTCAAGCAGATACGCAACGACGTCGACAGGGTCGAGATGGCCTTCATGTCGAAGCGCAAGGTCATCGTATCTCTTGCACCTTCATATGTATCCGAGTTCCATGGGTACGAGGAGAATTTTGTCCGCGCCCTCTACAAGCTCGGTTTCGATGCTGTCTCTGAGACCGCTATCGGAGCAGCGCTCGTATCACAGGCACTGGACATGTACGTTATCGAGCACGGCACTGCGAACTTTATTTCGACAGCATGCCCGTCTGTAGTCGAACTGGTCAAGAAATACTATCCACAGTATATCTCCAAGCTCGCACCGGTTCCTTCACCGCTCCAGACGCACAGTGCTTACCTGAGGCATCTGTACGGCAACGACATCGTCATCGTATTTATCGGACCTTGCATAGCCAAAAAGCTCGAAGCGGACGAGCATCCGGGATATCCGGACATCGCTCTCACCTTCCGTGAGGTCGAGCAGTGGCTGGAAGAAGAGAACATCCAGCTTGACAATATAGATACAGGCATCCCTGTCGAATTCGTTCCTGCCAAGGCGGGCAAAGCGGCGATCTATCCTATCGAGAACGGACAGATCGAGACCTCAAAGATATGGCAGAACAAGTTCGTGGAACAGAGTGCTCTTTCCGTATCCGGCATCCAGGGCATCATGTCATCCCTGTCCGGAACGCATACAGACGACTTCCTGGAGACCCTCAACTGCGACGGCGGATGCATTAACGGCCCGGGAACGACCAAGGCCGATTCTGCGGTCTTCCGCAAGAAGGCAGTTGCATCACACGTAATGACAAGGCTGTCCGAGCCTAACATATTCGACGGTGATGCTGCCTTTGCACGTGAAGTCCTTAAAAAAGGCTACGGTATACTCAACGCAGAGCCTCCTAAGGCCCTTGATGTTACAAGGCATAATTTCACCGAAGATGAGATCCGCGGAGCACTTCTCAAGCTCGGCAAGACCTCACCTGCTGACGAACTTAACTGCGGCGGCTGCGGATACCAGACATGCCGTGACATGGCAAGAGCTCTCCTCGCAGGCATATCCGAGACAGAAATGTGCGTCACCAAGATGCGTAAGGATGCTGAGAGCAAGGTCGACATGCTTCTCTCCACTATCCCGAACGGCGTAGTAATCGTTGACAACGAGCTCAACATCGCTGACCTCAACAAGAGATTCGTCGACATATTCGAGGACTATCCTGAATCCTTCCTCGACGCTGAAGGTCTCAAGACGTTCCGCGGCTCACCTGTATCGATGTTCGTGCCGTTTGCCGAGAAGTTCAGAGAGCAGTTCTATATGTCCAAGCCTGCGCAGTACAGATTCAAGCATGAAGGCAAGGTCATGAGAGTCACGTTCTTCCTTGTCGAGAGCAAGCAGCTCCTCGGTGCCATGTTCGAGGATATTTCCACTCCGACATTCCGTCGTGAAGCTGTCATAGAGAAGGCTGAGGATGTAATCACCAAGTCGCTGGCAACCGTACAGCAGATCGCTTCCCTGCTCGGCGAGAACGCCGCAGAGACAGAGATCGCGCTCAACTCTCTTATTGATGAGTTCGCTGTAGCAGGCGGCGATTCATCAGATGATTACGCACTTGTCGAAGAAGAAGGCGGTGAGACTGAATGAATGACATCTGTATAGATATCGATTACCAGCAGCTGTACAAACACGGCCAGCAGATAGGCGGAGATGTATTCCTGCTCGACAGAGAGCCGGGCAGCAATATCATTACAGCCACGCTTTCGGACGGCCTGGGCAGCGGAGTCAAAGCCAACGTGCTTGCCTCCCTTACATCTCACATGGCCAATAAGCTGTCATTCTCCCCTATCGACCTCAACCATTCGGCTGAGATCATCATGGATACTCTCCCTGTAGACAAGGAGAAAGGCATCAGCTATTCAACATTCACGATTGCCAAGATCGTATTCGCCAGTGACAAGTCATTTATCGATGTCGGGCTGATTGAATACGATAACCCTAACGCACTCCGTTTTGCAGGCTCTGAACCGGTCCTGTGGAACCGGAAGTCAAACAGGCTCAACCGCAAGAATGCTGTAAAGAGGGAGATCGTGTATTCCTCAGAATTCGAGATGAACTACGGAGACCGCCTCATATTCTTCAGCGACGGAGTTGCTCAGGCAGGTGTATCCCTCGGGTCACTTGGCGGTTCATCCCCTTCTGCCGGCAGCAGGCGCGGCGGTCCGTCAGTCTATGGTGCAAAGCAGCCTAAGGTAAACATCCCTTCGGCACATCATGCAGATGTCGGTCCGATGGGATGGGGCGAAGCGAATGTAAAAAAGTTCGTCCAGGGAGTGCTTGAAAAAAATCCGGATATCTCGTCCCGCGACCTCACGCGCGAGATCGTCACACAGGCATATAAATATGACAATTACAAAGCCAACGACGATATAACCTGTGTTGCGGTTCATATAAGAAAGCCGCGCCGCACCCTGATCGTTACAGGTGCGCCGAGAAGCCGTGAATCCGACAGAAAGCTCAAGAGCATCATTGAGAATTATGAGGGAAATGTCATTGTATGCGGCGGAACAACAGCCAAGATCGTTGCCAGAGAGCTTGGAAAGGAAGTAAAATCTGACAAGCAGCCTTCCGGCACTCTGCCTCCTTCGAGCATCATAGACGGCATAGACCTTGTAACCGAAGGAATGCTGACGCTGCATGTTGTTACCGACCGCCTGCAGAAGAAGACACTCCTCAAGAACATGCCTGAAGACCCTGCCAAGAGATTCATCAAGATCCTGAGGCAGACTGACCAGGTCGAGTTCGTAGTCGGCACCAAGATAAACGATGAGACCGATGACCCTAACCTCGCCGCCAAGATAGGCATCAGGTTCCCGCTCATCGACTCCATGGTACGCGCACTCGAACAGAATTATCTCAAGGAAGTTGAAGTGCGCTATATATAGCCGGCTCTTATATATAATAAGAGGATTTATGACTGTACACATATCCAAAAAGCTGCACCCGCGGGTGCAGCTTTTTGATTCTGTGATGCCGTTATCAGCTAGATATCGGTACGTGCCAGTATCTGTGCCGGGGTCTTTCTCATGGTCGTATAGACCGGTATCAGTCCTGCAACCAGGTTGAAGACCACCACTATGGCAAGAGATATGAGGGCGATCATCGGATTGATCATGTACATTCCCTCAAGGAAGTAGGTTATCTTGACCAGATTATAGAGAACATAATACATGATGATAATGCCCGGAACCGCTGTGATCAGCGTTATCACGATGATCTCCCCTGCAAACATCCTGTAGATATCCTTCTTCTTGAGTCCGATAGCTCTCAGAGTACCGACCTCCTTGATCCTCGACAGGAAGGAAGATCTCAGCATCAGATACATCTCTATCAGCGAGATCAGGA
This sequence comes from Anaerovoracaceae bacterium, assembly GCA_045540775.1. Classification (GTDB taxonomy): domain Bacteria; phylum Bacillota; class Clostridia; order Peptostreptococcales; family Anaerovoracaceae; genus Crickella. Next base: position 102,632 of record JAZQHU010000059.1, on the reverse strand, counting down.
GTATGATTCCCGCCACTACGAGTGCTGATGTCAGCTGATCCTTTCTCTCGTGGATGTAGGCCTGTCTCTCCTTGGTGTCGTTGACTTTGGACGGCAGCGCCTGTGTATCAAGCAGGCTCTTGACCTGATTGACATTAGGTGCATATACGGAGAATGCCTTCTGCTTGTATATATAATCCGCTCTGATCGTGTCAGAACCTACATACAGAGTTTCCTCGTTGGCGGAATCAGACTTGTAATATCCCACTATCTTGAGCTTGTGTCCGCCGAGCTTCGTGCTGACTTTCTTTCCTATCTTGTAGTCTTCATCCTCTTCATGAGAATCATCCACAAGTGTTTCATACAGCCCGTCAGGCTCCTTGCCGCCCTTCTTGATGGTTATCTTGGATTTTGCGAGGTCAAGATCCTTGACTCTTCCGGACTGGATCAGATCCTGCTCCGCTTCCTCACCCGACATTTCATAGTCATCGACCTGATTTGCCGCATTGGTCAGAATATACATGACCTGGGATTCATCCACGAAGAGTGACGGCGACTGGACTTCAGAAATACCGACTATCGTGTAATCATCAAGGTTAGGCACCCTGAGCTTACGGCCGATGAATTCTTCCGCAGTATCAAGGCCTACCGCTTTGCCCGTCCCGTCTCTCAGGAAGTCATCGACGATCATTTTGTCCAGCACCACATCATGCGGATCTGCCGGCATGCTGCCGTATACAACTTCATCAGGAGTCAGAACACTCGTCTGAGCGATCGACACATTGAGGTCGGTCGTTGCATAGCCCGTCTGCAGATAGTCGTCCATAGGGAGCGATATGGATTTCTTGGAATCTCCCGGTATCACGTACGATACTGATTCGAGCCCCTCAACAACGCTTATCAGCTCCTCGCTCTTGTCTGCATTGGTCACGGTAATGTAATTTCCGTTAGTCTTGCGGTAATCATCCGGCTGTACATCCATGATGCCGAGTACGTTACTGACAGCCAGCATCGTGAACATTGCCGCGAACACAAAGCCGATCATCAGGAACTTACGGACTTTCTTGAAGTTTTTCACGGTCTTCCAGCCGTTGCTGATCATGTTGAACGGCGTGTAGATCGAGGAGTATCTCGCCTTAAATTTTGGCGGCAGATATGCGTTATAGTCGAAGTTATTGCCGGCAAAATACGTTTCATCCATCGCCTGATAGTGTTCGTCCACCATCTCGATATTGGCTGTCTCGTCCACGACATTGAGCTTGCCGCCGGTGTCTATGTACAGGTTGCCTCCGCGGATGACCAGCTTGATTTCTGCAGGATTCTCATCCTCACTGTAGACCTTGAGATTCAGATCCCCGTGTGAGAAGTCGTTCCTGACAGGCATGTCTCTGAGGTATATCTTGTTCTCCAGCTGATAGTCAAGATATCTCGACGAGTCATTGCTGTATGCCTTGACGACCTTTCCGTCCTTCATCTCAGCAACGTGATCAGAATAGAACTCAGCGATCCTTCTTTCGTGAGTTACGAGGATGACCAGCCTGTCTCTGGAGATCGTCTTGATGATATTCATGATCTCAAGAGTGTTGGCACTGTCAAGGTTACCTGTAGGCTCGTCTGCGATTATGATGCGAGGGTTCTTGACTATAGCTCTCGCAATGGCTACTCTCTGGCGCTGTCCGCCGGAAAGAGCATTAGCGAGCTTGTTCCTGTACTGATATATTCCGACCTTCTCAAGACAGTAGTTGACTCTCTGAGTCACCGTCTTCTGATCCTTGATGCCTATCATCCGGAGTGCGATAGCAACATTCTCGAATACAGTCCTGTCATCAAGCAGGTTGAAGTTCTGGAATATGTATCCTATGCTGGCGTTCCTGATCTTGTCGATCTTGTTCGATGAAAATCTCGTGATCAGCTGCTTGTCAATGTAGATCTTTCCGGAATTTACTTTGTCCAGTCCGCCGATGCAGTTGAGGAGGGTCGTTTTGCCGCATCCTGAAGGTCCGAGCAGACATACAATACCTCTGTCAGGAAGGACCATCGAGGTGTTGTCTATGACGTGGATCTGATTGGCTTTGCCCTTGTTAAAGTATTTGTTGACTTTCTCAAGTTTGATCATCTGCTACGCCTCCTCTCTGAATGCCTTCATCGCGCTCTTGGTGAAGATCTTACGTGAATATCTTGCAGCAATGAGCAGCGACATGAGGAGAAGCAGAACTGCGAGAATGCCGTAATCCATCGGGGTCAGGTAGTAGAGCAGCTTGTTTACCGCATCTATCTTCAGGTACCCTTTCCTTACAAGTACGACGAACGCAATGTCCACACCGTATGCGATCAGCATCATGAGAAGGAGTTCCACTCTCAGTATGCTGTCTGTATTGCTCTTGGTTGCACCAAGTATTCTGAGCGTCGAGTAGTATGAGTTCCTCGACCTCATGATGAGCCTGATGACCGCATAAGCTATATAGAACAGGATGACGAATTCAAGAATCAGCCTGCCATAGGTGAGCAGCTGCAGTACAAAACTGTAGCCGCCTGTCATATCCGTCAGCGAATCCTTCAGGGCAAGTGTCGTATAGCCTGCCTCATTCAGCGCAGCCAGCGTATCTGCCGACTGTGTCTCGTTTTCCATGAATGCGCTTATCTGGAAGTAGCCTTTGTCAAACAGCTTGTCAAAATCCTTGTCGTTTATGAATACGCAGCTGTAGTACATGTCGTAGTTCTCAGGCTTGATGCCGAGCAGGCTCTTTATGTTCTTGGCTGTCAGCACCTTGTCCACCTTGAGGTCGACTGATGATTCAAAGAATCTGTTCTTCACGCTGATCCCGAGGTCCTTGCCCTCAGCCTTTGCATCCTTGTAATAGTACGTCTGATCTTCGAAGATATACGCTTTGCCTTCCGGCACATCCGAAGACTTGTACACGCCCCTGTCGTAGTCATTGGCGACCTTGGTCCCGCCGAAATCGAGCACTGACTTGGAGGAGGTCGACATCATCGCAACCATGAGTTCATTGCTGACCTTATCGCTGACATAGACAGTCGAGTAACCGTAAAGTGAATAATCCTCGTCCTCACCGAGATCACTGTCAATTATTACTCCTGCGATAGTGATAGGCTTATCGAAATCGTAGACCTGCATCTGGCCCATATCCTGCAGCTCGACCTCGGTCCCTATCATAGCCTCGCCCATGTTTGAGATGCTGAAGAATGCATCGCTTGAAGAGTTTGTATTGATTACGATCTCATAGTCATTTTCAGGCATATGGCCGTATGTCAGCATACTCTCATCGATCATTGATGCAGGATAAACCGAACCGTCAATATAGAAATCCTGGACAGCAAAACTTACTCCTGTATCAACAGCGAGGTCATTTCTGACGATGTTCTTAATATTAGGTGTATTCTCTATTGCCGTGAAATCCGCATCAGTAAAAGCTGACTCATCCGCCTTCTTGATGACCACTCTGTCAGAGCTTGAATTGGTGAAATACGGATTGCTTCCGAGCAGTTCTTCCTGATGCATGCTGTTCTTGGTAGTTGCATACTGTCCCAGAACGGCCGTAGACACGAAGAAATACACTATAAACAGAAGTATGAACTTTGTAGGCAGATTGAAAGTGTTTCTCACACCCAGCATGATTTCTGAGCTCTTTCTCATTCTGCCCGGCTTAGGCACCTTGTTCTTTTTTGTATCTGCGGTTGCAGTCCTGCCGCTCCTGGCAGCTGCTTCTCTTTCAGCATTTCTCGCAGCTCTGCCCACGCGGCCGCCTGTTGTCTGAGAACTTTCCTGAGTCTCAACCTCAAAAGAAACAGGCTCACCGGCATCATCAAGACTCTCGCCGAGTCCGTACGGATCATCCGGGTCAATGACATCCCCTGCTCTGTTGCGCGAGATCTTCTTATCCTCGATGATCCTTCCGTCATGCATCGTGAGCTTGCGGGTGACATATGGCTCCGCCTGTTCGTAATTGTGGGTAACAACAACTACAAGCTTGTCACGGGATACTCTGCTGAGTGTCTCCATAACGACCTCTGCACTTGCGCTGTCAAGATTGCCGGTAGGCTCATCCGCTACGATGATAGGTGCGTCCTTGGCCAGCGCACGGGCGATGGCCACTCTCTGCTTCTGTCCTCCCGACAGCTTGGAGACCTTGGTCTTTCTGTACTTGCTCAGTCCTACCAGGTCGATGAGCTCAAGGACCCTTTCCCTGCACTCTTTCCTTTTCTTGCCCGAGATCAGCATTACAAGCTCGATGTTCTGATACACCGTATAGCTGTTGATCAGGTTGAAGTCCTGGAAGATGTTGCCGATGTATGTCTTACGGTATCTCTCGTAATCCTCTGTCCCGTATGCAGAAGTGTCCTCGCCGCACACGAACATCTCGCCTTCTTCGTAGGTGTCAAGACCGGAAATAACGTTCAGCAGCGTTGACTTACCGCTTCCGCTCTCTCCGGTGATCGCCACGAATTCGCCGATGTCAAGCTCGAGGTCAACACGGCTGAAACCCATGCTGACCGAATCTTCGCTCGCGTAATACTTCGATACCTTCCTCAGTTCGATAGTATGTGCCAAATTAATCCCTCCTGATATCCTCCGGGCATGAGCCCTTCAGAGTTGTATGTATGTCCTGCATCAGGAGCATTATACCCCATCATGCAATCATACATAGTGTATTATAACACTATGTAGCGTCAAGTAGAACCTTTTAATACAAAATATGGGCGGGCATCAGCGCAGTATGCATGCAACACAAAAGAGAAGAGCCTGGGCTCTTCTCTTTTATGATTGATTTCAAAGTGTGTCTTAGATTCTGTCGTTTGATCCGAGTACGTCTACGATCTTGTGTGCGACCATATCCTTGACAGCCTGTCTTGCAGGCTTGAGGTACTGACGCGGATCGAAGTGATCAGGATGCTCTGCCATGTACTTTCTGATGTTTCCTGTCATTGCAAGACGGATATCCGAGTCGATGTTGATCTTGCAGACTGCAGATCTTGCTGCCTGACGGAGCTGCTCTTCAGGGATTCCGATAGCGTTAGGCATGTTGCCGCCGTATGTGTTGACCATCTCTACGAATTCCTGTGGAACCGAGCTGGATCCGTGAAGTACGATAGGGAATCCAGGCAGTCTCTTGGTTACTTCTTCAAGTACGTCGAAACGGAGTGGAGGTGGTACGAGGATACCCTTCTCGTTTCTTGTGCACTGCTCAGGTCTGAACTTGTAAGCGCCGTGGGATGTTCCGATAGCGATAGCAAGTGAGTCACAGCCTGTACGTGTTACGAATTCCTCAACCTCTTCAGGTCTTGTGTAGGAAGCCTGACCAGCCTCTACAACTACCTCGTCCTCTACACCCTCGAGAGTTCCGAGCTCAGCCTCTACTACTACGCCGTGAGCATGAGCATACTCTACTACCTGGCGGGTGATCTCTACGTTCTCATCGAATGGCTTTGAAGACATGTCGATCATTACAGATGTGAATCCGCCGTCGATGCAGCTCTTGCAGAGCTCGAAGGAATCACCGTGGTCGAGGTGAAGAGCGATAGGAATATCAGGGTTCTCCTGAACAGCAGCCTCTACCAGCTTAACCAGATATGTGTGGTTGGCATAAGCTCTTGCTCCCTTTGATACCTGCAGGATGACCGGGCTTCTCAGCTCGCCGGCAGCCTCAGTGATACCCTGTACGATTTCCATGTTGTTTACGTTGAAAGCACCGACAGCGTATCCGCCGTCATAGGCTTTCTTGAACATTTCAGTTGTTGTTACTAAAGGCATTATGTTACCCCCTTTTAGTTGCTTGTTTATATGGTGTTATAACTTATGAGTGTGCAGCGTGTATTGCCGCGCCGCATCTCCTTACACTTTCCCGTACATTATAAAATCATATCCTCAAAATATCAACTGCGACTTTGCCCGCAGGCCGGGTTGACACTTCTGTTCTCAGTTCCGGCAATACAGCAATACAAAAAGAGAGACCGTTTCCGGTCTCTCCCTGTGAACTGTGTTCAGTTAGAATCAGCTATGTCAGCGTCTGACGGATTATTCGTCTGCACTGACCGCCTTATGCAGCTATTAAGCCTCTGGTGCGTAGAAGTCTACGAACTTGACGAGCTTGTCGTAGCGTGCCATAGCAGCAGCTTCGTTCTGTGCGAACAGCTTCTCTGCTCTTTCCGGATTCTCTCTGGTCAGTCTGTTGTATCTTGCTTCGTTCTTCAGGAACTCCTGATATCCGCCTGCAGGTACCTTGCTGTCCAGTGTGAACGGATTCTTGCCCTCTGCCTTGTTTGCAGGGTTGAATCTGAAGAGGTTCCAGTAACCGCACTCTACAGCCTTCTTCATCTCCATCTGGCAGTTCATCATGCCGCCCTTGATTGAGTGCATCTCGCATGGTGAGTAACCGATGATGAGGGAAGGTCCGTTGTAAGCGATAGCTTCGTTCATTGCCTTCAGAGTCTGTGCAGGGTCAGCACCCATAGCTACCTGAGCTACGTATACATAACCGTAAGCCATAGCGATCTGAGACAGTGACTTCTTCTCGATTGCCTTACCGGCTGCTGCGAACTGAGCTACCTGACCGATGTTGGAAGCCTTGGAAGCCTGTCCACCAGTGTTGGAGTAAACCTCAGTATCGAATACCATTACGTTTACGTTCTCGCCGCTTGCAAGTACGTGGTCGAGTCCACCGTAACCGATATCATAAGCCCAGCCGTCTCCACCGAAGATCCATACGGTCTTCTCAGCGAGGAGATCCTTACGAGCGATGATCTCAGCACCGATCTTAGCTTCTTCGAGAGCCTCTACGAGAGCCTCACCTGTTGTCTTGGAAGCGTTGACATCGTCAAATGCTGCGAACCAAGCCTCAGCTGCTGCCTTAACAGCATCAGGTACGCCTGCAGCTACGAGCTCTTCAACGTCAGCCTTGATCTTAGCTCTTCTTGTCTTAACAGCCATTCTCATACCGAGACCGTGCTCAGCATTGTCCTCGAACAGGGAGTTGCACCATGCAGGTCCGTGTCCTTCTTCGTTGACTGTGTAAGGAGCTGTTGCGCCAGGGCCGCCCCAGATTGAGGAGCATCCTGTAGCGTTGGAGATGTATGTGTGATCTCCGCAAAGCTGTGTGATCAGTCTTGCATATGAAGTCTCAGCACATCCTGCGCAGGAGCCCGAGAACTCGAGGAGAGGAGTCTTGAACTGGGACTTGATAACGTTGGTGTTGTCTGCGAAATCCTTCTTAACGGATACGCTCTTAACAGCATAGTCGAAGTTCTTCTGCTCTGGGAGCTGCTCCTCAAGCGGCTTCATTGTCAGAGAATTTGTCGGGCATACTGTTACGCATACTCCGCATCCCATACAATCGAGCGGGGATACAGCGAGGCCATACTTATAAGCGCCCTTGCTCAGCTTGTGATCAACTGCCTTGAATCCTTCAGGAGCAGCTGCCATCTCAGCTTCGTCGAGGAGATATGGTCTGATAGTAGCGTGTGGGCATACGAATGCGCATCTGTTGCACTGTGCGCACTTTGTGCCATCCCACTCAGGAACGTTAACTGCAACGCCTCTCTTCTCGTAAGCGGAAGCGCCGAGTTCCCACTCACCGTCAACGTGAGGCATGAATGCGGATACAGGCAGGCTGTCTCCATCCATGTTGTCGATCGGGAGAAGGATGTTCTTGACCTGAGTAACGAGAGCAGCACGTCCTTCGAGAGGTGCCTTCTCAGGATCTGCAGCAGGGTTAGCCCACTCAGCAGGAACGTCGATCTTAACGAGAGCGTCAGCACCTGCGTCGATAGCCTTGTGGTTCATGTCTACTACATCCTGGCCCTTCTTGAGGTAGGACTTTGTAGCAGCGTCCTTCATGTACTGAACTGCGTCAGCCTTAGGAAGAACCTCAGCGAGTGAGAAGAATGCGGACTGGAGAGTTGTGTTAGTTCTCTTGCCCATTCCAATCTTAGCGCAGAGGTCGATAGCATCGATGATGTACAGGTTGATGTTGTTCTCAGCGATGTACTTCTTTGCTGCTGCGTCGAGGTGGTCGCCTACTTCTTCAGGCTTCCACTGGCAGTTGATCAGGAATGTTCCGCCTGGCTTAACGTCCTGAACGATCTTGAATCCCTTGTCGATGTATGAAGGGTTGTGGCATGCTACGAAGTCAGCCTTGTTGATGTAGTATGAGCTCTTGATCGGCTTGTCTCCGAATCTCAGGTGGGAAATTGTTACGCCGCCTGTCTTCTTGGAGTCATACTGGAAGTAAGCCTGAACGTACTTGTCAGTGTGGTCACCGATGATCTTGATGGAGTTCTTGTTAGCACCAACAGTTCCGTCTCCGCCGAGACCCCAGAACTTGCACTCGATTGTTCCTGCAGGAGCAGTGATAGGAGCTGGCTTCTCCTCGAGTGAGAGGTTAGTAACATCATCAACGATACCGATAGTGAACTTTCTCTTAGGCTCGTCCTTGCAGAGTTCATCATAAACTGCGAATACGGATGCCGGTGGAGTATCCTTCGAACCAAGTCCGTAACGTCCGCCGATAACCTTAACGTCGTTCATTCCTGCCTCAGCGAATGCTGTCATTACGTCGAGGTAGAGAGGCTCACCAAGGGAACCAGGTTCCTTTGTTCTGTCAAGAACAGCAACTCTCTTGCATGTCTTAGGCAGTGCAGCGATCAGCTTGTCAGCTCTGAAAGGTCTGTAGAGTCTTACCTTGATGAGACCAACCTTCTGGCCGTTAGCGTTGAGGTAGTCGATAACTTCCTCAGCTACGTCGCAGATGGAGCCCATAGCGATGATGACTCTGTCAGCATCCTCAGCACCATAGTAGTTGAACAGCTGATAGTCTGTACCGAGCTTCTCATTGATCTTGCCCATGTACTTCTCAACAACATCAGGAACTGCATCATAGAACTTGTTGCAAGCTTCTCTGTGCTGGAAGAATACGTCGCCGTTCTCGTGAGATCCTCTCAGATGAGGATGATCAGGATTCAGGCAAGCATCACGGAATGCGTTAACAGCATCCATGTTTGTCATTTCCTTGAGGTCTTCATAATCCCAAACAGCGACCTTCTGGATCTCGTGGGATGTTCTGAATCCGTCGAAGAAGTTGAGGAAAGGAACTCTGCCTTCGATAGCTGCAAGGTGAGCTACAGGAGCGAGGTCCATAACTTCCTGTACATTGCTCTCAGCGAGCATTGCAAAACCAGTCTGACGGCATGCATATACGTCGGAGTGGTCGCCGAAGATGTTCAGTGCATGAGTGGAAACAGTACGTGCCGAAACATGGAATACTGCTGGAAGCAGCTCGCCGGCGATCTTGTACATGTTCGGGATCATCAGAAGAAGTCCCTGGGAAGCAGTGTAAGTTGTGGTGAGAGCACCAGCTCCGAGTGAGCCGTGTACAGCACCAGCAGCACCAGCTTCAGACTCCATCTCGACAACCTGAACAGTTGAGCCGAAGATGTTCTTTCTTCCGGCAGCAGACCACTGGTCTACATAGTCAGCCATTGGCGAAGACGGAGTGATCGGATAAATTCCGGATACTTCCGTGAACGCATAGGAGACATGAGCGGCAGCCTGGTTACCATCCATAGTCTTGAAATTTCTCTTCATTTTTTCATCTCCCTTTACATTAAAGATTTAAAAATTAAGTGATAGTAAAGCAAAAAGTACTTTTTAGAATAAATATATGGTGAAATAATTATTCCCTTATTTAGCCATTCCCTCTACAAGAGCCTGTGTATCCTTAGCGATCATGAGCTCTTCGTTAGTAGGAATGATGAATGTGCGGATCTCTGCTCCAGGAGCTGTGATCTCTACTTCCTGACCTCTGCAGTTGTTCTTTTCCTTGTCGATCTTGACACCCATGAATCCGAGGTTGTCGCAGACCTTCTCTCTGAGCTCGATATCGTTCTCACCGATACCTGCTGTGAATACCATTGCATCTACATGTCCGAGCTCTGCAGCATATGCACCGATGAATCTCTTAACGGATCTGAGCAGCATCTCTCTTGCAACATGTGCCTTGTGGTTGCCCTCAGCCTCAGCCTTTACGATGTCTCTGCAGTCTCCGGAAATCTCAGATACAGCGAGGAGTCCGGACTTCTTGGTCATCATGTCTGTGATTTCCTTGACCGGCATTCCTGTCTGCTCATAAATGAAGCTGACAACAGTCGGGTCGATGGATCCGCATCGTGTTCCCATTACGAGACCTTCAAGCGGTGTGAGTCCCATCGATGTGTCATAGCACTTGCCGCCCTTTACAGCGGAGATGGATGAACCGTTTCCGAGGTGGCATGTGATGATGTTGAGTTCGGAAGGATCCTTACCCATGAGCTCAGCGCATCTCTCGGATACATAGCGGTGGCTTGTTCCGTGAGCTCCGTATCTCTGTACGTGATACTTTTCAGCATATTCCCAAGGAATAGCATAGTATTTGCACTCATCAGGCATTGTACGGTGGAATGTTGTATCGAATACAACTACTCCAGGTGTGTTAGGCAGGACCTTCTTGCATGCACGGATACCTACCAGTGCAGGCGGGTTGTGAAGAGGTCCGAGTGTGCAGAGCTCTTCGATACCTGCTTCGACTTCATCAGTGATGATCTCTGACTTATCGAAAATGTATCCGCCCTGTACTATTCTGTGACCTACAGCGCCGATCTCGCTCATATCTGCGATTACACCGTGTTCCTTGTCTGTAAGTGCATCGATTACAAGCTGCATTGCAACGCCGTGATCAGGCAGTGCGATGTCCTTGTCAAATACAGTACCGGCATCAGTCTTATAGTTCATGTGGCCGTCTTCGCCGATTCTCTCACAGAGACCCTTTGCGAGGACCTTGTTTCCGTCCATGTTGATAAGCTGATACTTGAGCGATGAGCTTCCTGTATTAACTACCAGAATTATCATAACGTCATTTTCCTTTCATTGATTGGCTTTCATAAAATAGCTAACGCCGCAATTATGCGTATAGATTATACCATAAGAGCTTATTTTTTTCCCCTTTTGCAAGGGAGATATCACGAAAAAAACAAAAAGAAATCCCCGCCGCGGAGTTGTTGTCCGCAACGGGAAAAAATATTGTTATTTCTTGTTGTTTACCCTAAAGATCAGTACTCTGTCTGCTGATCGAGGCGTTCCCTTATTTCATCTGAACGGATGACCTTGGTCGTACCCTTTCTGAAGTCCTCATCTCCCTCGATCATAGGGAAGTTGATCCTGAATTCAGTTCCGACCCCCGGTTCTGAATCCACATATACCTTGCCGCCGTGAGTATCGCAGATCTGATGTACGATGGCGAGTCCGAGGCCTGTTCCTTTTCCGGATTCCTTGGTCGTGTAGAACGGGTCGAATATCCTGGAGAGCGTCTCCGCATCCATTCCCGTTCCTGTATCCTTGAACCTCAGTGCCACCCATCCGTCTTCGATCCTTGTGGAGACAGTCAGGGTGCCTCCGGCTTCCCTCATCGCATCATAGGCGTTGAGCACGATATTGATAACCAGCTGTGATACCTGTGTCTGGTCGCCTCTTATCCTGGCATGACCTGAACTGAATCTGCCCCTTACTTCCACGTTTTTAGGCTTGGCAGGCAGCGTGACCTTCAGCGAGCTGCGTATTATCTCAACAGGATCAAGGTCCTTAAAGCTCTCTTCCTTGCCCTTCTTGGACAGATCAGCAAGTCTCTGAACTATGTCCTTGGCCTTGACGCTCGCATTGTAGACTTCCATCATGTAGTCCTGGATCTCAGCCTGATCGTCAGGCAGCATTTCCGCTGCCATCATGCTGTATCCCATTATAGGAGTCAGGAGGTTATTGAAATCGTGAGCGATACTGGCCGTCATCGTGCCGATCGTCTCAAGTCTCTGGTGGTGAGCCAGTGCCTGCATGTTCTGGTTCAGCTCAGCCATTGCAGTGTTTTTCTTTTTGAGTATTTCAAGCTCATTGTTGCTGACAGTGTTTGCCCTTCTCATGAGGAGCAGCATGAAGAGCAGAACAATAACGCCTGCCACACCCATGCCTCCGTATATGAGTATCTTCTCGGCAGCATTTCTTGAAGGCTTGAGAGCTTCATCGAAGTCAGTCGCTATACCGATGGCAAATTCCCCGTTGGTCGTCCTTCCGCTCGGCTGCACTACCATTCTGGCGGTATACGGATTGCCGTCCGGCCTCTTGAATTCAAATGACATGCCGTGAGATTCCTGGCTGCCCTGACAGTCTGTCATGAACGATATGAGTTTTGCTGTGCTCTCATCATGTTCATCAGCAGGTGATGTTATTTCGACCAGACCGGCCCGCTGGTTTATAACGAGAGCAGCAGTGCTGTCCATCAGCATCACACCTCTTGCAGGGCTGTTTCCGATGGCATTTATATACAGCTGCTCAAGGCTCAGAAGCGCTTCGTATCTGACGCCACCCCGGCTGCTTACTTCGTACGCCATGAAGTATCTGTCATCACCGTCACTGCATATGCGCAGCCCCCTTCCGTCAGCTTCTGTTCTGAACGAATAGGCCTTGTTCCCTGATGCTGACAGAACTATTTTGTCTCCGTCTACCATAAGCATATCTGCATAGACCGGATTCGAGAGCATGGTGTTATTCTCTATGTATTTTCTGAGGCTGGCTGTATCACTCTTCCCTGATTCAGCCCATTCTTTGCGTAGCTCCTCAAGCTGGTTCCTCGCAAAGAAAGTATCCGCCTCCCTGCAGAATGAGGTAAGAGCATTTTCTATGTTTATGTCTTCCGAACTGATGAGGCTGTAGAACTGTTTGTCCTTTTCCTCCATTATCGTACTGTCAAAGTCACGGAAAGCATCCCACGCCTTGAAAACACCGACAGCGATACTGATAACGGCAATGGCAACGACCGCCATGAACAGGTTCCTTCTTATCTGCCTGCTTTCCCTGCCGTCGTCTCCGCCTTCACCCTTTCCGAATATTTTTATTTCAGGGATCTCATTGATGATCCCGGGCTTTTCATCCTGATTCTCTTTCAGGACCGCGCCTGGTTCTTTCTGGTTTTCCATCTGTTCCCTCTTCCCGTGCGGATCATTTTTTCTTCATAGAAAGAGCTATCTTGCCGCGTTTCTCATCCACGGACAGGACTCTTACGTCAACTATATCACCTACTCTGACGATATCAAGCGGATGCTTTACATACCGGTCAGACATTTCCGAAATATGGACGAGCCCGTCCTGATGCACACCTATGTCAACAAAGGCTCCGAAATCAACTATGTTGCGCACCGTGCCCTTGAGTTCCATTCCTTCGGTGAGATCGGACAGTTCCATGACATCACTTCTCAGTACCGGAGCCTCCGCTTCACTTCGCGGGTCTCTTCCCGGTTTTTCCAGCTCTGCAGCAATATCCGCAAAAGTATATTTTCCTATGCCGAGTCTGTCTGCCAGTTCAGTCCTGCGGCTTATGCCGTTTACCTTTCCCGCTCTGACATCCGCATCTGTAAAGCCGCATTCCTTCAGGATCGCCCTTGCAGCCCCGTAGCTCTCAGGATGCACGGATGTTGCATCAAGGACCTCGCGTCCGTCTGTTATGCGCAGAAATCCTGCACATTGTTCAAAAGCCTTAGGCCCGAGCTTCGGCACAGACAGGAGTTCCTTTCTCGACATGAACCTGCCGTGCTCATTTCTGTACGCCACTATATTAGCCGCGATCGTTTTGCTTATACCCGATACGTAACTGAGCAGTGACGGCGAAGCCGTATTGACATCGACTCCGACTCTGTTGACGCAGTCTTCAACTACCGCGCCGAGAACTTCTCCGAGTCTCTTCTGATTCATGTCATGCTGGTACTGTCCTACACCGATGGCTTTCGGATCGATCTTGACCAGCTCCGACAGAGGGTCCTGCAGCCTGCGCGCTATAGACGCAGAGCTTCTCTCTCCTACATCCAGGTCAGGGTATTCTTCGGTCGCCAGCTTGCTTGCCGAATATACCGAGGCTCCCGCCTCATTTACTATCACATACTGCAGCTTTCTTCCGGAATGTTTTGCATATTCCCTGATAAAATCCGCAATGATCTTCTCCGATTCTCTCGAAGCTGTTCCGTTGCCGACAGAGATGATCTCTATTCCGTGTCTGTCGCACAGTCTTGTGAGCACCCGCTTTGCGTCGTCGACTCTGTTCTGCGGAGCAGTCGGAAATATTACCGCTGTTTCAAGGATCTTGCCTGTCGGATCGCACACAGCGAGTTTACACCCTGTGCGGAATGCAGGGTCCCAGCCGAGCACAGTCTTTCCCTGAAGAGGCGGCTGCATCAGCAGCTGCTCAAGGTTGGATGCAAAGATCTTCATCGCCCCTTCTTCAGCCTTGTCCGTCAATTCTCCTCTTACATCAGTAGCGATCGAAGGAGCTATCAGGCGCTTATAGGCATCTTCTGCCGCTTCAAGAACATAAGGCCTGCATGAAGCTGTTACTCTGCGTGCCGCATGCCTGTCAAGGTAGTCAAGTATGTCATCAGCCGGCGCCGCAACGGAGACTGACAGCACTTTCTCCTTCTCACCTCTGTTGATCGCAAGGATGCGGTGGCCGGGAATCTTGGATGCAGCTTCGCTGTACTCGTAGTAATTCTCATAGACAGTCCGATCACCGCTTTCTGCTGCCTTCTTTCCCTCTGAGCCCATACCGCTTTCTATCATTCCGCGCTGCATGGTCCTGCGGCGGATCCAGGCTCTGTAGTCGGCATTGTCAGATATGTCTCCGGCTATGATGTCCTCAGCGAGCGAAATGGCTGTCTCTGCATCAGGCACCTCCATATCATCATTTATATAACGCGCCGCTTCTGCGAGCGGATCACCTTTCGATGAAGGCGACAGGAGCCAGTCAGCAAGACCCTGCATACCTTTTTCTCTTGCGACATCAGCGCGCGTTTTGCGTTTTGGTTTATACGGACGGTACAGGTCCTCGACTGCAGCTGCCGTCTCCGCTGTCATGATCTTCTCCGCAAGCTCTGAAGTCAGTTTTCCCTGCTCTTCTATTGATGCGAGCACGGTCTGCTTTCTCTCTTCGAGGTTCCTGAGGTATTTCAGCCTCTCATCCAGCGCTCTCAGAGTCTCATCATCGAGCGCGCCTGTCGCCTCCTTACGGTATCTGGCGATGAAAGGTATAGTGCTCCCGCCGTCGATCAGTTCGATCACAGCAGTGACCTGCCATTCCTTTATTCCCAGACCCTGCGCTATTTTCTGCACGATCCTGCCGTTAACGTCCGTCATTATTGTTGTTTCTGAAGTGTCTTTCAATATCTTTCCCCTATATGTAGTCATATTTCTTTCCAAGTCTACCATCCCTAGGCACTCAAGGCAAATTATTATTCTGCACTGCGGCGCAGCACTTGATTTTGGCGCCGACTTTGCGTACCATTCACAGGGAGACGGGCGATCCGCCCGTCCGAAGTGATTCCGGAGGGCACGAAAATGCTTGACAGTAACTATCTGATCATCAACAGACATCCGCAGAGATTCTCTGAGATGCGCATCGCAGGCAAGGCAGCAGTATTCACTGATGCGGAAGGCAAAGTTCTCAACTACGGCGTACTTGCTCTCGGCAGTTCAGTCTATGCGGCTCTTTACTGTGACGAGGTGCATAATGTCACACTTGTATTTGACAAGGCCGGACATCAGGATGTAGTGACGATCCTGTGGCTGACGGAAGAGGATTATAACAAGGGCCTTGATACACTAAAAAGTGTTCTCAGGATGCACTTCTCTCCACAGAACAAAAAGCTCAACCGCTATGCGGAAGCAGTTGCGGAAAAGCTCGCTCTGGGTGTAAAATTGCGGATAACTGATGCGGTCCGAGTCTCGGATATGGTAGAATGTCCGGAGTGCGGCATGCTCAACCCGGCAGGCAGCCAGTACTGCCTGGACTGCGGCGCCGAGATCGAGTGACACGCGTTTGAACAGAATATATATCAACTAAGGAGTTATTGATGGCTACAGATAAGAAAGCGGCAGAAGCCGAGGTAAAAGAAGAAGTAAAAGAAACTGCAGCTGAAGCTGAAAAGAATATTCAGGCTGAAGAAACGCCTGTCAAGGTCAGCAGCAAGAGAGCCAAAAAGGCTGCACGCAGAGAAGCCAAGGCTGCACGCAAGGCTGCAAACAAGATAGAGGAAAGGAAGTCAAGGCCTAACAACCTTCTCATAGGGCTGCTGATATTCGGAGTCGTCGTAGGCATGTTCGCCTTCGTGCTCGGATACAACTATTTCAGCAAGCCTGCAACCATCGCCAAGTACATAGAGAAGAACGGCGGCGAGGAAGCATTCGGCAATATGCAGATCGATCAGTACACGACTGCGAATGTTACAGCCGACGGCAACTCCATGAAGATCACCTTCAGCGCCGAGGCAGATGACAAGGATACAGCGTCTCAGATCAAAGAATACTACTCCGGAGACGGCGGCACTGAAATGCTTGAGTACTACGCAGAGCAGATGCTGACAGGCATCAAGCCTCGTACCAGAGCGTTCTCTGCTGACGTGAAGGCAGTCTTCAACCTTAACGGAGAAGAGATAAATTCAGTGGAGATGACATACAAGGAAGCCAAGGAAAAGATGGAGGAAGCTCAGAAGGAAGCTGAAGAGGCTGCAGATGACGCTGATGCCGATGCGGATGCAGATGAAGCGGAAGAATCCGGCGAATGATCATCTTTCAGACAGACAGCATCAAAAAATCTCTCAGGCAACTGAGAGATTTTTTATTTCCTTAGCTGCACCCTGCAGCTCTCATATGCTGAGGTCTACTGTCCGACTGTGAATCTGTAGCCGAGACCTCTTACCGTGATCAGGTATTTAGGTGTGGAAGGATCGTCTTCGATCTTCTGTCTCAGCCTGTTGACGTATACCATGATAGCGTTTTCGTCTATGATGGTCTCACCCCAGATGACAGAATAGATCATGTCCTTGGAGAAAATATGATCCACGTTGTCTATGAACAGCTTGATCATTGAATTCTCCTTGGATGAAAGAGGTATCTCCACATCGTTTTTATAGAATCTCAGGGTCGAAGTATTGTATGTGAACGGTCCTGCAGTGATTATGTTACTCGTGCCCTGCGGCGAAGTGCTGCGGCTGCGTCTGATGAGAGCCTTGGCCTTGGCAACCAGTGTGACCGGATTGAAAGGCTTGGTGATATAGTCATCAGCTCCTATCTCGAGCCCGTACAGAGCATCCTGGTCTTCCTTGCGGCCGCTGACGACCATTACCGGTGTAGTCAGCCCGCTGCCTCTCATCTGCTGTATTACCTCAAAACCATTGATGCCTCTCATGTTGATATCGAGAAGTATCAGATCATATTTATTCTGCTTGACCAGCTCAAGCGCTGCCTCTCCGCTGATGGCAAGATCCGCTTCAATACCGTTGTTCTTGAGAGCTTTGAACAGCATCGTCAGTATTGTTTTGTCATCATCAACGACAAGTACTTTTTCAGACATATGTGCCTCCTGATCCCATACCGGAATTATTCATACATATCATATTTTAGCACAGTAACGATTGTGAGGCAAAATCTTTGAGCATCACCCTATCCGATGATCGTTTCCAGTGCTGCAGCAAATTCCTCAAGTCCGCGCCTGTCATCTTCTGTAAACCTCTCCTTAAGCGGGCTGTCTATATCAATGACTCCATACACTTCACCATTCCTGTGAAGCGGCACTACTATCTCGGAATTGCTCGCTGAGTCGCATGCGATATGCCCCGGGAACAGATGAACATCGGGAACCAGCTGAGTCCGGTCTTCCAGGACCGCCGTTCCGCATACACCCTTCCCTGTCTCAATCACCGTGCATGCTGTTTTGCCCTGAAACGGCCCCAGTTCAAGCCTGCCGTTTCTCATGATGTAGAATCCTGCCCAGTTTATATCTTCAAGTGAATCCCACAGAAGTGCTGACGCATTGGAAAGAATGGTAATGTCCCATTCAACACCTTCAGACAGAGATTCAAGCTGCATCTTCATTAGTCCGTAATCTGTTTTCATTTTCATCTCCATGTATCTTTCCTGAGGGCCCGGTGCCGTATTTCCGTTCCTGTTCCATCCGCTTCCTGAATATTATAGCACGTCAGGCAGAGGCCTGAAAATTGGTTGACAATTCAGCGCAACTGCCCTTTTTTCGGGCGTTACGGGTTTTTTTTAATGATCTGACTATAAAAATAGCCAATTATGTCTAACCTGTTGAAAAAAACGCTAATTGACCAGATAACTCATCAATCATTTTGAAATCAATGTGCTATATTTATGTTGACCTATTTCAAGGAGGTTCCCCATATAATGAATGACAACAGGCGAAAGCTTACCGGTATTCTCAAGCTGCTGTATGAGAACACGGATGCTGAGCACAGCATGGACACCTATCAGATTATGGATGCTCTTGAAAGCATGGGGCACGGAAGGCCTGACCGTAAGACGATAGATGCCAATATTAAATTTATCATAGAAGACCTTGGCTTCGGTATTATCAAGGAAAAGGGCAAGCCTAACAGGTATCGCTGGATCGACAGAGAGTTTGACCTTTCCGAGCTTAAGGTCCTTGTTGATGCTGTTCACTCATCAAGATTCATAAGCACCAAGAAGAGCCGCGAGATCATCGCAAAGCTCAAGGATCTGACGAGTGTGCATCAGGCTGCTTTGCTCAACAGAGAACTGCATACAAGCAGCGGTTTCAAGCGCGACGGAAGCACAGCTCTCAGGACAGCAGACATTCTGAACGACTGCATCAAGAACAGGGCCAGAGTTGCCTTCCAGATGGTCGACTATGATATGTACAAGAACGAAGTCCTGAGATACGACGGCAGAATGCATGAGGTCAGCCCTTATGCTCTTATGTGGAACAACGACTATTATTATATGGTCGGTAAGCCTTCAGACTCATCAGAGGTAAGAGCATACAGAGTAGACAGAATGAAGAATGCATCACCGCTCCACATTCCGGCTGAGCGTGAACCGGCAGACTTCAGCATAGAAAAGTATTCCACCCGCATCTTTGACATGTTCTCCGGAGAGACTCAGGAGGTCGAACTGAGCTGCAAGGGCTACACCATGAATTACCTTATCGACAGGTTCGGAAAGGATTTCTATTCAGAGAAGACCGGCCCTGATCAGTTCACAGCAAGGGTCACGGTAGATACAAGTCCGACTTTCTTTGCCTGGGTATTCCAGTTCGGCGGAGATATCACCATCATCTCTCCGGCATCTGTAAAGTCTGAATTCAACAAGATGGTAATGGATCAGCTGAGATAAGCATTAAAAAAGGAGCAGTCGCTCCTTTTTTTAGTGCTTTCATAACGCTGTCACAGTTGAGCTGTTATCTGATCAGGCTCTCAAGGGTTCTGAACAGAGCTTCCGGCTCGACAGGCTTGCTGAGATGCGCGTTGAGTCCGGCCTGCATGCTGCGCTGGACATCCTCATCAAACGCATTGGCAGTAAGTGCTATTACAGGTATCGTTGCCGCATCCTTTCTGTCCATACTCCTGATAGTTCTGGTCGCTTCAAGTCCGTCCATCACAGGCATCCTCATGTCCATAAGGATGGCATCGTAGTATCCCTCTTCATGCTGTGCGAACATATCCACAGCTTCCTGCCCGTTCCCGGCAATATCCGTCTCCATGTCCCTCATAGCGAGAACCATTACCATGATCTCGGCATTTACTATCATGTCTTCAGCCAGAAGGATCCTTCTTCCCGCAAGGTCAGCTGCGGTATCCTTCAGTGAGGCATTTTTCTTTCTGAACGCATCCCTGAATTCATCCATTACACTGGCTGCGAACAGAGGCTTAGGCACGAACGTGTCTACGCCTGCCTCCTTTGCCTCATCAACCACATCATCCCAGTTATGTGAAGTCAGTATGATTATAGCGGATTCGTGTCCGATGACCGAACGGATGCGCCTTGTAGTCTCTATACCATCCATCTCAGGCATCTTCCAGTCGACAAGGATGAGATTATAAGGATCTCTTCTCGCATGCCTCATGCTGACCATCTCAACACCTTCGTTTCCCGACATCGCGACATCGCAGTGTACACCGACCTGCCCGAGCACCAGCTGAGCATGCTCGCATGCAACAGGATCGTCATCTATAACAAGAACCATTATCTCATGCGGGTGCAGATCGCCTTTATCTGCGCCGTCATCAGTCCTGTCAGAATCAGTCAGCGTCACCGTAACAGTGAACATCGTGCCCTGTCCTTTTTCACTTTTCACATCTATCGTGCCGTTCATCAGTTCCACCAGACTCTTGGTGATAGGCATTCCAAGGCCGGTGCTTCCGTACTTGTTTGTAGATGATGAGTCTTCCTGGCTGAATGTATCGAACAGTTTAGGCAGAAACTCCCGGCTCATTCCTATGCCGGTATCACTCATTACGAACCTGAGAGTCGATTTGCCGTCAAACCTCGCGATTTCCTCTACAGTGAATACCACATGTCCGCCTTCCGGAGTGAACTTGACTGAGTTGCCCAGAATATTTACGAGTACCTGGCGCAGTTTCATATCATCACCGATATAGTAGTCTCTCACAGGGCCGATGATCCTGCTGTCGTACTCGATGCCTTTCTCGCGGCACTGGCCGGCTATCATCGTATTGACCTGCTCAAACGCTTTTGCAAAAGAGAACTCCTCGTTATTCAGAGTCATCCTGCCGGATTCGATCCGGGACATATCCAGAATATCGTTTATGATGCTGAGAAGGTGCTGTGCGGAAGCCCCTATCTTCTCCAGCTGTTCACGGGTCTCATCCGGAATGTCAGGGTTGTTCAGAGCGATGCTGTCAAGGCCTATGATAGCGTTCATCGGCGTTCTGATCTCGTGGCTCATGTTGGACAGGAATGCGGTCTTGGCCCTGTTGGCCTCCTCTGCAGCCCGCAGAGCATCTCCGAGAGTCTGTGCCTGGATGAGGTCATTTCTTGTTTCAGCATCCACATCAGTGATGCAGACGCCGACAGCATGGACGATATGGTCGTCTCTGTCCTCAGGATGCCTTACTCCTGCGAACTTGATCATCTCATAGGTTTCTTTATTGTTGCGGTTGACCATGTATCTGAAAGACATGACCCTCCGTTCCTTAAGGCCTTCGCGGATATTGTCAGGCTGGATGAAGCTGAGAAAATCATTTCTGTATTCATCCTTGATATAGTTGTCAGCATAATCTGTGAATCCCTTGAGATAAGGGAAATGCTCCCCCTCTCTGATACCCTTGTCTATCTCAGGGTGCTCCTGGTAGCAGACAGCCTCATTGGTGTCGAGCTCAACGTAGTATACACTCCAGAAGTCTGAAGCAAGAGCCGTGATCAGCTTGTCCTGCTCCGCTCTCTGTCTCTCCTCCTTGAGGAGCTTTTCCTGAAGCGCAAGCCTCTGCTCCATCTCCTGCTGCCTGGCTTCTGCAGCCTTGGCTCTGGTCATCTCGGTGACATCGACGCACATTCCCAGCGTACACAGCCTACCGGAATTGTCCGTGAACTTCATTTTGGTCGTCTGAAGATTCCTGATCACCTCTCCTGTGGCATCCGGAACATCCTCAAAGAATATATACGGCTTGTCCATCTCAAGAGCAATGCGGTCATCATCTACAAAGTGATCCGCAGTGTCCTTGTCGAACAGCTCGTGGTCGGTAAGACCGATCACCCCGTCAGGCGACTCCTTGCCGGCATATTCAGCAAAAGACTGATTGCATGCCAGGTATTTTCCTGTCATCGCGTCCTTCGAAAAACTCATCGCAGGCATGTTGGACATAAGGGATCCGGCAGATCCCATCATATCTGCAAGCCTGGCGGCTGACTCGACTTCCTGTGTCAGCTGTTTCTTTTCTGCCTCGAGCATTGCTTTCTTTTCGGTAATGTCCGAAATGAAGACGTAGTATACACCGCCGTATTTTTCCGTCTGCGTATATCTTCCGTAATCATCCACCCAGCGGACCTTGCCGTCCTTTCTGACTATCCGGTATTCCACATAGTCGAGGCCGCTTTCTGACTCTTCGATCTGCGTATTGATGGAACTTGTTATCGCATCATAATCTTCAGGATGTACCATTCCCCTGAAGGTATACCCCGTAAGTTCTTTGAATTCTTCGGCATCCTTACAGCCGAAAATATCATAGACAGCTGCATTGGAATACAGGAGCGTCTCAGGTTCTTCAGCAATATATATGAAGAATCCTCCCGGCATGTGCCCGCCGATCTCCTCAACGACCGGCAAGGTCTGCTCATTCAGTTCAAAATGCCTGCCAAACATATCATTCTCCTTTATATTTAGCCTGTATACAGACCGCCCATCCGGTCAGTTCGTACCATTTCTCAGAAGTTCGCTGATAGTTGCGAACAGATTCTCCGGTTCGACCGGCTTGGACAGATGGGCATTGAGCCCCGCCTGCATGCTGCGCTGTACATCCTCGTCGAACGCATTCGCCGTCAGTGCTATGATCGGTATCTTCTTCGCGTCTTCTCTGTCCATCGCCCTTATCGTTCTTGTTGCTTCCAGTCCGTCCATCTCCGGCATCCTCATGTCCATAAGGATGGCGTCGTAGTATCCGGCAGGATGCGACTCGAACTTCTCTACTGCTATCTTTCCGTTTTCCGCAAGTTCTGCTTCCATCCCCTGCATTCCGAGGACCATCATCATTATCTCTGCGTTGACCGGCATATCCTCTGCTAGAAGGATCCTGCGTCCGGCGAGATCGATTTCAGGTGCGTCACCTGATTCCTTTCTGCTGATCAGGACCTTCCTGAATTCATCCAGTACATCCGCCGCGAACAGAGGCTTCCTGACAAATCCGTTTGCACCGGCCTTCTTCGCATCATCCTCTGCATCCTCCCACGAGTATGATGCCAGGATGAGAACAGTCTTCTCTGAGCCGGACATCTCCCTGATCCTGCGTATGGTCTCAACACCGTCAACATCCGGCATTACCCAGTCGATGACAGCAAGATCGTACGGCTCCATTCTTGCCTGCCGGAGTTTTATCATCTCCGCAGCCTCTTCACCGGATGATGCAGTCTCACACTTTATACCCTCGTCTGCGAGTGCTGCTACCGCATGATCGCGCGAGAGCTGATCATCATCCACGATCAGAACAACAGGGTTTGCAGCTGCAGCGGTCAGATCATTCTGTCCTGCGTTTTCCCCGTCATGTTTCGGTGCATCGGTAAGAGTGACGGTAACAGTAAATTTTGTTCCCTTTCCCTTCTCACTCTCGACTTCTATATGACCGTTCATCAGATCAACTATACTCTTGGTGATAGGCATTCCGAGTCCGGTGCTGCCGTACTTGCTGGTCGTAGACGAGTCCTCCTGCGTGAATGCATCAAATATATGCGGCAGGTACTCCTTGCTCATGCCGATACCGGTATCTTCAACCGTAAATCTGAGAGTAGTCTTGTTATCCAGCTTTGCCGCCTCCTCAACTGTGAAGATGACGCTGCCGCCGGCAGGTGTGAACTTCACGGCATTTCCGAGGATATTGATCATGACCTGTCTCAGCTTGACTTCGTCTGCGATATAGCGGTCATCGATTCTTCCGATAAGGTGGCATTCATAATTGATGCCCTTGTCTCTGCACTGACCGCTGATGATCGTATTGACATGTTCAAGCGCTCCCGAGAATGAGAATTCCTCATTATTGATGGTCATCTTGCCCGATTCGATCCTGGACATGTCGAGGATATCGTTGATTATGTTCAGGAGGTGATGCGCTGAGGTGCCGATCTTATGAAGATATTCACGTGTCTTCTCCGGTGTCTCCGGATCATTCACCGCTATATTGTTGAGCCCTATGATCGCATTCATAGGCGTCCTTATCTCATGGCTCATGTTGGAGAGGAACGCGCTCTTGGCAAGATTAGCCTGCTCCGCGTTGGCAAGCGCATCGCTGAGGGCCTGGCTCTGCTCAAGAGTTCTTCTCGTCTCGGCATCCACATCGGCAAAACACGCGCCGACATGATTGATGTGATCACCGACGGTCCCGTCAGGGCGCGTAACGCTCGCAAATCTGACTACCTCGTAGGATTGTCTGCCGTTACGTTCGACCATGTATGTATATGAGATGACTCTCTCTTCAGACAGTCCATCCCGTATGGATTCAGGCTGTATGAATCTGAGGAATTCCTCCCTGTACTGTTCGGTTATATACTGATTTGCATAGGCTGTAACAGCTTCAAGATAAGAGAATTCTTCACCGACCATGAATCCGTCGCTTATGTCTGAGTGGGACTGGTAGCATACGCCCCAGTTCCTGTCGAGTTCAAGATAATACACACTCCAGTAGTCTGCTGTGAGCGCGGAAATCATTCTGGCCTGCTGATCGGATGTCTTCTCCTGTCTGGTCAGCTGATCCTGCAGCAGCAGTCTGTGCTCGAGCTCCTGCTGTTTTGCCTTCATCTCTGCTTCAAGAGCCTCTTCATGGACATGTGCTACGATGGCAATGTATGCGAACATAACGCCAAGGAAGAAGCAGCACGGCTGGAACGGGTATATCGCATCAACTGAGATCCAGTAAGTATAGATGAATACCCCCAGCGCAGGTATAAGTGCGAAGCCCAGTGTTCTCCGGAGAGTTCTCTTGTCGGATCCCTTCCCGGTGATCCACAGAACTGCAATGCCAATTACAGAGATAAAATAGTACAGCAGGCACACTTTGGTGAAGAGACCGAACAGCGGCCCCCTTGTATATCTGTTATCCGGCCCTCCGATACTCCACAGGAGCTCAGGCCCGACCATAGTTATGATCACAAGTATGAGATTGAACAGCCACGGAACCGCAAACAGCAGATTGGCCTTCCTGTCTTTGAGATTGCTACCGGCAAAATGCTTGGCAAACAGGAACCATATGTATGGCAGTGTAATATATACCAGATAGAAGAGAAAATTCAGGACCACAAAGAGGTTCCTGTTGAAATTCTCAGACGTATACTCCACTATCCACAGACAGTCCGTCGCAACATAAAAGATGGTCGTGCCTATAAGTATGATCGATATGTTCCTGTGTTCGCTGTCCTTCAGTCTTACGTACACATCGACGAGCATCAGTGTCAGACCGATGATCAGTACAATGGCCGTCATTGCATAGGCGATAGTCATACCTTAACCTCGTTTCAGCTGCGCGGGGGGCGCAGATACACTTATACATTGTGATAATACCATAAGCAACCTGCCAGAGCATATCCTATATTTTCTGCTGTTATCCGATTAACGAACAACTTGCATGCAAAGAAGAGGAGCCGCATCACGGCTCCTCCATTCAGCTGATTCATATGTACCGGTCATCCGCCGTCCTGTGGTTCAGGGAAAACTACCTGTCCCTGCCGCTCAGGCTCAGAGGGAGCTCCATGCGGTTTGCTTCAAGAAGTTCTTTATTGCTGAGGATCTCCTCCGCACTTCCGTCTGCTACGATCCTGCCCTTCGAAATAAGTATTACTCTGTCGCAGGTATCCATGATCATGTCCAGATCATGGGAAGTTATGATCTTGGTCTGCTTCAGCCCTCTGATGGTATTGATCACAATCCGTCTGTTGTATGGGTCGAGAGCTGATGTCGGCTCGTCCATGAGGACAGCCTCGGGCTCCATTGCGAGGATAGTGGCTATTGCAGCCATCCTCTTCTCTCCGCCGGATATCTTGTGATTGTATCTGTGCTTGAGATACTGAAGATCAAGTCTTTCCAGCACCTCATCCACCCTCTTCTCGGCATCCTCTCTGCTGACCATGTAGTTCAGGGGCGCGAACATCATGTCCTCGAAGACAGTAGGCATGAACATCTGATTGTCAGAATTCTGCAGCACAAATCCGAGCTTCTGCCTTATCTTTCCGAGGTTCTCCCTGTTGACATCTATTCCATCAACAGCTATGCGCCCCTCTCCGGACACAAGACCCAGCAGCAGCTTCATTATCGTGGACTTGCCTGCACCATTCGAACCGATGAGTCCTACCGACTCACCATCCGCTATGGTAAACGACATTCCATCGATCACAGGCTCCCCCTGCTCATATGCAAAACTCACATTTTCAAATTCGATCATTGACTTACCTCACAAACAGACGGCCTATAAGCTCTGACACATTCCAGAACCTGATCATCACGAAGAACAGGCAGGAAAGCACCATATAGAGCGCATCGCTGCCCCTGAACGGTATATGCTTTGCATAATGGAAGTGCTGGTGATAGCCCCTCAGCAGCATGCTGGCATACAGTTCCTGCGCCCTGTCCATGCTGCGCAGCAGCAGCTGGCCGAGGAAAGAACCCCATGCAGATACGTGTATTCCCTTCTGTCCCGGCGCCCTCAGGTGATACGCATCCGTCATCACAGCGAGTTCCTCTGTCATTACACCTACATAGCGGTAGGTCAGCAGAAGAAGAGTCGTAAGTGTAGCCGGGAAGTGCATGCTCCTCAGCGCTGCACATATAGAATCAAAAGGTGTCGTCGCTACAAGAAGGAATGATGCCATCAGGCAAAGCACTCCCTTGAGCATCAGTGTAAGCATGCTGATGACACCGCCCGACACGCCCACATTTCCTATGTGAAGCATTATTTCCCTGTCGAAAAACGGATTGAACAGGCCTACAGCCATGACAAGAGGGAGCACGATCCGCAGTTTGTAGAAACATGTTCTCACAGGGATCCCGCTCATCTGGTACAGCAGGACAGGCCAGAGCACCATCGGTATAAGGCCGCTCAGGTCGTACTTGTCAAACGACATCACTATTAAGATGTAGATAACTGTGCTCAGCAGCTTGGCAGTCGCATTCATGCCATGGACCGGCGATTCCTGTACCGCCAGCTCGTCCATGTGTCCAAGCTCACTGAGCGCTTTTTCCATCTTATTCATCTACTTAACAGCTCTTTTCTGACGGGACCTTTTCTCTTCTGCCCCGTCTTATATTTACGCATAATAACACAAATGAGGGGCGTCTGCGACGCCCCTGAATGATTATTCAATGATTCATGCTTTATTCTGGCGCTTTTTCCTGAAAAATCCTCCTGCGAAGCATATCAGGAGTGCCACGCCGGCCACCAGAACGGATCCGACTATTCCTGAAACCGTAGTCCCGGCCGCGCTTTCACTGCCGGGGAATGAATAATCCGGAAGGAATGAGGTCTTTTCCTGGATATTCTCCGCGGTATCAGCCGCCTGGCTGGATACTCCGAAGTTTTCTTCATCAAGTCCCATATTGGTCGAATAGCCTCCCTCAGCATTTCCGAAAAGAGCCCATTCCAGACCGTCCGGGTTGCCGCTTGCAAACAGGCTCAGGCCGCCGCCGACAACGAGTGCAACTATGGCTAGAATGCCTACAGTAGCCTTAAGTGAGCGCTTTGGCTGAAGCATTCCGGATGCTTCTTCATTGACATCGCGGAGAAGCTCCGGACGCGAATCGAATACGAAGCAGAGTACAGCAGCTGTGATCAGGCCTTCAACAAGTCCGATTGCCAGATGGATCGGCTGCATCAGACCGAGGAACGCTCCGAAAGGAAGCTCCGTGATTCCCGAAAGACTCGTTTCAAGCACCACTGAGAATGCTCCCAGCTGCAGCGTTATCACGCATCCGATGATGGATGCCGCTATTATGCGCTTACGGAGTGCACTTTTGCCTTCACCGAACCACTTGCTGTGGATTATCGGCTTCCAGATAAGGAAATATCCTACAAAGCATCCATAAAACGCCATGTTCCATATATTGGCCCCCAGTGCCATAAGCCCTCCGTCAGCGAAGAACAGGCACTGGATGGTCAGCACCACAATCATGGACAGGAACCCCGCATACGGGCCGAGAAGTGCCGAAAGCATCATACCTCCGCACATATGTCCCGAGGAACCGGTCCCCGGTATCGTGTAGTTTATCATCTGACCCGCAAATACTACCGCAGCTGCTACAGCCATTGTCGGGAGCTTCTGAGGTTCATTGTCCTGCCTGAGTTTTTTGATCGATACGCTTGCTGCTGCGCCGGATGCCACATACATTGTTGCAGCTACCGCAGGAGAAAGCAAAGCATCTGCCATGTGCATAATATATTCCTCTTACGCGATTAAATTTACCTTATGGTCAGATTATAATCGCTGTCTGGGACAGCTCACAAGCCTCCCGGGGGGATGAAAAATCAGAAATTTACAACAAAAAACTGCGCAACAGCGCAGTTATATGGACTATCCGTCAGGCCGCTGATTATTTGATCCTTTTGAATTTCAGATAGATGAACAGGAGCCTTGTTTTGAGAATGTCAGGTCCGTCAGCTTTGAACTTCAAATCTGACTTTTCTCCCAGACTATCAAGATAAACTCCGTTCTCTGTCTCCCACCATTTGTACTCTACTACCTCATCACCTGAAACAATCGTAGCCGTGCCGTCAGCATTCAGAGACAGTACAGAATCATTATCAAGCTCACCGCTCTCCTTAAAGACGTCTACAGAGTCTGCTTTCCATTTTCCTAAATACTTGCTGTTGGATACATCTGACATATTCTGTACCTCCTGTATTACCAATAGAGTTGTCTTGTTGACAAAGTCCACCCCTCATATTGTAAAAGGTTGAATATATTATAACACGAATTAATCATTTTCATAATGCTGATATGATGCATCCCATTTCGTGGAGCGGGTGCCACTTATTTAAAAGAAATAATCAGTCCGAAAGACCCATTCGGGAGAAAAGCAAACGAACTTCAGGAATAAATATCCGGAAGTTCGTTTTACAGAGCATTGTATGCAATCTATGATTTTTTTAGTATGAATCATTACTGCTCAGATCATCTGCACACATCTATTATACCCAAAAAAGAAAAGGACAGAGTTACTGTCCTGAACGGCTCGTGCGCAGCTGCTCTGTCTTCGCCTTCGGCTCGCCAATCGCAGGCGCACTGCGTATATGAATTTCCATGACTCTGCCTTCGCTATGCTCGGCAGTCGTCAGAACAATTCATCATGGAGCGGGTGTACAAATCGCATTTTCTGTACCCCAGTATTTTCAACGGGTCTGGCCTCTCATTTTGCGATTCCTCCAGAAATCGACTTCAAATCCTCCAGTTGCTACGGTACGGCTTCAGTCCGATTGCCGCAATCAGGGGAAAAAGAAATGAGCTTTCGGAATTATATCCGAAGGCCCATGTAATGGAGTGCAGAAAGCTTATCTTGGAGGCTGATAGAGCGAGCTCTCGCAGTAAGCTCCCGCGGTTTGAAAACTACCGCATCATAATCTAATAGAAGACAGATGGTCTCAGGCTAATACAAGCCCGAGACCTTTTTTGTTAGAACACCGATAACACCAGGAGACTTTTCGAGGGCCATTTGGCGTGATCACCGTTCGTAGATCGGCGGGGCGAATTGCTCAAATGCCGAGACCATTTGCGGGTGGAGTATCAGGAAATGTATGATGGGCGGGTTGCTCTTGGATACGAGCACGGCGCGCCCCGGAGATATGGTTATATCGATGTTTCTGAAGGCAGGCATGGAGTTTGTCGTTATATAGAAACCTGAATGGTTGTCAGCAAATTCCTGAGCCTCCCTTATATGCGCGCGGTACTCTTCCTCGGTATATCTTATGTCCGCGGTAGGGAAGATCTCGGACACCGGAAGCCGGGCCGGGTAGTTCTCATAATCCTCATGAGTTACTTCGCTGATCTCGAGCATGTAATGTAAGCCACCGAGTTTGGATCTAGCATATGCCGAGTACTTTCTGTGGTATTCACGCAGTCGGTCTTTTTCTGAATCGCTCGCGCCGCTATGCGAGAGTATCTTTTCCAGCAGATCTTCAGACATCGTAAATAGAGGCGGAACATTGCTCAGAGAGTGTAATGTTTTGCTTTTATCCACGGTTTTGACGATATCTCTTCGGAATCTCTCCAACTGAGGTGCCTGATAGATCTGCATCAGCGGCTTGGCTCTGCCGAGGAGATCTTTTGCGCGCTGTCTGTAGTATGCCACATCGTCTTTGTTCCGCGTCACTGTATATCGGCCGTTCGCATGGTGTCCGAATATCGCCTCACCGGATATCGCTGCCGTGCCTGCGGAGCGTAAGAAATGCATGAAGTGCTGATTGGTCTGGTCGCTCAGGTAATATGGACTGACCTGCCCGGTCATGTACATCGGGATCCAGCCTTCGAGTCCGAGCAGCATCTCAGGAAGCGGTCGGTGAACATCATGTATCATCCGGAGCTTCAGTCCCTTCCGGATCATGAGCGCCATTCCCATCATCCACTTCTTCGGAAACTCCTCATCCTTTGACATTTCTTCAATAGGTATATCGCTGTAAAGGATGACATCCTCGTTTGATTTGGACAACACGGCGTATTTTATGAAATCCAGTTCCGCCTGCATCATTTCTTTGATTCCGGTGTATGTCTTTGTGCCCGGCAGCTGGAACGGCATAGTCGGAACTTTGATATCGTCAAAGTGTATGGACGACATAAAATCATTGAGATCGAACTCGTCAAGGCTTCGCAGAAAGTGCGCTATCTGCGGAGCTTCTTTTTTCTGCGGCTTCCCCAGCCATTCCAGTATGATGTCCACCAGCTCATCCGCGTTTGCAATGCTTCCTTCATATCCGACTTTACTGAGGATAGACACTTCGTGAACAGTGCCATAAAACTTGCGGCCGAGATAATCCGATACGTCAGAAAGAAACTGCGGCAGATTCGACGGGCGCCTTCTGCCTCTGAGTATCCTCGAGATGTGGGAAGGATCGTAGGCGAGCAGACGGGACAATTCCGTGTTGCTGACATCCAGCAGACTCAGAAGCGTTTTGAGGTTCTCTATGCACGTATCATAGTCCGCTTCAATTCCGGACGCGGAATTCCTTAAACGAAGGTAGATATCCTCTTCGGTTTTAGGCGAACTGTTTGATATAGCTTTCGCAAGTCTTCGCGTCACTTCATCTCCCGGGGTCTGTTTACCGCTTAAATATCTGCTGACTGAAGATACAGAAACGCCCGCCGCCTCAGCGAGCTGAGTAGCGTTCAGAGAAGCAGCCTCGGTATATTCCTTTAGACATTCCGCAAAATCCATGTTCAGATCCTCCGTGATCAAGCTTTCGCGATCAAATCATCCTCAGTCAAGCCGTCGAGCTCAAGTCATCCGTTAATAGATCCCATTTCCCTCAACCTAATGATATCACAAGGATTGGTGATTTGCGTATTTGTCAATGACACATTGCGCAAGGCGGAGTATTTAGATGTGAGGTTTTTATATAATTATCTTGTAAAAGTCTAAGGAGCAGAAGATCTGGAAATATGCCGTGAATCAAGGCTGACAAATAATGCCAAATAATAAAGGTGGCACAGATCGAGTGGATAAAGATCACAGGAGGGGACGCCTTTGCTACATAGGGGAGTTATGGACTGTCAGTTGGAACTTACAACAAAACCAAAAGTAAAGTAATGGAGAGAGTCATGAAAAGAAAAACGCTTATAACATTGCTGGTTCTCGCGTTGACGGGAGCGACGTTCGTGCTAGCAGCATGCGGCGGTGGCGAAAGCGCTGAGCCGGAATGGTCTGCAATGGAGAAACTGGAGGCCATATCTGTGGAAGATATCACACAAGTCAAATACATGCGCGCTACGGAGGGCGGCGCGATTGAGGATCAGACCGGAGATCCTACTGAGATAGAAGACATTTATCTCAGGCTCAAGGACGTACAGATATCAGACAAGACCGATGAGGCGGTCGAAGATGACGATATGTTTATCAGCATCGAAGCCGGTGGTGAGACTTTAGAATTCTCATTCATGGGAGATATACTTGTTCTTGATGAAGCCAACTACAAAGTCGATAACCTGGGTTCGCTCAAGACGTATATCGATGGTCTCCTGGAGAGTGCTGTTGGTCCTAAAGAAGGCAAGCAGGATACGACAGGAAGCGCCGATCCGTTTGCGGGTTCCAAGGATTACGATGTCAGCAAGGGCTTTCAAAAGCAGGATTATCAGGATATGGAGATCCTGTACTTCAACGACTTTATGATCACAATGCCAGACAACGAAAAATGGAGCTTTGAAATGAACGGCAACTCTGTGACATTCTACCTCTTCTCCGCGCAACAGGAAGGTTACGGGGGAAGGCTCGTGACTATCGTGGCGTATGATATTGATGACCATTCATACGAGCAGCTTCCTGTTCCTTATCAGGTCGCGGGAGTCGGGAAGAATGTCAATAAGAGATTCATAGCGGTTTACCCATCCGATGTACAGTTCAATCATGCGGACGCGGCGCAGGAGGCTGATTATAGAGACCTCTATGATTATCTGAAGAAGATAGGAGAAGGCGCGGTCAACAGCCCGCTTCAGACGGCAGACAGCGACTAGACCGGGAAAATGATTCAATACTTTGCTTTTACGCATACTGCACGTTGGCTTACGGAAGATTTATTGATTAAAGAAAAAATGATGACGCCAATGAAGAAATCTTTCTCGCTGGCGTCATTTTAATTCTCTTCTTTCCTGATTAACGGTTCAGTATGTATTACAGGATTGTTATATCCAAGATTTTTCAATTCTCTATCCAGCTTTATTATATCCTGTCTGATGTCTTTGCTTTGATCATGGAAAACCATCGTGACAATATAATAAGGAGAAGGATTACCGGTCTGAGCGTGAATTCCTTGAGGCACTATCAAAGTATGTGTCATTCTATAACAATGAGCGGCCAATAAAGATGTTTCAATACAGGACTCCGGCTAAAAGAGAATTTGAATACTTCAGTAAAAACAGGCCTTCAGAGTAATACGGCATCGGACATCTGAGTTCGAATATGTTTCTTTTTCCACAGATTAGCAATATTTTTTGAACAAATTGTATTTCAGTCCGATACAGAAAACTCCTGTGTCTTTTTGATTGCAACATAAAGCACCTACCACTCGGACTTTTGTGTTCGAATAGGGTAGGTGCTTTCAAATGGAGCGGGTGAAGGGATTCGAACCTGTGACCCTCAGTGATTGCAACGGGTTGCGGGCTCACTGTTTTGAAAAACCCACGAAATAGCTCGAAAATCTCCAGACCGCTCATGTACTGCTTTTTAAAATCTCCAGATATGGAAAATGGGATCCTGACTGAATGCCAGAATCCCGGTCTATGGAGCAGGTGTACATAATCGTTTTTGTAGACTTCAGTGTTTTCAATGGGTTACGGGATCGCTGTTTTGAAAAAACCACAAAAAACTCTCAAAATCTCCATTCCGCTCATGTAATGATTTTTCTCATCCCCCAAAATTTAAATAGGATCCTGACTAAGTGTCAGAATCCCGATTTGGAAAACTAATTATTGAACACTTTATGATGCAAACTCATCAATAAATGAATCCCTCTCCGTCCACGGAACTGCCTTTAATTCATAGTTTTGAATTGCATTAAATAAAGCATCATTAGCCTTTCTATTCGTATCATTAAGAATAATATATCCTCTACTATCAGCTTTACGCGTTTTTACCACATCGTTCCACGCAAATAGTGCTGATTCAACAGCCTGTTTATTTGGAGTATTAATAGTTGTTACAAATCGCTCTGGCATCTTGCGAGATGCAGGAATAACAAAATCAAACTGATGTGATAATCCTGAATGCCCCATTAACAGAATAGAAGGAGTATTACGTATATCATTACTAAGGAAATATTCTTGTACTTCTTCCATAAAAATGCTTTTAACTCGTGATGATGTCGTTAAGAACATATCTGACATTTTAAGGATAGCTTGAATCATAATGTGCTGTTTTCTTGCAATATCCTGTGCGCTTGATTCAACAACAATGCAATTATCTATTATTGAAACACCTATTCCCTCTGCAATCTGAGTCATAAGCTGTTTTCTTTTCTTAGATTTGATATCACATCCACACATTTCTAGATCGTTTATCGTATACCCGTCATCAGTAAGAATATACCCTCCATTCTTTTTTGAAATATAAAAACGAATATGATCATTATGCGCATCAACAAAAGGCGTAGTAATCTCGCTGTAATCACCAATAGGAATTTGACTTGAATTGTTTTTTATCCAGTCTAGATATTCATTAATAAAATTCTTTCCACTATCCATAATGATTACTCCATTTCGGATTGTTCATAGATATTTATTGAATCAACATTATTAGTATTGCAGTACACAAGGAACTGCTTCAATGTATCAATTCTATCATTAACATTCCCAAATACTTGAGGAATGCTATAAGCCCATGCATCCCATTTGCTATTGTCATCCTTTTGCATATGAATATGCGGACAATGCACTATTGTACCATCAGGATTGCTGTGGTCCGGGCCACCAACATCAATGCGTATTAGCCCTTTATCTTTTCCATATCTCAACTGCAAGGTATATTTGTCTTTGCGAATTCTCCCACTACGATTAAAATCCACTATAAACTTATCTTTTTCTGAATAAACGGACACCATATCTATGGTATCTTTTTCGCCCTGCCTCGGAATCGAAAAGCTATCTAAGTTTATTATTTGTTTTAATAAATTAATAAGCCTTGCTGCCTCATCGTAGGTCATATTCCACCTCTATGCAAAAATATGGGATAGATATAGTATACTTTATTATTTCTCAGAACAACAGATGCATTGTCATTAAATATACCGTGATTTAGTCTTGTACTTATTAATATTACAAGTGTTTCCCAGTGCTATAGTATGAAACATCTTTTTAACAAACGCGGAGGATTTTTATGCATAATTACTCAAAAGAAGAAAAGTTGAACGTTATTGCAAGGTATGCCGTTAGTAATGAGTCCGTTTCAGATATTCTTGCTGATACTGGCATTCCTAAAAGCACTTTTTACGGCTGGTTGGATGCTGAGCGCAAGGCGTCTGCTCATGACACTTCAAATTTCAATGCTGCCAACTTTCATAGGTTAACCCATCACGCTGAGCACATGGAGAAAGTCATTTCCTGTCTGAAAGAAACAACTTGCACGCCGAACGCACCGCTTAAAGAAAAACTGGAAGAGATGGAGCGTCTATACAGCAAATATTCAGTTCATGTCCTTTGTGATGCCATGAATGTTCCAAGAGGAACGTTATACAATCATATGCGAAGACGAAAAGGAGATAACGCTTGGTTTGTTCGCAGACGTGAGGAGCTAAAGCCTCTCATTCAGGAAGTATACGATGAGAGCGAACAGCGTTTTGGATATGATTCTATTGCTGCTGTTCTCAGATCACGCGGCATCAGTGTCAGTAATAAATACGTTCGCGAATTGGGGAGAGAAATGGAGCTTTTCAGCATACGCAATGATTCAAAGCTATATTATGAAAAGAATAATAAAGGTCATAAGAATCGAGTGCAGCGAAAATTCAATCCCGAGGCGCCTAATCAGGTCTGGGTCAGCGACGTTACATACTACAAGCTTAAGGGAAAGCATTACTATATTTGCGTTATCCTGGATCTGTACTCCAGAAAGGTAATTGCTTGTAAAGTAAGCAGGCGGAACAGTTCGGCACTAGTAAAGATGGCTATTAAGGAAGCTTATGAGAATCGTCACCCTGGTGATGGCCTTATCCTTCACAATGACAGAGGCATGAACTATCAGAGTGAAGCCGTAAAATCATATATTGCCAGCTTGCATATTCTCCATTCTTTCTCTGCTCCTCATTCTCCGCACGATAACGCCGTTATGGAATCTTTCTTTTCAACTCTAAAGCGCGAAGAACTATATAGAAAGGATTACCGATCTGAGCGCGAATTTCTTGAAGCTCTATCAAAATATGTGTCATTCTATAATAATGAGCGGCCGATAAAGATGTTCCAATACAGGACTCCATCCAAAAGAGAAGCCGAGTACTTCAGTAAAGCCAAGCTTTCAGAGTAATACAGTATCGGACTTCTTAGTTCGAATATGTTTCTTTTTCAACAGATTAGCAAAAGCTTTTGAACAAACAGAATATCAGTCCGTTACGGATAACCCCTGTATCCCTTTAATTGCAATACAAAGCACCTACCACTCGGACTTTTGTGTTCGAATAGGGTAGGTGCTTTCATATGGAGCGGGTGAACAGAATCGCTTTTTTGAACCTCAGTAATTGCAATGGTTTCGAGGCGCGTGTTCAACTTTTCTCCAATTATCGGCCCATTTCCTCCAACTGATTCCTGATCTGAATCGTCGCATCCGGAAGTATTGGAGGAAAATGAAAAGAGCTCCCGGAAATCGATCCGAAAGCCCATGTAATGGAGCAGGTGTACAGAAGCGCTTTTTTGAACACTGGTGTTTTCAATGGGTTCAGAGCTTCTGTTCAGCTTTTCTCCAATTATTATCGAATTCCTCCAACGCGTTTTGCGTAATTACCTGTTGGTTCAAACTGTTTATATGCCTGTTTGAAGGTAATTCATCAATGTACGCTGCAGAGAAAAAGACCTCCGATCCGAATGTCGAAGGTCTCTCACTTCTCTACTATTATATATATGAAAGTTTTTAAGGAGGATCTACATAGCTTCAAGATAGTCATCCAGCGTATTGACTGCGCTGTGATCAAGCCTCTTGAATACGTCTGTATAGGTATCAAGTGTTGTGTGAATATCTGTGTGCCCGAGCCAGGTCTTCAGAACGACCGGCGGAACGCCCGATTCGATGCATCTCGTCGCGAAAGTATGTCTCAAGGAATGCTGACCAAGTGCGGGTATACCTATATCCTTACACAGTCTCTGATAATAACTGTTCACTTGAATAGTGCTAATAACATCATCCTTGTTATAGTCATAAAAGATCAGATTCTCTCTGTTAGGTTTAGCCTTGCTGAGAGCCTCCTCAAGATATGGTCTGAGAGTCTTGCTTATAGGCACTTCCCTCTGTCCAGTCTTTGTCTTGGTCCCATCCTTAACGAATTCCCGGTAATTAAGGCCTCTGGAAATCGTCGATTTCACATGTATCACGTTATTCTCAAGATCAATGTTCTCAGGTCTCAAGGCATTGATCTCACCCATTCTCATTCCGCTGTAAAGTTCAATGAAGAGCTGCAGTCTGTAATCATTCCTGCCTTCCGGCGGTTCCTTGGTGGTCATCCTATCAACTAGCCTCTTCTGCTCTTCTCTTGTAAGCGCACTGACCTTCTTGACAGGCTTTCCGATCTTAGGACATTTCATATCCCTTGAATCCATTATATTGTCCTGAATGATCTTCATTTCTTTCGCAAGAGCAAACCCGAGCTTCACCTGCCTAAACAGCTGCTTGACCATGCTGCTAGAATAGGTACTGAGTGATTCGATATATTTCATCACATCTTCCTCTTTCACTTCCCTGATCGGCTTCTTCGAGAGTTCCGCCTTCTTGAGAATGCTCAGATTGCTGAGATTGCGACAGTAACCTTGCTCATGGACATATCCAAGCGCCAGATCCTTCTTGTACCTGCTTTCAAGTATTGCAATGATCGTCATATCAGGGTTGATGTTGTTTGCTGAAAGCACGAGCCTGTTCACAAAGGCATCCGCCTTCTTGTAGCACTCATTAACATCTCTTCCTGTAACGGATTTTCTCTTAGACTTACCGGCCTCATCCTTATATGAAAACCTGTATTCAAGATTTCCTGCGGAATTGTAACGGAAAGATCCCTCTCCGTTTTCCGCTTTTATATTAGCTTTCTTACCTGGCATATTCTGCCTCCTTTTTTATTTCCAGTGTCGATCCCTTTTCTTCTCATGTCTGACTGAGAAATAATCTACAAGCGCATGAGCTTCCACCACCTTGTTTCTTCCGAAATCGGTTGCAGGAAACTTGGGATCGTTGAACAGCTTCAACACCGTTGTCTTGCTCCAGCCCAGCATATCTATAAGGTCATCCACCGTATAGAACCTGACTTCGCATGATGCAAAACGCTGTTCGTTCATCAACGAATTTGCGTCCATATGGTTCCCTCATCTTCCCGGGATGACTGAATGTTATCCCAAATAGTTTTGAAAGTGGTCTGTATAGGTCTGCATGAATATACACTTGCTATTTTTTGGCTTTTCTGCATTTGATTTTTGCCCCGCGTTCTGCCAGACGGCAGGCTCTGGTTATCTTCTTCATGATGTCAGGCGGCAGCGTGCAGCAATACTTTTCAAGCTGATTCACGTTAACCACTCCGCGCTGTTCGCAGCAAAACATCGTCTGCTTGGAAAGACCTTTCAGCATCGGCATCACGATATGCGTTCGCATCTCGGTCTTCTTCAATTCGGATGTTCCGGGAACAACGATGACAGATTCAGATTTTCTGTTCTGCCAGTCGCTCTGCGTGACCAAAAGGGGCCTGTAACCTCGCTGAATTCCCTTTTCTGGATCCGAGTCCAGATTTAAAGGCCCCATATATACGTCACCGCGTTCCACGTGAAAAGGCTTCTCCCATTTATTTATCTGAGTCATAAAGACCTCCGGCAAATTCTTCTTCGATATCTTTATCAAGTTCATAGAGGAACTTCTCAGGATCTCTGATGTAGTAACGTACCTTCGGATCTCTAATTAGGAACTCCTCACAGTCCTCCATCATCGCAATGGCATCTTCATCCGTTGGATCTTTCAGAAAGATCCTGTACCAAATCACATAATCATCGATCGCTTCAACTATGCGTTTGCCAATAAGCATATTGTCCACATCCTCAGGCTTCAGCTTGCAGTAATATGCGTGCTCCACTTCCTTCTCTATCCTGTAAAGCAATTCCTCCGGATCAAGGTTGCAGAGCTTTCTGAACCATCCAGATTCGATGAATGACTCACAGTCCTCCATCATCTGCTCCGCCGCCTCATTGTAAGGGTTCCTGAGGAACACTCTGTATGAGCGTCTATAGTCCTTCACAGCCTGAAGCACTATGCATTCAGCAAGTGAGATGTAGCCATTTTGGTTATCAAAATGTATTCTGTTCATATCTATCACCATTACATCGCTGCAAGCAGCGCCTTTCTCATATCTCTTATTTCCATGCGGATCTCGGTAATTGTCAGGTTCAGCTCCCTGCGAATATCCGTCACTGTTTTGCCCTCAAAGACCAGTTCTTCGATCATACGAAGCTGTATCTCAGACATGTTCATCAGAGCGAATCTCATTCCGTCATCACCGAGTCTTCGAATCCAGCTGCGGTCATGTTTCTTCAGATATATATAGCGGACGCCCTGAACTGTGATCAGAAGATCCGCCATCTCACTTATCTGGTCTTCGAACCAAACGCAGCCGTCATCTCTGTAGTTGACTCCAATCATTTTCTTTCCTCCGTTTCTCTTTCGAATACGCAGGTTTCCTCGTGTCTGGTGTTTCGAGTCAAAATCGAAAAATAT
This sequence comes from Anaerovoracaceae bacterium, assembly GCA_045540775.1. GTDB lineage: Bacteria > Bacillota > Clostridia > Peptostreptococcales > Anaerovoracaceae > Crickella. Next base: position 63,462 of record JAZQHU010000059.1, on the reverse strand, counting down.
GTATATAAGGAAGGCGTGCCTGAGGACGCAAATAGAGTCCTCCCGGCACGCCATCTTACTTATCATTGTTTCGATCCTGTATTTGTCCTCGACATCCCCAGTTCACCGGGAAACCATCAGGCAGGGATTAGCGGATCCCTTCATAAGGCGTTACCCTTCCCCGCAGGTCTTACGGAGCCGCCCTGATTGCGATGTGCTGTCACTGAGCGGAAGTATCATTGTACCCTGGGATTGTCATCGCACGTTGAAGTTGCCATCTTCCTTTTGGATCCTTGATGTTTATCGCTCACCTGACATGATCAGGGTCTTAGCGCATCGGTCCTGCATGCTCGAAGCTTGTGGCCTCATATTCCAGGGCTCGTACCTGATTGAATGTGTATTCAGTTTCTATAGGTTCCCGAGAGGATCAATAACCCTCTCACCTGTAGGCCACGGGAAGGGCAAAAATATGGCATTATTCAAAAATTTTTTTGAATTTTTTTATTACGGCTCTGTTTCTCTTGGATGCGGTAGACTGATCTATACCGTTGTCATGCGCATAATCGTTTATATTGTTGCCATATCCGTAAACGGATTCATATAGTTCAGCCTGCTTTTCAGACAGACTTCTCTTGCCGTCATCAAATCTTTCATCATATCTACTGAATACCTGACCAGCGATTCTGAAGAAAACCTCTCCTCTTTCAGTACTGAGCCATTTACCATCTTCCCCGCTATCTAGCGAAACATGTCTTCTTGTTTCAGCATGATCGTTGTTGTATTCTCTTCTGTCGAGTTCCTCCAGTACACTCATCCACTCTTCACTGATCTCTATGGTTTTGTTTTCATTTGCGAATTTGTACTTGTAGTTCATTAGTAAGCCTCCGTGTTTTTTCGAAGCGTTGATGTAACCTGTGAAAAAACACGGTGCCTACGGCGATCTGCACTCAGGCAGTAAGATTGAATGTATATGCATGTCTGCCATGCTCCTTTCGGTAGTGTCTGGCAGACATGCAGCGGAATCCGGGAATAGAAAAAGCCCCGTACCCACTTTCGTGAATACGAGGCTGCTTGCCGTTCCTATTATTTAATTGTTCGCTGCTGGTCTCCCAGCATATACATTATACGGATGGCTGAATTGCAAGTCAGTAGCAAAGCGGTCGCAATTCAGTCGTAATTTTGTCTTAAAGAAGTCTTAAAAAAGTCGCATTTTAGTCGCAAAAGAGTCGCACATCACAGCCGGCTTTAACCTTATATCCTGCATCGAGCCTTCAAGGTCTACTCCTATTCTCCCGTAATCACCAAGCTGCCCGACTTCCATAAACCCATAATCTATATCATCCTTTATTCCGGTAAGATCGTCCTTGAATGGAGCGAACCCAACTATATCTCCCGAATCATTGTAGAAGCTGATGCCGGGGCTTTTACTACGTTCTGTTAAATGGCATGTATATCCCTTATTAAGAGTGATATTGCAAATCACTTCTTTTATGCCATCTGTCCAGTCAAACAGCATGCACCCGTTTCTCCATACAGGAGTCAATATAAGGTCATGATCGTTGTATATCTTATAATCGCCAACCATTGGAAGTGACGAAGCATCTGTAATTCTATTTATGAGTTTTATTCCCATGACAGTGTCTCCTTAATCTATATCAATAGTAGTAATCGTAAATCGTCTGCTGCACGCCTTGTCCATCCGCAGGCGGAAGCATCATAATCCTGCGGAACTCATCGATGGAGTTGCCCCAAAGCGCTACTCCGAATACCTTTATGGCTTCCTTCTTTTTTCTGAAGAAGGTGCTCCTGTCAAAGCCGAACTCTGACTCGACATCCTGGTCGACATTGAATTTGAATCTGCTGAGATAGTAGACCGAAAGTATCGAGGCATAGAGTTCTCCATTATCCGGATATTCCCTGACCTTCATCATTGCTGAGTCAACGATCTCTACCACCCATTTGACCTCAAACAGATTCCTTATCCTTCTCGCAAACTGATCCTTTTCTCTGTCAGGTGCGAAATTCTCCAGATATACAAGAGCTGAATTGAGATCAGTACTGCAGTAGTCATAATCACATTCGAGCACTTCACGTATATCATCTGCTCTTTTAGATGTCTTCCAGCATATGAATCTGTATGACTTCAGCAGCATCTTTGACCGCTCATACAGGATCTTTTCATCGATGTCTGTGGCATCGCACATCATTGTAATTGTTTCTTTTGTACCTGCCATTTCATTTTTCTCCTTTCCCTTGTGATCCGTTCCCCGAGAACAACAATCTTGTGTTCATAAGCCAGAATGCATAGAGCAAGGGAAAAGGTTCTGTGGTATCCCAGCAATATGAGCTTGATCCTGTTCTCTGTTTATCCTCTTTATCCGGAGGAGCAGATCATCCAAATGCTATAGCTGCATCTGATCCAATAAGTGTGTTTTATTGTTTTCGCTTTTATTGGTTGTGCGTTGGTACCGAACGCAGGCTTTATCAATTGATGTGAACATTATAAATATAAAAGAACATTTGTTCAATAGTTTTTGAGCATGTTTTTTTGCTGTACGTTAAAAGCGGTCAATAATGACCGCTTTATTCAAAAGATGTCGTTTTTTCAATCTTTTTTGCACCTGCTAATTACCAATTTATTCAATGTTTTTTTGCACTATCACTTAAACTCACCGGTTTCAAATCGAACCGGATCTTCACCATAGGTATCGTCTAATAGTTTGTCGAAGACTTCTCTATAAAATGGTTAGTTCGGAGCATATACCTCATCTAGCGCATCAAATTTGCTCGCACTCATTACGAGAAGCTAAAGACTCTCCTATTTTATCCCAGTCATAGTGGAAATCTACAAATATATCTTTACAGTAGTCAAATATTACTGTCCCAACTTGCCTTTCCACATAGTCATGAAAAGATATATCAAACTCGGAACGATATGAGTCAATTGCTTCAACAAGAGCATCGTTTCCTTCTACCAGCATGTTTATTACTAAGTCTTCGAACTTGAAATGATCATATTTCTTCGCTATGTCAGCCACCACTTTTAAATAGCTATCAGCCAGTGCCCTTTTTGCTGCTTCGTCGCCCTTGTTTATACTATCAAGAAGGGACTCCTCCTCATTTTTCGACAAAGAAGGAATCTTATATACTTCTTCAAGGTAATGATCAAATTCCACACTCATCTCAAATCTCCTTCCCGACTCTATTCAAGGTAATCTCTTAGCTTATAGCGATTTCTTCTATGGTGATGGCCAGATGAGATTTCTTTAATAGTTTCAGCTATCTTCGTTACTCTTTCTACGGATTCGTTGAATGCCTCAGCAGTCTTGTAAACATCCCTAATTTCAGTGTAATTCTTTCCTATTATGCGATCCTCTTCCGGAAGATCTCTATATGCGCCTGGCCAAACATAGCCAGTGATATTTCCAGAAGCTACTCTTTCACCTTGACAATTCGCATTTTTGTTCCAAATGTCAAGCTGGTCACTGGTCAGTGTCAAACGCACATGAGTCATTATGCGTCTATTAATTCCATAGTATGCAGCTGCAACTGCACCGGCCATACATGCGATTGTGTCGCTATCGCCTCCAATGGAGACCGCATTTCTCACTACATCCTCAAAGTCAATACCATCAATAAAGGCCCTGATTGCCTGAGGAACACTTCCCTGACAAGAAACATCAAAAGTATAGTCTGGTCTGATCTGATCAATTGTCTTACTTAAATCGTATCCAAACTCAGTGGTAATGTACTCTTTGATATCTTTCTTGAGGAACCCTTTCCTGGCCATGAATACTGCTGAAGCAATTGCTTCGGCACCTTTAATCCCTTCCGGATGATTATGGGTGATCTCCGCAGAAATCCGGGCGACCTCTCTTACCACATTTATATCCTCGAAGTACCATGCGACAGGCGACACTCTCATTGCCGATCCGTTTCCCCAACTATTGTATGGATCTCCTCCTGTATGCAGCCATTTATAAAAGGCACCTCCATACCCTGCATTCGGATAACGCATTCCCCATTTTCTGAATCCTAAATAAAATCGGTTCTTTAGTGCTTCTCTATCACTATCACCAGACAGGTCTTTCGTTCCGTTGTCATATTCAAAGAATGTAATAAGAGCATCTGCAACAGCAATCGTCATTACAGAATCATCTGTTAGTCTTGATTCTTCCGAAAACAACGGGAAATCTTTTGTTTTTATATTATGGTGTTCATATGGACTACCAATGAAATCACCAGCAATAGCACCGTACATAGAATCCCTCCATTTAATGCATTGACTTCAAATCATAACGATAACAATTTAGTTGCTTGCTTAGGCTACATAATCAACCAGCTAGATATTTATCAGCATCTTCTCTTGAGTGGAACACGGTTATTGATTTGGTATCCTTATATTGATTCAACAGTTCATATATCCTTGGAGTCGTTTTCTTTGGGAAATCAACTATAAACTGTTTGAAATCCGCGTCCAACTCGCTCTCAACCCACGGCAGATCTTCTCTGCTCTTTCCGACACGGACACTTGCTCCTTCTAAACACTCATCGACCGGCAAGTCGAAGAAAACAACTTCGGTACACTCTTTAAGTCGCAATGGCAGTGTTTTAATATAATTGCCATCAACGATCCATTCATCAGTATTAAATATTTCCTTTAACCTGTCGATAAACACTTCAGGACTAACAGTTGTCCTATCCGGGTTATGGTATATCATATCCAAATAATATAAAGGCAGGCCCGTTTTATCCCTTAGTTTTCTAGCGAAGGTGCTTTTTCCCGAACCAGGACTGCCAATAATCAGAATCTTTCTATTACGCTCCACTGCTCGTTCTCTCCTGTATTTTCTATACTCGTCAGGTGTCATATGCATAAGCTCTATTAATTCAGCTTCGGCAACAGTGTTTGAATCGTCTGCCGTTTCGAGCAGTTGCCTAAATACTAAGGTATTAGGTCTATACTCATCTGATTTCCAAATAAAGCTGTCATCTTCCCCAAGTAGGACCAAGAGCCACGCAGCCACTGCGGGACTTCTGCTCTCACCTGCATCACAGGATATAAAGATATCTTCAAAATCACACTTCTCTATGAATTTGCATATTGTCTCAATATCGAATGCATTAATGGCATCGAGTCGTTCTTCACATTCTGTATCAGCAAAGTTGAGAGTCAATACATTCGAATAGACGCCCAAATGGCTGTATTCATCTCCTGAACTGATAATAATATAACCACAATCCGGCTGTATATCTCCCGCTATTGAATGTGTAGGAGATATATGAATAGTTGGCTTTGCATTCATCGTCCCTAACATATCGTATCTATATCACAGGCACTTTCATGATAATAAGTCGTCTATTATTGTAGCCGCTTCTTCCGCATCATTGACAAGACCGGATTCCATTATATTTGCAAGGCTAACTAGCGCATCACACTTCTCATCATAGTCTTTCACAAACTCCATATAACCATCTTCGAGGCACTTTAGAACCAACAGTTCTTTTGATTCTGATTCATCAGTGTATTCTTTAGCCAATATATATTCATCCCCTTTATGTTTCCACAGATAGTGGGAAACGATCTGTGTATCATCCTCAAATGTAATAAGGTAATTGAATTTTTGAGCTCCGTTCATTACTCTTCACACCTGCCCCTTTCTGTTTTACTCACGGTATACGTCTTTATTACTCATCATCGAGAGCGAGCAACTCTTCTTCCGCCAAATCAATCGCTCTTTGCAGTTCTCGGAAAGTGTAGAAATCCTGTGGGGCAACAGCTGTGATCTCTTCCTGGGAGAATCTAAGCTCTTCAAAGCCACTTACAACCCAGTCAATTTGCGCTTCTATTAAACTGTTCAGTTCTTCTACCCTCGACTTAAGATCCAGTATTCTCATTTCAAGTGCTTTCTTCCTCGAAGGATACATTTTCCGAGCCCTCCATTCTAAAATCGTGTCTTATACACAAGCCTCTTTTCATGCAGCTGGGTACTCTAATCGGCTCCACACCTCAATTTCTGTACCATTTGCTTCTTTCCGATGTGGTATATACTCGTACACATCATTAGATTTTTTGTTGATTTCTCCAGTTAGGCCATACAGGAAACCTCCAAGAATATCGAAAATGACTTGTGCAAGTTCTGTTCTGCATTCCGAAAGATCGATTGTTGTTTTGATTCCATCCAGCAGATATCTAATCGCTGTTTCCATATCGCCCCATTCCCTGATCAACAGTTGCTCTTCTTTTGAATTTGTATCTTCCGTCTTAATAAGAACCCGTTCCATATAGCTGTGTGCAATGGTTACTGTGTGCCTGTCCATATCCACAGTTGTCTTTGCTCCTCTTGCGATAGTAAATCCTCTGCAGAAATTACGTGTCTTTTCCTGATGCAGATCATCCAGCTCTCCATAATTCAGAGAAATGGATTCCGACAGTCTCCATTGAAAGTCACTGATATATGAGTGTATTTCGTAGAACGATGTCATCATACGCTCAGTGCCTTTTTTATGTAACTCAAGAACACTTTCCGCACTTGTACACCCAAGGTCTATGCACCTTTTAAGATAAGCCACACCTTCCTGATCATCTCCATTAAGGAAATATGCCTCCGCCAGTAAGATGCAGGATCCTGCATTTGAGGTTGCATTAAGCTTATATTCATCTATCTTTTTAAGCGCCTGAGGAATGCCCGCATTTGCTGCTCTCAAATAGTTGACAAGAGCATTATCTGACTGCAGCTGCAGAACATTCCAGTCTGCGATAAGCATATAGCCCAAAGGTTTTCCTTTATTGATATAGTCAAAAGCCATCCTTCTGATATGAGTAAGAGCTTCCTGCCTGTGACCTCTATCATCTGTATACATAGCTATGTCTATCAATCCTGAATATATCTCCAGATCACCTTCAGAAAACCATGTATCATCTTCGACTATGAATAATTTCCTAAGTAGTTTGTGTATCATTACAGTCCCTCTCGATCACTATTTCTGCAGTTGGATAGAATTCGCCAGAGTACTCCTCTTCCACATATAAACGACTTCTCATATCCGCATAATGCAGATAGCATTTATGGTCTTTCTCAAGGTTTTGATGTGTAAACAGCATCTGAACCACCAAAGCGATGAGTACTATAAGCCTGATGTTATGTAGACCAGTAGCGATCACTTTATTCAGATATCTTCTGTTTCCATACTTATGATGAGCCGCCACATTAACCTTTATCAGTATGGCTGTATAAAACAGCCATACTATAGTTACTATGGAAATACATTTCAGGCACTTGCTGTATCCTACCAAACGCAGAGAAAGATACATGTATACCGGAATAGCACATACTTCAATCAAATCAAGGAACTTAGAATCGATCTTTATGTTTTTCTTTATATAGATCCCGGTCACTATTGATAGCACTGCAGCTATTGAAGCTGTGCCCAGAAGAAGAGTGATGGCATTGTTATCCATATGTCTAGGCCAAAGAATCACGAATATTGCCATGGTACACGCAAAAGTTGCAGTCGCATACCACCAATCAGGAAGATTATTACTTTTGATCATCTAAGCACCTCTCTTTCTGACGGCTTCATCTTCCATGATTCCCGGAAGAACAGTCTCTATCACAGTACTAACGTTTGATACCGGAATTATCTTCAAAGTAAACCTTGCGAGATCTTCTTTACTCAGTCTGTCATAATTATCTTTAGGTATGAAAACCATTGAACATCCGGTCTGTTCTGCTGCCTGTATTTTAGATAATGTTCCACCTATACTGAATACATCACCAAACAGATTGATTTCGCCAGTATAAGCGGCATTAACACTAACCGGTATTCCAGTATATGCAGAGAGCATCGAAATCAGAATAGCTACACCTGCGGATGGGCCATCTTTTTCAACAGCGCCTTCACCAAAATGCAGGTGGAATCCACATTCCTCACCATGGCCATAGTTCAATCTGATATACGTCGCTGCAAGCCTTACACTGTCAATGGTACTCTCTTTCGGAAGGCCCGTGATTATTGCCTCCCTGCTTCCCGGAAGAATGGCACACTCAATCGATGAGGCTATTCCAACGTTGCCTGACGTAACCGCAAGCCCTTTGGCAAATCCAGGTCTGGTTTCTTTAGGAATATTTCCTCTCGGAACCGGCTTAGCTCCAAGGCTTCTTGTAATATCGCTTTCTGTAATGTGCACGCTCTTTTCAAGAGGCTCGAAATATAGTTTATCTTCGACTACCTTTCTGATACTTTCCTTGATGTCACGTACTCCCATTGATGGGCAATACTCATCCACAAGAAAGTCTGCAGCCTTTTCTTCCATCTCTACTGACAGTCCTCCGCCGGCATAATCATGTTCGAGTTCAGGCAGCACATACTCATTGAGAATCTGTTTTTTCTCTGCCCTTGTATAGCCTTCCAACTTTATTACTTCAAAGCGGTCAAGAAGCCACGGTGCCATGCGTGAAGTATCATTTGCTGTTGCGATGAACAGCACACTTGACAAGTCTACAGGCACTCCAAGGAATCTATCCGTATAAGTCATAGCATCATCGAGAAGATCCATAAGGACATTGTCTACTCTAGCACCATTATCGAAACCCATCTTATCAACTTCGTCGAGCTGAATCAGCGCTCTGGTCGTCCCCGCCCGGTATAGTCCTCTTATGATTTCACCTGCATCTGCTTCCCTGTATGAGTATGGAACGCCTTTAAGAACTTTCATATCTGAAACACCATTCAGCGATACTCTTATGTACGGGATTCCCAGACCTTTTGCGATGCTCTGGCATATTGATGTCTTGCCGATTCCAGGTCCACCTTCAAGCATTATTTTTATGCTTGAAAAGCCTGCATGCATCAAAGCTCTCGCATGAAAGCAGGCGGCTATTCTGTTTTTGACTTCATCAAGTCCGAAATGCGACTCATTGACTTCAGTCGAGAACCTATCAATATCGAAATCCTCAAATCCCCTCGAATCCGGAATCATAGATGTAAGATAATTTGCTCTCATCTTTTGAGTCTCTTTCTCATCAGGGCTGATATTTCTCAGTGTCAGTTTTCTGAGTGCTTCGGATATTTCGGTTCTTACTTCCTTGCTGTATTTATCTCTGTTCCTAACATATTTCAGGCTAAGGTCTTCCGAATCAATAACTGGTTCAAGTACAGCTCTGACATACTCTTCTGTGACCGTTACTTTTTTACGGGCCCCATTATCATCCCACTCTATGAGGATCCTGCGTGTTATAGACTCAATATTATCCCTGAGCATTCTGGCTCCTGCATCGCTGCAGTATTCTTTAACAATTGTTTCAATTGCTGCCTGTGAGAATGCCAACTGCTTCTTCGGAATATTGAACATTTTCAAGGTCTGAGAAATGATAAAGTCCTTTGCAATAGAAACCTTCTCCTCAGTATCGTAATCGTCGATTGTAATAACCTCGAATCTGTTCAGCAAAAAATCAGGTATATCATCAGTTGAATTGGCCGTCGCAATATATACAGTGTTACGTGTATCGATACCCATACCCAGATAGACATCGTAACATTCATTAACATCAGAAAGCGTATCACAAAGGGCGTTATAAGGATTCCCGTCCTTTAAGCTGGTTCCCATCTTATCGATTTCATCCAAAACAATAACGGCCTCCGCGGTTCCAAGTTTATAGAAGCTCTTTACTAAAACGCCTGAGTCGGATCCATCATATGAGCTGTCAAGACCCTTAATATCTATAGCCGAACTAGCTGAACTGAGATTAATGATGTCGAATGGTATGCCGTATATCTCTGCAATGGCCTTTGCAATTGTTGTCTTTCCTGTTCCGGGATTGCCCACAAGGAGAATCTTAAGTCCTCTGTTGTCTGTGTATTTGCTGCTCACTATATACTCGGCGACCTTGCGCTTCACCTTTTCCATTCCATACAGAAATGAATCCAGTGCATTCATAACCTCATCATACGTACTGCATTTGCGTGAAGCATAAACTGGAGAGATATTGAGAATGTACTTAAGCTTTACGAGATCCTTTTCTCTATTGGTTTTAGTTTTTGATTTCTGGTCAAACAGCATCTCGATCTGCTTCTGCTGAATAGGCGTATATGTATCACGGCACAGTTCAAATTTAAACATAAGATCTTCAAGGCTGATGAACTGACACGCCTCAGCTGTTACGTCCATGTAATACCGTTCTCCTTTGCACTGCTGAAGGACACTCCTCTGCTGTCCGTCACTAAGTTTGAGAAACTTTCTCATCTTATACACTTTGAGAGTCAGACTTTCATACTCTGAAAAAACATCATAGAATTCTTCAGAGCAAATGGCCAAAGCTTCGTTATAGCCGTTTCCACCGCTGATCCTCGAAATAACATAGACATAAGTGCCAACAGTATCCGCACCTGAGGAAATCAGGGTTGAATCACTGGCATGGAAAAGTTCTGTTCTGTCATCATATCTGACATAATATTCAGTGTCCTTCCAAGTGATTCTGTTGATTCCTACGACTTCACCAAAAAACCAGCTGCATGTTCCAGAGTCAGAATCATATGAAACTGATTCATCATCATAATTCTCCTTGCTTTCATCATCTTCAAGATAATCTCTCAGAAGACTGCTGGCTCTCTCGAAGTTAGTTCCGGTATTTTCAACCCAGTCTGGAATAACCAACTGCTCAGATATTCTTTCAGTCATATCACAATTCCTCGCTTTCCAATCAATGCACCAATATCCTATGCATCTATAATGGTATTCTGGCTTTGAAAGCTTACTTGGGGCTCGAATGGGGAACCGGATTTATTGCAACATTTTAAGCTCGCTCATCAAAGCATATATTTGCTCTGCATTTTTAACGTATTCACATTCGAATTCACCATTATCATTTATTATCTCAAGGAAAAACGCATCACCGATTGCTATTGTTTCCATTTCATTAACGCGCTTAACATATATGTACTTCGCTCCCTTATAGTCAAAAGCTCTTAGTATCAGAACCTTTAGTCCATCCGAGAAAACAATTAGCTCGCCTTCATAAAAATTGCTTCGCATCTATTCACTCCCATTTCGTATGGCCTGCGGTTCCCTACATTCCGAGAGCCGCAGCCTGATATATGACTACGATTATTGCTGCACCGATTATTAATACTTTTATGGCAAACTTGATCAGGCTCCATGTAATATTCCAAGCAATCCATATGATTGGCCTGAAAGCATATCTGTATATGACAACAGTGAATATTGCCGCAATGATGGCTAACGTCAACATGTCTACCTCCTGACTTTGTTGTCAGTATCTGGAAAGAAACTCCCCATAATTTGGATCATTCTCATCAACAATGTATACACATCTATTAAGCTGTGCATTGTCCTCTATCCAGTTTCCAGAAGAGTCAACATCAGGCACGTGCCATGGGGCATTACTCCCAAGCCCAAGCACCGTAAGTCTTTCTTCTTGTATCCCGAATTCTTTCAGAACGTTGGCAACAGCTGATGCTCTTTTCTCAGACAGTTGTTTGCACCACTTGCTGTCACCATCCATGCCGGCGGTGGATCCAACTATATAAACTTTGGTTTCCAGATTATCCTTCAATTTATCTGCAACTGCGCTTATCGCTCTTTTTGCTTCATTAGGTTCTATGAAAGTTGCTTCATCGCCAACAAAGGATACTTTTGATGAATCAAGCACAATAGTCTCCATCACTGGTACATCAATTTTTCTCTCTTCTGCCGAAATAGTCGATACTTCCGGAAGACCTGTATATGGGTCAGAAGTAGGTACATCTTCTCTGAATGTGTAGTCAGCCGCGTTTCCTGCTTCGAAAATGGAGGCATATATCTCTTTCAACTTGTTTTTCTGCGCTTCAGATAATTTATTCTGTGGAGCTGCTGTTTCTCCACAATATAACCATGTAATGCTTATATCTGACAGATTAGGAATAGCTTCTTTAGAATTCAGCTCGGCGATGATGTCCTTGGTATCTGCTTTGAATAAATCACCCTCCAGGAAATTGAGATATCCAGCTGTACTGAGTCCACTATCAACAATCACCATATGCTTATCTGTATCCTGACTCGTTTCCCTTAGTGCAGATGCCTCCATCCGAATTGCTTCAAGCGTATCCGCCTCTGGGTATTTGGCCGCACCCATATTCTGGAATTCAGCCATTATTTCATCCTTATATCCGTTAGCGATTGCCTTAAGTTTTGCATCTGAGAGCCCCTTTACTTCAGGTTCCGGAATGTTTACCTTAATGTACTGTTCCGGATCACCATCAACTCTCGCGCAGAAAACATAACCATTTGAATAACAGGATTCATATATCTCATCAGTTATAGCCTCAGCATTTATTGAGATCTTGTTGTTTCCCGTTCTCCATCCCATAACCACGGCCACAGCCAATGTTTTCTCGGCATCATCCTTCCCGTTATCGCTATCTGAATGATTGGAGCTTTTACTACTAGGGCATGCAGTAAGCAGCATCATAGCGGTAACCAGAATCATAGATAGCACAATTCTGCAAATATTCTTCTTCATTGCTTATTCCTCCCCTTTTGTTAATTGCTTTCCGAAACATAACTTACACTCTCGGCATCACCCAGCATCTCAGCAAGAATGTTTCTTGCATATGCCTTAAGGATTTCGCCTCTGTCATTTATGTCCTTTGAACAGGCTTCTTTCCTTTCAAAGTCCTGTTCGATGTTTCTATTTCTCCATTCCTCAGGATCTTCAGCAGCAGCGAGGAATGCTTTTAGATCCCTCTCCTCTGCATTAAGTTCGAGTACGCGTTTTTTCTGGTGATTGATTCTCTTACGAAGTTCATCATCTGAGACAAATGCCAGAAAAAAGTTCACCACAGATGTAACCAACGGCTCAAGACTAAGCAGAATTACTACTGCTATACCTTTCATATCTCTTTCTGTTTGCTGAAAAGCATCTTTCGTTTCCACCATTTCATTCATGATATGCATCTCAGAAGCTGTGCCGTAACTGTCCTGATATGAAAATCTAAGCAGTACAGTAGCGGAAAAGAGCAGCATGAATACCGTTATCAGCAGAATGACCCACACAATGGCATGTTTTTTGATTCCATAAATCGCCTGATGAGCAAACTTCGCTACAAGAATCGGAATCATATTCAGTACTAATGCCACTCCGAATGAGACGACTTTCCCCATATATTCTGATTGCGTCATCGCCTGATCAAGAATATCGAATAGCACCAACGCATCGAGCACAGACATTGAAATAGTCAGGAATATAATGAATGCTGGGGTACTCCACCAAGCAAAGTCCGAATCGTTCAAAACAATCTCATTTCTGATTGGCAGAGAATAGTCCTCTTTCGACATTGCTTTGATCCCAATGACGTCGCTTCTTTCCTTGTTCATGTTCTGACCTCCTCACTATCCACGTTTTTCAACGTCCTCAAATGTTGTTCCTTTGTTGTAGATTTCTTCAAGCTTTTCAATGATGATATTGAGTGATTCTCTTTCGGTCTGAATTTGTTCAAGTCTGATTCTGGCATCATTAATATCGCTTGAGCGTGTTCTGGCAAGCTGATTGATTGCATTACGATGCCCGATTTCCTGGACATCCAGAAGCCCTACTGCTTCTTCCACCATATGATCAACGAGTAAATCCATGTAGCTTCTGTTGTATTTGTCCAGATTTGTTCTGTTGAGAAAATCCCTACATCTGGATTCAAATCCTATCTCGAATTCGGCAAAGTAACCACTTGCCGCATATGGAACTGGAAGGATGTTGTCATGTGGTCCGTAAACCGGTATATCAATGAAATCATCTTCATGTATGCTTCTTTTGTTCTGATTCCGCTTAAGCAGATTCCTGATCATCTTCATTGTTGTTTCTCCTCCCTTCGAGAACTTTTTCAAGACAAGCCATCATTCTGTTATAGTGTTCTTCATATATTGCTTTTCCCTGAATACTTCTGTGAAACACCTCCGGCCTTGATGAGAAATCTTTCAGTCCATCCTCACCAGCAGCTCTGGCAACCCCACCCAGGTAAGAATATATGTGTTTATTTGTAGCACTTTCAGCACGCTGCATGTGCTCCTTAAGAGCAGCATCTATCATTTCGAGTTCACTCTTGAGAGTTGCAAGAAGCATTCTGATCTCTTTCTCGCGTTCTTTGTTATGCTCATTGCGAGCAATAATACGTGCAGCGAGTCTCTCATCACTCTCACTATCGCATGTAGTAGCAGGAGTTACATACTCAATTCGTTCCAGTTCTTCGCTCTTTTCTGCAATATTGATGGCGATATCTTCAGTAGCATGTAACACCTTGTTATAAATGCGGCTTTCATATTCTGATAAATTTTCATATTTGGCATTAATCCATGGTGTTGTTATACAGCCCTCTAACGTTGTGCTCATCTGAGAGAACTTATAGTCTCTCCTTCCTGCCCAGCGGTCTATAAAGAGTGCGCCACGATTAACAGGTACTCTCTTACAGAACAGATCTTTTAATAATGATGATGACGCCATATTCGTTCCTCCATTTCGAACCTGTATGTGCTATGTCTTTCAATTGCAATTAAAAGCCCCCATACCATTAAAGGTTGGGGGCACTATGGGGAATGCGTTAATATCTTAGAATGTATTCTTATCTTCTTATTTCACAAACTGTTTCTTGAACTTCATTATCCACTCAATCATCGATCGAATATCACCATAATATTGGTTTGAATTATACTCCTTTTCGGAGGCAAGGTTGTCATCATCACTGCAGCCTATAATGTCCAAGTCTACCATACATTTATCGTTTTCTAATATAGATAGCATGAAAGGTATGAACTGATAGTTACAATATTGATTATTTGTTATGACGAGAATCTTAGCTTTTTCATTACATGCAAATGTTTTCATGTAGTGAACACAGGTATCATATGTTCCGGCTCTCTCTTCTGGATTTAAGGAAGGAGAAGCAAACACTCTATAGGTTCTTCCGTTAGTATCTTTATATGTTTTAATTCTGTGCGCCTGATTAATATTTCTCGGGAAATCATATGGTTTATTCTTTCCATCATCTTCGCATTCAATAAGATTGAAAGCTCTGTTGAACGCTGCATCAAACGATCCAAACTCAGTTTCATAACCACCTTTTCTGTCTGAAGACATTTTCTTCAGCTCACCAGGAGGTA
Source organism: Anaerovoracaceae bacterium (assembly GCA_045540775.1). Classification (GTDB taxonomy): domain Bacteria; phylum Bacillota; class Clostridia; order Peptostreptococcales; family Anaerovoracaceae; genus Crickella. The sequence goes on along the minus strand of JAZQHU010000059.1, from coordinate 48,335 downwards.
TTGGCCTGAAGCTAGCAAGTGCAGAAACATCTACAACTTTATCTGTAATAAGCTTCTTTGCAGCTAGTGTTTTATCGAAGTTCGAATTTGCAGAGCCACCAAGCAAGACTATATGATCATAGTCATTGGTTCTAGGTTTATTAATATCCAAAAGCCCAAGTTCTCTGTAGACTGGGTATAAATTGTAACGATTCTTTTCGAGAACTTCATTGAGAGGAGCAACCTGCGATTCCCTGATTTGGCCGTCAGTCCCCTTTCTGGTGTTGTAAGCTTCAAGGGCATCATATATCTCTCGAATAGAGGTATATTCAATGTCTAGAATTTCCAAATACCTCCTGAATGCGTCGGCAGTTAGGAATTCTTCAAACTGCTGATCTATATGTTTAATTCTATACGCTTTGTCCATCGCAGCGTCAGGCATGATAAATCTGATCATATTTTTCTCCATAATATCTCACTACTTTAATTCTCACGAATTGTGAAGATGCTGTTCTCGTAAATTATGTCTTTTATTCTGCTATGCTCATGAAGTGATGTATATAACTGCATTATTTTCCGTAGCAGTTCATGGCATTTGGTGATGTTGTCGTTTTCAAAATCGGAAAAGCTATGAAGGTATCTCTCTACTACATCTCCCCAGAGCTTATCTATTTCGTGAGAATTAAGCTCAAGTTTTGTTTTATCGAATTTGTTTGTATCTTCTTCATCAATGCAATCTTCTTTTAAGAAAATGTACGCAGCGCTTAATGCTCTGTACTGCGCTTTAAGATAATGCTGCAGATCATCCTGCACTTTTTCATTCTTTAGTCTCTCATAACACATATAGTTACAGCCTGCTATCAGGAGCCATATCACATATGCTTCAGCTCCGATCTGTGGAACTTCCTCATAATCCTGAAAACGTTCAACCGGAACGCTCATATTATAGCTGTAGTCTTCAAGAGGATTCACACCCTGAAGTCTTAATGCCTCGTTATGATAAGAGTCAATTGCTTTAGTGAAGTATGAAATTGCTTGTTCAGCATTCTCTTCCCATAAGCCATAGTAGTAATAGTCAGTTCCGATAGTGACATTTGAGCGAATTAGAGAAATATTGTTCCTGAATTCTGAATGCTTGGATACTATTACCTCCCTGAATTCCTTGGCTATCTTATGATAATCCATTGCCTGAGCAAGCAAAACCTTATCTTTGTTTAATCTGGCTTTTGCCAAGATGCATGCTCCTATATTACTATAGAGTCTTCCTATTATGTCAGGCTTGTATTTCCATTTTGAAATATCTATGCGCTCTATGTTGTTAATAAGATGCCTCATTGCCTGCATGCAGAAATTGTCATCCCATTTTTTTACTTGGCCTATTTCTTCAATTGTGCTGCTTTCAGAATTGGCGATAATGTCGTGCGTGACAATGCCAACACATGATATCAAATCTTCATGAATATCACGAAGCATCGTTTTCCTGTCATACTTCTTATCCCTGTTTATATTTATTGTTGTGTAAGCAACGTTATTAACCGCATCAACCATTTCAGTCATCTCGTATTCTTCTCTTGCAGGTTTGTCTTTGATTATTCGGTTTCTATAATAATTCAAATAATCAGCTGTAAATGGCCTTAGCTCATCCCAGAGATCCCTTCCCTCAAAAACTATATTTGCACCCAACTGATAAAGCTTATAGTCGAAACACTTATTATTCTTTTCGTCCTGTCTATTGACAAGATCCATAAAAAGATAATATCCAAACGGCATAAATCTCATTTTATCGACTCTTGAGTATTGTCCACCACTAAAGTAGGATGTCCGTCTAATAGCCTCATCAAGAATGCCACTGTCAGAGTCATCAAGTGTCCTAGCTGCATATTGGGCTGCTAAAAAATGCATATATTCTATATGGCTGAATACAAATGAACGGTCTAGTCCGTTACGTTGAACTATCCCAGTGTTTAACAGTACATCAGCGCGTTCTTCAGGAGTCGTTCCATCAAACGATACTGCATTTATGCTATCTATGTCAGATTGCCTGAATGTTCTTCTCTTTTCTTGATATAATAAATATGCAAGTAAAGGCAAGATGTTGGAGAACACATCATCAGATCCAGTATCTTTTAATGAATGTGATTTTAAAAGAGATGTTCTTGCCCTGAACAAATCGTAATAATTATTGATCTCTCGGAAGTCAATTTCATCGCCGTATTCAGACAAATTGATTTTTCTCATTTTGTCCTTCTGCAGACCTTTCAGCTCTCTATAGTAGCTTATGAATAACGGAGTTCTGGTAAGGGGATAGTTATTCATAATAACAGCAAGATCTTCATCTTGATAAGTCAGTGCATTACCGGTTATCTCGTTACATCTTATGTTAATGCATCCAACATCTTCTAACCCACTGTTCTCTAAGAATAAAGAGCCCTGCCTTCCAGCCAGCAACAAATAGACATTAGGGTTACCTATATCCAGTATCCTAACCATGTCTCGGGCTAGATCTGAATATACTCCTGGAAAGGCTTCATCGATGCTGTCTATTATTATCATTACCTTCTGCTCTTCGGTTGCCTTGGATAAAAGGGATCTTACCTTCTGTATCGGAGATAAGCCTGCACCCCCAAGCATATGCTGGCACATATATGAAATCAGAGAATTCTGTCCGCTTTCTCCATACAAAGAATATAGCGGTAGTATTATTACCACATGGCCGGCTTCATGCATAGCGCGCGCAACGCTGTAAAGTGAATAAGATTTACCACAGCCCATTTCGCCTTCCAGCATAGCAAAACTATTTATATTCGCATATTTATTAAGATCTAAATATTCTTCCAGAATAAATGATTTAAGATTCGTAAAGGGCTCTGCTTTACAGTCAACATTAACAGATGGTAAGAGCCTAACATCAATTTTCGAAAGCTCTCCACTGAACAAATCAACGAGTTTGCTTATAATTCCGCCATTCCATACTACACCAGCACTTTTTCTTAATCCTATATGTCTGACAGTATTTATTTCATCATGCAATGCATCATTAATTGTTTTTCCTGGACTTTCAGGAACAGTTTCTTCAACTATCAGCTTTGGCTCCATCCAGTCCTCATTAATACCATATTTTTTAATGAACTCGAGATTTGTTGAATGTATCTCCCATTCAATAACCAGACACGCTGACTCAGGAGAGAGATTGTATGTCCGATATGTGCTTCGACTATTATAGTTCGCTTTACCTACCTCGTCTTTCTTGCCGTCTATTTTGGGCCCATCGATTCTTACTGTATTCTTCTTATCGTTAATCCTGAGTCTATCGAAATCTTTAAGTACTACTTCGTTTAAGTACCTTACCGCCTTACCAATTATCTGATAGTAGTCTTTAGGCAGTTCAATAGCCGGATCAATACATTCCTCAATATCGGTTGCAACATCAAGGTAATTGTCTTCAACATACGGATAGCATTCCTTAAGAATAAAGTTGAAGACAATCAACGGCCATATAGGTTGATATTTGATACTCTGAGTTCCTTTTGCAGTCTTTACATCTCTTGTATGAAATACCTTTTCATATGACCCGTCGATAATACGTATCAAGCAATCATCATAGTCAAATATTATCTTCATTACCTTAGAACTCCTCCTCAGGGGAACATCATACTGTTTGGGAATAAGATTTCCCCTATTCAGTGCATACTAGAGTAGCCCCACTTATATCTATATTTTCATCATAATCTACGATAAGCTTATACTCTTTATCATTATAGATTGTATACCAAATCACACAGTTCCCCATATCAGTGTTAGGTTCATAATATAGGCTGTCCACGTCCAAATCTTCTCCCAGCAAATCAGCTACTTCCTGAAGAGAAACATCTTCTGGTACATTAAGAATTTCACTTATACTTCCTATGTATGAGGTGCATATTGCTTCATCTCCGTCTGCCAAGTCTCCGGTCTCATCCAAGTCAAATGGAAATCCTACATATCTTTCATCAGAGGTAGTATAATAAATAGCGCCATTCCATGAGGCCTGCTGTGAAAGTGGACCATATTCGTTATCGAGTTCTCCGAAGGTCTTCCCTACATAATCAAAAGCAACACCGTAAATCCCAGATGTACTAGTATCTTCTTCATCATTGCCAATCTCACCAAAATCTCCAAGCTTATTAAGCCTATTATCGGATGTGTTTTCGCAGAAATCATATGGTGTAATGTCTATCCCGCCTGTGACATCTTCCAGATGCTGATAGAACTCTGTCTCATCAACATTTTCAGTGCCTATCGTATAGCTTGTTAGTTGAGGCTCAAAGTCTTCATCAGGCTCATAATTGATTCCCAACGCATCCGCACTATTATCTAGTACGTTATAAATAACAGGTCCACCATATCCCTGCCACATAGAGAGGTCCACTAACCACCCAGTTCTCTCATAATAACCAGGCGTAAAACCATAGTCTTCTGATGCTTCGGGTTCTGACATTCGTCCGATTGAACTTACTTCACCATCATTGTATGAATAAATCTGACCCCAGCCAGTTGCATGATCCGCATCTGAATAATCAACTATTATAAGTTCTGGCACATCATCGTCATTCAGATATGCAATATCAAAAGAGCAGTTTTCAGAATACCATGTCTGCGGATATACGTCATCATTTTCATCCCTGCTAAATGATTCCTGAGACAACATAGAATCATATGCTTTCAAAGCTTCTGCTGCCGGTGAATTGGTTGTTTCCATGCTCTCATTATTTGTATATGGTGTTGTCGTCTTGTCAAACGGGCGTTGCATCGCAATAACAATAATAACAATAGCAATAATTACTACAGTTAAAATAACTGCATAGATTTTCTTTTTTTTGCTATCTATTTCAACGCCTTTAAAGTCTTTGATTACATCTTTAGCCTTTTTTCGTTCTTTAAGATATACTCTACGTTCCTCTTCAGTCATGCTAGCTAGTAGCTTGTTTTTTTCAAGGAGATAGCTTCTTACCTCCTCTTTTTTTGGCTCTTCACCAGCAGCACTATATAAATATTGTTTTGCGTATGCCATACTGTCCTTATATCTTTCTTCAGCATCCGCAATAACATAACTATAATAATTGCCTACTGCATTTAGAGACGCATTCTTTGTTCTCAATAGCTCCTTGCACAATTTTTTCGCTTTAGAAAAGTCTTTGATTCTCTGATCAGTAGCATACAACTGCAGTAAGAAAGCTTTTGCCTCAGCATTGCCTCTCCTGTTTGCCTCTTCAAAGTATTTACAGGCCTTTTCAGCATCTCTAGGCATGCTTATGCCATTGTTATACATGCATCCTAAACGATACGATATTTCTTCAGTATTGAGGTCATTATCTGCAGATAAAAGCGTTTCATACAACGCACAGGCTTTACTATCATCCTTAAAAGATTCAAGTTCTGGATCACTATGCACTTCCGAGTCGTATATTTTCGCTAAATTGTAAATAGCGCTAATATATCCTTGGTTCGCATAGTCATTAAGAAAAACGATTCTTTTTGCAGGGGGTAGTCCCATTCCATATTTTGAGGTATTAACGCACAACTCAATCATTGCTTCAACAGCCTCATTGTTGCCATCGTTAATTAGCTCAAGCAAATAAACTAGCCCCTTATTTTTCTGGGATTTGGAATACTTGTACTCTCCAAATAAAAACTCATATGCCAATAGTTCTCGGCTGTCATGCTGCCCCTGCTCAGCCGCTTCTTCAAACCACTTGATTCCTTCAAGCTTATTTTCTTCTACGCCTATTCCATCATAGTATCTAGTACCAAGAAGATACTGCGCAATTATGTTTCCATTTTCTGCACTTTCTTTAATTTTAATAAAGTAATTCTCTGCGTCTTTTTCTGCGAACGCGTAGTCGCCTAAGCTCATCACATCCATATAATGTTTAAGCTCTCTATCATAAGCCTCTTTATCTCTAGTTAATGCCTTGACTCCCTTAATTGCCAATTTAACACCGCCAGTGATAGCTTTTCCTGCTAAATAGCTTGCACCGGTAACAACATTGGCAGCGGTTCCTGAATTGCCAAGTCTGCTGTTTATTCTGTTAACAGTGTATTTCATCTCACGATATCCATTGTATACACCTTCCCAAATGGCTCGGTTTTCCTGATAATACTGCGACAGATCAGTGGAATTAATTTGTTCCCCATGTCCGGAAACACACATAATAACAACCGGGCCGGCATCTCCCATTATTGTCAATACATACACCGGCATATATCTCTCATTTGCTTTTGAGGCAATAGAAATACAACTAATTTCAGGGCTTCCCAGACTTCTTCCCTCAACAACTGCATCATTAATAAATAATTGCGTCTCGATCGACGCAATTAAATTGTCTAGGTATTTCTTAATCCCATCTGTATTTATAAGAGAATCGGTTTCAAACTGCCAGCTCCGTATAAGAGTCATATTATCTATTGAAATCATGCTATCGTGGTCTCCTTAAATATTCTCAAGTCGATTTTAGAAGTATTTTATAGCTATAGGCGACTCAAACAACAAATTCAGCGTGCTGCTTGCCATTAAGATCATAGAGGAAAATCCTGTTTCTATCTGTTGTCCAAGCGGTATCATCCATTTCCTCTTCATAATCCATTTCTTTCATATTAAGAACTATATTGTCCTCGAATAGCAGAATATCAACAGATGGACCTTCCATATAAGGAACATCCGGCAAATCCATCACCTTTTCTGACTCACCATTAGTTAAATTAATTCTATTGATTTGATAGTCCTGCTTTTTTTCGTTGTAATGGTTGTAGTAATAATAGTTAGCATATACATTGTTTCCGAAGGCATTCGCATACAGGGATTCTTCCCACTCTGCAATAATAATTGTTTCGCCCGAATCAGGAGTCAGCGAAACAAGTTGTTTGTAACCAAACTCATCCTCATCATCGTAAGATAATATTTCTTTTGTCTGAATCAGCTGTCCATCATAAAAATAAAGGCCATTCCAATAATCATCCTCTGACAATTTTTCTTCCCAAATTACAGTACTTTTTTCACCCGTCAGCGACATTGATGTAATGACTCGTCTACCTGAATCTTCACCCTCCCATATGGTTTCAGCAACATAAAGTTTTTCATCATCCCAGGTATAATCAAACCCGTCCGATGTTTCGTATATAGTTTTAAAGTTAGATCCATCAAGACTTGCTATGCTCAGACACTCGTTGTACTCTTCCTCACTCCGAGATACCCACCAGTCAAACACTATCTGGTCGCCTAAAACAAATACGGTATCTACATTTGATACATCCGGCTGTAGAGTTCTGATAACTTCTCCTGTTGATAAATCGACCACAATTACACGAGCTTCTTGAGGGCCTTCAATATCATAGTCTATTTTTAGCTTCTCCAATATGTACAGTTCATTGCCACGCAAACTAATTGATGCTTCTTCTACCTCATCTTCGATAGAGAACACAAGATCTTCATTACCACCTCTTAAGCTTGAAGAGTATACTGCTGCCTGACGCGATGAATCAATCTCATCCCCATCTTCATTCTCCAACGAGCTATTATAATACTTAACATAATAAATCTTATCATCCTGAACACATGCTTTTGCCCCATTGACGGTATTCCCAGAACAAGCGCCGGATGCAACTGTATCATACTTAAAAGGAAAAAGAACCGGTACTAGTGTTTTTACCAACACCGCACCTGCAATCAACACCCCTACAATCGCAAGTATAGCTATCGCTACCTTTTTCCTCTTTGCAGCTTGCTCCTTTTTCCTTTTCTCCCGATCAGCCGCTTCTTGTTTTTCTTCATCATCAAGCTTGGATAATAATTCATCTAACGGCAGTTTGCTGCTTTCGTTTTGCAAACTGTCATTCGAAAAAGAATTATCAATGTCTTGTTTATGCTTGTTCATCATTTGTTATTATTCTCCATATAATTAAGACGTTCTGGCTTAAGCAATATACTCCACATCTTGTAATGTCTGATATATTTCCAGCCATCGAGTTTTTTCTGAGTCCTCCGCTTAATGAATAGTGTTTGGCCTTACGGAGTTGATAAGATTTTTAAAGTTAGTTGCAGCGTTTTCCATATCTACGTCCTTGCCGACAAGCTTAAGTGGAAATGGGATGTTATTCTTCTCATCAATCATTGCGCTATATATTTGTTTCAGCTCATTCAAATAACGAGAATATGCTTCATTAATAGAAATCTCATATTGTTGTTTTTCTTTTTCAATGTTGCTTGCCTGTACAATAAGTTCTTGCAATTTCCCCAAATTATGTAATTCAGCCATGTCTTTTTAACCTCTTTATTATTTCGCTCTTTATTTACTGCTTACTTGCATATTCATGATACACATCTGCGTATTTGCGAATCCATTCATTCTGCAGTGTTTCATATCTCCTAAAATGTTTATTTCTAACAGAATTCATGTCCATATATACTGCAGTTCTGCTGTTTAGCTTTTCAGGTTCAGATTCGTTAACAAGATCCTCCATTGCTTCATTGCTGATATTGTATGCGATTCTCTTATCAAATCCTTTATCCAGAATATTGCCATACATTTTTTTGAACAAGTTGTAGTTTTGAGTCCATACGATTGTGCATATACCATACTTGTTTCCGTTCAATATCAGCTCTCTATATTTGTCATGGGTAGAAATCTCATTTGCCCCTCCGCTTATATCATAGAGGCTATCATCGCTGCGCATGACTTTTGCCCTATCAATACCAAAGAACACAACAAAGAGTTTTTCGTATGATGCATCAACACCCTTATCTTTTCTCTCCTCAAGGATCGAATAGAGTGAATCAATTGCATCTCCCACTTCTTTGAACTTAAATCTCTCGATTTGACTTTCGAAGCGATTAGCAAAATCCTCCAAGCTTATTCCATCTACTGAAGTCTCTTCCTCGTCAGAGCAGTCCAGGAGATAAATCAGCTTGTCGTTCTTGTTTGCTGACTTCTTGGTTAATTCTCCGTACAGTATGCTTGTCATCATTAGCTGCACTAAGCTACATGCGCCACGTTCGTCTTTTGTCGCAACTATTAGATTGTCGCCCTTTTCGAAGGACATCTGAATTTTCAATTCGCGATTGAAATTTAATGGTTCTCCAATAAATAGAGGATACTCGTCCTTTCCATATTTCATAGCATCATCAACATTTTTGCTGTCAATAAATGTATTTAATGGATTATCTATGTCGTCTTCGAGATTAGTAAGCAGCACTCTTGTCTTATTGTTATAATTCTTTTGAACTGCCATTTCATTGGCACATGATGATATTGCCTCAAGAAGTGCAATCCTCTCTTCTTTATTCAGATATGCAATTTGGAATATAGAATTACCACTCGATGCTCCATTCTGGTTGTTGAATACAGCTGCACCGGCGGATTCATTTTTCAGTAGATTCGTAATATTATTTTCACTACTTAGAATTGTTCTTGCACTTGGCTCAGGCGTCCCTTTTATAGCGATACGAATAGCCATCAGCTCAAAAATAGGGTTCAGTCCATTTGCCAAGTTGAAGTTTGAACTTGCGAGAATGATATGTATTCCGACTGCTCGACCTTCAGTTACGAGTGTCTTCAAATATCCAATGCATTCTCTGTCTATTAAATCATCTCCATTAAACAACTCCTGAACTTCATCAAATATAAGAAGAAGATATGGCATCGGACTTGCGGTATTCACCCTGTTATATGCTGAAATATCAACAACGTCCTTATCTTTAAACGCTTTTATCCTCTTTTCGAATTCCCCTACAAGTTCTTTTAAGACATTCCTTCCAAACTCTTTTTCACTATTTACAGCTATTAATCTGAAGTATGGAAGTCTATATTTAATGTAAGAACTAAACTCAACGCCTTCTTTAAAATCGACTAGATACATTTGGACCTGTTCATAAGTGTACGAAAGCATTGTGCTCATGATTATTGTATGCAGAAAGCTTGTCTTTCCTGCTCCTGTCTGACCGGTTATAAGTGCATGATGTTCTGTACTACCATCCTGTCTTCCCATTGAAAGGCGCACAATGTTGTCAGCCCCCTTTATTCCTATTGGAATTTGCAGTCCTCTTGAAACATCAGAGTTGTCCCATGTCCATGAGCTGATATCACTAATGTTTGGATACATTTCATCGAAAGTAACTAACTTCCCAGTTTCGTTGCTTCCAATTTCTTTTGAAATCTTCTGCACAATTTCTTTTATTTCATTCTCAGATGTAGATATATTGTCGATTTTTAACTGAATCGATTCTCTTTTATCGGGTTCAGGAAGAAGTGTTACTATTGAATTATTAAGCTTACCAACGTGAAGAATAGTCTTTATTTCGTCATATATTGATTTTTCTGCATCCTTCAAACGCTCAATTTGAAGCGTGTTACATGCAATATATATGCATACTCCACTTGAAACAGATTTTCTAACGATTGCTTCAAGATCCTTTAATGCGTTAGCAGTAAAGCCCGTCGGAAAGTCTGTAATAGCAAGAACCCTAATTGGCTCTTTTTTAAGTCTAGCTAATTTATTGTCGCCGTAAGCCTGAGTTAAATTCTCGATCTTTCCACGCAGTGTATTAACTGACCTTGTAATATCATTTTCTTGCGACCATATTTTTTCATCGATTATTCTAGGTTGCCCAGTTTCTTCTCCAAGCTTGGAAAAGATTGAGAAAGTCTCTCCTAACTCTAGAGGATCAATCATAGTAGCCTCAACCTTTCCAGGAGGAAAAGACATATAAGTCTTCAGTACCAAAGATCTAATAATCTCCTGCGCATTTATTCTATCGCTTTGAGTATGTTCTATGAAAAATGAGACGCCCTCCTCAAGTGTCTGAAAATATGGAAGGCTCAATGACATTGAGGTGTCATCGACTCTTTTACATATCGGATCGTTCCCATCAGTAAATATGCGATCTATTCCAAGAGGATTCTCATGGCTATACACTTTCTTTCCTTCGCCAAAATATATTGATGTTTCGAGGTTTTTGACACAATTGAAGTTGCTAGCGTTAAACTTTCTCCCCTGAATCAGTTTCTTGAATTTTTCAATCTTTTCAGGATTAATGTTATCCTTTACAGCATTCGAAAAATCTGTCTGATAATCCGTTATAACTGTATTGCTTGTGTTTATAGCCTTTTCCCTCTCGTTATGATATTCCTCTCTTGCTGATTCTTCGTTAACGCGACGCTCTTCATCAATTTTCTTTGACATAGCACCCTTATAGCTGCCCAATGTCTTCTCGTATTCGGCAATAGCATCCTTAATTCCACTATACAATGTGCCTACACGGTTCAAACGAGATATAATATCCTTTGAAAAAGGTTTGGCATCAAACAATAAGTTAATTTGATCCTGTATTTTGCCTAATTCGTTGAGTTTCTCAACATATTCGGATTTTTTTCTGCTGGCCTCGTCAGTCACAACTTTCATTGAATCCGCCGCATGTTGATTATTATTTCTCTTCTTTAATTCAATTTCTTCATCCAATCGATCGACCTTAGCTTTGAGCAAATTCTGTTCTACTTTAATTTTATGTTCGTAAGCCGATATCAGCTTTCCGGTAATCTGAAACGCATCAATAAATGATTTTTCCGAACCATCTACAACCCAGCTTTCAATCGTTCCGTCAACCTTTTCAACTTCATTATTGCTTTTTACAGTCTTGTTCTCAGGTATAGTAGCGTAATCCTGATTGATTGCAGCCATATCGCTTGACTTTATTTGAGAAAATGCATCTTTATCATGCAAAAGAGTGTTGCCTATTGCTTGATCGATTGTAATTGAATCAGTTTCAGTAACGCTCACAAGGCCTGCATTAATGAGATCCGGCAAAACACCTGGATTAACGAAATGAGATCCTTCAAGGATTGTTCCAGCAGCAACATGACTTTTCATTACTGCAATATCAGAAGTGTCCGCATTTGTGTTTTTTTCTACTGCCGGATCAGCTAATATAATGCGCTCCGTAATGTCTCTAGCAGTAATTGGGGATAGTGAGTCCATGGTTCTAGACAAGGTTTTTCCAAGGGCATCCCCAATAGTAAGAGTATCTGCGGGTATTACTAATAGTCCAGTATCAATAAGATCTGGAAATATTGCCGGATCCTCTAAATCCTTGAGTTCAATCTTATTGCCTGCTATTGTTCTACAACACAGAATGGCTGGCTTATTTTCATTGGCTTTTGCTGTTTCAATAGTAATAGACATTTTGTCTCTCCCTTTTTTAAAGCGAATTGCAGTATGCACTTACGTGATTTTTATGATTGTTTATCCTTCATATTAGTTATTATTTATAATCATCTGTATCAACATCTGTTATTGATTTATGCTCATTAGTTCCTGAATAATACTCTACTCGTTGTTTGTGGTTTGGCTCAGTAATAATTGCAGTTATTTGTATTGAAATAGGTCTCATTGAATCACTTTGGTAGATAGGTTTTATCTTTAAGTCAACAGTATTCCCATTCTCAATTTCTTTTTTCCACTCTTTCTCCCATGAACGGTACCCGCCTCTATTAAAGTTGTAGTTCTGAGGGAAAATATTTGTCTTGGTGCCTGGGCCATTAAATATTGAGGCAAAAAAATGTCCTCCGTCATCATCCTCTCTACGATTAGCACCGCCCGCACTCTTCTGCGCAGAGGCATCTCTTTCTTCTTTCTTTAGCTGCAATCTTCCGCTTGCACTTTGAACACGTCCATATTTATCATATTCAAACAAGTAGTTGTTGCTACGTACGGATTGAACTTTTCTTGTTCTTTCATCATCTTTAATAATGCTGACCACCATCTTGGTTGCGTTACTATTCTCTATTCGTGTTACGCTTTCTATCTGGCATTTTGGTGAATCAAACATAGCCTGATAAAACTGAGGTACTTCTCTCAAATCGAGCCCCGGTGTTCCCTCAGGTACATGTATCTCAAAGAAGACGTCTCTTCCGTCATTTTTACCTCCAGCAAATTTGTATTCCTTGGCAACGCTCATTATCCCATCGAATTGATAACATTGTCCAATCAACTCTTCCGGTCTCCGTCCTTCAAATCCAGGGCCTAAATCGTCCCATGTTGCCAGTCTGCATACTGTAGTGTTCGCTGTAATACGATGACTATTAATTATCTTTCTAAAATGTTCAACATCTTGATTTGTCTCATTATTCCTTATAGGCTCGTTGTATCTACTTCCATGATCACGAAATTCTGCAGCGTACTTATAAACATCATCACTTAATTCATCAATACTTGTATAAGGAGTATCACTCTTGAATATTGCTTCATTCTCATCTTCAGCAGAACTATGTCTCGAAAGTTCATCAGCGTCATCATTAAAAGCTGCTGCAATTTGATGTACAGGGGCCGCTTCTTCCCTACTAAACCCTTTCATTAACAAATGATCTGCCTCTTCCTTTGTGTAAGATGAAATAGATAAGCCTCCCTGTATTTCACTTTCCTGATTATTTGTATGTTTGACTCTGATATCATTGATAAACCCATCAGCTTCCTGTGATGCACCATTTACAGCAAACCTCTTTGAAGTATTACCTCTACCCAAGCTTTCCTCTAATTCGCGTTTCACATCCTGCCCTTGATTGAGTTTAGTTACTAAATCATTAATGAAATTTCCTGCAATCCCGCCAAATCTTTTTCCTTGGAGTTGTTCCAATATCAAGAGATTTTGTTCTTCTTTTTCTGTGTACTTTTCTATTTCAGAAATGGTATCGTTTTTCTTTTGATCAATACTATTAATTCTGTTTTCCGCCTCTCGTAATCTTCCCTGTGCAGCTAATAGCCGTGCCTGAGCAGCTAAAACGGCCCCTTGTGCACTGACAACATCCCCCATAGGGTTGCCATCCTCATCTGTTTTAGATGCCTCCTCATACATCAGCTGTGCATCAAGGAGTTGATTTCGTGCATCACCAACCATGTATTGAGCTTGTGTCCGCATCTGCCTAGCTTCCACTCCCTGCTCATTAAGTGATTCAGCTTTCTCTTTTATCTCGTTTATTTTCATTGTTTTTAGAAAATGCTATCTATTGCGCTTCTAAGGCTATCTACTTCCGCTTGTGTTTCGCTAATTACATCGTTTGCTTCATTTATAAACTCTTCATACTCTCTTGCACTATCGCGCATAGAATCGGCTCCTCGCCCAGCAATACTTTGTCCAACTTCTGATGCACCTTCCATATCTTTAAATAAGCCTTCTGCCACTTCAACGTTTTCCATTTCATCGGAAGATTCATCAATAGCATCATTTTCCATTGTTTCCATATCTCTATTTAAGGACTCTACGTTTTCAGAAAATGCGCCTTTAAAAGCGGGATCATAGTTTGACTGGGCTTCACTAACAGCTCTTCTATCATCCTCATCTACTACCTCGATACTATCCAACAATGCCCTAATTTCTGTTCCTTCACTTTCTAGCTGTTCACCTCGCTCTATGGCCTCCGAACCAACCTCTTTCCCCTCTCGAATTTTTTCCATAACACCACTTTTTTTGCTTCCCATAGTCTAACCTCCATTATTGCATGAGTCTACAAAACGCATTCCACAGCGAACAGTTTCATCGCTCGCCGTAATTCTATTTCAACTATTTCATCCGATTGATAATACTGTGTAAGTTTAAATAGTCTTTGTGCTTCAATTAAAATTGTATGCTGCATCATATTTATAGCATTAATTTTATGCTGAATATTATTTAGATTTTCGGTATTTTTCATAGGTGTTTTCATTTTCTTAAAATCTGAAAAACCGAGCTTTATAAAATAGTCCTTCTTCCTTTCAATACTTACTGCAAGTGCTACACAGTCCTTTATGTATGAATTTGACTTATAGAATTTTGGTGATGAATCATACTTTTTCTTTAACAGTGCTTCTTCCTCTAATAGCGGTTTAGCTAGTTTTGCTGTGATTTCGGCAGCAGCTTTTTCACCATAATTCTGTGCAGCAACATTTACACACTCCTCTTCAAAAGCAGCCCATTTTTTTCTCAATATGTTTTCTTTATCATTCTTCTCTTGAACAAACTTTATAGAATCATTTACTCTCTTTGAAACATCTTCAAATTCTCTCTTGAATTTTTTCCCCTCTATTTCCAAACTACGTTCACATATATTGCAATAAGATTGTCTTTGAATCATTTCTTTTGCAAGCAACAAATCTGATTTGGATTCAGTTACTTCCTTTCTCTTTTTATTTGATGGAATGCATTCGTCACGCAAATAGTATTCACAATTAGTGCATTCATTTGAATCTTGCAGTTTGCACTTGTCTATACCTCGAGGGCCACACCATTCCTGCGTCTGCACAGTAAATGGTCTCATCAGTCCTTCATATGTAATCAAGGCCTTTCCAACGTTAAACGTAGACATTTGCTCCATCTGAGCAGAGCTTGCTGCCATTGTGCTGCACAGCAACCCTCTATCATCAGCAGACGTAATTCTTAGACCAATCTTAAGCCCCGTATTCTTTATTACCTCATCAGCCATAACAGTAGGCAGTTGATCAGCAATTATTATTCCTTCCTTAAGCGCTCGAACCTCTGCAAGCATCTTTACCACAAAGCTTGTTGCGGCTTGTTTAGGGTTTGCTTCTGACCCAGTAACGTCATCTGACTCAGGCCCAATTAGATTGTGAGCTTCCTCAATAAAGATAACGTGTCTCGCTATTTTGTCTTTTTCCGATTTCAAATCCCTGTTCGCTGTATCTTCTAGAGCTTTGACCTTTAAAGTTTCTCTAATTAATGCGCAAAGCATTAACGTCAGAAAGTTTGCTGGTCCAGTTCCCATTGCTTCAAGTTCTACAACAGCTGGAATTTCCAACCATTGTTCTGGTCGAAGGGTGGATTCAGGAACGTCAAATACATCTCCCATTTCTCTTCTTAGGAGACTTCCAATCCTTACTTGTAATATGCTTTTCATATTACTTTTTACTTCTTTGTCATAATCTGTTTCAGCAAGTACTTCCTCAAATGCATCATAAAGATCTGAAAGAGTTGGATATTCAAGTTTGCCATCATTTACTGAATCTGGAAACCACCCTTTTTTTCTATATACCATTTCTATAGCCGAATCTAAAAGGAATGGTGCAGGCGGTTCCATTGGGAACGCCCCCTCGAATACAGATTCAAGTCTCCTTATATGTTCTGACAAGCGAAGATTTCGTGGAAATTCGAACGGATTGATATGCAACGGAAATTGCATGCCTACATTAGGAGCAAAAATATACAAATCCTCCATTCCCTTTTGATTGGCCAACGCCCTATATTCTTGCTTTGCCGGCTCTAGTACAAGGAATGGAATATGGTGTCTTTTCCATAATGTTGATGTAAGATGATGCATTGTATTTGTTTTTCCTGATCCAGGAACGCCAGCAATAAATGCATGTTTGGTTATGAGATCTAGCGGGAAAAATACATCATACCCATTCTCATCTTTTCCCAAATACAAACCATCCTCAGAAGCTGCTTGTAATTTGAGATTTGTTTCCTTTCTAATCTGAAGTGATTCGCCATCATAGAGAGTAGGAAATCTAAAGAACGGAGCGACCTCATCGAGTGTAAAAATTACAGGCAAAAGTTGCAGTCTGTTTTGCGGTGCTTCTTCACTTGCTACAGTCCAACCACGGTTTAGTTTTCTTGCATTTATCTTTTTCCTGGAATCCTCAAATTCCTTGTGATCTCCTGTTAACATCCCCGCTAACGAAAAGTCATCTGAAAAATTTGCAATCTCATAATTTCCTTTGGAAACGGCCTCAGCTCCAGCTGAATCTATAACAACAGTAGAATCCTCTTTATTATGAGAAAAAACAAATATGTTCGTGAGGAAATGAGGGGTTGTCTCAATAGCATCTAATAAATCATCATACTCACGCAGTACATTTTCAGCTTCATAGTCCCTGCTGCCTGATGCTGCTGCACGTGAATACTGTCTTTCTCTTAATATTGCGGTTGGTCTTCTAAGAGCTTCTTTTATTCCATTGCTTTCATCTATAGGATATAAATCAATTCTATATAGCATTTGCTTGTCCAATGCTTCCATTAGGTTAAACATGCTATATAAACGTCCATCTTCATTCATTTCCCACTTAGGGACGCGATAGTATTTTCCCTGATCTTCAAACGCATCAATCGACGATCTGGAGAATAGTTCTTTCTTTATCAGAGTACTGCAGTTCGAAAACGATACATCTCTAAGGTTGTTTTCCTCAATAAAACTATTAAAAGTAGTTTTTTCAAAATGAAAATACTCTGATAAAATAGATGCTTCGACTAGCTGCGCTGTATTTCTGAGCCCCGCCTCATCGCCTTTTATCATAAAGAGGACTTTTAATTTGTTACCGTTTTCCCCTTTTCTGTATAAACCAGATCTATCTTTTCCATCATAGAAATAAAACAAGTGAATCGATACCCCTGATAAAAGGCCCTTTCGATTCCACTGGCGCAGGAATTCTACATGCTTGTTCAGCACTCCATCTACTCCGCTTTCCTCTAGTGAAGAATACTTTTTCAATGATAAATCCGGAATAAAGTCTAACTTATAAAAGATTTCTGCCATTACTCTTTTCCCTTTACTAACTACCTAGATTTCCCCACTATTTCTCAGGATGTCTAACAAATACTTGGCTGACTCATCGCCATTAGATGCAGATAAATTCAGCCATTTGAGTCCTTCTTCTTTATTTGGAGTACTCACATATCCCTCACCAAACCAGTAGTTTTGCCCTATCCTATACTGATATTCATAAGAACGCGGACTGTTGTTTAACTTTGCGGCAAGTAACGCGGCTTCAAATGCCTCTGGTGATGTGCTCCAATTTTTCATTGTAAAAATATATTTATCATAACCATCAGCTAAGCCAAGTTGTCCCGCATGGTAGAACATCGTTTTTCTCAATTCTGCCTTTTCTTCATCACCAAACAGCTCAAACCATGCATATGCCAATATAGCGTGTGGGTTTTTATTTCTTACTTCCAGATCAATCTTTAATTTGAACTCGTCTTTTCTGTCTCCTAAGTTTTCTGCTATCATTTTTCTGATTTCAGGGTAATCTCTTATAGGAAAGTAGTTACTATATACTGCTGCACACGCGTATATACTTCCCTTATCCGCTCTATTACACAATTCATCGATCCAAACCTTTGCATGAGCCCTGTTTATTGCAATTAGCGGACTATTCTGCGTGTACTTCTCTGATCTGTCCAAATACCCTACAGCTGCTAATAATAGGCTTATTGTGCCTTCTAAATCATCTTGTGCATTCATTGCTTTTTCGACCGAGTCAATCTCCCAGTCGAGAAAACAGATGTATGGCAGCTTTTTCACTACTGAGGCACTTTCGCACCATTTTTGAACATCTTCTCCCTCGGACGCTCTCAATGTATATTCTTTTTCTAAATCACCATCATTATTAGAAGTGTTTGTTCCGCTAGTATGATTTCCACCGGTCTCATTAAGAGCACTTCTGAGGTTTTTACGAATTAACCATATCCCTAAAATGATCACAATAATCGCAAGAATTATACCCATCTGCTTATTTCTCCTTTTACATATACTATTTTACTAGAATTGAAAATCAGAATAGTTATATTAGTCCCATTTGGCGTCCCATAGCCAATGCCTCTCTTATATATCCAGTCATAGATCCAGATAAATTTGGGCCAGCAGAATTATAAATCCTGAGTATTTCTTTAAACTCGACTGGTTGTCCACTATCGTAGCAATCGAGTTCATAGATGTGACCTCTTAAGAATGCAGCATCAGCTAGCCCACTTCTCATCGCGGATTCCACAAGTCTTTTTCTTTCTTCTGATTTAAAGACTGCCTCTCCAAGGCAAAACTCCGCAACAGCATATTGAGCCTCAGGAACTCCTGCATTAGCATCATCAAGTAGGACATTTTCGTACATTACTCGAAAAACATCGTACTCATCTTGACTTAGCCAACCCATGAGAAGACCACCCATTCCATTAGTTGCAACTAAAGCCGCCTGGAATGCGCGATTTCCATTTTCAGCACCAGTAATAAGCACATTTTTCCAGTACTCAGCTTTGTCATAATCTCTAAATATTGTCCATCCAGGATTATTAGCCTCTTCACCGATGCCATTTCTATAAGTATTTATTAATTCCGATATGTCAGGTGCATGACCGCTGATCGCTCGCTTTTGATTACCCTCTAATGCGTCCTTTTCTCCATCAGTTGCCACAGGGTATGGCCAAATGCCACCGGATGTCTCATTGAATGCAGACCAGCTGATATTTTTGCCTTCACGTTCCATCTTCTCATATTTCATTCTATATTTAGTAAGAAGATCTACCTCTGTTGCTTCCTCTTGCACTGAAGGAATATTATTCTTGTTGTTGTTTCCAAACAGTTTATCAAACAAACCCATTATTTTGCCCCTCTGCTCTATTACTAACAATATTTCTACAAATAATACGGTGTGATTACACCGTATTATTTGTGGAAACTAATCGAGTTTTAATTAATGATCATGCTCATATCTGGTCCTAACGCAGTGACCTCCGGCACAAGATGTAATTTCGCTGGCCATTGTTTTTACTTCCAGCTTCATTTCATATTCCTTGACTGTAGGCTTTGAATAGCTCATCGTTTATCCTCCTTTCCTGCTAGTTTATAGAATAAGCTAATAGCTTGATCTATCGAATAGTTTTCTCTATAAAAAGAATATCTTGCCATAGCGTAGGCACAGATGTTTTCATCAGTGCTGTTCATATCTCCCAACACGAACTCCCTTTCTGCCGGACAAAAATCACAATAGTAACGCGCTTTACAGTTAACACATTTATTATTTCTTCCTGCTTTCATTTTTTTGAAAGAATCGAACGAATCCCATATGACATCAAATGACTTTGCATCAACAGGCATACCTCTATGTCGGAATTTCATGCAAGGGCACATATTCCCTAAGTAATCAACAACAAAACTGCCACATGCAACATTGCAGATAAACATATCATCGGTAGGCCGATATTCTTCCTCCCCATATATCTTGCTCTCTCTATTCAGCGACTCTTCAAACTCAGTTCTAAGCATATCCTCATAAGAAAGCTGATGTATTTGCGTTTTTGAGTCTCCATCGATAGCTTTACTTATTTCGTATGATGTCGCATAAGGAACGCCTAATTCAGCAGCAATGCTTCGCATTCCTTCTATATCATCAACTAGCTCCTTTATTATTGGTGTCTTTAATGACACCCGAATATTATTATTCTTGAGAAGCTTTATATTACTGATTACTTTTTCAAATTCTCCCTTCTTTCCAGTTACCTTTTGATATGTTGCTTCGCTGGCCCCATATATTGAAATATCAACCAAGAGAGGAGGATATTTTGCTAAGCACTCAATTATTTTCGGAGTTAATAATGATCCATTTGTGAAGAGTTCAACAAAAAAACCCTTCTTTTTTGCATACATATAGATTACAAGAAAATCTTTTCTTGTAAGTATTTCTCCTCCTGAAAGTGTGAGGAACAAAACTCCTTTATCATACAATATGTCTATTATCTCTATGATTTTCTCGAGGCTGAGTTCCTTAGCGCCATGATAATCCTGCAAATAGCAATGTACACAACTATAGTTGCATCTAGGCGTTAACTCTATAAATGCTGCATATGGTAATCTTTCTTTTTCCCATTTTCTTTTGAGCTCTTTGTTTATGCTCAAGACCTCATTTATTGCATTTATTGAATAGTCTTCCATCTCAGTTCTCCACAAAAGCTATTCCCATATCCACAAAACTGTCTAGGCAGTCTTTAACATCGTTATATACTTCATCATGGTTCACGTCTCCTATAACAATTGCCAGGAGTTTATCGGTAATGCATTTTGCATTCGAAGGTTTTTCAAGGTTGTTCCAAATAAATGCTCCTACCTCATTTAATTCAAGCATTCTGCATTTCCCATTACTATAATTATCAGTAATATCAATAAGGAAAAATGAGCCATGAACCTCTCTAATTACATAATTGGTGTTCCTCGAGTATTCTTTCGTCGAATACATTTCTTGCACCTTTCTTTACATTATTGTAAGTTCTTTTGATTTATATGCAGTCAAAAAAAATGGCAGGATTAACCCCCATTACTAATCCGCAGCCCCAATATAATTATAAAGATTGTTCTGTTGTGTTTTCAACATCTTCAGCCCCTCGAACTTAGTTCTTTTCCTGCGGCAAAATGAATGTAAATGGATCTGTAGCAACGTTTAGCTAAACCATCTGAATCTACCGTACCGCATTACTCTTATTACATATCGTGTGTTTTTTTCTTTATTACCTTCAGCTCACCCTTATAATACATCATAACACTATATTAATTTGGGGAAGGCTTGGGGAGTATGGAAGCTAATGATAATCGCTAGTATTTTTACCTATCTACTTCCCATATTGAGGACCTGAAATATCGTTTACCTCTTCTGTGCAAATTATGTCATTAGATAAAGCAATGATTTCATTTACAGCCTCGCTTGGTTCAAGAATTTTGATATCTCCTCCAAAACCAAACACCCACCCATAGAATGTCGGGCTGAGACGTATATCTGCATAGCATATGAATGTCTCTCCATTTGAGGGCTCTGTCTCGACATCCTCGCCGAATCGGTCGATGACGTATTTCATTAGCTCATTCTTGCACTTGAGCTTGACTCTGACCTCTTCTCCGTCGAACATCTCGAAGACTTTGTGCGAATAATCGGTCACCTTGAAGTCTTTCGGCTTCCTGACTGCCTTATCCTTCAGTATGACCGGCTCATACATGCGGTCTACGCGAAATGCTGAGATGTTATCGTGCTTGTCGCTCCAACCGACGACATAGTAGAAGTCCTCGTTCCAGTACATGGCGTACGGGCTGATGACATAGACCTCGCCGTCATTGCGAAGAACTTTCTTCTTATTGCCGTCATACTCCCTGATTTTGAAGCTGATCTTCACCTTATCCTGGATGGCATCGTTGATGCAGTCAACCACAATGAATATCTTTTCGTTCTTAGGCTTGATTTTCTCCGTGGTGTACACGCTGCGCTTCAGCTGCTTTCTCTGATATTCACTAACAGTGCTGAGCAACTTGCGATTGAGCACCCTGCTTCGCCTGTCGGTGATAAAGCGTGACGAATTGACAGCATCGATCAGCAGCTTCAATTCCGGAACATCGAAGAGTCTTTTGCCGCAGTAATACTTGTTCGGCCTGCTAGTGATGGTCACGATATCCATACCTCGCTGTCTGAGCAAAGCAATATCGCTGCGAAGTGTCTTGGTATTCGCAGGTACACCATTATCCGCCAGATAATCTATGATCTCGAAGGTATCCATCGGATGCTCATCGTCTGTCTTCTCACAGAACATCTCCGACAACACCAACAATCTGGCTTTGACCATGTTTTTCTTGTCTTTCTCCGTCATAACTGCAGCTCTTTTATAATGTCTGTTCATAATAGATATATGTTTTCATCGGATCTCTCTGTACGATATCTGATATTCAAACAGCTTCATCCGGTCATCCCGGCGGACAGCTTCAATCAGTGCTTTGTCCGGGGCATTCAGGCATATGATCCCATATACCTTTTTCCCATTCGCCTTATGTTTCTGGAACCAATCTATATACTGAGCGGTCTGTTTATATGCATCGTCGTAACCACTGTCCTTCTTCAGTTCGATGATATATAGATTCCCATCAGGATCTTCTGCGAGAATATCCAGCCTGCCTTCTGGAAAAATATACTGCCTGCCGTACTCACCCCTTCGCCTGTATATCTTCAGCGGTATTCCGAACACTTCCATGCCGGCTTCCAGCCGCATTGTCAGCTCATCTTCAAGCACCTTCTCTGACTGGAACTGGACTCCTTTTCTCTCAATGGTCGGTTTCATCTCCGGCTCAGCATTATTCTCGTTCTCGTCTGCAGATGAAATCGGCCTGACTATTTCAACATCTCTGTCCGGTGCTTTTTCAATTTTTTCACGTATTGACTTTGGCACCCTGGCAGGTGCGGTTTTGATGAATGCCTTGGCTTCGTGATATCTCCCCATTGCATAGAGAAGCCGAGCAAAATTAGTGACCGGGTAAACGATGTCTGCCTCCAGCTTCTCATCTATGCAACGCTTCAGTATGACGTAAGCCTTATCGTATTGCTTCTCGCGATAGTAAGCGTAACCAAGATTGTTAGCTGCATACGGACACATTGGATATATTTCCACAGCCTTCTCGTAATATGATATCGCTGCTTTCCGGTCTTTCAGCTTGTCATTGGCGTAGCCCAAATAGAAACAGATCTGATCCTGAGTATGAAGAATGGCTTTGTAGGTGTCATTCTCTTCATCGTAGAGTCGTTCAAATGCTGCGATCGCATTGCCGTATTGCTTCTCATCGTAATATACGACACCAAGCATCTCATTGATGGTAGGGCTATCCGGATATTGCTGGTATGCAGATATCAGCACTTCCAGAGCATCTTCATTCGTTGATGCATTATAGAAAGCATCTATAACGTCGCACAACCGAACCGCAATCTCATCGTGCGGTATTGATTCGATTTCCTTCTTGGAATTCAGCCAGAACCCTTTATATGCGTTCTTGAAGCCAAGCAGAAGGTCTCCGGCTATATCAGCTTCTCCAAATGGAGGTGTTTCGTTTTTAAAAGTCTGTATGTACTCATGGATATTTGGTCTGACATCACGGTACCGATCTTCTAAAAAAGCCGTCCATGCATCATAAAAGAAGTGTGTAGGCTGTTTCGCTGCGCACTTCCTGAATATTCTGTATTCGTCTGAAGATAATATAGTGTCCTTAACAGCCTTATCGAACTTCAGGTAATTCGAGCAGAATCCAACGAAAAGACCATCACAAAATATACAGTTATATGCCTCAGCCTCCTGAGGTCTCATCCTGTCTAGCTCGTCTGCTATCTCCTCCAGAGACATAGACTCAGGGAAGCGCGTATCGAATGTCTCGTATTGTTCTTTTGTTATTTTCAACATAACTTTTCCGGTTGATCTCTTATACTGCTGGTTATGCACATCCTCAACTGTCATGCGCTATTTTTTATTATACAGCAGGATGCAGACTGCATAAAGTCGCCAGTTGCTGAAGCCCTTGAATATAAAGCTGTCGATCATTCAAGCGGCTTACTTTGCGTAGATGCATGTTAATATACGCATGTATGTAAAATTAAAAGAACGGGGACTCCGCAATACAGCAAAGGAGTCCCCATAAACTGATTTATCCGAAGATCTTCCTGAATTTTTCGATTACAGCGGTGTTTCTCTTTGAAGCGGTTGACTGATCAATTTTGTTATCAGAAGCATATTCTCCGACGCTGTCGCCGCGATCATACACCGACTCGTAAAGCTCCATTTGTTTTTTTGAAAGTGCCTTTCTTCCCTTTCCGAATCTCCTGTCGTCAGGGCTGAAGATCTTTCCAGCGATTTTTAAGAGCGTTTTCCCCTTTTCAGTGCTGAGCCACTCACCGTCTTCTCCGTCATCGAGCGAGACATGCCTTCTGGTCTCAGCATGATTGTTGTTGTATTCGATTCTGTCGAGTTCCTCCAGAACGTCGGCCCATTCATCGCTGATTTCAATAGTTACACTTTCATTGCTAAAACTGTACTCATACTTTTTCATCCATATACCTCCGTGGAATTGCGAAAACTTATGTATTCCCGAAATCCACGAAGTTTTACGGCGATCTGCAGTGCAGTTCGTGTCTGTTGCTGATATGCATCTCTATCTCCACTTCTTTTCTGAAGCGGAGGCAGCGGATGCATCAAAACATGGGTATGCCAAGGCCGCACCGAAAGCATCACGCTTCAGTATTGCGACCGGCATACCCATGAACCGGTTACTGCGATAATCTGTAAGTTTGAGCAGGAGATGGATATACCCCGCGACGGTCACCTGCTCAGCAGCAATCTATTTAGTTGTTTCTGATATATACACCTTACTATTTTTAATGCATCATTGAAATTCCCTGCTTTAACCATTACCATTAACACAATTTGTTAATGATAATTCTTGTTTTTACCATTACATTCTGATAAATTAAACCTATAAGAGCTGATTTAATTTAATCCAATTAAAAAACAGTAATGGTTTATTCCATTACGTTTGTAGATATACAACCAGTTTCACAGGGAGATTTCAGATGAAAAATTTTGAAAACAACAGAAAATTCCTTGATTTTCTCTTTGAATATGATGGATACGCATGTAAATGCGAAAAAGACATAAAAAACGAGGCTCCGGATACACCGCCAAAGGTTACACTGAAGATATGTGCAGATCACTCGAAGCCACTTCACTTTTCCTATTTCCCTCGTCAGGGTCTGAGCCTGACAAAGCCGACAGGTGGAGTTATAGACGATAATATACTTGGACGTTTCCTGGGGGTCAGAACAAACAGCATCGATGATCTGGTCAGCTTTATCCGGACTTACGGATTTTTGTTTCCCGTTTCTTCAGTGGAATACGCCTCCATTGACAAAGATGACCTGCTAGAGATCGTCCGCAGGCTTCAGTCAACGCTTACGCTTATGAATTCTATTGCTAAAAAGGACTACGGAAGCATGCTGACACATGCTACTTACCTTCTATACTCAGATCCGATTTCATTCAATTACGGAAGCGGGAGCTATTCATCCTGCAGGCATCCTTTTTGTGTTTCTTCTGAAGGCGGCTGCCTGTTCCCGGATTTCTCAGCAGATCCGGAAATATTCACTATAGGAACTTACAGAATAGATGACTCTTTTATTGGTGCGGTTGTGCATGAAAATGCGGACTTCCTTTCTAAAGTACGAAGCATGGAATCTACAGGTATTCCCGGAACGACCAGTGAAAAGTTCATCCGGCTTGCAGCTATGTATGCCGCGAACAACTGTGATGATCCTGATACTAAATATCTTATAGACTTTTATTACAACTTCCAGCGGAAATACTCCATCATTTCAGATGTTAAACTCAGACATATTTATTACTATGATAACTTTAAAGTCTCCGAGATTGATGACAGATATAAGGAAGGTCTGTTAAAGGTAGCAAGAATAGTTATTTCAGAAGAGATCAATCACGCCATTAAGGATATCAGTCCACGATATGACGGTGTGAGTCTGTCACCGGCATGGCAGGTTGATTCACTGCTGCAGGCATTGTATTTTTCAATCTTCTATATGAAGCCTGGTGCAGAAATATATCGCGAGTGTGCAAACCCAGGATGTAGGAGGGGAGGATATTTCCTCGTCAACGCAAGCAGAATAAACAAGGAATACTGTTGCCCGCAATGTCAGCAGGCAGCCGCAACAAGAAGATCACGTGCCCGTAAAAGAGACAAGAAGAAATAAAAAGCAGGCTTGTAATAAGCCTGCTATATCGTCACAGGCTCTCTTGTATCCACCTTTTCAATAGCAGTTCTGAGGCTTGCCTGATCTTCTTCAGATCTTGCTATTGTTAGGTAGTTATACATCAGATGTCTTGTGTCAACCACTATGCCCTGAATCCTTTCATATTTCTTTGTGTTCGGCCGCCATTTCCCTATGGCCTCGCCGATATTGCCATAGTATCCTTTGATATCAGATATAAATTCCCCGTTTTCATCCATGTGTCCGAACAGGTTATCATCCTTATTGAACGGCATGATGAATGCATTATATATCCTGTCGCTTGAAACGCCCTTTGTAGTTTCAATAAACTCCCCATATGTGATCTGCTTATTGATGTCAGGTGCTCCCGGCAGATATTCCGGGCTTGGATTTATCCCGTACCTGTACAGCTTTGAATCAAGGACATAAACCTTATCTTCATACAACATGATGGAATCCGGCTGAAGTGCAGGTGTTTTCCTTTTATCAAATCTTCCGTAATCCAGATGCCATTCCGCTTTAGGCAGATACAGTTCTTTGTTTGCATTACCGAAAGCCTTATCTACCATCTTCTCCCACACTCTTTCAAAGAAATCAGTGCCGAAAAAATACTGTTTTTCATAGTTCTTCTGATCCTGATATTCGAGCATATGCAGCATCGCTTTAAGAAGTGCCTGTTCTATGTCATTATGAGTAGAACTCAATCTCTGCATGATTATGCTGATTGCTTCTTTCCCCTCAGGATGCGGTCCGGGTCTTTCCGGCATATACGGTACATAGAACCATCCCATCTTATCGAAGGCTTCATAGACACAATATCTGTGAATCTGCGTGATTTTCTTATTAAAGTTAGGAGTATTCTCGCGCACTGTCTGGTTAAGATATATAAGGGATCCGTTTTTCTGAATCAGCCCGCGCTGCTCTTTTATAGTTTTTGGCCAGGATGTGATTCCCTTTGTATCTGTCCTGAATGATGTTTCCGATTCGACGTAATATCTCTTAAATCTCAGAAAATCCCTGATAACAGTAAGATACGCATGCATCGGAAAATCGACCGTCCTTGGTGCTGCAAACTTAGACTGTTCAATCACCCTGTCTTCCTTCATGAATTTTGCAAGGACATTGAACAGATTATTGATATCTTCGCGGAGGCGGTCGTCATTTTCCGGCAGGCTGTACCCAACGGGAAAATAAATCACGGCATCATCAGTGTCGGCCTTTACACCGACAAAACTGTCACCCTCATCATTACAATTAACATGGCATCTTTCTCTGATATTCTTATTTAAATCCATAGCCATTATCCACAGAAACTATTCCTGATTATCCTGCAGCAGTTCTGTTTTGACCTCACGCTTGAATACGTCGAAACGATCATTTCCAGCAGAAAAGACGAACGCCTTTATTATATCCTCAAGATTATCAAAGCGCTCCGTATCAAACAGAGCCTCCGGATTGAACTTGAATGCATCATCCCACAGATATTTGATAACCTTTTCCGGGAAAATTCGGTTCTGCATAAGCGCAGTCCGGATTGCATAAAGACGCATCTTATCACTGTCCCCGAGCTGATTTGCTCTCTCAGTCTTTAGCAGTGAATTGTATTCTGCCAGGATAGTTGGATATCCTTCCGACGGCGTAACGGAAAAATCAAACGCAACGTCTTTTTCATGAATAAAATACACTCCCATCCGCTTATCTTCAGCTGACACCATTCTGCTTTTATTGCCCACGATAATGGAATTAATACTCTCACAGAATTTCTTCCACGTAACATCTGTGTCCAGTATTTTTGCATCCGCAAGCGAATCTCTGACATTGTCAAAATAATTGTCAATCAGGCGCATTTTCCATCTGCGCTGAAATGCTGTATCAAGAGTGAATACATTCTGGTCAGAAGTATTCATTGTTGCAACGATCGACATGTTTGACGGAATCCGAACCTTACGGTCTGGATCATCGTACACATATTCTGCAACACTTGCGTGTGTTATTCCATATTCGCTTGTTCCGGCCTGATATGTAACATTGCCTTCAGTCTTTGGTTCCACGCATCTGTCAAGTAGCTGGAATATTTCACCGAATATAGCCGGGGCATTTCCTCTGTTGATTTCCTCGATAATGAGAACATATTCTTTGTCCGGGTTGATGTATGCATTACGAAGTATTCTGGTAAAAGGTCCAGGCGTGAATTCATATGTTACCTGCTTTTCTTCATCTACTACAGGTAGAATCTGTCCGACAAAATCTCCGTTTGTGTAATCCGGATGGAAAACAAGTCTCTCTACAATGCTCCCAGGCTTGCAGTACTCATGCTCTATAGTCCAGCTTTTACCTGAGCCGGGAACACCATAAAGCAGAATATTTGTACCTTCTGCATTGCGACTCTGTTCATCAGGCTCTGATGTATTGCCCTCTGCCATAGCCAGTTCTATCATCTCCTTATCAATGAGATAAGGTCTGTTATCATATTTTTCCAGATAGTCGTACAGGCTGTCCCGATGAATAACCGAAATGAAAGTGCCCAGATTGTTTGTAATGCGCTCAAACGGTTTGGAAGGAGCATAATTATTCGGGATTATTATCTGATTGCCGGAGGCTGTTGCGCTTCGGTCTCCCCCTTCCGTGCCGGACAGTTTTTCAATATCCCGTTCATTACACTCAAGACTGAATACGTAATTCACATACTTATCAACCTGATCATGTACACCAAGGCAGAAGTATTTAAGATGATTCTGAATTGCATAATTCCATGCAGTTGCTCTTTCATGTGGCCCGCTATCCCTTGTGTCGAAGTAATTCTTTGTATTGTCCTGTTTATGAACAATAGGATACGTAAAAATTACTGCCTCCTCTCCGTTTGGAAGAGTAAGAACAAATCCCCTGTTTTTTGTTCCCTGGATTATTCTTTTGCTTACATCACCTCTTTGCCCGACTCCGAGATATTCATCTAAAGTCGTATTCGCATTACTTGCTGTGTAAGGCATTTCCGTTATCCTCCTTATGTCTAAAAGCCATACTCCTTAAGAAGCTTAAACACCGCATCTGCACAACACCTTGCAAATCTCGGCGGAACAGCATTTCCTATCATTTTATACGTATCTACATTGCTTCCGTAAAAAATATAATCATCATCGAAAGTCTGCAATCTGGCTGCCTCCCTGACAGTAATGCTCCTGAGCTGTTCTGAGTCGGGGTGTATGTGTCTGAGCCCATCTTTATATAAGTGCGCTGGTATAAGATTGCTTTGTTCATCCCATCTGAGCACATAGTACTTATGAACATTAGACTCCTTCCCGGTCTTGTCAGTGTATAACTTTTTCAGAGCAGCTGCAGAGATATACTCATTTCTACCTGACTCTATATCTTCTGTAAGCAGTTTAAAAATGCTTCTGTCACGTTCGCTCTGCCATCTCGCTATATGGTTCTCCACGAATGGTTCCGGCAACGCATGCGATAACCTCTTTCCATTATATTTTATATCCTGCGGAAGAGGAAGCAGTCTTGGAAGGTCCCCAATAGCCTGTCTTACAGTCCTTTTCTCAGTTTTGTATGAAGGCAGAAATTCTTCATAAAACCGTCTGACCATTTCCTCTGCTGTATCTTTACCATATTCTTCTTCGCTTACGCCGAATATTATTATACGGCTTCTCTTTTGCGGAACTCCATACTCAGTGAAATCGATAACCGCTTTGCTCATATCCGGCAGAACACGGTATCCTGCATCTTCAAAGCTTTCTTTGATTACATCAATAATAAGCCTGTCACCCGGCTTTGCAGTAAGAATTCCCGGAACATTTTCAAAAATAAAAGCTTTAGGTCTGTATCTTTTGACAACCTCAAGATAGCTCTCGAAAAGATAGTTCCTGTAATCATCCCTCATGCCATTTTCATCACGAACCCGCCCGGCTATCGAGTAAGCCTGACAAGGTGGCCCGCCAATAATTACGTCTATTCCATTAGCTCTTTTGACAAATGAATCCAGACCTCTTGAAGATCCGTAAACAGGATCTTTTTTCCATCCTCTGAACAAATCCTCTGTTCTTTGTATATCAAACTGCAGAACTATCTGATCCGCATCTCTTCTGTTCCACCTGCTTCTCAGCCTGTTTCTCAGGTTAATACACGCAGGCTTTTCCCATTCTACTGCTGCTATTGTTCTATAATGGCCGGACTGAAGAAAGCCATCCATCAAGCCACCGCAGCCTGCAAACAGGTCTATCGATTTAACAATTCTCCTAGGCATCGTCTTCTCCTATTATATTCAGCAATGCCCTTCCCAGCGCCTCTCCGAGCAGGGGCGGAACCGCATTTCCTACCTGGCGATTCTGCTGAGTTTTATTTCCGACAAAGACGAAATCATCCGGGAAAGACTGCAGGCGTGCATTCTCTCTGATTGTCGGTACTCTGTTGTACTGATAATGAAAGTGATTTCTGTGTCCTGTATCTATAGTTTTTGATGGTCGGTTCCCATCATAGCGCGTCCACGCTTCGTGGAAAGTGCGGCTCTCCCCCCATCCCGGTGGAAGGTCTTTGTAGTTACCTCCTTCAGGAACCAGTGCAATTGTGTCTTTTACAAACTGTTTATGGTTAGTTGCAACATGATTATGGAGAACCTGACAGTTTCCCCGCATTCTTCTCTGATAATCTGTGCGCGGTTCCTGGGTATATACATCTTCCTCTGATCCGAGCTCATCTTCCCTTGATGGCAAATCATCAAGTGCCTCACGACATGTCACATAGTGCTCTTCATCCACAACTGCTTCAGGGAATACAGGAGAGCCTATATCATTTCTGACTCCCATAAAAATGAGCCTTTTTCTCATCTGCGGAACCCCGTAATCAGCAGCACAAAGAATACGGCAGTCTATGTTATAGCCCATTTCTCTGAAGCGTCTCAATATTTCATCCCTTACCTGACCATCATACATAGTTGCCATTCCGGGAACATTTTCTATAATGAATCCTCTCGGCCGATATTGTCTGACGGTTTCAAGAACTGCTAAGTAGAGCTTGTTTCTCGGATCATCAAAATTTCTGGGGCCAGTAAGAGAAAATCCCTGACATGGAGGCCCTGCTATTATTACATCTATTGGCCTGTCTCCTGCTGCCTGGCGAATAGCATCGAATGTTTCCGGCTTAGACAGATCTGCATTCATTGCTATTGCGCCTTCATGATTAAGAGCAAATGTATCCAAAGCTGCCTGGTCATTATCAATTCCGAGGATTATATCAAACCCTGCATCCATAAAGCCTTTGGATAGGCCTCCGCATCCGGCAAACAGATCTATTGCGTTCATTCTATACTTCCTCCCTTACGAACTCACATATATCGGAGATGTCGCAATCCAACTTATCGCATATTTTCAGCAAAACCTCCATGCTGACAACCTGATTCTTACTGAGTTTTGCAAGAGTATTAGTTCCGATTCCTGTTAGTTCTCTAAGTTCACTCTTATTCATATTTCTGTCAATCATTAATTTCCATAATTTATTGTAGTTTGCTTGCATGGCATACCCCTTTTGCAAAACAGCTTACTATTACGTCATTTTATTCTACCAGCTTATATTTATCATTTCAATATAAAGAAAAAATATATCATTTCTGAAACAATAGCCCTAATCAAACTGACCGAGCTCTTTTTCCATGGTATAGTAATAAATGGGGGTGATTAACTTGGCAGATGTCCACAGCAAAGATGTAAGAAGCTATAATATGTCGCGTATCAAAGGCAAAGACACAACACCCGAAGTTGCGGTGCGCAGATATCTGTTTTCCCGGGGACTCCGTTTCAGAAAAAACGACAAAAGATATCCCGGGCATCCTGACATTGTTCTTCCAAAATACAAAACTGTTATTTTTGTGCACGGGTGTTTCTGGCATCTTCACGATGGATGCAGATATGCTGTTATGCCAACATCCAACGTTGATTTCTGGGAGAAAAAGCTTAATGGAAATAAGGTCAGAGATACCAGAAATCAGAATATCCTTTCAGCTATGGGTTGGAATGTGATAACGGTCTGGGAATGCGAGCTAAAAAAAGACAATCGAGACGAAACGCTCGACAAGTTATATGATCAGATTACAAGCAAGAAAGAAACCCTCTGAAATCTTTTACGACATTCAAAGGGTCTTTTAACTCACTATAAGATTCTTCAGATAATTATCCCAACAGCTTATCCGAGAACTTAGCCTTGATGACCTTCTTAGCCGGGAATAACATTGCTTCGCCTGTCTGTGGATTGCGGCCTGTTCTCTCTGCTCTCTCAGTTACCTCAGCCTTGAACGTGCCAGGGAATACTATCTTGTCACCAGCACGCAGTGCATCAGCTGTTACTTCGAAAAAAGCGTTTACTGCAGATGCAGCATCCCTCTTGCTCATTCCTGTCTTCTCTGCATACTTTTCTACAAATTCTGCTTTTGTCATTATGATTCTCCTTTTCTATGTTGATATTGATTGCTTGTCATTATCCGGGAGCAGCTGTAGGCACCAACCCTGTAGCTACACACTTGCGGAGTATACTATATTTCAGATTGAAATGCTACAATTCCAATGAATTCCGCCCTTCAGGTATCAATCCTTTATTCTGTAGACTCTGATAACTTCCTTCCCGCTGATCCTGAGGTTGTTTCCGGTTGACGTGGTTCTCGGATACCATTTATCATGCGAGGCCTGCCTGGCTTTGCCGCCGGCATAGATCCAGATATGCACTGTCCCGGAAGACTTCTCCCAGGTGCATATATCTCCATCTTTCAGTTCGTTTTCCTTTACATCTCGTGATGTCGTGCTGATAACGCAGTCATATAGGTCTGCCCTGCTCGCCAGTCTTGTTTTTTGATCTCTATAACCGCGCGGGAATCCTTTGTCCACGCCGCTGTCTACCAGGCAGGTCCCCACGAACACATCACAGCTCGCTCCGTCCTTTGACGGCTGGCCCCATCCTGATCTGTTCGGATATGCCCGCTTCAGTGCTTCTGCGTATGCTTTGGTTGGCTTGCCTCCGTGATACTTCGCTTCGTCAGGCGCATCGGGATATGCAAGCTGCATGGCTTTGAGTGCGATAAGTCTTGCTGAATTGCCCGCAGGCCTTATCATGAGGCCGTATCCTGCTATTCCTGAATACCTGACCGTGTACGTGTTTCGCTTGCATGCATCTCCGCTGTTGCCCTCTATAGTCGTGATTGTTTTGTCATCACAAGTCTCGACTATCCCTACATGATCCAATTCTCCGTCACCTTCAAAATCGAAGAAAATCGTATCGCCGGGGTGCGGTGTATAACCTCCTCCTGCCCACCGGTGATGAGACTTGAACCAGCTAGCTCCGTCACCTACGATCGCAAACTTTGGATAAACGCCCCCGTCTATATATCCGCACTGATCAGCGCACCAACTGACAAAACAGGCGCACCAGTGAACATGGCTATTAAAGCCATACCATTTCCAGAATTTCGCTCCTCCGACATTACCGATCTGCGTTTTTGCTACCTCGACTATAGCGGTATCCCCAGTCCCGACTATATAGTTGCCGTCCTCAGTCATGTTGAAAGCAGCGCTGCAGAATATCATGATCGCTATTATGCCTACGGCAACAGCACCGCCTACAGAAAAAGTTCCAAGAGCTGTCTTCGAACTCCCGGCAGCCCCTCTCAGGATCCTTCCGGATCCTCGTGCAGTCTTTTCTGACGCTGCTCCTCGTCTAGACAGACCAAAGCGTCCCAGAATGCTACCTCTGGTGTTTCTCTCTGTGCTGCGTCTGATCGCGTATTCCTTTCTTCGCTTCTGGATAAGGTCATCACTTTTTATTGCTTTCCAGCGGGTAACTGAGGTCAATCCCACGCTGTCCTCGGCAAGCTTCTTATTTCTGCTTATCTGATAGCCTCTGATCCGCCCTGTCAGCCTATCTGCTTCAGCATTCCGAAGCACTTCTGCATCTGTCATCTTCTTCCTGCTCTGCCGGTCGCGAATAGCCTTTATTCCCTGTTCCCTGAACGCGCGATGAATATATTCATCACTTTTACCCTCCAGACCTGCTCTTGATCCATGAATTAGTTCAGCACCGGCTCTTGCTGCGTACACTGAGCTGTCACTGGCGTAATGCTCTACTGTATCCTGGGCATAGGTATTCGCATTATCGTTGTCATGCCTTCCGGATATATCGGCGGCCTTGTTCCTTATAGTCTCCTCTTTCAGGTGATGCATCGAGCTCGCCGCTCTGTCCAAAGTCTTGATAGTACCTCTGGTCACATCCCTGGTCTTTATATCTGCCATCTCATTCCTCCCATAACACAAAAAGACGGCCAGACACATTTCTGCGTCTGACCGACATATCGCTTTCTCTACTCTGCCCTTTCTACTATGAAATCATTTCACTATCGTCTGCCAACCATTTATCACATAAAACCCCGGCAAGCATATCCATAGCCTCCTCCGCGTCTTTTGCAGAGTCAAAGGTTATTTCCATATTACCTGCATCAGCCTGTGTTTCCGTAATGGTTTCTCCCGGCGCTAAATCTATTTTCAGATATCCGTTTTCAGCTTCTATTCTGGCCATTTCTCTTCTCCCTCTTATTAAATTTTCTTGTTTCTATTAACACTGGTTTCCAGTCATCATCTTCCTCCAATAGTAAAAGGAACCCTCCCATGACTTTGTCCATAGGCAGCGCGTGATCATGCGCTATCGTTCCGATCGTCGCTGCACATATTTGTCGCAATTCATTAAGCTGAGATATAAGTGATTCTTTATTGCAGGTTTTCACAAGTATCTCTTTGTTATCAGATATTATTTCAATCATAAAATGCCCTCCTGTTACAAATAGATAACACACTCCCCGGGGCACTCTCAATTTATCAGCAAAGCATTGAAATTTCAAGGCATCCACGTTCTTTGAAAATCGCCAAAAACCGCCAATTATCACGAAATCCGACATTGATTGACCTAAATCCGGCAGGAAATTCCCGATTGTTCGTTCTTGTATTTTTGAAGTTTTTATGTATCCGAGGCAGATCACTCTGCCTCATAGGAATCGTCATTCATTGCTGCTCATATACTGCTTTACAAATTCATCAAACTCTTCGCTGCTTCCTGCGACTTCCCGGATCTTTCGAAGTATTGCCTGCTTGTCAGAATAATTATCTGCTTTTTCTGACGGACTCTCTTCAGGCTTTGCATTACCGGCAAAATACCCTTCACCGAACTTGCTTGTCATCAACGCGTAGAGCTTCGTATCCTTCGGGAACTTATTCTCGAATGGCACAAGGTTCGATCCCACCTTAAGAAGACCATGCCCTGCATCCACATTCGTTATATATGAAAGTTGCTCATTCGAAATGTTCAGCAGTTTTGCCAGCTCTATGCGGTCTGTCGCTGCCTGGTTCAGCATCACGATGAACTCAGAGTTGCTTAGCATCGTCCTCGCAGTATATGACTGCAGAAGGTCGGCAACATTCTGCGTGATCCCGGTACAGAAAGCTCCGTACTTACGGACTCTCTTCCACAGCTTGTACAGGAACTGTGCAGAATACTCATGCATAAACAGCAGGTATATCTCATCGATGAAGATATACGTGCGCTTGCCGGCCTGCCTGTTCCGGGTGATCCTGTTGAGAATGGAGTCAAGGATGACGAGCATGCCTATGGCTCTCAGCTGCTCGCCGAGCTCGAGGATGTCATAGCAGATCAGGCGATTGCTGGTGTCCACGTTCGTCTGCTTTGCGAAAGTATTGAGCGATCCTCTTGTGAAGAGCTCAAGCTCAAGTGCAAGTGAGTGTGCCTCAGGCTCAGGCTGCTTCAGGAGCTCCTCTCTGAAGTCCTGAAGTGTCGGCGGCGTTCCCATATAGTTGCCCTGCTTATAGTATCGGTACACGTTCTCAGTGCAGCGGTCTATGATAGACTGTTGGCCCTTCTGGAACTTATGCCCCGCTACGATCTGCTCACAAAGCGACTGCAGGAACTGCGACTTCTCGATTATAGGATCCGTCTCACCGTATTCTCTCGACATATCCATCGCATTGATGTGATTCGGTGAGTTGGCGGATATGTTGATCACTGATCCTCCCATTGCTCTGACAAGAGGTCCGTATTCGGATTCAGGATCTATGATGATTATGTCCGCATCACTTGAAAGCATCAGATTCACAATCTCATTCTTCGCCGTGAATGACTTGCCGCCGCCCGGCACACCGAGGATGAAGGAATTACCGTTCATCAGCCTCCTGCGGTCAGCGATTATCATATTCTTGGAAATAACGTTGTTGCCGTAGTAGATGCCATGACTATCATAAACTTCCTGCACCCTGAACGGCATGAACACCGCCAGTGACTCGGTAGTTAATGTCCTGAAAGCGTCTATCCGTCTTACTCCGAATGGCAAAGCCGTCTTGAGCCCATCCAACTGCTGATAACGGAGTATAGCCATCTGGCAAAGCCTCTTACGGACTATGGTCAGAATCTCCTCCGTATCGTTATCCAGCTGCTTCTTCGAGTCAGCCGTATGCACTAGCGTAAGCACCGCGAACATCATCCTTTGGTCTCTGGTAGTAAGATCATCGAGAAACTCCTTCGTCTCCTTCCTCTGCTGCTCCATGTCATAAGGCACTACTGCAGAGAAGTTGTTGTTCATGTTCTGCTTGCGCTGCCAGTTCGTAATATTTGTCTCAACCCCGAGCAGCCTCTGCTCTACTTCTTTCACCGCCTCATCGGTCGGAATCGGCACTATGTCTATGGACAGCATCAGATTGCGGCTGAGGTCAGTGATCTCTGCCACCATGTCATCGGATATATACGACGCATAGTCTCTCAGCAATAAGACACGACCAAAACGGTCTCCGACTTTGAAATAGTCGCTGTTGTTTTCATAGCAGTCCGGGCAGATATAGTCACGGAAGTCATGTCCTTTCCTCATGTGGTCCTTCAGATCGAAATGGTACGATGTCTCCTCACCAGTTCTCATGAAGTCATGGATAATACGAAGTCTGTCATTGGCTGTAAGCTCGATGCACTTTGATCCCAGTCTTGAGAAGTGTGCAGTCAAATCCGCGCCTATACGCACAAAATACAATCTCGCATCCTCGATGCTCTTACGATTAACCGAGATGGTAATATACTTGTCCTGGATGATCGCATTGCTGCCTGTCGCCTTATCGGTCAGCATGTCGTTGTACTCTTTGCGGTAGACATCGAGCGAGTCACCCTTCATCTTCAGCAGAATCCTGTCTTCAAAGTCGAGCATATTTAGTCTTCGATTGTTGATGGTGATCTTAGCCGTGCAGCCTGAGTCAAGCGAGTTCAGAAGCTCTGAGTAGCCGAGGAACATCCCCGCCTTATCGTCCCTGGATGCGACTGCGTAGTTTATATCCGTGAAGCGGTACATCTTGCTAAACTTGTTTTTGCCCGTAAGAAAAATCCCGTCCGGCCATATCGACCTGACGGGAATGATGTCCTGCACCTTGCGCGGCACAGCAAATTTCTCTTTGTCCTGCTTGAGGACGTTAGTAAGTGTCCGAATCAATAACCATCAGCTCCTTTCCTTTTCTTTCTTCTGTCTCTTACTGTTTGCTTCCTGCTTTCGGGCCATCTTTCTTTTCTGTCTTGAGCCACGTCTGTGGAAGCGACGCTTTTTGGCAGTTTCATGCGATCCTTCTTCCAGCATGCTGTAGTAGTAATTGGTATTACCGAACGTCAGTACCTTGGGAATCATGAATGTGGATTTGATCCACGCCCAGATGAACTTCTCTGCAGTCATTCCGTTGTATTTCAGAAATCCCATTACCGCGAACGGGAATGCCGCCACTATGCAGAGCCAGCTAGTGGTCTCAGTCCCAAGAATGGGATTGAGACCAAGATAGATGCCAACTGCCACACCGCAGGCCAGGACAGAAAAAAGGAACTGCCTCAGCGACAGTCCGAAGAACATCGACTCCGTGTAATCACGGATCTCGCGATTAATTCTCACTTCCATATTATCTCTGTCTCCTCTCCTGCATCCTTCTACCTTGCTTCAGCGACTCTGTCTGCTCTTTCGCGGCCGGGATCCACCTTGTTCAGGCTGCGCGCATCCCTGTCATAGTGATAGACATTATCGGAGAGCACATCCTTAGGCTCCACCACAGTGCGGTTGGCCTGCTTCACCATCTCGCAGAGGTCTCTCACATCATGATCCATCGTATCTGGAACAAGGATCACCTCATGCACACTGCTTGGGAGAACATAGTAGCCTGAACCTATGAGTTCAGCTGCCTTCTCCTTCACATCAGGATAGTAAAGCGCTGATGCTCCAAGCATCCCTTCCTCATTGGTCAGGACATACATGCCTCCGACATCCGCAGGGTCGAGTGGCTCTGTTCTGTCGAGCAGATTCTCCTTATCCGGACTAAAGAGCGCCTGGCTCATGTCGGTAAGCACCGCTGGAGCGATATGCATTGAGTCGTCCATGGCTGTGATGAAGAGTGTCTCCTTGTCTACACCGAGTGACTCCAGAAGTCCGTGATTGACTGCAGCTCTCCAGTCGCCGCCTCTGTCCTCACCCATGTTGATGTCCACTATCATGGCAAGACCGTTGCCCATGTCCGCATAAGGCATGTTAGAGAGAAAGTCGATGTTCCTGCTCTTTTCAAGGAGTCTCACCGTGAGCTTGTCTCTTACCTTCTCCCAGCTGAGTTCGACTGCTGGTGGTGCAGGCGCATGTCTCGCCTGTTCATATCTGTTCGCCAGATCTACAAGCAGGAATCCCAGATCCTCACCGTTCTCATGACGCTCATACAGGTCGTCAATATACAGTGTAGGCGCGGCATCGCTCCCCTTCGGCCTGAACGTCAGGCCATGCAGCTTCTGATCGTTCATTTTGGACACTTCCACATCATCGATGGTAATATCCTGATACACCTCGTCCGGAAGAAAATCCGGCAGTTCTTCCTTGATAGTCTTAATGAATTCTCTTACTTCCATAATCTCTTCTCTTCCTTTCCATCATCCACAGTTTGAAACGATAACCTTCGATCCTCTTCTCCTGGCGCTCTCTGTCCAGCCGGATCCTGTCTTTAGTGATAACTTCCATTCTGTCTCCTTTCTATATTCCCATTACTTCCTTAACAAGATGGTCGCTCATCCTGACCATTCCCACCAGCACGAGCATATTAAACGCAAGCTCACCGACATACTTCCACACCATAGTCGCTGCCGCAGCATTGCTGTCCACTACCGGCGGACTGGCTGCGAACTTGCTGAATATGATGCACGCGAGCACTATAATCGCTCCTTCAAGACATACTCCTGCATAGCTCTTCAGGAAGCTGACACCGATGTTCTGCGTAGGCTGCCCGGCAAAAGTCGAGAGCGGTATAGGCGCGATAGCCGTGTACATATAGAGCCTGAAAAAACGGCCATATACTGTGAGTATGATGATGAATGACAGGACCGTTATGAACAGGCTTCCGATAAGCGTCACGGCCCACAGAGGGATGCTCTCGAAGAACCCGCAGTCTTCTATTGCCGTTACCATCTCGCTGGGCAAGGTCGCCTTAGTTGCGGAGCCTACTCCTGATGCGTTCATTATCGTTCTCATAGCTCCCTGAGCTATATCAAAGAGTGCCAGCATTAGATCAAGCCCATATGTGACTACCCCTTTTGCTATGGCGAACCTGATAAACAGTTTCAGAGCATGCTCAGGTCTCTTCACTTCAGTCAGGCTTCCGCTTGTTTTGACGACTCCGACCAAGAAAAAAAGAACCAGCAGCGCCAGTCCTATACCCTTTACGGCTCCATTGATCTGCAGGATCACATGCCATATGCCTCCGCCCTTGAAGCTTTGCGGCGACATGGTCAAGAGCGACCATACTTCAGCCATCTTCGTATTCCACGTATTGAGTGCGTTTTCTAGATTTTGAACTACCCAGTTGTCACTGTCCAATGTCAAACACCCCCTTTCCTGACTCTAAGTCTCTTTATCATCACTCGATTTGCCTCCCAGTCCATGCTTCACGCGCTGCTCTACTTCAGATCTCTTCGCATTTCCAAATCTGTCCAAAGTGCCAACAAGATATCCTGTTATCCTGCGGATACGCTCGAATTTAACACCTTCACCGACTTTGCCATCTACATTCTTTACCTTGCTTATATTCATATGACCTCCGTTTTCTTGCACAATAATAGCCGGCACATTCGCACCGGCTGAATTAAAGATTCAGTTATTTGTTTGCCTCAGCTTGACTGGCCTGATTGTCTCTCCGCTTTAATCTCAGCGGTCCGCTTGCTGTCTACATAATGCGTAGAATATCCTTTCTCAACCCCGGGATCACCGGACTTACTAAATCGAAGTCTGTTTACGATCTTCTTGCCCTTATTATTCAAGCCCCACTGCTTATACACAGTCTCCGAAGGCTTAAGGGCATTCTTTCCGGCATATGCTCTGACCTCTTTCATGATTTCAGACAGCTTATGCAGATTGCACTGGCAAACTCTCTCCAGATAGTCTACTCTGCCGTTCCTCCAATTCTCATAATCCTGCTTTTTCAGTACACCGATATCCATCAGCACATCTACAGGCGCAACAAAGCCTCTCTTCTGACACTGCTGGTACATCGATGAATGGATCTTCCCTATCATTTCCGGTTTCATAACGTTCACACTCCTTTTCAAGAATATATCAGGCAACAGCCCGTGTCATGTACCGGCAGCATTTCTGCCGCCTTAAGTGTCTGGTTTCTATCCAGTGATCATAGTCAGGATCTCTTTCGTAAAAGTTATAATAATTCCGCCCGCTACAGTCAAGAACCCGTTGGCGCGCTGCGACGGATCATGGCTCTTGAGGGACAGTCCTACCTGCATAATACCGAGTCCAAGCAGAATGAGTCCTATCGCTCTGATCAGGCTGAATATGAAATCCGACAGCTTATTCACAGTACTGATTGGATCTCCTGCAGCATATGCAACACATGCGCACAGTATAAATGCCACTACCATTACCGAGTAGAGCACCAGTCCCAGCTTCATCGTGCTGTTGGCACCCTTAAGATCGATTATCTTGTTTTCTTTCTTAGTCATTTACTTCCTCCATTCTTAGCCTCTTCGGCTACCATCTTTTCAACATCCTCTTCTGACAAAAGCGCATAATCAGAATCCGGCAGTTCTATTACTTGCGCACTATCAAAGGCCTCACGTATCAGATCCGGATCATATACCAGTTCTATTGAAGAACCTGCATCCCACGGCTCTCCATGGATATATGGTTCAGCCTGGCCATCCGTCGTCAGCCGTACATCAGGATGCTTCAGGATATCATACTTAAAATCCATCACAGGCCGTTCACCGCGAATAAAAAGAATCGCATACCTGTTATCCAGCATTCGCACTTCATCAGGAGTCATCAGTTCTCTCCCTGTATTCTGATAGTTAGTCGAGTAGTTGCCATTCCTGCCTGTGCTTTTGCCATAGGTGTTTGTGTCTATAGTCTCTTTGCCAAGAAGCTCACTTACATACTTGTGAGTAGCCTGCTCGTTTCCCCCGAGATATACAAACTCATCGGTATTGCCGACTATACTCTCCCACTGTTTTTCAAAAAGAGCCTTCAACTGAGCCAGATTCTGGAGGATGATGCTTACCGACACTCCTCTCGATCTCATGACAGATAGGATCTTATCAAAGTCATCCGGCAGCGAGACATTTGCAAACTCATCCATGAGAAACTGCACGTGTACCGGCAGACTTCCACCATACTTCTTGTCAGCTACTTCAAACAGCTGTTGAAAAATCTGAGTGTAAAGCAAACTAACAAGAAAGTTGAAACTCGTGTCATTGTCCGGGATTATAGCGAATAGTGCAGTCTTCTCTTCTCCGAGTTTCCAGAGATCGAGCTCATCGGTGATAGTGAGTCCGGCAACGCTCTCAAGATTGAATTTCTCCAGCCTTGATGCCAGTGTTATCTGTATGGACTTGAGTGTCTTACCTGAGCCTGAGTGATAAGCATCATAATACTTTAGTGCAATATGATCAGGATCAGTCTTTCTGAGATCGTAGAAAAGAGTATCAAGAGCACTCATTGCCTTGCTGTCCTCCTCGTCTACATCACCCGCTCTCAGCATCTCCATCACCATTGCGAAGTTCTGCTCATCTTCCGGAGCCTCGTACTTCAGATAGAAGATGAGCGCCAGAAGTAGCATCTGAGCAGCGGTGTCCCAGAAAGGATCACTTGAAGTAGATCCTTTCGGTGTGGTTGCCTTAAAGAGGTTTGTCACAAGTCTCTGTACGTCATTATCATCTCTCAGATACACAAACGGGTTGTAGCAATGGCTCCGCTCCATCTGAACCAAATCCAAAATGCGAATTCTATAATTTTTCTTCTTCAGTAACCAGCCTGTTGATCTTAAATTTTCCCCTTTTGGATCGAGCACTACCATACTGCAATTCGCCTGCATTATGTTCGGCTTCACGTAGAACCGGGTCTTACCAGCACCACTTCCGCCTATGACGAGAACATTCAGGTTTCTTCTGTGCTTATGTGCATCAAACCCTATCCTCACGTTTTGTGTAAGGATCTTATTCATGTTTGCAGGATGCTGTCTGTACTTGCGGTTCACAGCTGCAGCATCGCCCCATTTAGCTGAGCCGTGTTCCTCTCCCCTCCGGTAGTTACGGCGTGTGGAAAGCCATATACCGATGCCCATAGCATAGGCAAACAGGCAAAATAAAACAGCCCTTAGGCTGCACCTTGTCCATTCTATATGCCATGGCTCGGCAAAGACTGCGTCCAACTGTGTTATAAGTTCAAACACACTTCCTTCCCAGTATGGTGCAAGCTTAAGAGCTATCCACACTACCGGCATCATACCGGCTGCCGCTACAAGGAGATCGTCCCTGCGGTTACCTTGCATATCCGTAGTCCGCCCCCTTCTCAGCGACCATAAGATTTCTCGGTCCGTGTTCGATGATCTTCATAATGAGTTCATCGATCGGGTCTGTGGGGCACTTTTCCCTTATCTGCTGGTTGCGGAGGAGATTGAGAGCGTTGATCAGGATCCCCTGCTCATACTCATCTATCTCCAGTTTTCTCACTCTTCTCATTCGTTACCTTTCCCTTCCCGACACCTTGATCGGTATCGCCTTAACAGCATCCTTTGCTACGTCAATTCCTCTTGAGACCACATCTTTTGCAAGCTCCTTACCCCTCTCAGCTTTATCCTTTGCGATCTCTGCCTTATAGACATTCAGTTTCTCTCTGACTGATGGTCTGTCAGTTTTCCCAGGGAAGCCATTTGATCGGTTTGCTTGCGTTGAGTTTGGCTCTGACAGAGGGTCTCTGTCTGTCTTTGCCAAAGAGGGGTTTATCTGTGGTTCCTCCTGCCTAGGCCCGTCCATGATTCGTTTCCCCTCTTTCGGTTCTTCGCCATATGCAGGTGGAAGACCTCGTTCAGGATCCGGCTGCATGTTTTCTTCTGCAGAGCCGCCTAGCTCGCTCGTGTTCGGGCTGCGTTCAGCTGTAGTAGATCCGCCTCTAAGAGCTTCCTTGACGGACTTGTCCTTCGGAAACATCTTTTCCTTGTCCCTTTGAATATCCAATGAGACATCAGCTCTGTTCACGGTAGCAAGCTTGAACCTTTCAGTGATCCTCTGGATCTTGCTTGCATCCTCAGCTCTTGCAATGATATCCACGGCCACGTTGGGGTCGTTATTCTTCCTGTCTTTAAGCACACAGTAGAGAACCCCGTAACGTTTTGCCTCCTGCGAGAATTTAGCAAGGTCTTTGTTCGTTATTGTATAGACCTTTAGTTCCTTGCCTGACTTCAGCATGTTAGTCAGCCTCGCCTTGCCCTTAGTCTTCTTTTCCTCTTTGAGTGCTGCGTAAAGCAGCAGTGCGATGTTCTTCGCACCATTACCGGAGATCTTTGCTGCAACCTCCACCCCTTCAAGTGATAGTCTTACGACTTGTTCTGCTGCATCTCCTCCCGGATTCATAGCATCATCTCCCTTCTTCAAATAATCATAGTAATCAGGATCAAGACTTCTTATTTGTCCGGATCCTTTGAGGCCCTGTTCCTCTTTACACATTCACCGGCATTCCTTCGCCGCTCAGCACTGTACGGTGCAGTAAATCTGATCTGGAGTCTTGTTTTCTCCAGTTCATAAGTTATGCTGCCATACTCAGTATCTTCTGCTGTTTTCATACATAGCTCGGGATACTTT
Organism: Anaerovoracaceae bacterium; assembly: GCA_045540775.1. GTDB lineage: Bacteria > Bacillota > Clostridia > Peptostreptococcales > Anaerovoracaceae > Crickella. Next base: position 3,827 of record JAZQHU010000059.1, on the reverse strand, counting down.
TTTGCGAATGCCTTCAGTCTTCTTTTCAGATCAGCATTGAATGTGTAGATGATCACAGGTCCATTGCTTTCATCAAAGCGTATAATTGTCTCACGCTCCTCCCTTAGTCCTCGTTTAGCCAATTTAGCCTCCTTATTCATGGTCGTCACCAGTGTTTTTGACACATATCTTATGCTTATTGACCCGTACATCATTTTTTAGAATTGGCCTTGTTTTTTGCTGGTCGTCACCAGCCATTTTGGATCAAATACACCCCGAAAATGCACATTTTTATCAGGGTACTACCTCGACCTTTCAAGTTGTCTGTCTCTGTCGATGATCTCGAGATTATCTCTCACGTGTCCTGAGCGCTCCTTGACCTGTGCACAGACCTTCAGGTCTCTCCTAAGCTCTTTTATCTCCATCGTCAGTTCCATGGCTTTTTTCCTTGCAGCAATGGTCTCGTTCTCCGGAAGATCCCGTCTTGCCTTGTTGCGCATATCATTTCTGTCATGCATCAAAGCCTGCTTCTTTTCCTCCAGCTTTTCCATAAGATGCGAAAGATCTTCGTCCGTGTTCACACGGTACTTCGAAAGCAGCTTTGCCTGCTCTGAGTACTGGTCACACTTCAGAAGATCTTCCTTCAGCAGTATATGAAGTTTTGTCGGATTCTGACGGTACTTAGGCAGATACCCGAGCTCATAGCAGTATCTCAGATAAAGCTTCTCGAGGCCGGACCTGCCCATGATACGGTCGATACGCCTTCGCAGGTTATACTGGTTAGGCATCCTGTAGTTCTGTCGAAGTCTCTCCTGTCTGACTGACGGTTCGTTCTCGTAGATGCGTCTCTCAATGCTCTCTCGCGTGTAATCTTCGCCAAGCTGATGGATACGGATCGCTTTCTTCCAGCCGGGTGGTGTGATTGTCCAGTACTTTCGCTGTGAATCAAATCGATAGCTGTATCCCCGCTTTCGGAGTTCATACTTGAACTCTTCTAGCGTCAGGCTCAGAGCAACTGCCTCATCGATAGCCTGACGGGCTACATTGTATCTGGTAGGCATGCCTGCGTGTTCCATCTTGTAAAGATATGTGCCAACACGCCGACCCTTTGGTTCATTGATAACGGACAGCCCATGCTCCAGACATATGCGATCAGAAGTATCCCGAAGCAATCTGGTGTTTGCTTTACAACCGTTGAACTTGAGCCCGTCTATGAATGAAACCGAATTGATGACGATGTGGTTATGAACACACTTTGTGTTAACGTGAGTTGCAACTACTATCTGGAACCTGTCGCCCCAGAGTTCCTTCGCAAGCTGCACTCCTATTGCATGCGCCTCATCCGGCGTGACCTCTCCTTCCCTAAAGCTCTGGTATGCGTGGAATGCTACTATATCTCCTGTCTTCTCAAATCTCTGCTTAACTGAATCAAACTGATCACGGGCGAACTCCACATAGCAGTTAATGCCGGTAGTGTAGAAATGCTTCTCTGTCTTGTCCTCGTTCGCAGCGTATGCTATCACGTCGGCAAGAGCCTGTCTCTCCGGTTCTGTGAACTCGCGCTCAGTCTTCTCCGGGTTCATGACATAAGCGAGCGGTGCTCCGGCTCTTCCCTTGATGCTCCATATCTTCGTTACCGCCATTAGCCGTCACCTCGCTTCGGTCTCAGAAATCCTTTCTCGATGGCATTCTGAAAAGCTCTCCATTTACGCGCCTCTGTCATAACAGCAATCATATCTACTGAGTTGTCTGTCTTCATCGCGACCTCGTCGATTTTATCTGAGAACTCACGTATGATTTCCATCGCCGCATAGAATCTGTCATCGATTATGACCGGAGGCTTATCCATGATCAGCCTGCGTATATATGCAGAGTCGGACAGGCACGCAGCTGCCGCTCTTTTCTGAAGCGTATTGAATTCCTCATCGCTCAGCCTCAGATGTTTTTCTCTGCTCATTCTCATCTCAACTTCTCTCCTCTCTGCCTTGTCCACAGTGTGGCTACAGCAATTATTTCTTCGGTTCTGTCAGGGGTCTGGGGGCTTGCCACCAGGGTCGGAAACACCGTTGTGGACGGTTTTCCTCTGCTTGCTAAACTGACGCGACGCGTCAGCTACCCCTGTTTCGATCATATTCCTTAATTCTGCATGTCTCATCTTACCGATTCTTTTTCATGTGCTCTGCGATCGATTTTGGTCATTTCGATGCCATTTTCTGAACGATAAAACTTCTCAGGCAGCTCGTATTTCCTGAGGAATTCTTCCTCAAGATCCGGTGGTATCGATAGGAATCTTTCGCTCTCAACAGGTGCGTAGCAAAGAAAAAACGGACCGCGGATAACATCCATAACACGTCCGTCTTCATCAACTATTGCCCTGTTTAGTGGCAGCTGCATTAGTTTTCCCTCCTCATTGCAGACCAGGATCACGTTCTCATATCTCGGATCAGTCTCCGAATAGAACGGATCATATGGTTCGATAAGGCCTCCAACAAGATCCTGCATTGACTCAAGCTCGTCTTCGATTTCGACCACTTCGGCTGTCTCACCGGGCTTGCATAGTATTACCCTAAGCTTCTCTTTTTCATCTTGTTCTGTCATTAAAAATCACCTTCCTTATTGGTATTATGCTCTGCACAATTGCCTTGAATGCTTCTGTCTGACCATATGCTGAAGATAGTCATTACAGTCTTTTCCATATGGCGGTGGCTCGTTTCTAACTGCATAGTTGCCCCGCAACTTCAACATAATATTTTCCGCTGCAAGACTGCCTGCAAGGTCGTTATCCAGATGCAGAGCAATCGTATATATTTGCGTTTGTTTTTGCGTCATATTTTCAAGCGCAATTGGTAGTTTTGATTGCTTTTTATTTACACTCGGCGCATACACTCCTCCAAGTGACAGCATGGGTTCTGCTCTCCATTCACCTGTTTTCATCTTCATTACTGTCGCGTATGAGAGCAGATCTATGGCACTTTCAAAAACATGGAGTGTGCTGCCGGCACAATTGATCCGGAATGAATATCTCTTATCTGAACCTGCAGCTTCGCCCATCAGTCGTTCTCCTGTTGTTGCTCGATAGAATGCGTATGCTGCTTTTCCCGAGTGATCGAATCCAACAAATATGCAGTTGTGATATGGCAGCGATTCATAGAGCAATCCTTCTTCGATGCATTTCTTGATGATATCTCTGTCTATTCCTCGACCGGTAAGATATCTGATCACTTCGAAATTCGTCTCAGCTTTCTCAGGCAATAGCAGCTTTCTGGTTTCATTATTCTGACTGCTTTCGCTCAAAGAAGACGCATCACTTAGGGCAAGCTCGTTTTCATCAGACAGGATCTTCATCGCGTCCATGAACTGAAGACCTTTGACCTTGATCAGATAATCGAGTGCAGAGCTGCCGCCAAAGCCCCTGCTCCACCACATCCATTTCCCGTTGGATATCTTCAGACTGTCATGTTCTCTGGTGCAGTAAGTATTGCCTCTTACATGCACCAGCTCAGTAGGTTCATATGTCTGCAGATATGTCAGGAGATCTATGGACCTTGCCTTAATGATCTGTTCTTCTGTGTAATATGGCATAGGCATCACCTCGCTTCATCACGGACGGCTCGCGACTGTTCACGCTTTGCCTGTTTCTCAAGAGCTTTGTCTATGCCGGTTATCATCTCATCGGCTGCTGAGCGGATCCTTTCAAGAGATGCTTTTAGTTCCTTCACTTCCTTTCCGGATGACCATCCTGCAACATATGAGAAAGAGTAATCAGACGAATCAAGACCATAATGCTGGCAGATAGTATATGCAATGCTCTCAGCCTCAAATGTCATTATTAACATTTGAAGCATTAT
>JAZQHU010000058.1:0-10305 GCA_045540775.1 Anaerovoracaceae bacterium | reverse complement strand
GCAATCCCCAAGAACCGTCCCCGGAGGATCCGAGAACCGTCCCGGAGAATCCACAGTTTGACAGACACGAAAAAAGGGGCGGTCCCGAAGGAACCGCCCCTCACTATTTCACTCGCACTGCCGCATCCGCCCGAGCGCCTTCTCAAGCAGGCGCTTAAGCTCCAGCAGCTCCTCCTCCGGGAGGTCGATACAGCCCCGCATCGCCTGCGGCACCGACAAGGCCTTCTCTTTCAGCGCCTCACCCTCTTCCGTCAGGGAGATGAAGAGCTTGCGCTCATTTTCCTCCGGCCGCACACGGCTCACGAGCCCCTGCTTCTCAAGGCGCTTTAAGAGCGGAGCCAGCGTTCCGGAATCCAGCTGCACCATCTTGCCAAGCTCACCCTCCGTCATGCCGCCGTGCTCCCAGAGCACCATCATCACGACATACTGGGTGTAGGTGAGTCCGATCTCCTCCAGCGGCTTCCGGTACTGGCGAACGATCTCCTTCGCGCAGGCATACAGCGGAAAGCAGAGCTGGTTCTCAAGCCGGATGCTGTCGTACCTGTCATTTGCAGCTCCGGACATTTATCCTCTCCTCTTATCCTTCGGCATCCAGAAATGCCAGTTCGGCGCCTTCGGCATCGGCTCGTGCTTGATGATCGCCTTGATCACGCGGCGATGCGTGAAGCAGCAGCAGAGAATGAGAACACATACGATTGCGATAATAATCTTCGGATTCATTTTTTCTCCTTTCACAGATGCGGGTCAGCCGACACTGCAGCCGTTTTTTATTCCCCGAGCATCTCCATGATGTAGTTCTCCATGCCGATCTGCTCGATCAGGCAGAGGTGACCCTTCACCCAGTTGTAGTGATCCTGCTCATCTAAAATGAACTGCTCGATCATCGCCTTCGTGACATAGTCGTCATCGAACAGCGCAAGGGATTTGCTCATCATCGGAAGAGCCTCGGCGGAATCCTTGCAGTCATACTCAAGCATCTCTTTTACATCGGTGAATACCGGATAAACTGCGACTTCTACCTTAGGTGTAACGCCGAGCTCGATAAGGCGTGCATTTACCTTCTTCGCCTCTTCCCACTCTTCATCGGACTCAGCCATGATCTTGTCGCCGAGCTTTCCGAATCCGCGTTCCTTAAGCAGCTGTGCCTGAATAGAATGCTGCTGTGAATTACCGAACCATCCCTTAGCGAGTTCCTGAAGAAATTCTATCTTAGTCATAATTAAAAGCCCTCCTTGTATATAGCATTAACCGGTTGCGTGCCTTTTGATTGTGCACAACCAATTATTATTTTCCATATACATGAAGGACGTTCAATTCACAATCATCCCGATTTTTCTCAGTATGAGAGATTTATCAGATATTCTCTCATTGTTCTGCCAGGTATTTCTGCAGCGGTCCGGGCAAAGCTTTTTCGAACACTTCCGCGAGCTCATCTGCAGTCAGGTCAAAATGGCCCATCACCCAGTCGCAGATCAGAGCTACGTTTCCGTGGCTGTAATGGTGGATGTATACTTTGGTCTCCTCATCAAGACTGTCTGTTCCGGTTGACCTCATAATATAGTCTCTTAAGAATCTGTCATCAGCCCCCACCATATAGTGCATGAAGGCGTCAAGCCCGGAGGTATTACGGAACAGATTAGCAAGATATGTTTTTTCTTTTTCAAAAAACCTTGCAGAACCTATCAGTATGCTCTTCCATGGACGCCCCTCTACATCCGCTTCACCCATTATCTCCGATATAGTGCATGAGTAATCCCAGGCGATAAGGTCATACTTGTCCCTGAAATGCCGGTAAAATGTTGCAGATGAATACCCGCAGTTCTCTGTTATATCCTTCACCGTGATCTTATCGACACTCCTGGTCTGTGCAAGTTCCCGGAATGATTCTGCCAATAATTCTTTTGCTGTTTTTCGTTTCAACTCACTTACCCCTCTTATGATCCGACTATCCGGCCCTTTGTTACAGTATAACTCAAAGCTCAGTTTACGGAGAAGTGTAATGATGCGATTATCATAGAAGACGGAAGTACTATCTATCCTATAGAAATCAAGAAATCCGGAAATGTAAGCAAGGACTGGATCAGGAATTTCTGTGTACTATCCAAGATTTCCGGAAAGCAGGTCGGTAAAGGTGCAGTAATATGTCTGTCAGAGCATCGCATACCAATCAATGAAACTGTAGATGCGCTCCCAATCGAGTATGTGTGATTCGGTGGAGCGAGAACTCGCACCTTCGATCCACGACTGCACATCGGAGAGTGAAGCACCATGTTTCAACCACACAGCTGAAAAGCCCTGGAAAATTGCTCCCAGGGCTCTCTTTGATCTATGACTTCAACCATCAGTTGAGTATCTCTTCCAGCGCGCTCTTATTTCTTACAGTGATTTTTCTGCCTTCAACAGTTATCAGACCGTCATTCTGCATTCTCATAAGTTCTCTTGAAAGAGACGGCCGTGCAGTATTAAGGAGGTCTGCCATTTCCTGTCTGCTCATGGAAACCGACGTGGGTGCTTTTCCCCCGATACTGAACAATATCATCTTAGCTATTTTCTGTCTCAGAGTACTGCAGGACATTATCTCAAGCCGCTCGTTGAGAGTCAGTGATTTCCGTGCCATCATCAGCAGCATGTTTGAAATCAATGTGGAATGAAAACCGCAGTTCCGCTCGCAGGTCCCCACAAGAAAGTCTTTCGGTATCATAAGAATATGTGACTTTGTCTGAGCCTGCGCGTACATTCCGTATTTGCTCTGTCCTATGAGGATATACTCATGGCCGAAAACGTCGCCTCTGTTCTCATAGATAGCGATGATATTTCTTTTCCCGTCATAGTAATCCATTCCAAGAGTAACGGAACCGCTGATCAGCACAGGCAGGCCGGCAGGATTATCTTCCTCGGAAAAAATCATTTCGCCTTTCTCATAATAAATGCTTTCCGCCTTACTGCACTCGAAACAGCGCTGTATTTCCTCTTCGCTCAGATTCATGAACAGCGCAGTCCCTTGTAATATCGATTTCAGGCTTTCATCATTTTTAGCAGGTATCTTTTCTGACATTTTGTTCTTACCCTTCTTTTCTTTTGAGGCAAAATGATACCTTACTACTCTTCTCTTTCGGAGAAACGGAACATCGACTGTCTCAGCTCGTTGCCCTGATCATATCGCTTGCCGCCCCAGTAAATGCGGCCCTGGATCTCGCACTTCGGATTCGGAGTGACATCCTTCATGATGTATTTCAGGAATTCCTCAAATCCCGTGCGGTCTACGATGTATCCGATATGCTCCTTGCTCTCGACTGCTGCTCTGTCCAGATACTCATCAAGATATGCATACACATTGCAGATGACCTTCTTCACAGTATCGTGATCAGCCCATCTCATGAAGTCTTCTGCCATGCGAGGATTCTTCTTGCCTGTACGTCCGAGCAGCACGACACGGAAGTATTCTTCCTCGCTTCTTGTCCATGCTCTTGTCGGGCAGTAGTTGACACAGAGCGCGCATCCTACGCACTTGTTGGCATCACGCTCGATCTTTCCGTTTACGACTTTGAGGGCTCCGACCGATCTCTTCCTGCAGTACTTGACGCACTGCTCACATCCGACACACCGGTCCTTGTTGTACTGAGGCTCGCTCATGCCTATGATTCCAAAGTCATTGAGGCGTGTGTGCGCGCAATCATTCGAGCAGCCTGTGAAGGCGATCTTTACGTGATGATCGTTCGGGAATATCGCCTTATCTATCTCCTGCGCGAATTTCTTAGTATCAAAGTTTGCGAAAGGACAGAGCTGTTTTCCCGGACAGGCCACTACATTACGTGTTCCGGAGGCAGGATATCCGCCGTTATAGTCTTCCTGATTGACGCCTCTGTTCTCAATGATCAGCTGAAGGGCCTTGTTGACTTCTTCAACATCCTTCAGGTCGATCCCCGGAATCTCAAAGCCCTGACGATTGGTGATGTTTACCATGCCCTTACCGTATTTTCTGGCGATATCGACGACACGCTGAAGCGAGTCAACATCTATCTCTCCTCCCGGACAGCGTATACGCGAAGCTGTTTCGCCTCTGACCTTGGAAACACGGAAGGCGTTTTTCTTCAGTTTCTTTAAATTAGTATCTAAACTCGTCTTGTTCATGATTCCACCTCCCGCTAATCGATCAGCGACTTGTGTTCAGAGAACTTGAATACAGGACCGTCGATGCAGACATACTTGTCGTTGATGCGGCAGTGACCGCACTTTCCGATCCCGCAGCTCATCCTTCTCGAATCCGAGATCCATACGTTGTCTTCACTGAGGCCTCTCTTGACGAGCTCGATCATAGAGAATTTGATCATCGGAGGAGGTCCGACTACGATGGCTTTGCACTTGCTGATATCTCTGATCGGGATATCCGGAATGTATTTTGTGACCAGCCCGACATTGCCTTCATATCCTTCAGGCGCACCATCGACAGTAAGGGTCAGGTCGATCTTATCAGCCCAGTCTTTGAGGTCTGCTTTAAACATGATCTCTCCGGGGTCTTTGAATCCGGCGATCATGTGTACGTCTTTCGCACTTTCAGTTTCGCACAGATACTGTACTACTCCTCTTACAGGCGAAACCGCAGTACCTCCGACAACGATGATCAGCTCCCCGCCTTCATACTCATGCACATCAAAGCCATTGCCGTAAGGTCCGCGGAGGAAGAGACTGTCGCCTGCCTTGAAGTTTTCAAAAAGATAATCCGTTACTTTTCCTACAGCTCTCAGCGTCAGGTCAACGTAGTCAGGCCCGATGCCGCTGACCGAGATAGGACACTCGCCGACCTTAGGGATCGAGATCTGGAAAAACTGTCCCGGTTTTACATCACCAACGTAAGTAAATCTGAAAGTCCACTCCTGAGCCGTGTGTTTTATAATGTCCTGAAGCTTGGAAGGAACAGGTGTATATTCATTCTTTCCGCAGTTACACATTCTCTGTCACCTCCTTCACTCTCGCGTTAAGCTTGTTAATGCAGTTCGCAAATGAGATATACTCAGGGCACACAGTGTCACAGCGGCCGCAGCCTACGCACATATCGTATCCGAAGCGTTTTCTGAAGTCGTACACCTTGTGCAGCACCTTGAATCTCATTCTCTCGCCGTTGGTCTTTCTCATTACCAGACCGCCTGCCACATCGGTATATCCGTCTACCATGCAGGACGCATTCACGCGGCGGCGCTCGCCGACCCTGCCGTTATCAGTATAGAAAATATCCTGAATGGTAAAGCATGTGCATGTCGGGCACACGAAATTGCAGCGCCCACAGTTGACACAGCGCTTGGTATACTCATCCCACATTTTGTCTTTGAACAGCTCTACCGGAACTTCTTCAGGCCTTTCGACCCTGAATTCTGCCTCTGTCACATACCGAGGAGCGACATCGGCTTTTGCTCCTCCGGCACTTTCAAAAGCTGCCATTAGCTCATCATCCCTGACATCGCAGTACACTTTACCGTTTGCCACATCGATAGAGAAAGCATACTCATCTGTCTTATTGCTTCCCATGTCTACGCAGAAGCTGTTCGGGCACGCCTTTTCGCATCCAATCAGAGCAAATTTCACTCTGTTTCTGAGCCTCTCATAGAACCAGTCATTAGCCGGCCCGTTACCTGTATACATCTGATCGAGTCTCTTCACCGCGTGGATATCGCAGCTTCTCATCAGCACGATCACAGGACGGGCATCATAGTCAGCCTCTTTGATCTCATCCTCCGTAAAATAGAACATAGTCTCTGAAAGAGGTATCAGAATCTCCTTAAAGGAGAAATCCGAACGTTCCTCCAGCTCGGCATCTTCGATGCAGCTGATGTAGTCGTAGCGGATCACATCGGTGTCTCTGAAGCGGCCCTCTCCGACTTTTAACACCGGCGCGAATATCCTGTACTTACTTTCAAGAGCTTCGAGGACTTTGTTGAACTCTTCAGTCTTGTAAACAAAACCCATCGTATCCCTCCGTTTCTGCAGCAATCTACACATTATTACATCTACATATACAAAATTAGGGCACGTCATTTATAGAGCAATGCCCGTACCCAATTTGATTATATATTCATTATTTTTTCTTTTCCGTAACCATGGTTACGTACTGGGTTTGTATATAAAAAATCCATAGTACTTCATATGTTCCGGCGAAAAAGCTAATCCAGGATCCTTCCGTCTCTTGAGATCGTGACCACCTGCCACGGTATGAATTTTCCGCTGTTACGCAGCGCGTTCTCCGCTGCTCTCTGTAACCCTCCGCAGCACGGAACTTCCATGCGTACTATAGTCACGCTCTTTATATCGTTGTTCCTGATAATGTCTGTAAGCTTCTCGCTGTAATCTATCGCATCGAGCTTAGGGCATCCTATGACAGTGATCTTTCCCTTCATGAAATCCTCATGCATGTTAGCATAAGCATAGGCTGTGCAGTCTGCAGCTATCAGCAACTTTGCTCCATCGAAGAACGGTGCCTCTGCCGGCAGGAGCTTGATCTGGCAAGGCCACTGTCCGAGCCTCGAAACAGGTTTCATACAGGCCTGGCTCTGCTCCTGTGCGTCCTCTGCCTGCGCTGCTTTGAACTGCATCATCCTTGATCCCGGGCATCCGCCGGCAGGAGGTGCATCATGGCCTTCCTCTTTCAGCTTGGCTGTCATCAGCCTGCGCCTTTCATTCTCATCTTCTATTTTCATTATCTCTTCTGCTGTCATATTCTTTGCCGCCTCTCTGTTATCCGCCTGTTCCTGCTTTACCGCCTGATCATCATAAGCAGGCGCCTCTCTTTCTTCAAAAGTGATCGCACCTGTCGGGCAGTTAGGCAGGCAGTCGCCCAGGCCATCGCAGAAGTGCTCTCTCACCAGCTTTGCCTTGCCGTCAATAATATCTATCGCCCCTTCGTGGCAAGCCTCTGCGCACAGTCCGCAGCCATTGCATTTCTCCTCATCTATATGGATTATCTTCCTTATCATCACAGCATCCTCCTTATTGCCTGTCTCTTGTTTATCCAATGTCAGTATAGTAAAGTGTGTACTATAAGTATGTGGTTATAACCACATTTTACGAACTTTGCCGGAGGTTTTATGGATAAGGAAAAACTTAAGAAAACCGTCGTATTCCGCGGCATGGAGGATGATGAGCTTGATGCTGCTCTGGCCGCGCTGGGTGCAGCAGAGAGAAAATATGCAAAGGATGAGGTGATCCTGCACGCGGGAAGCACGACTGATATGATGGGACTGGTTCTGGAAGGAAGTGTACGCATTGAAAGCAATGACATATGGGGCAACCGAACCATACTGAGTCATATTGCCCCGGGCCAGGTATTTGCTGAGACATATGCGATCGTTGAAAATGCGGCCCTTCTTGTCGATGCTGTGGCTAACCGGGAGAGCAAAGTCCTGATGCTCGGAATAGGTTCAGCAGGTATCTTAGGACACGATGCCTCCCTCTGGCGGCTAAAGCTGACAGCTAACATGCTGAGCATATCAATGCAAAAGAATCTGATGCTCTCAGGGAGGAGTTTTCACACCTCTCCGAAAAGCATCAGGGGCAGAGTCATGGCTTATCTGAGTTCTGTATCACTGCAGACCGGATCTGACGAATTCGATATCCCCTTTGACCGGCAGCAGCTGGCCGACTATCTGAACGTAGAACGGACGGCTCTTTCCAAGGAGATTGGTAAAATGAAGCAGGACGGGATGCTGACCGCAAGAAAAAATCATTTCAAAATCTTAAAGAGCGGAACTTCTTTATAGATTTTGACGACAATTGAGGTCATTGTTCCGGCAGCTGAAAGGATTTGAATTCCTTTGCATGCATCGTTCCGTCATTTGACCGTTTTTTGCTAATCTCCGAAGCGCTTGAAATCACTGCATTCCAGCGATTTCAGGGTTCAACCGGGCGCACAAAGTGAGTGAATTGCCGAATTCCTTGCAATTACTGCGTTTCGTGACTCTGGATCTGATTGCGCAACATAAAGATTCTAGATCTTATGCAACCGATTCAGCAATTCTTTTACCACTCCGTTATCCTCCAAAAGAGTAATACCAAAGCATTTTCTCCCAGCATCCTTGATAGAAGCACCCACATGATAAACTATCTTTCTATCAAGAATAATGAATCGATCATGGAAGACCTGAGTCTTCCTTACTGTTAGCGTCGGATACTGTGCGTTGAAGCTGTCCACATCTCTGTTTGTAAGCTGCGCGCTTGCATATGTGTAAATCTTCACATCCACACCGGCATTTTTCTTCGCAAGGATGTTCAACGTGTCTATATCAACATATCCGTCAATAAGGATAATTTCGCTGCAGGCTTTCCGGATGATAGATACAATCAGACTGAAAGCATCATAAATCTGTCCATCAAAGAATATTTTCTGCTCTGATTCTGCATGATCCTCGATATACTGAAATACCTTGCCAAATTTCTCGTTGGTACTTTTCTGGTATTCCAATTGCTTAATCTCCAACTCATCAATGCGGCTCAACAGAAGCGAGTTTGCAACAAAAAATTTTCGCATTTCAACGAACGCTCTCATAATATCTATACTTACATTTATAGCTACATCACTATGAAGCACTGCAGAGAGCATTGATATCCCCAGCTCCGTAAAAGCATATGGCATGTACCTTCTGCCTCCGCGGCCTGTTGTATCCGCAGCTTTTGAGATGCCAGTTTGGCATCTCAAAAGCTCTTCCTCTGTCAGTTGAAAACAAAAGTCTTCAGGGAACCTTTTCTCATTACGCTTCATTGCACGATTCAATGCCCCCGTTTCAACCTGATACAACTTCGCCAAATCACAATCCAGCATTACTTGCTTATCTCTGATTGTATATATCAGATTTCCGATGTCGTTTACTTGGATTGTTACCGGAACAATTTCAGTTTTTCTATTCGTATTTGCCATAAAACCTCCTTCCTGTGAAGTCGCAAAATGTGACTTCACGATTATCTCCTGTTTATATACAAAAAGCGTCAGAACAACGTGCCTGTATCACGTATATCCTGACGCACTCATACCTGCGACTGGTCTGGCCGGAAAAGGCCTACCATATTTATAATGTAAAGACATTATATCATCCCCGCATAATATTTCCACGGTTATTTATCTAAACTATTATTTGACGACAATAGCATGCGTTATTCCGACACCTAAATGCATCGTTCCCTCGTCCGTATTTCAGGACTAGCCGGTATACGCATCCTCTGCACTGTTGTGGAAGTTCTGCTTTGCAAGCCATTCTTCCTCTTCCGGTGATTCAGGGATGTCTATCCTTTCGATTTTGAATATCACCGGTCTGGTTCCGTCATTGCAGCAGGCAATCATCATGCGGTCATCATTAGTCCACCCCTGCATTATTGATCCGCCCTGCAGAGCTGCATATACATATCTGCTGATCGCATCCCAGGCTTCACCGCAGAATCTGCCATTCATCAGATGATAGAAGTCATCCTGCTGCGGGGTTCTTTTTAGAAGGAATGTATCGCCTTTTTTGAAAAAAGGACACGGTCCCGACTTCGGGTCAGCAAGATACTTCTCCTGGTAATCCTCAAAACATTTAGTATCAAGTACCGTTATTCTGCATTCGTGTTTCATCTGTTATTCTCCTCATGGTCATATTTCCCGTCCGGATCATAATCTGTCAGTCCGAGTTTCGATGATGAATTGACCAGCATACGGTCATCGAGATGCCTCAGGATGCTTTTCTCCGGACTCTTTTGTTCATTATTCTTAGTTTCTTCTACGTCCATTGGTTCTTCCTGTTCAGTATGCAAAATAGAAGGAGACTGCGCATATGCGTTCAGTCCCCGTCCCTCCCAAAGTATACCACAGTTAAGCCCTTTCAGTTTTGCAGCACAGGATTTCATTTTTTATATGGCAGATCAGGTGGATGAATTTGCTATTCTCAGAGAAATAAATATAATAATTTTTCTCACATGATGTGATTTTTGGAAAGCCGGAATCGTATCCTATATGTAAGCGTTAAAACAAACGGATCCCGGGTCCGTATCATATATACAGAGGAGCAGACAGCTTTGCAGAACAGAGAAAAGATCAAGGAAATATACGACCGTCAGGTCGACAGGGTGTACAGAACGGCGATGGTTTTCATGAAGAACACCCAGGACGCCGAGGACATCGTGCAGAGCGTATTCCTGACACTGATAGAGAAAGGAATACAGTTTGATACACCCGAGCACGAAAAAGCATGGTTCATCGTGACCACAAGAAACCGGTGCAAGGACATACTCAAAAGCTACTGGAGAAAGAGCGTGGATCTTGTAGAGGAAGGAATGGATGAGACCGCG
>JAZQHU010000057.1:0-47323 GCA_045540775.1 Anaerovoracaceae bacterium | reverse complement strand
CGAAGAGTCGTAGTCCCACTAACAAATTCCCATTCCATTCCAATGTAGCGCATTGGCTTTATTCGATTGCCTGAAATCCAACCTGTATAAAATTTTCAAAATTCGTCAAAATCTGCTTGATTTTCTATTTGCAGACTTATTACATTTATTATCAGGTTGTTTTATTACTGAAAAACACAAGGCTGAATTTTGCCCCGGCTCATAATCAGCTGTCTGATACAGATGAATGATAGCACCCGGTTCCACACTCTTCAATTGTCGCAGGCCAATATACACATAATCTTCTTAATAAAAAGCAGCCTGTATATATATCCGGAAGGCTATCTGTCATAAGGAATCCACCGCAAGCGGTTCCCCTTGTGACTGGTTCTCAGAAGAGCGGGCAACCCGTAAGGATGCAAAAATGTTGCGAAAAGCTCTTCGAGAATTATAGCCTGAAGGATATATATACAGGCTGCTATATTATCTAGAATGAATATTTCTCCTTGTACTCACTGAAGTACTTCTGGAATTCCTCATCCGATCTGTAATCGTGCTTCATGTGATACTCATGCAGCTTGATACCTTCCGGACCGGATTCGATAATATCCACGGCGATATTGCTGCAGTGATCTGAGATTCTCTCGTAGTCAGTCAGAAGATCGTTGAATACAAATCCGTTCTCAAGAGTACATTCCTGACGGCTGACTCTCTCGATGTGGTTAGCCTTGATTTCATCACAGAGGTCATCGACTACCTCTTCAAGCGGCTCTATCCTCATAGCCAGTTGTCTGTCGTTGTTGATAAACGCATTGATAGTCATATCTGTGATATCACCGATTGCGTTTTCAAGAACACGGAGCTCCTTATCAGCCATTGCAGAGAAATTGACCTTCTTGTCCTGGATCTCCTGAACCGCTTCGCCGATATTTCTTGCGTGGTCGGACATTCTCTCGAAATCCGAAAGTACTCTGAGATACTTGTTGACGTCTCTTGACTGTTCATTATCGAGGTTTGCTGAAGTGATCTTGAAAATATATGTTCCCAGCTTGTCCTCATATCTGTCGATCACGCCTTCAAGTTCGAGAACTCTCTTGAGCCCTGTCTTGCTGAATTCCTGTCTGATAGCCAGAGCCTCTTTGACGCTCTCGAGAGTCTTCTCAGCCATTGAATCGATTACGGTTCTGCTCTGAGCAATAGCCAGTGCAGGGTGGTCAAGGAATCTGGACTCGAGTCTGTCCATGTCTGCCTGCTCGGCAGCTGCCTCTTCGCTCTCCGGGAACATTGCGATAACGATCTTCTCCAGGAGTCCGATAGCCGGCGCGAGGATTATCACGACAGCCAGTCTGTAGAGCGTATTGGTCAGCGCGATTCCAACCATTGTCATTGTCTTGTGCATGAAGCTGAAGCCGATTATCGCATTGAGAATGTAGAAAAGCGATCCGACTATTACTGCACCGAGTACATCTATTATCAGATATACAAAGGCTGTTCTCTTTCCGTTGGTGCTTGCTCCGAGAGCACTCAGCATTACCGGCACAGATGCACCGATTCCGATACCCATCAGGATAGGGAACGCCATGTCGAAGGTAACCGCTCCGGTCATTGCCAGCGCCTGCAGGATACCTACGGCAGCGCTCGCGCTCTGGATCACTGCTGTGATTAGGAGACCTGCGAGTACACCGAGTACCGGGTTGGAGAAGCTTGTCAGCATGTTGACAAAACGAGGATCGTCTCTGAGAGGTTCGATCGCCCCGGACATCATGCTCATTCCGTACATGAGTACGGCGAATCCCATCATGATGCCGCCGACATTCTTTGTCGAATTCTTCTTGGCGAACATCCAGAGAATGATACCTACAAGAGCAACGACTCCGGTAAGCACTTCAGTGCTGAAGTAGGATGCTACGCTCGATCCTCCTCCGATGCTGTTCAGTGCGAGGATCCATCCTGTGATACTCGTACCCAGGATGGCCCCGAGAACAACTCCGATGGCCTGGCGGACCTTCATCATCCCCGAGTTGACGAAGCCGACGACCATGACAGATGTCGCAGATGAAGACTGGATAACTGCTGTTACTCCTGTTCCGAGCAGGATACCCTTGACAGGGTTGCCTGCCAGTTTGTACAGGACCATCTCCATCTTGCTTCCGGCTACTTTCTTGAGCGAGTCTCCCATTACGGACATTCCGAAGAGGAAGCACGCTACTCCGCCGAGAAGCGAAATAATGTTAGTAAAATCCATATATTACTTAAACCCTTTTTATACCTTTCTGCGGCCCGCCCCTCTGACATACATGCAGAAGGTCAGGTGCTGTTTATAAAAAGAGACTTTCACCGCAAAGAAACGGCAAAAGTCTCGCTACTTCGAACATATTCCGGGGTGTTTTCCCGTACTGACGAAATATGTCACGCATTTCTGCGCCAGCTACTCCCTAATTGGCCGTCTACATCTTAATCATATACAGCCAGTGATGTCAAGCGGTTAGGCGATATTGTCTGACATATTTTTAAGAACAATTCATGGTTCTTAGCGCTTCCTAAACAGTCTGCAGGAACCTCAGGAAAGCCTCTCTTCCGGCTTCATCCCTCTTATATACGCCGGCGTGCTCAAGGACCTTCGAGAATACTATTCCGGTCTCCTTCTGAACTATATCCAGGGCATTGTCTGCAGTTATTTCATATCTGCCTCTGAACTCCTCTGCCCAATCTGCGTGCTTGGCTGTCATCTCATCAGCTCTCAGGTCTCCGCCTGCTGCCAGGCAGTCAGCAACAGCCCTGAGTTCGTCCTTGAGTCTTGCAGGCAGTACAGCCAGGCCCATTACCTCGATGAGTCCGATGTTCTCCTTCTTGATGTGATGCAGCTCTGCATGAGGATGATAAACGCCGAGAGGATGCTCATCTGTTGTGATGTTGTTTCTGAGGACGAGGTCGAGCTCATACTTGTCGCCGCGTCTTCTCGCTATCGGAGTGATGGTGTTGTGCGGAGTTCCGTCCGTCTCGGCATAGATGAACGCCTCTTCATCAGTATATGCTCTCCACTTTCCGAGAATCTTATCCGCTAGATCGATGAGTCTTTCAGGGTCTTCCGAGCTGATCCTTACGACGGACATCGGCCACTTTACGATCCCGGCCTCCACGTCTTCATAACCACTGAACACGAACGGTGTCTCAACAGGAGCTTTGGCCATAGCAAAAGTATAGTGCCCGCCCTGGAAGTGATCATGCGCCAGGATGGATCCTCCTACGATCGGCAGGTCAGCGTTCGAGCCCACGAAGTAGTGCGGGAACTGACGGACAAAATCGAGCAGCTTGGAGAAGCATGCGCGGTCTATCTTCATCGGCGTATGCTCACGGTTGAAGCAGATGCAGTGCTCGTTATAGTAAACGTACGGCGAATACTGCAGGAACCAGTCCGATCCGTTGATCTTGATAGGAACTATCCTGTGGTTCTGTCTTGCAGGGTGATTGACTCTGCCTGCGTAGCCTTCGTTCTCAGCGCACAGCTGGCATCTCGGATAAACGGATGCAGGCATGTTGCGCGCAGCAGCTATGGCCTTCGGATCCTTCTCAGGCTTGGACAGGTTGATCGTTATATCCAGGTCGCCGTACTCTGTCGGAGCGACCCACTTCACATCCTTGCGGATGCGGTCTCTTCTTATATAATTGGTGTCCTGACTGAACTCATAGTACCACTCAGTCGCAGCCTCAGGGCTCTCAGCGTATTTTGCCCCGAACTCCTTTATTACTTGCGCCGGTCTCGGTGTGAGCCTGCCCATGATCTCAGTATCGAATAGGTCTCTGTAGACAACCGAGTTCTCCTTCAGAGTTCCGTTCTCATATGCAAAATCCGTCAGCGCATCGAGGATGACGCTGAGTTCTGCATCGTCAGGAACTTCGATCTCAGGTACGTCGTCCGCTCCGAGAACATCGATGATCGTGTTCATGGCCCAGATGCATTCGCATTCTTCGATCAGGCCCTTGTTCAGTGCATATCCGGTAAGTGCTTTTACTGCGTTCATTTCCGTTTCCCTTCTCTGTATGATCTGCAGGCTCATCCGCATTCAGCCGGTTCGTGCCTGCAGCGCAAATCGTTTCAAGACGGGTTAATCATATCATAAGCCGCCCTGTATTTCTGCACATATTGCAATCATCTTACCTCGCTCCCTATTCTTCCTACATCTCGCCATATTCCGTCTGCCAGAACTTGTTTGTGATTTTTGCTAAATACCGTCCTCTTTTTTGCCTCTTTCAGGCGGATGTTTGTGTATTTGTACAAAAACTTGCCCAAATTGTATTGACAGCCCCTCTTTCCGATGCTAATGTATGTATCAACTTAATACCAATCAAACCAGAGAGGGAGAGTGAGTAGGCTTCGATGCTTGCATATGAGCGAGCTGCCGGCGGTGAGAGGGCAGCATGCGGAGGCGGAGCTGAATGGACTCCTGAGGGCGACAGGAAAGGGACCCCGGTCCTGAGTATGGGAGACGGAGAGAAAACTTCGTTAACAAATGATGCGTATGTTGGTACGCAGTGAGTGGGCAGAGGCGACTCTGCCAAGCCGGGTGGCACCGCAAGAGATAAACTTATGTTGATTTGATATGACATGCTCTTGTCCCAGCAAAACCATTTTGCCGGGACAGGAGTATTTTTTATAGGTATCTCTCCTTTCCGGGCAAGGACATCACCATAGGCCGCAGCGAAGAAGCCGCGGCAGGAAAACGGTTCAGGAAAGGAGAACTACAGCAATGGAAAATTACCGCACCTATCTGACAGAAGAAGAACTTCCTACACATTACTACAACCTGAGAGCAGACATGGAGAAGAAACCTGCTCCGCTGCTCAATCCGGGAACAATGCAGCCTATGACAGCCGAAGAGCTCGAAGGTGTATTCTGCTCAGAACTTGTAAAGCAGGAACTCGACAACGACACAAGATTCTTTGAGATTCCTGAAGAAATTAGAGATTACTACAAGACCTTCAGACCGTCGCCGCTGGTCCGGGCCTACAACCTGGAGAAGGCGCTCGGAACACCTGCTAAGATCTTTTTCAAGTTCGAGGGAAACAACACTTCCGGAAGTCACAAACTCAACTCAGCCGCTGCGCAGGCATACTATGCCAAGCAGCAGGGACTCAAGGGCGTGACAACCGAGACAGGCGCAGGACAGTGGGGAACAGCTTTGTCGATGGCGTGTGCATATTTCGGCCTCGACTGCAAGGTATACATGGTCAAGACATCATATGAGCAGAAGCCTTTCCGCCGTGAGGTAATGAGAACTTACGGAGCCGAGGTAACAGCATCCCCTTCGGATACAACCGAAGTAGGAAAGAAGATCCTCGCAGAGTTCCCGGGAACAGGCGGAAGCCTTGGCTGTGCCATCTCGGAAGCCGTTGAAGCTGCAGTTACAAGAGAAGGTTACAGATATGTCCTCGGAAGCGTTCTGAATCAGGTGCTGCTGCACCAGAGTGTTATAGGTCTTGAGGCACACAAGGCTCTCGAGAAACTCGGCGTCACTCCTGACGTAATCATCGGATGTACAGGCGGCGGATCCAATCTCGGCGGTCTGATCGCACCGTTTATGGGAGAGAAGCTGAGAGGTGAGAAGGACTACAGGATCATAGGCGCTGAGCCTGCGTCCTGCCCGAGCTTTACAAGAGGAAAATACCTGTACGACTTCTGCGACACCGGCAAAGTATGTCCGCTCGCGAAGATGTACACCCTCGGAAACGGATTCATGCCTTCACCTATACACGCAGGCGGTCTGAGATTCCACGGAATGAGCACCATCCTTTCAGAGCTGTACGATCAGGGATTGATGGAAGCTGTCGCTTATGAGCAGACCGAGGTATTCGAAGCAGCTGAAATATTTGCCCGTGCTGAAGGCATCCTGCCTGCACCTGAGAGCAGCCATGCTATCAAGGCAACTATAGATGAAGCTATGAAGTGCAAAGAATCAGGTGAAGAAAAAGTCATCCTCTTCGGACTCTCCGGAACAGGATACTTCGACCTGGTGGCTTATCAGCAGTTCAACGACGGCACCATGACAGACTACATACCTACAGATGAGGACCTGGCAAAGGGACTCGCATTCGTTCCGCCGCAGCCGGAGGAATAATAATTGGTTTCATAGTAATTACCTATCTGATACACGGAAAAGCATCTGCCTTTCTCACTGCCATAGCAGGAGGGAGCAGATGCTTTCCGTTTTTTCTTATTTCTTAGGCTTGAGCACTACCTCTCCGGCCTTTCCGCCAACATACTTTCCTTCCTCCAGCACAGGCTGTCCGTTTACGTATACATACTCGATGCCTTCCGGTCTGAAGTCAGGCTTGTCCTCATTGACCTTCATGTTGTCGAGGTCGATGACAGTGATATCCGCCTTGTATCCAGGCTTCAGATATCCTCTCTCAGGTATCTGATATCTGTCTGCCGTGAGTCCTGTCATCTTGCGGACCACTTTCTGAACAGGGATACCGTCTCTCTTTGCCAGCAGGAAGAACTGCGGGAAGGTCTGGAATGCCGCTATGTTCTGAAGGCCCTTCTCCTCTACCCATGCATCCGTCATGAATACCGAGAGCTCATCGTTCATCAGGCGGCGGACGATTTCTGCATTGTAGTACTTTCCGAGGTAGATGCTTCCGGCTCTGTCCGACAGATCAACGAGCTTGAGGTACATGTCGAGATTGTCGAGGCCCTCTTCAGCAGCGCACTGCGGGATCGTTTTGCCCTCATACTCAGGATGATCGTCGGAAATGTACGCAACGACCATGTCATCCCAGTCGATGCCGAGCACCTTGCGGTACATGAGTATGGTCAGCTCGAGTTTCTTTCTGTTGGCAGGCTTTGCCGCCTCCTCCTTGCTGAGCTGTGCGTACCACTCAGGGAAAACGACCGTGATTACGGATGCTCCGTAGTGGAATGCATAGTTGTCAAATGCGATCGGGTTGCCCTTCATGCGCTCGCGGTAGAATGTGGTGAGCATCTTGTCCAGAAGCTTCCAGCTCCTCTGTCCGGTGAAGATGAGGTGGCTGTATTCCATTCTGCAGCCCGTCTGATGCATAATCTCAACTGCCTCGTCGAGTCCCATCTCGAGGTGGGACTTCCTGGTGACCAGCGGATAGTCAGCGCTTACGATGGAGCATGCTCTCGGATGAATGGTAACTATTCCGTCATACTTTGCGATCTCACGGGCAAAAGCATATATCTCATCCTTCTGTGCGTAGCGGTCAGGCTCATACATGAATCCGAGCGATCCTCCGAAAGCACCGCCCTCCATAGCCTCACGCACATGTTCGAGTTCCTTCTCTATCTGCTCCGGTGTGTAAGGTGCCGGATCATATCCTGTCATTCCCGCACGGACCGATCCCTGTCCGATCAGCGGTACCATATTCACGAACAGGTTTCCCTCGGCGCGCTTTTTGAACTCCGCAAAGCTGCACGGTGCTTTTGCGTCAAACAGTCCGCCGCCGACCTTGTCCCTGAACGTTGTGTCCGGATCGATACCGAACGGAGAGAAGCTGCAGTTGCCTGTTATCTGTGTTGTGATCCCCTGCTCGATGAAAGGTTTATAGTACTTCTCTGCATCTTCATAGTCATAGAAGAAGTCATTGTGTGAATGAGCATCTATAAGACCCGGGCATATCTGCTTACCCTTCAGGTCGATCACTTTGTCCGCCTTACTCCTGAGGTTCTTTCCGACCTTCAGTATTCTGTCATCCTCGATAAGCACATCGCCGGTATACGGCCTTGCGCCTGTTCCGTCATAGATAGTTCCGCCTTTAAACAACGTCTTCATTATTTGCCTCCTCGTTCAGCATACGGCGTATGCCTATCGCTGTTTCAATAGATCAGTTGACACTATCTCAGCATCACCTCCGGTTGATTACATCAATATTATACCATCATGCCGGAGTTCTTTTCGATGTGACATGGCATACCTCCGAAGGACTTTTTTGTTTTGTTGTTCATTTTAATGATATTTTGCTGAAAAATGTACACTAACTTCTACCGAATGCTTCATGTATCTCCCGGAGTCATTCGGAGATGCAAAAATTGTCCGCGTTTTATAGGCACGTGTCGCTTCATCGCACCACTACGTGCTTTCTGGGCATTGATCCCACTTCTTTTTTGCGATTTCCCTGATACTCTTCTGGTTTTGGTGTACATTTTTTGAGATTTTTTCAAAATATTGTACACTAATCGAAAAAACTCCTTTTCACGCGAGCAGCTTAAGCCCGATGATCCCGCCTGCTATCATCAGCACACAGCCTGCCTGTGCAAGGCTCATAGTCTCCCTGAACAGAAGCACACCGAGGATTGTGGTTCCCATTATGCCGAATCCGGTCCACATCGCATATGCGGTCCCGAGCGGCAGCTTCCTCATCGCAAGCGCGAGGAATACAGCACTTGCAATGTAGCCTATCACGGTGATCACACTCGGCAGCATCCTTGTGAATCCTTCCGACATTTTCATGAAGACTGCCCAGGTGACCTCAAGCACAGCGGCGATCAGCAGCATTATCCATTCCATATCATTTTCCTCCTAAAAAAACATGCACCGGCTTCCATGTCTTCTATGGCCTAACGACATGGAGCAGATGCAATATCTGTCTGTTACCCGGCGGCAACGCTCTTACATTATTTCATTTCCGGATGCATCCGGAACTATGTACTTCTACTTATGTATCTGATCTCTGACTTTTTCCTGCAGCCCGCGGCTGAAGTCACGGACCTTCTCTGTCTGCGTGCGGCTCTGCTCTCTAAGCCACTCCGCCTGATCATGGGCGACATTCTTCACACCGGTGTGCTTCACATCGCTTCCCTTGACTATATCCTTTACTGCTGAATACTTGTCTGCAGCAGAGACGATAACGCCTTCAAGGGAATTAGGCGCTTTGCTCTGTCCCGCAGGCCACATGTGGCGCTCGATGATATCTGCAGAGTGCTCGGTCAGATCAGGGATCAGCTCTCTGGCGACCTTTACCGACTCGCCCGGATGCTCCCTGCTGCACTCCTTGTTGTTTTCGAACTTGGTGTCTCTTCCGAGTATGCCGAGGTCATGGCAGAGCGCACCGATTATTACGGCAGGTATGTTGACCTTGATATTCAGCTTGCGCAAAGCGTAGCTGATCATAACGCTCGAGGCTGCAACTCTGAGGGTGTGCTCGCCTACAGTCGACCAGGTGTGGTGCGTCTGGTCAAAAGCCTGCTTCAGTTCATCAGAAGCGAGGACATCTTTGCCGTAACGATGGATGTCCTTGCCTATACGACGCTTTCTGTCAGTGCGCTTGTCCCTTATCTGTCTGTGCATCGTGCTCTCGTACCAGAGGTTGCGCATTAAGGTCTCTCCTTCTACGTGATAATCTTCGGTATCAGGCTTAACCCCTTCATTACCGGATTGGTCCGGCGGTCTTACAATATACGAAACATGCGTCCGGGTCAATAGCTTCGCCCGTTTCTCTGCGGTTTTGCTACAGTCAGTATCGCGATACCCGTCAGGATCATGATTATTCCTGCAGTCTCAGCGATGTGGAATCTCTGGCTGAGAAACACTGAGGAAGCTACTGCTGCAACTACAGGTTCGAACAGGTTGTACACGCCTCCGCGTACTGGGCCCACTATGCTCGTTCCGTAGAGGTACAGGGCAAAGGCCATAGCTGCTCCCGGAAGGATTATGAACGCCATTCCGGCTATCATCTGCCCATTCCACGACTGCGGGAATTCCCACAGTCTGCAGAAAGGTGCAAGAAAGCATCCTCCGAGGAAAAGCCCCCAGCCTACCGTCTCAAAGGTCCCGTACCTCCTGATAAGAGGTGACGGCAGAGTTATATACAATGCGCAGGTCGCCGCCGAGACAAGTCCGAATACTAGCGCAAGCGGGTGTATCGCAAGCGTGCTTAAATCCCCGTGTGTCGCGATCAGCCACGAGCCTGCGAGCACCAGTGGAAATGTGATCCATTCCGCAGATGAAGGCCTCCTTTTCTCTTTCAGTATGACATATACCAGTACGAATACCGGTGCCGTCTGCTGAAGTGCCGCCGCGATCCCGGCATTGCTGTACCGTATCGCCAGATAGTATGTCAGCTGGCACACTCCGAATGCCAGAGCCGCAATGACGAGCAGCCTCCGGACTGACTTCCTGTCCTTCCATATGTCGAAGAGTCCATGCGGATTCTTTATCGCAGCAAACAGCAGAAGCACGAGGCCTGACGTGATCATGCGGAAGTTTGCCATCCACATCGTATCTATACCCTGTGCCATGAGGAATTTGCTTACGACCGCATTGCAGCCCCACAGTCCCGCTCCGCAGAGCGTTATGGCTGCGCCGGTCAGCGAGCGGCTGTATTCTGCAGATCCGTTCCTGCTTTTCTCTGACATGTCCTGCTTCCCGGCCCTTCAGGGCAACTCTATCTCTCGAATATCCTTATTACTTTATCTTTATATGCATTGACCGCACCGCTGTACGGATGCACTCTCAGAGGCAGGTTGAATTTAGTCTGCCCGAAGAGCACTGTCTGCGGATGTGTAAACTCTCTGAAGCCCCACTCTCCGTGATATGCTCCCATGCCGGAATGGCCTGTTCCGTTGAACGGAACGCCCTTGACCATCATGTGTATGCACACCTCGTTAATGCAGCCGCCTCCGTACTGCTGCGTTCTCATGACCTTGTCCGCCCATCTTACGTCACTCGTAAATATATACAGTGCCAGTCCGTGTTCCCTCGATGCTATGACATCGAGCACTTTGTCTATGTCTGAGTCCTTGAACGGAACGACCGGGAGGAGCGGGCAGAAGAGCTCGTGAGTGACTATCTCCTCGTCGATGCCCACCGGATAGATGACGGTCGTGTCATACTTGCGGGCTGCCTCGTCTCCCATGCCGCCGAACACTATGCGGTCTCTGTAACGATCAGCTTCATCAGCGCACTTTTTATATGCCGCATCTGTTATGAGGCACGGATACTCAGGGTTCTTGCTAGGATGCTCTCCGACCTGCCTGACTATCTCAGCCTTGAGGCATTCAAGGAATTCATCTGCGACTTCCTCGGCAACTGCCACCTGGTTTATGTTGATGCACACCTGTCCGCTGTTGCATATCTTGAAGAATGCTATTTTGCGTGCTGCATCCTTAAGGTCTGCATCCTTTCTGATGATACACCAGTTGCCCGTCTCACCGCCGAGCTCGAGAGCTACAGGCGTAAGGTTTGCGGACGCCTTCTCCATTACATGCTTTGCGACCTTAGGCGATCCTGTATAGAAGATCTTGTCGAATCTCTCCTCAAGGCACATGTCGGCTACATCGTGTCCGCCATCAACTACGGTTACATAGTTCTCAGGGAATGTGTCCTTAATGAGTTCCTTCAGGACTCTCGTGCAGCTGACAGACTTGGAGCTTGCCTTGATGACCGCGGTATTTCCGCCCGCGATGCTTGCGGCCAGCACGCCGAGTGACAGTGTAAACGGGAAGTTGAACGGGCTGATGATAAGGCTAACTCCGTACGGCATCTTGTACACCTTGGTCTTCACGCTCGGGAAGCACAGAGGGCCGCTGTAGTGCAGTTCCGGACGCGCCCATTTTCTGAGGCCGCTGATCATCTCGTTTATCTCAAGGATGACAGTTCCGACATCACAGAAATATCCCTCGACCGGGTGTCTGCCGAGGTCTTCATTCAAAGCTCTCAGTATCTGAGCTTCGTGTGACTTCACCGCACCTCTGAGCGCCTTGAGCTGCTCTATCCTCCAGCTCACATCCAGAGTCTTTCCGGTCTGAAAGAAAGCTCTCTGACCGAGAACCATCTGATGCACTTTGTCCTGATCCCATTTTTCATTAGCCATCTTAACTGCTCCTGTTTATATGTTATTGGTAATATTTTCAAAATGATTCTACCATATTTCCATATGGCAGGATTGCCCTTCACTGAAAAAAAGGGACCGTATCAGCGATCCCTCTCCGTCACTCTGTTATTGATTTCTTTTGCTCAGGATGCTCACTGCAGGTAGAACGCCCTGAGGCTCTCCATGTCCGTGATGCCATAATCTGCCAGCATGAGCTTGTCGTTTATGATGGCAATGCTGTCATACCATTCGAGCAGCATCTCTATGTTCGGCATGCTGACCCCGGCTATGTCTCCTATCTGCTTTATGACCATCAGTCCGTACGGAAAATCCGCCGTAAAATATCTGGAGTGCAGGTCAGGTATGAACGCATCCTTTTCAGTCGTGCGGCTGAGATACTCTTCGTGCCGCATCTGGGCAATGGCTCTCCATCTGCTTCTTCTGTCAGCATGTTCTTCAAGCGCAGCCCTTCTCTGGCGCCTTCTGGTCCTGAGTCCGTCAAGGCCCCTGCTCTTGGCCGCAACAGGCTCTGCCTTTACGGACGGTGTTGTCAGTCCGAGAAGAGACTCCTCCGTGGATATGGCCCGCGTCATTTCAGCCGGTGTGTCCGCATTATAGAACTCCCGCTCGGAGACTACATATTCCAGTCCAAAATCCGGAAGTGCCCTGCAGATCGCCTGTATCTCATCATCGCACGCCAGAAGCAGCTCAGAGGACTCATCATCCCACTCCTCATAGAACAGCGGGACCGTGTCGTATGTCATGCCCGGCTTATAGTCTCTGAATATCGAATAAAGTCTCGCCGTATGAAGTATCGGGTTGGACGGTGTCAGTGTCAGCGCCATGAACCCCGGAAGACTTACGCACGGGATATCGAATATGTTCTCGATGATCGCGCTGCATTCTTCAGTCTTCTCAGCCGGCAGTGCCGCAACATACAGTTTGTCCTTGTATCCCGAGCAGCATACCGTCCTGCCTCTTTCTGTCAGCCTCGCAATGGCAGGAACCCTGTCTATGCCGAAAAAGGTGTTGCCTCTGTCTATGCACTTTCTGAACGCGAGCTCAAAGCCTCCGTTCCCCGGAACGAAGCCTATCAGCGTGTTACTGCCTGTATGTTCATATATGATCTCCGCCAGCGGGATCATCATCGTAGGCGGCATGGTGATCATTATCATGTCCGCGTCGTGAAAAGCCTCATGCGGGTCATTGGTTGCCCAGCATATGTCTCCCTCATGAGCGACGTTTCCGTCATGATCAACTACAGATATGTGCTTGCGGAACCGGGCGGGATTGGAGGTGAACATCCACACCTCATGGCCTTTTTCCGCACTGTGGACAGCAAACTGTGTCCCGATATTCCCACCTCCGACAATCGTGATCTTCATAAAGGTTCCTCCTGCGGGCAGCCGTTCATTCAGGCTGTCCCGGTCCGTTTGTGATGATTCGCAGTTGCCCCTCAAAAGAGTAATATAGGGTAGATTTTACATTATTTTATTGTTTGCTGTACATTTTTCAGTTCCAACAGACGGTCTACTTACAGTTTAGCCCGGAGTCATGCAGCTGCCGGAAGTCTGAAGATGAACTCGGTGCCGCGGCCTTCCGTGCTTTCCGCAGTTACCGATCCTCCGTGAAGTTCGGCGATCTCTTTCACCATTGCAAGGCCAAGGCCGTTGCCGCCCTCAGCTCCGCGGGAGCTGTCTGCCTGCCAGAACCTCTGCCATATCTTATCCAGGTCTTCCTTCTTTATACCTATGCCGTTGTCCTTCACTCTTATAACGGCGTCACTGTTCTCCCTGGCAAGTGACAGCCTTACATATCCGTTGTCCCTGCCGTACTTGTAAGCATTCTGCAGGAGGTTATATATGACACGGGATATCAGAGACGCATTGAAGCTGCACTCTATTCCAGGCTCGATCTCAGTTTCCATACGGATGCCGCGGTCATCGGCCGGCACGAACTCCTCACATGACAGAGTCACGAATTCACTGAGGTCGCCCTTGCTCAGAGGATACCTTTCAGTTCCCTGCTGAAGTCTTGTGATACCGAGCAGCTCATCAATAAGCGCCGACATGCGCTTGCCCTGCTCGCTTATATTATCTATCGACTCGCGGTAGTCCTCCGGGGTCTTCGCTTTGCGTTTTGCCCTGTCACATTCGGCAAGAATGATCGCCGTCGGCGTTCTGAGTTCGTGCGAAGCATCTGAGGTGAACTGCCGCTCGGCGTCGAACACCTTCTCAAGACGCTCAAACATCCTGTCGAATGCTCCTGCCAGCTGCTTCATCTCCTTAGGCCCCCTCTTGAGCGCGATCCTGTCTGTCAGGTCATCCGCATCGTTGATGGAGTTGGCCGTTGCGACGATCTTCTCGATCGGCTTGAAGGTTCTCGAGGATATCCAGAGGGCTCCGAGGAATGTCACAACGAGTATGAGCGGAAGGATTATAACGGTAAGTCTCAGGATTATGTCCGTGATTCCCTGATGACTGTCGGTCAGGACGACACCTCTTATCCACAGGCCGGAGACTTCCATGTCCACATAATAATCGTAGAGATAGAATTCCTTACCGCCCGACTGCACTGTCCTTATCTTGTTTGCCATGAACGGTACCCCTGAGAAATCCATGTCCTCCTTGTCTGCCGAGAGCAGAAGTTCGCCGTTAGTGTTGTAGAACGAGCAGTAAACGCCTCTCTTGTACACCGACATTTCATTCCACTCGAATTTGCCCCTGTCGTACTCGACATCGTTGGCATTGTCCAGGACTACCTCTACAAGATATGAAGCCGGGTCCTCAGGCAGGGAGTGCCTGTTGATGACCAGGACGAAGACGAGGACCATTACGGATACCAGCAGCACCATGAATGTGACCCACAGGGCCAGTCTTAATTTCGCTGACATATCCTACTCCTCTCTCAGCACCCAGCCCGTGCCCCACACGGTGTGTATGAGCTTGCGGTCATGACCTTTGTCGATCTTGCGTCTCAGGTAGCCGATGTATACATCCACTACGTTGGTGCCGCCTTCGTAGTCGTAGTTCCACAGGTTGTTCTCGATCATCTCCCGCGAGAGCACGACACCTTTGTTTCTTATCATGTATTCGAGCAAAGCGAATTCCTTGCTCGTGAGGTCTATCGGCTCTCCGCCGCGTGTCACCGTGCGTGAGTCCGTGTCAACGACGAGATCTCCGACAGTGTACTCGTTGGTCTTGTTGCCTGTATATTTCCTGGCCATTACCTTGACCACGGCGCGCAGCTCATCAAAGCTGAAAGGCTTGGTCAGATAATAGTCTCCTCCGGCATTAAGCCCTGTCACCTTGTCCATCACGCTGTCGCGCGCCGTCAGGAACAGCACAGGTGAAGCGCACCCTCTGTCCCTCAGTCTCTCCACGACAGTGAAGCCGTCCATTTTAGGAAGATTCACATCGAGTATTATCACGTCATAGTCAGCTGCCAGTGCGAATTCGAGAGCCTCCGCTCCGTCATAACAGCTGTCGACGCTGTATTTCTCATCCTCCATCGCCTCGCTTATAAGGCGGTTCATGTTCTTCTCGTCTTCTACTACAAGAATCCTCATTATCTCCTCCGTCTCAGCCGGCAGTGCCGGCACCCCTCTTTACTATACTAAAAATATGGTAGCAGACATTTCTAAGAATTCAATTAGGGACTTTTCGAAAATATTATAATTCTTAGAATTTCTAATAGTTTTCTTAATTTTGCCCTCTATACTACAGACATCAGCTAAGGAAAACGGCCGGACGCAAGAGCAGCCGGCAGCAGATAGAAAACTTCACACAGCAAAAAACATCATTCATATAAATAAGGAGGAAAAAACAATGAAGACTATCAATACAGTAAACGCAGCAGTTATCGCTAAGGCAGCAGCAGAGGCAGGAATCAGAGAGAACGAGAATTACAACGTATACATCATCGCCTCCGAGGACATCCTCACAGGAATCCTCCTCGAGACAGAATGGAACAGGATCGAGTGCTGGATCGATACAGAGACAGAAGAAGTTCTCGGCATCATGGCACAGCCTAAGAGCATCAACGAGCTCCTGACAGAGGGATACGTCAGAGTCAGCGCTGCATCTGCAGACAGAAAAGCTGCTTAACAACCAGGGTCACACATCGCAGTCACGCACAATATTGGAAAACGCTCTGTGAAATTTCATTGCGAACTTCACAGAGCGTTTTTCTTTTTTGCTTTGATTATTGAACGGACTTCCCAGCCTTGCTGAATCATGCCTTACAGCATGATAATCTCAGGCTTGTGTCCCTCTGCAGGGAGGAAGTTGTTGATCAGCTGTTTGGTTTTGAATCTGATGTGCGTAGTATTCGCTCCCGGATTGCAGGCGAACCACTCAGCATCGGCAACAGCCTTGTCTATGACGACCTGGACTTTGCCCTCCGGATCGTTCAGGATACCCATTACCGAGGCCTCGCCCGGTGTAAGACCGATCAGGCTCTCCATGTCTTCAGCAGATGCGAACGAGACTCTTGCTGTCCTCATCATGGCTGCGAACAGCTTGGAATCGAATCTCTTACTGGCCGGAAGTATCACGAGATAGAAATCCGTCTTCTGCCTGTTGCAGCACACGATGGTCTTTCTGATCTCAGCACCGAGCTTGTCAGAGATCTCGACGCATTCATCCATCGATTCGACTGAATCATTGTCGACTCTCTCATAGCTGATGTTCAGCTTCTCCAGCTCCTGGTATACCTTGGTCTCGAGTGCACCTCTTTCATCTGCAGGTGCAGTAGTCATGATGTCACTGATATACATCCTTCTTCCCCCTTATTATCTGAATCAGAGCTGCCTTTGTGACAGCGTGCTTCCCCTCATTTACGATTACGATTATACCATGAACTTTCCTGTTATGCTCTCCTCTGAGGCTCTTATCTCATCAGGTGTGCCGCAGGCTACGACTCTGCCGCCTTCAAGGCCCCCGCCGGGTCCCATGTCGATGATGTAGTCGGCATTTTTTATGACATCGAGATCGTGCTCGATAACGACTACAGTGGCACCGTTGTCTATCAGAGTCGAGAATACTCCGAGCAAAGTCTGTACATCCAGCGGGTGCAGGCCTATCGTAGGCTCATCGAAGACGAAGACGGAATCCGTCTGCAGGTGTCCCATCTCGCTCGCAAGCTTGAGTCTCTGCGCTTCACCGCCTGACAGGCTCGGCGTCTCCTCGCCAAGTGTCAGATAACCAAGGCCGAGGCGTTGCAGGACTTCCAGCTTCGGATAGACATTTTTCATGTTCCTGCAGAATCCGATTGCTGTATTTATATCCATCGCCATCAGCTCAGGCAGCGACAGTTCTTCTCCGTCCTTATTGAAATGCCTGATGCGGTAAGCTTCCTTCGAGTACCTCGAGCCTCTGCATTCAGGGCACGCTATATCCACGTCCGGCAGGAACTGAACATCAAGGCTGATGCTTCCGGTCCCGTCGCATACCGGGCACCTGAGGTCTCCTGTGTTGTATGAGAACGCGCCCGCCTTGTAGCCCTTCTCCTTAGCGTCTGCTGTCCTTGCATATATCTTGCGGAGCTCATCGTGCACATTCGCGTAGGTCGCAACGGTCGAGCGGATGTTGATCCCTATAGGCGAAGCGTCTATGAGCTTGACATGCTCTATGCCCGGCGCATCGATGTTCCTGACATGGTCAGGCAGCTTCTTCCCCTTAGTCTTCGCATCAAGACCAGGCACCAGACTCTCGAGCACCATTGTCGTTTTGCCCGAACCGGACACTCCCGTAACCACAGTGAGCCTGCCCTTAGGTATCCGGATATCCAGCGGCTTCACCGTATGTATCTCTCCCGTCTCAAGGTGAATGGTCCCCTCTTCAAAGAGTCTGTCTTCAGGGATTGCTTCCCGTAGTCTTACCGAGTCCCTTCCTGACAGGAATCCGCCTATCTTTGATGCGCTGTTATTCTCTATGTCTTCTATCGTTCCCTCTGCGATCACTGTGCCGCCGGAAGCACCTGCCTCAGGGCCCAGCTCGATAAACCAGTCTGACTCTCTCAGGATCTGAGTATCGTGGTCGACCAGAATAACCGAGTTGCCGTCATCGACAAGATCGTGCATAACTCCACTCAGGCCTGTTATGTTCGAAGGATGGAGTCCTATCGACGGCTCATCCAGGACATAGAGTACTCCAGTCGTACGGTTTCTTACAGCACGGGCAAGCTGCATCCTCTGTCTCTCACCGGTCGACAGCGTTGAACTTGCACGGTCCAGTGAGAGATACGACAGCCCCAGGTCCATAAGCCTCTTTGCCACCGTCCGGAATGACTCGCATATACTCTCAGCCATCGGCCTCATCTCTTCAGGAAGCGATGCCGGCACACCATCGACCCACACGGTCAGTTCTCCCAATGTCATTTTGCACGCATCAGCAAGGGATATCCCGCGAAGGAGAGGCGTCCTCGCTGCATCAGACAGCCTTGTGCCCCCGCACTCAGGGCAGGTCTCTTCCTTGAGAAACTTCTCGACCCTCTTCATGCCCTTCTCGTCCTTGACCTTGTTCAGAGCGTTGAGGACTGTAGCTGTTGCGGAGTAGTATGTAAAATCCATCTCTCCTGCGGTCGCGGTGGTCGCCTTCTTCGGTCTGTAGAAGATGTGCTTCTTGACCATCGGCCCGTCATACACTATCTCTTTTTCCTTATCTGTCAGCTCACGGAAAGGCACATCCGTCCTGACACCCATCTCCCTGCACACATCGGTCATAAGAGACCACATAAGAGAGTTCCACGGAGCTACAGCTCCGTCGTCGATAGTCAGGTTCTCATCCGGAACCAGCGTAGCGCGGTCCACAGTCCTTACCGTACCTGTTCCGCCGCAGCACTTGCAAGCACCCTGGCTGTTGAAGGCTAGTTCCTCCGCACCTGGTGCGTAGAAATGCTCACCGCACTCAGGGCATACGAGTTCCTGCTCGGCAGCTACTGCCAGAGTCGGCTTCAGATAGTGCCCGTTAGGACAGCGGTGATTCGCAAGTCTTGAGTACATGAGACGGAGGCTGTTCAGAAGCTCTGTTCCCGTCCCGAAGGTCGACCTTATCCCGCCTGCTCCCGGTCTCTGGTGAAGAGCCAGCGCTGCAGGCACGTATCTCACTTCATCGACATCTGCCTTGGCCGCCTGTGTCATTCGCCTTCTGGTATATGTAGAAAGAGACTCAAGGTAGCGCCTCGAACCCTCCGCATACAGTACGCCAAGTGCAAGCGAGGACTTGCCTGACCCCGAAACTCCTGCTATTCCCACTATCTCTCCCAGCGGGATGTCTACATCGATATTCTTGAGATTGTGCACCCTGGCACCGCGGATCATTATCTTATCCTGCATAATATGTCATCCTTTATTGTAAGTTTCCTGTTGATTGTATCACTTGTGCGGGAGGCGTGCTATCGGTAATCGCCATAGAGCAGTCATAACCGCAAAATAAAAAGTGGAGGACGCCGTTGCTGCATCCTCCACACTCATGTGGTATTAATTTACTGCGGTGTATTCTGTTCTTTTCCTCTGTACTCAAGGCAGAGCATTGTGAGGTCGTCAAACTGCTCCGCATCCCTGACAAAGTCTCTGACTGCGCCGCGGACATTGGCAAGCAGATCCACAGGTGCAGCATCCTTATCGATGTTCAGTGCATCGATCATCCTGTCAGTTCCGAACATCCTTCCTTCAGCATCAGTAGCTTCAGGCACACCGTCGGTGTACAGGAACAGTTTGTCTCCGGCAGACATCTCAATCACATACTCAGCGTACTTTACATCCTCCATGCCGCCGAGAACAAGTCCGTGCTTATCCCTCAGCAGTTCATAGTACCCATCAGCCTTCTTCAGCGCAGGATACTCATGCCCGGCATTTGCTGCGGTCAGCCTGCCTGTGGATATCTCAAGGATACCGAGCCATACGGTAACGAACATGTCAGTCCTGTTGTTTTCACACATATCCTTGTTGACTCTGTACAGTATCTCCGCAGCTGACTTTTCAATGCCTGCATAGGTCTTAAGGATCGCCTTGGAGACCATCATGAACAGCGAAGCCGGTATGCCTTTTCCGGCAACATCTGCTATTACAAGGCACAGATGATCATCGTCTATCATAAAGAAGTCATAGAAGTCACCGCCTACCTCGCGGGCCGGCTCCATGCTCGCATAGAGGTCAAACTCGCTCCGGTCAGGGAACGGCGGGAAATCATGCGGCAGCATATTCGACTGTATCCTGCCTGCCATGCCCAGCTCGTGCGAGATGCGCGCCTTTTCTGCCTGCTCGCGGTGTCTTACCTCGAGCCTAATCATCTTCCTGCTTATATACAGCCTGACTATTGCATATATAATACCTGACAGGAGTATTCCCGTCATGATGAAGAACCAGGTCTGTTCATACAGAGCCTTCTCCTTCTCGATGCTGACACGCATGGTCTTGTTTCCCCTGCCCATTGCATCATGCAGCTCCATTACAAAGCTGTAAGTTCCTCCGGCCAGATTCGTATATGTCACAGGTCCCAGCTCGCTGCGGTTCACGGTTACTGCCTTGCGGTCAAACCCTATGAGCCGGTAGCTGATCTTAGGGTCCGTCAGGGAATAGTTATACACGTATCCGTATATTGTAAGTCTCTGTACGGTATACGGTATCCTGAACTTTCCGTCCTTGTCCGGATAGTAGAAAATGCCGTCTCCTTCGATATACGGCACCGCCTGCTTGAGGTCGTCGATCAGTTCAAGCGGCTCTTCTATATTGACTCTCGAGACGCCGGTGTTTCCGGCAATATACAGGTTGCCTTCATCTGTCAGCTCGCTGTATGAGTTTGCAGTGGCAATGCACCGCAGTCCATTGGCCATGCTGTAGTAAACCGGTCTGATCGTCTCATTGGCAATAAGGTCCTCTGTAGGAACTACATATATGCCGTTGCTGCTGAGGACCCACATGTCGCCCTTGCTGTTCTCGTACATGTCAAAATTATTGGAATACGGGAACTTCGTGACAGTTGTCACCTTGTAGTCCTCCGTCATGTATGCAAGAGAATTGCTCGTGACGATCCAGAACAGCTTTCTTTCACTGTCATACTTGATGCGCATCACTATGTCGGACTTCAGCCCGTCATCTTTGCTGACGCAGCGGATCCCGTTATCACCGATTACATAGATGCCTCCCCCGTTAGTTCCGAGCAGTACATCCCCATCCGGAGCTGACGCGATGCACAGGGCCTCCTGATTTATCCCGTCCTTCTCACCATAAGAGGCTGTTACTTTGCCGTCTTTTATTATATTGACGCCACCTGTAACAGCGACGGCTGCAGAACCGTCAGCTGTTTCGCATACAGAACGTAGCTGCTCAGATATAAGGCCGTCCGCAGTTGTATAGACGACTGCTTTCTCTCCGTCATAGCAGACAAGGCCCGCTCCGCGCCAGGTGGATATCCACAGGCGGTTCCGGCTGTCCCTTATTATCGAACGGATACGGTTGCCCTCAAGCAGCTGTATGAGGTCCCGGGACCCGAGATCCGACCCGGACGCTGTCACCGCTGATGTAAGAGGCACTTCTGTTACACGCTTATCGTCATCAAGTACGATCAACCCCGTGTCGGTTCCTACAAACATTCTCCTGTTGCGGACACATGTAGAATTGACAACAGCATCTTCCAGCCCAAAACGCTCAAATATATCCGAGAAACGGTTCGAAACCAGCTTCATGACGCCCTGCCGGGTTGAGATGAACCACAGGTCACCTTCGTAGTCCGCCATAACCTGTGTCACAGAGTTATACATCGGGAGTTCATCAAGATGATGGAATCCCTGATCATCGATCACTCCTATGCCGTTACGCGCGCAGACCCATATCTTGTCATCGATCCTGGAAATATCTATAACGCTTGAAAGTGGAGAGATATCTACAGTCCTTCCTTCCACCGGAACAAGCTTGTTGTCTGTGTAATACAGCTGCGATTCTCCTCCTGCAACATAGAGCATTCCCGGCTCATCATCGTCCGGCAGAACATCAGTGATATTCCTGATGTCCGAATCCTCATGCGGTATATAGTCCACGACCTTCCCGTCACGGACTGTAAAATAGTCATCATTGCTGGTTGTGACATACATCATCCCGTCATAGCCGTGATGAACGTGCTCTATATATGTGCCGTTGACTCTCCTGTCGTCTACAGGCTGAACAGTGAATTCCGGAGTTATCAGGCTGAGGCCCTCTGATGTCCCGGCATAGATGTTTCCGTTGTCATCCTCTCCTATGCTGCAGATCTTATCTCCCCTGAGCCCGTTATCCTCGTTGAAGAACGTATACTCTCCGTTCTCCATCAGCGCAAGTCCGCTCTCGTTCGTCCCTATCCACAGCCGGTCCTGACTGTCAGTGAAAAGGCTGACAACGCTTCCGAGACCTGTTGTGGAATCCATTCTCTCGAATTTATTTCCGTCATAACGGACGAGACCGCCGTAGCTTCCGATCCATATGAAGCCCTCGCTCGTCTCGGTGATAGCATTGGCCTCTGAGGTCGGCAGTCCGTTGGTGTTGTTATACAGTACAGCAGTATAGTTCTCGCTTCTGCCGACAGGATCTACTGTCAGCTTTGCTTCTTGCTCCGCCTGTGCGGCCGCTGTCTGCGGAACCAGCAAAAAAAGGCATGCTATGCACGCCATGAATAACATTAATTTCTTTGCTTTTCCCCCGTACAGACTCCGTGTCATAACTTGCCCTCTGATTTTTCAGACCATACGCAGTTATTATATCAGAACGGGGATATATCTGTACATCAGGAAAGAATCACTGTGATCCTTGTCCCTATGTCCTTCCGGGAAATGATGTCGAACCGCCCGCCGTGGCGTTCAACGATCCACTTTGCTATCGCAAGGCCAAGGCCGCTGCCTCCGGTCTGCTTTGAGCGTGAGTCATCTGCACGGTAGAAGCGGTCAAAAATATGCGGGATGTCGCTTTCGCTTATTCCGATGCCGCTGTCCTGCACGGAGAATGCCGGGTGACCGTCCGACACAAGACTTCTCAGCTTGATCTCCCCGCCTTCCGGGGTGTATTTCGCCGCGTTCTCGATAAGTATCCTGGCCGCCTGCTTGATGAGAGACTCATCGCCGCGGGCCGGGACAGGCGCTTCTCCTTCAAACAGGTATGTATGAGCCTGGTCTATCATTGCAGACTCTTCACACACTTCCTTCATCATATCTGTGATATCAAAATCTGTTATATTGAGAGTCGTCCTTCCGCTGTCACCTCGCGCGAGGAACAGGAGCTGTTCCACAAGGTGCTGCATGTTTTCGCTTTCGCTTTTGATCGCCTGGATCGATTCGTCAAGGATCTTCTCGTCTGTCTTTCCCCAGCGGTCAAGAAGGTCTGCATACCCTTTGATCACAGCGATCGGTGTGCGGAGTTCGTGGGAAGCATCGGAAACGAACCTTGCCTGCTGTCTGTAGGAATCGCGCATGCGTGACATGAGTTTATTGACCGCAGTCTCCAGGCCGGCAAGCTCAGCATCTCCCGTTGCGAGCTTCTGATCATCCTCTGCCGGGCTTAGCATGTCTATGGCATTTTCCAGCTTCTGATAGCGCTGCTCAATCTCCCCATCCATATTACTCAGTCTGAGCGCCGCGTCAGCAAATTCCTGCAGAGGTCTGAGTTTGGAGCGCACCTTCAGTGTCTCAAGGATGACCCACAGCACCACAATGATGCCCTCAGTCCTCAGTATGATATCTATCTTCCATTCCCTGATGAACTCATAGAAAGCATTGATGTCATTGAAAATGAGCTCCACTTGCCCGGATCCTTCTGAAATGCCGGGGACAACGAATATGCCAAACAGGATCAGGTCGAGCACGATAAAAATGAGCAGCAGATTAAGGCCTGAGCTCAGGCCTATTCTGAAAGCTATCGATCCGGTGCTTACCGGTTTTTCTCTTCGTCTCTTATCCTTAGCCATTTTCGTCTCTTATCACGTAGCCTACGCCGCGGACCGTCTGGATGAGGCTTATTCCGAAGACCTCATCGATTTTGCTCCGCAGGTATCTTACATATACATCGACCACATTGGTCTCTCCCATGTAGTCGTATCCCCATACAGTTCCCAGGAGAGTGTCACGGGACAGAACTATATTCTTATTTACAAGCAGAGTATTAAGGAGGTCGAATTCCCTGCTTGTCAGTTCTATCTCTTTTCCCGCATATTTCACTTCGTGGCGGCTCGGGGACAGTGTCAGGTCACCGCATCTGAGAAGATCGTCCGGTGTGTCCTGAGTGTTTTCGTGAGCCTGATGAGAGCTGCGCCTGAGCGCAAGCCTTATCCTTGCCAGGAGTTCCTCTATGGCAAAAGGCTTGGTGATGTAATCGTCAGCGCCCTGATCCAGTCCTGCGACCTTGTCCATTACCGCGTCTCTGGCGGTAAGCATGATTACCGGAACATCGGAGCTCCTTCTGAGTCTTCTGAGGACTTCCATCCCGTTCAGCTCAGGGAGCATTATATCAAGCAGAACAAGGCTGAAGCCTCCGCTTTCAGCCATTTCCAGTCCTGTTCTGCCGTCTCCGCATTTCACTGCTTCGTAACCTTCATGGAGGAGTTCAAGCTCTATGAAGCGGGCGATCTTCTCTTCATCTTCAATTATCAGTATTCTGTCCGTCATTTCTCTTCTTTGTCAGGTCGTTTTTGACCTTTTCAGCGTAATCTGTAGCCTTGTCCATTGTATCATTGATGTTGATCTTTCCGAGATCCGCTCCTTCAAAGTGGAAGCGGCATCCGAATACCATTGCGATTACTGCCAGGATCAGTGTAGCCCAGAAGAAGCATATGAGTGCAAGTACCGGGATCCAGATCGGGAGATCAGCCAGCTGCTGCCCGTTGCTCTTGATGATGACAAGTCTGTTGTCTGTCATTATGCTCTTGAATCTTTTCCAGAGCCCCATCTTCTCCTTAGGAGCTTTTTCAGATTTTCCGGCGCTTCCTGTATTGCCCTGGTTTCCTGAGCGGCTTCCTGTATTATCTACAGTTACCTCGGAAATTATCTCTGCTTCCGGAGCCGTCTGAGCGGTATAAGCTGCGCTTTCCTTCTTTACCTTTCCGTCTCTCTCAAGGCTGATGATGGCATCTATCATGTCCCATCCGCATCCTTCCAGAGCTGCCTTTGCATCCTCGTAGCTGCATCCTGCCTTATTTACGAGCTGTTCGATCTTTTCAAAGTTTTCCATTTTGTCCTCCTTATTTATTCTATCAGTTTACGGGACTTTTTTGTCCCCCTTTGTTTTGATGGTTATATGATAAGGTGAAAAAATGAAAGCGTCCTTTAGACGGAATTAGAGAATTATTAGAAAATCATTAAAAAAGGACTGTCTGACAGTCCTTTCAGGCATTTATTCCACTGCGCCTATGATCGTGCCATAGCCTGCTGCCTGCATTACATGCATTGTCTTCTTTTGCCTATTATCTTCCTCTGCCTATTTCCTTCTTCTCATCCTTGCTGTGGTCATCACGGCAAGCTCCGCTGCTGCGAGTCCCGCAATCATTATCCACAGTGCGAGGTTGGTTTCATCTCCTGTCTTTACACCGCTGCTTTTATTTCCGGAATCTTTGCCGGCATCCGAAGTACCGTTTCCTGAGCTGTCAGTGTCATCGCCTGATTCGTCACTTCCCGGATCATCGCTGCCGTCGTCGGATTTGTCAATGACTGAGAAATGCGCATCGGCCGTGCCGTCAGTAAACACTGCGGTGAGCCTGTGCTCTCCGGTCGTGAGGCTGTCAAGCAGTTCCGGTTTGAGTTGTATTATAACTGAGCCCTTGCCTGTTTCATATTGCGACTTGTCGATGTCTTTATCATCGATACTGATGCCCGTGAAGTTATCAAAAGTCCTGTCGTCTTCCGCTGTTCTTTTGAATCTGAACTCAAGCGGAGTACCGCTTTCCCTTTCCCATGAGCTGCCTTCCCCGCTTACAACCGAATATTCTGCCGGCTGCGGTTCAGGCTCCGGCTCCGGTTCAGGCTGCGGGCGTGAGTCTTTGACATGGAGAACGAAAGAGCCTTTTAATCCATTATACAGCGTTCCGGTGATGGTGACGTCACCTGTCCCTTTCAGGATCACACGGTGATTCACCTCATCGATCACCGCCACAGATTCATCGGAGGATGTCCAGGTGATGCGCGTATTTGTTGCATCGTCAGGCTCTACATAAGCAATTTCTTTCAATGTGACTCCTGCATTTACAGCAGGGAAGAAACCGGTGCTGAGCTCAACTGTTGACATCTCCTCAGGAAGAAATATTTCCAGAAATTCAGGTTCGACAGCCTGATCCTTTTCCACATATACTGCCTCAAAGGTCGTATCTTCCGTTATAGCAACCTGACTCGGAGATTTCCTGCCATTCTTCCATCGCTCAAAGACATATCCTTCCCTGACCGGTGCGTCCGGATCCATTACAGCATACTTTCCATGTCGGACCTGCTCAGTTGCAACAGTCTTTCCGTCTGCCACATAGCTTACTGTGTAAAAGACCTGTCCGATATCATCAAGATTATCGTTGACCCACTGACGGCGTTCATTGATCCATGCCCGCAGCTCCTCAATATCCGTATTATATTCTTCTTCCGAAATACCTTTGTATTCCCCTTGCTGCTCTTTCCAGATTTCACAATCTGCCTTCTGGGAGAGACTGAGCTCCTGTTTGTACTGATCAATTATGCCGCTGTCTTTCGTCAGATCCTGGAGTTTTTTATCTAAAACTTCCCACCTTTCACGCAGGAGTTTAACAAACAGCGGATCGTTTTCGCGAAGGTGATCGATCCAGAGCATCGATGTGTTATTGAAAGTCTCATTGGACCGGCTCCACATCCCGTTATTGTTCCAGGCGTAATCGAAATCCCACAGAGGTCCCCAGAACAGCTTTCCGTCACGTGCTTTATACAAATATGTGCTCGTAGTAGCGAACCCGTCCGTATTGTATGGTATTTCCTGGAGCAGCCAGTAATCAGCAGCAGAAGTCAGATCCATTTTCTCTGCGATACGGTTATGTGCCTCTGCTGTGATTTTGCCGTCTTTCATCTCGGCATCCATAATGAGGTCGTCAACTTCCTGCATATATGAGCGTATGTAGTCACGCTGAGCAAGCTGAGCGGCCGTAAGGTCCGCGTCAGTTTTACACTCGTAGTCCGGTGAATCATTCATGAACTCTATACCGTTTTTTGTTGTAAACCTGGTGCTCTCCGGTTCCCCTCCATCCTGCTCGTAATAGATCGCCATCAGATAGCCGCCGGTAATGTTAGCGGTATCATTCTTCTTAAGCTTGCCGATATTGATACGGTTCTCCTCTACCTTGATAGTTTCACTGAGGCAGTACGTACCATAAGAATGCACTCCGGTCTTGTTTCCGATCATAACAAGGTCGACCGGTATCTGCTGAGGTGTAAAATCCAGACCCAGCTGCTCACCCAGCAGGAAGGTGATGCGGTTTCTCATCAGGCTCTTGTCGTATGTGTTGGCCAGAAGTGCCCAGTCTGTGCTTGCACCCATGCCGAACAGATCCTTAGCCTCTTTAAGTTCCACCTTGTACGGTTTCTTGTTGATCTGCCAGGTGCTGTGTCCTCTTCCCCGCACGTATTTCAGAACCATTTCTCCTGCCGGCGCGTCCATGCCGTAGCCCTCGGGTACTACGATTTCCATCGTAGCGGATTCACAGCGGACAGAATGATCAGGGCTTCCGTTCATATCATCGATGCTCGTCTTGCTCTCATCAACGCGAACGATCACCAGAGGTATCCCGTTTTTCGGCAAAAGTGATTCTGCGGGATCCTTTTCAGCATGAACAGCATCCTTTTGTGTTCCCTTAGTCAGGGCTGCATCGATCTGCTCACCCTCCTTATCAGATGAGTCCTCATTCGACTTTTCGCCTTCCGCTGGCACAGAGCCGTCCTGCACCTCGTCTTCCACCGGATCAGTATCACTCGCTGTGTCCTCTCCGGTCAGCTCTTCACCATTCTGTGTTTCTTCCTCGGTCAGAACAGTGTCGTTCTGTATTTCTCCTTCAGCCAAAGCAGCTGTGCACGTTCCGCACAGACACATAAGTGTGATCATAAGAATCGCGATGATCCTGAAAAGCGACTTATTTCCCATACCGTCCTCACTTTCCTGACTGGGAGAAGATTATTTTGCCCCTCATCAGATTATTTATCAGTTGCCTGCCTTCAGATCCGCCGTAGCCCCCAGAGCTCTGATGGTGACTTCGGACGCGTCCACTTTGTCCTCCTCATTCTGATTTTCAGACCTTGTCGCAAGCTGACCATTCAGCTGTCTGCGGATGCTCTCCGCCCTGAGTTCCGAGATCCGTATAAGCGTTTCGTTTGCTTTTTGGAATCTCTCCGGTCTGAAGACTGACTTTGTATCTTTCTCTATATATGGAAGAATGAGATCATATACCCTGCCGGCCTCTTTCTCGTATTCTCCGGAATCGATCACATCCATAAGCTCCTTAAGATCGTCATGATACTCCTTCAGGTATGTCTCATCAGATACTATCCAGCTCCACATCGGACGATCTTCTTCCCTGGCAGCCCCCAGCGGAGAATCTATGCCGGCATTGATGACATCTTTGCTGTCTGCATCTCTCCCGACTATAGCGTCTGCAGGGAATTGTCCGAAGCAGCCGTCGTAGTCCCAAGGCAGCATCGCGAGTTTTCCTCCATTTTCATGCAGGCAGTAATTATGGAGCATCGGCCCCGCGTAGCTGTCGTAGTTGACAAGATAATTGTGTACCGCAAAGTATCTAATAATCTCTTCAGTATCAAGATACTTATCAAGGTCTTTTCTTACCGATAGAGCCTTCAATGCGCTGATGACATTCGCGCGGTTATCAGAGTCATCATCAGTCACTGCATTTTCGAATATATCGGGATAGCTCTCTTCATTGTCATCCTTATGCTTCAGATCAGCTCCTCCTCCGGAGTTGTGCGCAGCACTGTTGCCAGCCTTGAGCCTTTCCATCTCCTCAGAATCGAGAGGCATGCCTTTATCTTCAGGTTTATATATCGCGCCTTCTCCATCTGCTATTCTTTCGAGATAACTATCCCCGACATCCTCAAGTGCCGTGTAAAGGCCCTGATCTTCACCGTTTACAGTCAGCCATACGTATGAAGCCATTGGAGCATCGACTCCCATCCTGCGGAACGTCCAGAAAGCCATGTATTCTCTCATCGAAGTCGCGTCAGTGAGGTTGTTCTGGAGGTTGAGCTTATCCAGACCATGGAAAGTGCCGCCATCCGTGAACTT
Organism: Anaerovoracaceae bacterium; assembly: GCA_045540775.1. Taxonomy (GTDB): domain Bacteria; phylum Bacillota; class Clostridia; order Peptostreptococcales; family Anaerovoracaceae; genus Crickella. The sequence goes on along the minus strand of JAZQHU010000057.1, from coordinate 18,255 downwards.
ACCAAAATTCAGTGCATAACTGAACTTGTCAAGACCGGCATCCGCAGCAAAAAACAGGCTGGAGTTTCCCTTTGTGTGGAAGGCCACATCTTTGACTTCTTCTCCGTCTATCACGACATCTGCCTTGTATTTTGTCTTCTCCGTCGGATTCGCAACCTGTTCAGCTCTGTCCTCTTCAGACAATGTGACATCAATCCTGTGAACTACGGACGTATCAAAAATCAGTTCATCATATGATGCTGCCTCTTCAGGTGCACTCTCATCAGGTGCACTTTCACCGCCGGAGCAGCCTGCCGCAAGCATCATCAGAAGCACAAGCAGCAGTGTCAATGTCTTCTTACACATCATAAGTAAACCTCCGTCCGCTTCTAGTATAACAGATTTACGGACAAAAAAACTCCGGACCAAATCCGGAGTTTCTGACCTGTTTAACAGCATATAGAATCAGATCCGTCTGAAGCTGTTTCCGTCTCCTTTAGCGGTTCTTAGGGTTACGGAGTCTTGCATGACATTCCTGGCATTCAAAGTACTCTTCACCGTCAACTGTGCCTATAGAAAGCATCTGGTCTCTTCCTGCAGTGCAGTACGGGCAAGCCTGTCCATAGTGCCATCCGCCTGCTACCTTCTCAAGGTCCTCTTTCGATAATCTGATCTTGTCTGACATATTCTTTCCTCCCTATGATGCCCTTCCCTTGTTGATAAAAATGCCACATATTGAGATTTTAGCATAGGTATAACTCCGGAAACAATAAATGTCTGCGGTTTCTTCATTTTAGTTATAGAATCATTCAGAAGGTATCAGATATACATATGGCGCTGTGATTACCGCAAGTCTGATTGCTGATTTTTTCGCCTGGTCTATAGCCAGTCCGGCTTTGATCAATATACTTTTGTCTAATTTATAGATGCACACTGCGGATAGTGCTATTGCTGCGATCACAATAATAAGTGACAGAACATTTGAAAACGGATTGAACATGAGTCCGTCAGCTGCCTTGTAGATAAATGAATGCACGTTATCATTCAGCTCGAACAGGAGCTGATTAAGTGCAAAAAGTAATATCGCACCTGCAAAGTCGCCTGCAAAACCGGCAAGACATATTTTCCAGTTGTTATTCCTGCAGAAAAGGCCCTTTTCAGGCATATTATGTACGTTCAACATAATGGCTCCATGTCAATTTTGCAGACACTATCTGCAAAATTGGAGCTGTTATCGAGCGAGATCAAGGTTCTCAGTTATATTCCGGATTCAATTCCCTCTAATCAATCTGTATTATTCTTTATCATCCCACTTTTTGAGAGTCGATTCGTTTTGATCAAAACACTAAAAATCCCAGGGTCGTTGAAAACTCTGGGATTGAGGTGGAGCTGATAGTGGGAGTCGAATAAAATAGCATTTCCGGAAACGTTGAAATTTCAAGAAAGGAGAGACGTCCCTCACACAGTGTATCCAGAAGTGTATCCAAAATGCATTTATCATTTTATGAAATTCAGAAGAAACTCTGTAATTCCAATTATCGTAAACCCATTTTCATCCCGACCCTCACTGATCGGTCTATTGACCACCAGAACCTTCTGTACTTGATCATTTAAAGTCATGTATGGTCTTACCTCTCTCGCTCTGGTTTCTGCATTCGATATATCCGCGGTTACCTGAATGTAATATGCACGCAATCCCCTCGTAGCATAGAAATCCACTTCATAGCTTTTTCTGACAGACTTACCTTCTTTATTTTTCTCTATCGAATCAAATGCACCTATATTCACTGAATAACCATTATAAATCAGTTCGTTATATACGATATTCTCAAGCATTTGCCCCTCATCCGGGAATGCAAAATTTAACCGGGCGTTCCTAAGACCGGTATCGCAAAAGTAGTATTTCCGTAGTGCCCCGATTTCTTTTCTTCCACGGAGATCAAATCGTTTCGCTTCCTGAATAATGAAAGCATCTTTAAAAAAAGCAATGTACTTCTCTACAGTGTCTTTTCCTATCTTTTCATGCCTTACACTGGCAAATGTATTGGCTATTTTTTCTGAATTGAGAAGTTCTCCTGTTGACGTGCTTATTATGTTGCAGAGCTCGTCAAGTGCCTCGCTTTTTTTCAGATGATTGCGCTCAATAATATCCCGGAAATATGTAGTTTCGAATAATGATTTCAGATACAATCGCCTGTCATCCTCATCGCTAAGGACCGCAAGAGGCATCCCACCATACTGCATATATTCGTATATATTCTCAACAGCAGTTTTTGGACTATAGTTATTGAATTCTTCAAACGACAAAGGAAATATCTGAATGTTTGTTGCCTTATCCCTGAAGGCAGTGACTATATCAGAAGAAAGCATTTTAGAATTCGACCCAGTAACATAAAGGTCTATGTTTGTTTCGCGGGACAGTCCCAGTATGACATCTACAAATGTGATTATTTGCTCATCTTTCTTACCGGCGGGTATGTGTTCTCCTCCCGTCAAGTTCGGATTGATTATCGGATACACCATCTGTATCTCATCAAGAAACACATAGCAAGTATCCTTCCCTCTACATAAGTCACGGACATAGCTTCCCAGTTTCAAGGGATCTCTATACTTGCTGTTTTTATCGTCATCCAGTTCCAGGATAACAATGTTGTCATCATTAACACCATCCGAAAGCAAATATGAACGAAATATCTCTTCCAGGAGATAAGATTTTCCACACCTTCGAACCCCTGTGACTACCTTGGGAAACCCATTGTTTCTTGCTTTGATCAGTTGGTTAAGATATTTATCCCTTCTTATCATAATTAAAGCCTCCGCCGCCGTTCTCTTAAAAAGCGTAGAATTCTACATTTTTTTCGACTTGATTGTAGCATTTGTCATATCAACCTGCAATGAAAATCTGTAGAATTCTACAGATTTTTCGATTTAACGGTGTTGATTTTTCAAGGAATCCAATAAAAAAGGACCTCCGGAATTACCCGAAAGTCCTCAAAAATGGAGCTGCTGACGGGATTCGTGTTTTTGAACCCCTTGCAATCACCGGGCTAAAGGTTGTAGAAAAAGTGTCAACCCATTCGCATGCCCGTTTTTCCTCATTCGAGTGAAAATATGATGTATACAATCCGGTCTCGTTATGATTATTCACGAGAGTCGAAGTTAGTTCGAAACTGCTGATGTAATGTCGACCCTTTCCCCCGGTACTGCAGCCAGATGTATAAGATCGGCAGAGCGGGGAGTATCCCGTCATTCGGTCAGTATACTGATGATTCTGTCTACACCGTCAACCTGTTTTTCCAGTTTTTCTCCTTTCAGTCCGGCATTGAGGATCTCAGGATCCTGACTGACCGCTGCTATGACAGCTGCATGACCTGCCAGCTGCTCCTCCATCAGCTGCCGCTGCTGTTCATCCACTTTATTGAGCACGATGTATACAGGCTTACCGAAAGATTTACCCATTTCAGTTATTTTCCCGGCAAGCTGTACAGACTCATATGACGGATCTGCGATCAAAAGTATCGCATCCGCAAAGCGGTCAATGCCGCGTCCGAAGTGCTCCACTCCGGCCTCAGTATCAACGATAGCGACCTCATCATCACGCAGCTTCAGATGTTCCAGAAAAGTCTTAGTCAAAGTTCCCATGGCACAGGCGCAGCCTTCTCCGGCATCTGTTATCTTGCCGGTCGCCATAAGCCGGACAGAACCGTCCGTCGACATGAATGCCTCAGGAACATCCTCAAGATGCCAGCCGCCCGCGAATACATCCTGCGCACCTTCCTCATATATGCCTTTCTTATGTCCGAAAAAATGCGTGAAGTCTTCGGGAAGCCCAAGGCCCAGCTGTCTGTGCAGCCCGAAGTTTGATTCATCTGAATCAACGACCAGCACTTTAAAGCCTCTTGCTGCATATGCTCTGGCGAGCAATGCTGATATCGTGCTTTTACCGCTTCCGCCTTTTCCGCAGAGAATCAGTTTCATATTTTAATCTCTCCTTCTGTACCGGTCCTGTATCAATGAGTGATTTTTACTATAGTTCCTGATCCCTCAAATGAGTATCCGCCCAGCTCCGCTAGTTTTTCTCTGAACTCAGTGCTTCCGAGCAGTCTCAGGAAACATTGTACCTCGGGCATCTGAAGTGTTTCTGGTCTCATGACGAAATCATACTCCTCTTCGCCTACCGGAATGAAATCAAGACCCATTGCCTGTGCTGCAGAGTAGACACCCATTCCGCAGTCCGCATCGCCGCCTGCCACCTGAGCCGCGACAGCCATGTGTGTGGATGCTTCTGCATCGTAACCATCAATTTCCGATGGTGATATTCCGGCCTGCTTCAGTTTGTAGTCCAGCAGGACCCGGGTGCCTGCCCCGCGCTGCCTGTTAACGTATTTTATCCTTGTAAGGTCTTCTATTCCTTTAATTCCCTGCGGGTTTCCGGAAGCGACCATCAGCCCCTGTATCCTTCGGACGCCTTTTACCAGAATCATGTCTTCCGGAAACATCGAACGGATATATGATTCGTTATATATTCCTGTCTCCTCATCCAGAAGATGCGAAGGTGTTATGTGTGCCTCTCCTCTGCGGAGCGCCATCAGCCCACCGAGACTGCCGATATGCGTGCTGGAGAGTCTTATTCCCTCTCCTTCTCCTGACATGAGATCGGATATGACATCCAGCAGCAGATCATGACTGCCCGTGCATACTATCGTCCTGTCAATGTCCCCGGCAGAGCTGAAGAGAATCACTTCCACACTTTCACCGGCTTCGTAGCCCTCGCATTCCTGCGGTATGACGCAGAATCCATCTGCTTTTACCATGCTCATCGCCGCTCCGGCTCCTCTGGCAAGAGGTGCACAGACGTATCTTCCGTCTACATATCCAACTCTGACCCGAACGTACTCTCTGTGCTTAAGTGATGATACAAGGCGCCTTGAAAGAATCGCATTGATCCTGTGGTCCTTTGATTCTGACAGTCCCGTAAAAGACCTGAGTACCGGGTATGCAAAATTCTCAACGGCGAGATATGCGGATACCGGATAGCCCGGGATGCCTATGACAGGTTTGCCGCAGGCCTTAGCAAGTATGACCGGCTTTCCGGGCTTCATTGCCACTCCGTGTATAAACACCTCTCCGATCTCGCGAAGTATATGAACAGTATAGTCTTCGGTACCGGCACTTGAGCCTGCGTTGACTATGACCATGTCGTTTTCATCAAGAGCTTTCAGGACGGCCGCTTTTATCTTGTCATAATCGTCATCTACTATGTCGTATCTGCACGGGATGCCGCCGTTCTCCCTTATCATTGCCTCGAACATCCTTGAGTTGGACTCTATGATATCCCCCTCTTTCGGGTCTTCATAAGGCTCGACGATTTCTGTTCCTGTAGGTATGATGCCCACCCTTGGCTGTGCGAAAACGGGGATCTCAGTCACTCCGCCTGAAAGGAGCACGCCTATATCGATCGGGCGTATCCTGTGAGAACTTGTCAGTATCATCTCTCCGACAACTATATCCTCCCCTACAGGGCGTATATGCTGCCATGCAGGCGCTGATGCGCGGATCACCATACCCGATTCAGTCTCCTGCGTATCCTCTGCCATTATAACTGCGTCATACGGTTTTCTAATAGGATCACCGGTATCTACTATAATATAGTCTTCGTCCGGCTTAAGCGTGACCGGTGCCGCTTCCGATGCTCCTTCAGTTGCGGATGAGACGACAGCTATTCCGTCCATGGCCGCAGAGTTGTACAGCGGAGAAGAGTATCTTGCATATACAGCTTCTGCGGTTACTCTCCCCAGAGCATCTGTCACTCTGACTGTCTCAATGCGCGGTGCAGCGGCTTCGCCGAGCGCCTTCATGTATATTTCTCTTGCTTCTTCTACCGGTGTGGTCGTCAAATACAGATTTCTTTTCATGTCTTCCTACCTCCAGAGATGAACGGTGACCATATCTCCGGGTTTTATGCCTTCCCTATTCTCACTCATCACAAAATATCCGTCCGATGTGCTCATCGGTGAAATCATTCCCGATCTGGCAAATACCGGAACGGCTTCGATCTCATCGCCGCCTGTCAGCCTGACAAGCTGGAATGTCATCCTTCCCGGAGCTGCCGGGATATTGGTATCGACTCTTGCCCTGACCGTCAGTTCTTCCTCAGCGCCTGTCAGCATTCGCCACAGACTTATGAGGATCTGCTCATATACCATCAGTGCCGCCGCCGGATGCCCGGGAAGTCCTATGAACATCGTACTGCTCGCCCTGTCATATCCTGTTATCGTAGGCTTGCCTGGCTTGGCCGCTATGCCGTGAGTAAGCACTCCGCAGTCAGCCGCTCCTGCAATGAGATCAGCTGACATGTCCTTTTTACCCTGTGAGCTTCCGCCCGACATCACGACAACATCGCTGTCTTTCTTAGCCGTCTCGAGCGTCTTTTCAATCGCCTGCCCGTCATCCTTCAGAGCAATCACTCTCACAACATCAAATCCCTCAGCAGTACTTCTCGCAGCTATCGTATAGGAGTTGATATCGCGTATCTGTCCCGGTCCCGGTGTCTCGTCGGGTCCCACCAGCTCGTCGCCGGTAGAGATCACTGTGATGCGCCACGGCACCGTTACAGGCACAGATGCTATACCTGCAGCTGCCAGCACACCTATATCCTGAGGCCTGAGTTTCCTGCCCTTTGACAGAAGTATTTCCCCATCCTTTACATCTTCACCGACCTGAACTACATTCTCTCCTGGTGAAACGGATTTTGACACAGCAAGCATGCCGTCACCGAATGATTCGCAATATTCGATCATGACTACAGAATCAGCTCCCGAAGGGATCTCTCCTCCTGTAGGTACATATACGCAGCAGCCCGGTTCTACCGAGAGTTCTGATGAATCTGTGCCCAGCATCACTTCCCCTGTGACTTTCAGCATAGACGGTATCATATCTCCTGCCGCTCCTAGATCTTTGCTCCTGACAGCATAGCCGTCCATGGTAGACCTTCTGTACGGAGGGATATTTTCTTTTGAAACAACATCAGAAGCAAGGATCCTGCCGGCTGCTTCTGTAAGGCTTTTTTCCTCTGTCTGAGGTGCGATCCCGCTGCAATACTTTTCCAGCTTTTCTCTTGCTTCTGTTACTGTATCAACATTGAAAAGTTTCATCTTATGATCCTTCCCTTTTCCATGTGATGTACCTTATCAAACAATTCATTCATCTCATCCCACTGGTGGCTGACTATAAGCCATGTGGAGCCGTCTTCACGGTGCCTTTCCAGGATCATTTCTTTAAAAAGCCGTTCGCTGTCTGAATCCAGGTTGGAGAGAGTCTCATCCATGAGCACCATCTTAGGCCTGAAAACTATCGATCTGATAAAAGAGAGTTTCTGCCTCTCTCCGCTCGACAGGCTGCCCGCATACTGGCTTTTGATGTCGAGCATCCCGGTCCTCTCAAGCAGTCTGTCTATGGCTTTTTCATCTATCGTCTCCTGCCGGATTTTCAGCGGATATACTATGTTGTCAAAGACGCTGGCATGCATAAGATACGGTCTCTGGCTCATCATCGTAATGTCCGTCGGTTTGAGTCCTTCGAAATCTATCGTGCCGGAATCCGGAGTGATTATGTCCATTATAAGTTTGAGCAGCGTCGTCTTTCCGCAGCCGTTAGGCCCTACCAGCCCGTGGATCATTCCGCTCTCAAGCGTAAGATCTTCAATATACAGATCTGTTTTTCCGATCTGTTTACGCAGTTCAGTAATTCTCATCGCGGATCTGCTCCTTTCTGACAAGATCACTGAGGGTCTGGAGTATGAAAGCCATGATCAGGAGCAGCAGGCCCAGCCCTATGCCTTCGGAATATATCCCCTGACTCTTGAGGAGGGAGATCATCGTAGTCATTGTCCTGGTATGTCCCTTGATATTGCCTCCTACAAGCATGACGGATCCGACCTCACTTATAGCCCTGCCAAAGCCCGTGATGATGCAGAAGTATATCTCGTTTCTCAGTTCGCTTATGATCAGTCTGCGGGTCTGGCCCTTATCTGCCCCCATCGTCTTCGCAAAAGCTCTGATCGCCGGGACCGCGGTTTCTGCATACGAAAAGACCATACCGCTGATGATCGGCGTTATGATCATAATCTGTGCGAGTATCATGCCCCTGATCGTAAAAAGAAGCGACAGAGGACCGAGAGGTCCTCCGCGCATTGTAAGCAGGTAAACGACAAGTCCTATGACCACCGGAGGAACGCCCATAAGCGTCCGGTTGATCCTGACTATTGTTCTCTTACCCGTAAAATTGTGGTTCTGAAGCCACAGCCCTATCGCTATACCCAGAAGCGCAGAGATGAGGGTAGAAGCAAAAGCCATCTCAAAGGTGACTTTTACAGCACTCAGCACAGCAGGATTCGTAAAAACCCCTCTGAGCCATTCTCCCATTTCTTAGTTGTCTGTACCTGCGTTAGGTGTGAACAGAGCCTGGCCGTATTCCTCAACGCCGAACTCTGCGATCAGCTTCTGGACTTTTTCTGATGTGATCCACTCGATGAATTTGTTTGCGGCCTCGTTGTTTACCTCAGGATATTTCTCAGGGTTTACAGCGATCACGCCATACTGGTTCAGGAGCTCCTTGCCGCCTTCGCAGATGATCTCCAGCGAGTATTCATTCTCAGAATCCTGCGACTGCTTGAGCCATGTTCCGCGGTCTGTCAGGCAGAAAGCCTGCTTTTCATTTGCCATTGTCAGAGTAGCTCCCATGCCCTGGCCGGATTCCATGTAGTTAGGATTGGAAGAAGGATCGATACCAAGTCCTTCCCAAATCTTCTTTTCCTTCTTATCTGTACCGGAATCATCACCACGGGATACGAACGGCAGCTGCTGATCGTTCAGTGCTCCGAAGAATGCCGCAACGTCATCCGTTTTCTCAAGCGGCTCTGCCGGTCCGACTACAACGAAATCGTTGTACATTACAGGGAATCTCTCAACTCCGAATCCGTTCGCAACGAACTCCTCTTCGCTTGCCTTGGCGTGAACAAGAACTACGTCAACCTGACCATCTTCGCCCATTTTGAGAGCTTCACCTGTTCCGACTGCTGTCCACTGAAGATCAATGCCTGTGTCCTCTTTGAACAGCGGCTGCAGGTAGTCAAGAAGACCTGTATCTTCTGTACTTGTAGTCGTCGCCATCATCAGAGTTGATGATGCTTCGGTTTCAGCCGGTTCTGCCGGTTCTGCAGCTTCTTCGCTTTCATTGCTTCCGCATGCAGTAAATGCCAGGACCATTGCTAAGCTCAGGAGTAATACTAAATACTTTTTCGCTTTCATCTGTTGCCTCCTTCAATATAATACCTACATATATGTGATCAGAATCCTTTTCAGGAATTATCACCTTGCGCACTCGCCATCACGGCCAAGCATTATCTCAAGCCCATGCTCAAGCGGCCCCATCAGGAACTCAAGGCACTCTCTTACCGCCTTGGGGCTCCCCGGAAGATTGATAATAAGAGTCTGCTTTCTCATACCCGCAGCCGCTCTTGACAGCATGGCTTTAGGGGTTTTCGTCATGGAATAAGCTCTGATCGCTTCAGCAATACCCGGAGTCATCCGGTCACAGACCTCGATAGTTGCTTCCGGCGTCCGGTCTCTCTGTGAAAAGCCGGTCCCGCCGGTCGTGAAAATAACATTGACCTGTCTCTGGTCTGAAAGTCTTATGAGCTGCTGCTTCAGCATCTCAGGTTCATCCGGTATGAGAAGGCCCTCAACTACGTTATAGCCTGCTTCACCCAGCATCTCACTGATCAGCGGTCCGCTCTTGTCTTCACGCTCTCCGGCAGCGCCCTTGTCCGAAAGAGTTATCCATGCCGCAGTAAACGGCCTGTCCGGGTCAGCTTCGATCAGTTCGATAGTATCGCCCGCTTTTACCTCTCCGCCTTCAATCACTACAGTGAATACGCCCTCTCTCGGCATGATGCAGTCGCCCACCTGGTGATAGATCGCGCAGTGAGTATGGCATTCCTTGCCGATCTGAGTCAGTTCAAGGAGGGCATCTCCTATCCTGAATCTCGTTCCGACAGGAAGCGAACGTAAGTCAAATCCCTCAGCGATAATGTTCTCGCCGAATGCTCCGTATTCCACATCGGCACCTCTCGCCCGGAAGTCCTCTATCTTTTCAAGAGCAAGAAGGCTGACCTGTCTGTGCCAGTTGCCGGCATGTGCATCGTTCTCTATTCCCCATCCCGGGATAAGTCTGATCGATGCTGTTTCTGTCTTCTGTGTTCCCTTTTTCTCGCTTATGCAGACAGCGATCACTTTTCCGGTTTTCCCTGACATTTTATCCTCCTATCTGGGACATAAGCCTGTGTTCCACATGCTCTTCTGCTCTTTCCTTCACAGTTTCGAAGCAGTGCTCCGCCGGCTTCATATATATTGCAGCCCTGAGCGTTTCCCTGAGCTCATCATCGCTGCCCTTAAGCGCAGGGACAATATCTGTTCCTGTATCGTAGGACAGGCATGGCTTCAGCTGACCCTGTGCTGTCAGTCTCACCCTGTTGCATTCCGCGCAGAACTTCCCGTGCATTGCGCTTATGAATCCTACGGCACCTTTTTCGCCAGGCCTGTTATAGTAAACAGCCGGCCCGTTGCCGTGAGTCCTTCCGTCAGGCGTAAGATCAGACCATTTCTCCTTCAGCCTGTGAAGGATCTCCTCGCTGGGAATGCCTGTGTCTGCATCCGCCAGCCCCACCGGCATCATTTCAATGAAACGGACATCTATGCCGTATCTGAATGCCATTCCTGCAATCTGCTCCAACTCATCCTCATTGAAGCCCTTCTGAGGAAGACAGTTGATTTTGGTTTTTATTCCTGAAGCAGCAGCGAGTTCGATTCCCTTCAGAGTTTTTTCAAGGACCCCTCTTCCGGTAATGTATGTAAATCGTTCAGGATCCAGAGTATCAAGACTTATGTTAATGCCGTCAATGCCTGCGTCACGCAGCTCGTCAATATAACGCTCAAGTGTCTGGCCATTCGTTGTTACCGTTACTTCCTTTATTCCGTCAACGGCCTTTATCTCTTTTATCAGGTTGGCGCAGCCCAGTCTGACAAATGGTTCTCCTCCTGTAATCTTGATACGGTCTATCCCGAGTCCGGATGCCGCCCTGCATATCCGCAGGATCTCTTCATATGTAAGGATCTGGCTCATGGATACTTTGTCGCATCCTTCAGGCATGCAATACCTGCACCGCAGGTCGCACCTGTCGGTGATCGATACACGCATATAATTAATTTTCCGGCCATACATATCGTTCATAGGGGAATTTTATCACCATTTACTTATAGCCTTACTATGATTTGGAAAATCGCATATTCCAATTTTTCATAAGAATAAAAAAGCTGCGCTTTCGCGCAGCCCCTCGTCATCCGGTCAGAATATAAAATCTCCGCTTTTGCCTCCTGTCTTTTCAACAAGATGTATGTCGCTGAACACCATTCTTTTATCTATTGCCTTGCACATGTCATAAATGGTCAGCAGAGCAACGCTCACCCCCGTAAGAGCTTCCATCTCCACTCCCGTCTTGCCATCTGTGACAGCTGTACAGTAAGCTGTTATACTGCATGCCTCTTCATCTGTTTCGAAGCTGATCAGGGCATTTGTCAGACTCAGCGGATGACACATCGGAATAAGGTCTGATGTGCGTTTTGTCCCCATTATTCCGGCAGTCTGTGCAACCGTAAACACATCTCCCTTGCGGACCTTGTGCCCACGCACAGCGTCCATCACTTCGCGGCTGACCTTAATGGTTCCGCATGCTGTCGCACTTCTCCGGGTGACTTCTTTGTCCGATACATCAACCATGTACGCATTGCCTTTTTCGTCAAAATGTGTAAATTCACTCATTGCTGATCCCCCTTTGCCAGTATATCCATTATGCGTCTGCGGCAGCGGCTGCCCTGGCACCTGCCGAAGCCGGCTCCTGTCCGCCTCTTGACAGACTCAATGTCATGTGCGCCTCTTTCCGCTGCCTGCAGCACTTCTGATTCTGTAACATGCATGCAGGGACATACTATCTCCCCGTAGGCACTGTCCTTTTCTATCAGTGCTGCCAGTTCTTCATCGGTCAGGTCTCTAGCTCTGATTATCGCCTTCCTGTGCGGATCGAAATCCGGGTTATTCCCGGTTCTGCCCGCGCAGGATGCTGCCCGGTCAGCGATCTGCATCCCCAGCGCATTCGAGAATGTCAATCCCGGAGTCTTGATCCCTATCAGGCTGAAAAGTCCGTCCTCTTCAATGATCCGGATGTCCCGTATTCCTTTTTCCTGTCTGACCACATCGTCCCCGTCAGATACTACATAGTATGGATCCGGTCTCAGAGACCCGAAGGTCCTTATCTGCTTAGTCATATCCAGATCAGGCACGACTTCAGCACACAGTTCCCTCAGAAGACCGAGGCCGTCTGAGTCAGTTCTCATTTCCTGCACATATGCAGCTTCTTCATCAGGCTCTCTGTTGGTCGGGCCGACCAGCAGGTTGCCGTCTGCAGTAGGGACCAGCGTTAGTCCCTTTCCGTCTTCTCCCTCGTGAAGGATAATATGATCCACGATGCTGCCGCAGGACCTGTCCATCACTATATAATCTGCTGCGGAAGGAAACAGTCTGATCAGAGGCTTTTCTGTCATCTCTCTTATCCGGTCGGATGACAGCCCCGCAGTGTTGACAATGACTTTTGAATAATAGGTTCCGTCTGAAGATTCTGTAAAGAACCCTCCGTCCTCTCTCCTGATATCTGTCACCTTGCTCCCGAACCTGAACTCTGCTCCATTGCATGCAGCGTTCTCATATGCGGCGATACACAGGTCCCATGGATCGATCGTTCCCGTTTCTGTTGAAAGCAGCGCTGAAGTGATCCCGTGTGCCAGTGCAGGCTCCATCTCTTCTGCCTCTTTTCCGTCCAGCATTTTTAGGCCCTTTACTCCGCCCCGCATGCCGTCACGGAACTTCCGTGCTATGATCTCATCCGATACCGGTCCGTAGCCTATCATCAGCGAGCCGGGACGTCTGAACGGAACTTCCAGTTCCTGACACAGTTCGTCAAAATCCCCGTTAGCCTGTACGCACAGCTTCTGCTTAAATGTTCCCGGCCTGTTATTGTAGCCGCTGTATATGATGCCGGTATTCGCTTTGGAAATCCCCCGGCATACATCGTTTTCCTTTTCCAGTACGATGACATCGATATTATATCTTTTTAGATTTCTTGCCGTGAAGCATCCCAGAAGGCCTGCCCCTATTATCAATACATCTGTTCTGGTCATCTCGGTCCGTCCTCCTGCCTCAGGCAGCACCCGGAAATACAGCATCTGCTTATTCTGTCTGTTAATATATCTCATTTGCAGATATGCTTCAATCATGTTAGCATTTTGAAAATGAGTCAGAGGAGAGAGTGCATGCCGTTTATCAGGGAATTATCAACTGACATACTGATCATAGGCTGCGGTGCCGCCGGAATGGCAGCCGCTGTGGCTGCAGCGGATTCGGGTGCTGAAGTTATTGTCGCTGATGACAGGCCTGTTCCGGGCGGTATACTTCCTCAGTGTGTACACAGCGGCTTCGGCCTTGGCCGGTACGGGCAGGAACTTACAGGACCGGAATATTCTGAACGGGAATTCCGCCGTTTCAGGGCTTCTTCTGCGGTCTATTTCCCCGGATGCCGCGTCCTTTCACTGTCACCTGACAGGACTGCAATGGTTTCTTCCTCTGACGGTCTGAAAAGCATCCGCTTCAGAGAGTGTATCCTTGCAGCCGGATGCCGTGAAAGATCGATCTGGTCCCTTCCGGTTTCAGGCACAAGGCCGGAAGGCGTATATACAGCCGGAGAAGCACAGGAGATGACAGAGCTGGGCGGATATGACATCGGCAGCCGGGTCTTTATACTCGGGAGCGGTGATATCGGGCAGATCATGGCCCGCAGGTTCGTGCAGCTCGGCAAGACAGTCGTCGGCATGGCGGAGCAGCGCGGAGAGCTCGGGGGCATGAAGCGGAATCAGGAGGAATGTATAAAGGCATTCAGCATACCCGTCATTCTGAACTCCACGGTCTCAGCGATACATGGATATCCCCGTCTGACAGGGGTCACGCTTCACCATCTTGACAGCGGTTCTGATGAACTGATTGAATGCGACACTCTGATCTCGGCTCTGGGGCTTGAGCCAGACAGGGAACTTGCAGAGGGTCTTACTACCGGATCAGAATATCCGGCATGGCTTCATTTCTGCGGTAACGCAGACTTTGTGCACGAGATCGCCGACAGCGCTTCTGCACAGGGTGAGAAGACCGGAAAAATTGCCGCAGAAAGCGCACTTAACAGTCGAAAAGGGGGTTTGTGATGTACAGCATAAGTGAGAGGCACAGCAGGAACATACCTGCGCTGTCAGTTGAAGACATGGAAAAGCTTTCACGAAGCACTGTGTTAGTTGTCGGATGCGGGGGACTGGGCGGAAATATCATCGAGCATCTTGCCAGAGCCGGAGTAGGCTCCATCATTGCCGTAGATGGCGATGTATTTGAAGAATCCAATCTTAACCGTCAGATACTCAGCACAGCAGAGAATATAGGGACTGCGAAGGCTCTTGCAGCTGCCGGACGTGTGCATGCAATTGATCCTGCTGTCAACATCAGACCTGTCTGTGAATTTCTGACAAAAGAAAACGCCGCCGGTCTGATGGCGGACGCTGATCTTGTTGTGGATGCTCTTGACAATGCTGCAGCAAGGCTTGTTCTTGAAGATGCCGCTTCCGAAGCCGGACTTACGATAGTTCACGGAGCAATATGCGGATGGGACCTTCAGGCCATGCTTGTCCCTCCGGGATCCGGTCTGCTCCACCAGCTGTATTCAGAAGACTATAAGCCTTCGACCAAGACTTCACTTCCTGTTACACCTGCGATATGCGCTGCCATAGAAGCATCTGAAGCCATCAGATGCCTCTGCGGCCTTGAGACTCCTCTGAAGCAGAATCTGCTGGTCGGCTCTCTCGCAGACATGAGTTTTGATATCATTCACTTTGAAGATTGAAGTACTCAATCATAGATTTTCTGAAGGCACCTCCTGTAACAGAGAGGTGCTTTTCTCTTTTGAAGCAGACTTTCATCTGCCTTGTAAACCTGTCGTCTGTCAGGTGCAGCAGCTTGATCCTGCTGTCATTGCGGTATATCTCAGCACAGCCTTCAGGTACGAAGCCGCATGCAATGCCGTTAGATATGATCTGTCTGTGCAGGTCTCTTGAGTCCACATAATTGACCGATGACATCTTCACATTCTGTGCAAGGCATACATGATAAGGATATTCAAACTGCAGCTTGTGGTTAAGGAACACCATCGGCAGGCCGTTCATCATTTTGACCGGAACGGAAACTCTGTCAGCGAGCGGATTATCATTCCGTACGGCAAACAGATATTTTTCAGTATAGAAGTCTATCCCCTTGAACTTGCGGTATTTAAGTTCATCAGGATATATCACAAGATCGTATCTGTTGATATCAGGCAGGTCGTCGCTGTCCGGAACCGAGTCGACTGCATATTCCACATTGGGATATGAAATCTTGAATGCCGACATGAATGCAAACAGATGCGGGTCAAGCCCTACAGCTCTTATTCTGATCAGATTGTCATCTCCCGATGACATGTGTCTGAGGTCCTTCGCTACAGTCTCAGTCTCCTGAAGTATGCGGTCGCAGCTCTGGAGGAATCTCTTGCCGGCATCGTTGAGCACAAGCTTCTTGCCGTGTCTGTCAAAGAGCTTTATCCCAAGCTCCTCTTCAAGTGTCAATATATTCTTTGAAATCGAAGACTGCGAGGTGTGCATGAGTTCTGCTGCCCTCGATACGTTCTCCAGTTTGGCCACTATTGCGAAATATCTCAGATTCTGTATGTTCATGATAGTAAAATTATAGACACCGCTTATTCCAAAAAGCAATATGGAATGAATCATGCGATATTATTTTAAGGAATAACAATATATTAAAATCATAGTGTAGATATTATTTCGTTTTTCAATGATCCAAGGGAGGTGAAGGGCCTTTTTCTGTGCCCGCGAGATTATGAAAAAATTAGTAATCAAGCCGGAAAAGTGCATCGGCTGCCGCACCTGCGAACTTGCGTGTTCATTCGGCCATTACGGCGAGTTCAATCCTAAGTATGCCAATGTCCACGTATTCGAGTATGAGAAAGCCGCTGTAGCTATTCCAATGATGTGCCTTCAGTGTGAAGAACCTTCATGCATGAAAGTATGTCCTGTTAAAGCCATCACTCGCAATGACAACAACGCTGTTGTCATCAACTACAACAAGTGCATAGGCTGCAAGATGTGCGAGAACGCATGCCCGCTCGGCAACATCTCGTATCATCCTACTCTTAAGAAGGTATTTAAGTGCGATCTCTGCGACGGAGATCCTAAGTGTGTTAAATTCTGTCCTGGTCACGCGCTGGAATTCGCAGACACAGATGCCATCCATGACAAGAGGGCTGCTGTAAGTGCTCAGTACAGAGATCTTATCGGAGAGGAGGCATAGTGATGAATAACGGATATGTTGGAACGATCCTCCGCGTCAATCTCGGCAGCGGCAAGATCACAAAAGAGCCTCTCAATGCTAAGAGTGCAAGCGAGTTCGTAGGTGCAAGAGGTCTCGGCACCAAGTATTTCTGCGATGAGTGCGACCCTAAGTGTGATGTTTTCGGTCCTGGCAACAACCTCATTTTCATGACCGGACCTCTGACAGGAACATTCGCAACTTCGGGCGGCCGTTACAATGTAATCTGCAAGTCGCCTCTCACCGGCACTATTGAGGCTTCGAACTCCGGCGGTCACTTCGGTCCTGAGCTGAAGTATGCCGGATATGACGGCATCATCTTCGAAGGCATTTCGGAGAAGCCGGTTTATCTCTACATCAACGATGATTTTGTTGAGCTCAGAGATGCAGAGGCTATCTGGGGATCAGATGTATTTGATGCAACTGAGGCCCTGTATGCTGAATGCGGTGAGAACTTCAGAGTAGCTACTATTTCAAAAGCTGCCGAGGAAGGCGTTCTCTTCGCAGGGATCATGAATGACAAGCACCGTGCCGCAGGGCGCGGAGGTACAGGCGCTGTAATGGGCTCCAAGAAGCTCAAAGCCATTGCAGTCAAGGGAACCAAGTCAGTCAAGGTAGCTCATCCGGACAAGTTCTTCGAGGTATGTGCTGATGCAAGAGCCACTCTTGCTGCTCACCCTGTAACAGGAGCCGGGCTCGGGCAGCTGGGTACTATGATTCTCGTAAATATCGTAAACGGCGTAGGCGGACTTCCTGTCAACAACGGCCGTGACGGAGCTCTCTTCCCTCAGGCTGACGACATCTCCGGCGAAACACTCGCTGCTAAGCATCTGATCCGCAACAAGGGCTGCTTCGGCTGCTCGATCGGCTGCGGAAGACTTGTCGACATCGCTGAGGGCGCATTCAAGTCAAGAGGCGAAGGCCCTGAGTATGAGGCAGGATGGTCATTCGGATCTGACTGCGGAGTTGAGGATCTCGGTGCTGTATGCAAGGCTAACTTCCTCTGCAACCAGTACGGACTCGACCCTATAACAATGGGCGCAACTATCGCCTGCGCTATGGAACTCTTCGAAATGGGATGCATCAAGGAAGAGGAGATCGGATTCCCTCTGAGATTCGGTGATGCTCAGGCCATGGTAGATGCAACAGAGATGACATGCAAGGGCGAGGGCTTCGGTAAGATCCTCGGCCTCGGCTCATACAGAATGGCAGAGAAATACGGTCATCCTGAACTGTCTATGTCAGTCAAAAAGCAGGAAATGCCTGCTTACGACGGCCGCGCTATCCAGGGAATCGGCCTCAATTATGCTACATCCAACAGAGGCGGCTGCCATGTAAGAGGATACATGATTTCTCCTGAGGTCCTCGGTATCCCGATGGCAATGGACCCTCTGGTAACAGAAGGAAAAGCAGCAACACTTAAGGTATTCCAGGATCTTACAGCGCTCTGCGATTCCGCTGGAATCTGCCTGTTCACGACATTCGGGCAGGGACTTCCTGAAATCGCAGGCATGCTCAGAGAAGCATGCGGCTGGGACGATGAGTCTGACGAAGACATCCTGCTCAAGGGTGAGCGCATCTGGAACCTCGAGAAGAAGTTCAACATCGTTGCCGGCGTTGAGAAGGATACACTTCCTCCTCGTCTCCTGAGAGAAGAGCTCAAGACAGGTCCTGCCAAGGGCAAAGTCAATGAGCTTGAGACCATGCTCAAGGAAT
>JAZQHU010000056.1:0-26800 GCA_045540775.1 Anaerovoracaceae bacterium | reverse complement strand
TGAGTTCGAGAAGACCATGCCGCAGGTGTTCCCGGAGACAGCACCGGGGAGTTTTACATATCTTGAGGACATTTTCAAGGTAGTAATGACTTCGTTCTACCCGTTCCAGTGGGATCTCAACTATGCCAATCCGATGGTGTTCAATGACATGACAGAGAACATGCTGTATCTGGCTAACCGCGGAGTGGATATCATAAGGCTCGATGCAGTTCCGTATATATGGAAAGAGCTGGGGACCAACTGCCGCAACCTGCCGCAGGTACACACTCTTGTGCGCATGATGAATCTGGCATGCAGCATCGTATGCCCGAGCGTACTTCTGCTTGGAGAAGTCGTTATGGAGCCTAAGGAAGTCGTTCCGTACTTCGGAACTCCTGAAAAACCGGAATGCGACATGCTCTATAACGTCACGACGATGTGCACCATATGGCATACTCTGGCCACAAGGGATGTAAGGCTGCTGAGACACCAGCTTGAGATTCTGGAGATGCTGCCTGACAACTGCATGTTCCAGAACTATCTCAGGTGCCATGATGATATAGGCTGGGGCCTTGACTACGGATATCTCGGATGGTTCGGTACTCAGCAGGCTCCGCACAAGAAATACCTCAACGACTGGTTCACCGGAAAGTGGCCGGGCAGCCCGTCAAGGGGCGAGCTGTATAATGACTCAGAGGTGCTTGCAGATGCCAGGCTCTGCGGCACGACGGCATCACTCTGCGGAGTGGAGGCAGCTATTGAATCAGGAGATATGACTGCTCTTGATACTGCTGTTGCGGCAGACTTCATGCTCCATGCATGGATGCTGATGCTCAGGGGCATACCTGTACTGTACAGCGGTGATGAGATCGGTATGCTGAATGACAACAAGTATCATCTGGACCCGGACAAGGCCGCGGACAGCAGAAACCTCCACAGAGGGGACTTCAGATGGGACTTGGCCGAACACAGGAACGATCCGGAGACACTTACCGGAAGGATATTCGGAGGAATTACGAAGCTTATCGATATAAGAAGGGAGAACCCGGTTTTCCACTCGGATGCAAATATGTATCCTGTGAATCTCGGAGATGACAGAGTGCTGGGCGTCGTGAGAGAATACAAAGGGCAGAAAATGCTCGGGATCTACAACTTCTCTGAGCACAGATGCAGGACCGAGATCGAGACTGCTGACTGGAAGGACATGACCGAGCCGGACAGGGAATATATCCCGGGCGAAGGGCCTAAATCAGAATACTGGATCGAACCTTATGGATTCAGATGGTTCATAAGAGACCTGTAGGCGGGCTCAGGTATTCTGAAGCAGGCCGGATATACGGGAAGAGATACTGAAGATGGCAGGATCCCGGTTCTGCCATCTTTTATTGTGCCCGGTGAACGGCACTAAACTTTACAACTGGTAATTTCTTCACAAGGTGTGGTCAATTACATGTACGAATGGTAAAATAAAGACAATATTCACGGCAGTGTGCAGACGGGAGTCTGCTCATCTGCTTATAGAGGGGAATACATGCGTATTGATCGGATATATTGTGAATATTGGAGAGGAAAAGGAAGAAACTTATGAGAAAGTATAAATGTAAGTATGATATCGAATTCCAGGACATCAAGGAAATCCTGGATTTCATGGATGACCATTATGCTGACAAGACTGCTTTCATCTACAAGAGCAAGGACAGAAAGTCCCAGACGGAGATCAGCTTCCACAAGTTCAGACAGGATGTCGACAGTGTCGGAGCATATCTCCTGAGCAAGGGACTCAAGGGCAAGAGGATCGTGGTCATCGGACCTAACTCTTATCCGTGGATGATCGCATACTACGGAATCGTAGTGAATGTCGGTGTCGTAGTTCCGCTGGACAAGGGACTGCCGGAAGATGAGATCATCAACTCGCTCAAAAAGTGCAAGGCAGATGCCATCGTATATGATGAAAGCATGAAAATGGACTTTGGGAAGATCATCGCGATGGACGGGATCGTTGCTGAAACACTTATCCCGATGTCTGATCTTGCCCAGGACAGACTTCCTGAATACGCACCGCTTGTTGAGAAGTACAGAAGCGAATTCAAAGTGATCGACAAGCATGCGGTAGATATCATCCTGTTCACATCAGGAACAAGTGCAGATGCCAAAGCGGCGCAGCTGACTCAGCGAAATATCGCATCCTGCATCGCTGCAATGCGTAAGGTAGAGCCTATCTATGAAGATGACGTTGTAATGATCTTCCTGCCGCTTCACCACGCATTCGGATGCACCGGTACGCTGATGTTCCTCAGCAACGGCTGCACCAATGTATTCTGTAGCGGACTTAAGTATGTACAGAAGGAGCTGGTTGAGTATCACATCAGCGCATTCTTCTGCGTACCGCTCATCATCGAAGCTATCATCGGCAAAGTTCTGAAGACTGCTGAAAAGGAAGGCAAGCTGAAGAAGCTCGAAACAGGCAGAAAGATATCCAAGGCTCTTATGAAGATGGGTATCGATGCAAGACGCAAGATCTTCAAGGATGTCATAGACGGTCTCGGCGGCAAGCTGAGATTCCTGATCAGCGGAGCAGCTCCGCTCGATCTCAAGACACTTGAGTATGCGACAGACTTCGGCCTTCTCACAGTACAGGGCTACGGACTTACAGAGACAGCTCCTACTATCGCTTCTGAGAGCTACTTCTACAGAAGACCGGGCTCGGTCGGACATGCAATGCCTGGCGTCGAGGTCAAGATCAATGACCCTGATGAAGACGGAATCGGAGAACTCTATGCAAGAGGTCCTAACATCATGAAGGGATACCTTGATGACGATGAAGCAAATGCCAAGGTATTCGTCAACGGCTGGTTCAACACCGGAGACCTTGCAAGGATCGATGAGGATGACTACATCTTTATCACCGGCCGTAAGAAGAATGTAATAGTTCTCAAGAACGGCAAGAATATCTATCCTGAAGAAATCGAGTCTCTGATCAACGAGATCCCTTATGTCACAGAGTGCGTCGTCAGCGGCCAGGAAGTAGGCGAGGATTACAGACTGGTAGTGACCATCGTGTACGATCCTGAAGAAGAGAGCATCAAGACTCTGAGCAAGGAAGAAGTACAGGAGCTCGCAAACTACGACATAGAGAAGATCAACCAGGATATGCCGACATTCAAGAGAATCAAGCAGGTATATCTCAGAACCGAACCGTTCGAGAAGACCACGACCCAGAAGATCAAGAGAAGAACGGTCAAAGTCGGAGAAGAGCAGTAGCAGCAGCTGCTGTGCAGAAAGCATAGTGAAACTGAAAAACGGGCAGGTGACAATTGTCATCTGCCTTTTTCGTGCCCCGGAAAAGCGCGATTATCGTGCGGAAAACGGTGAACCGCATTAACTATTGATGCGGTAAATACAAGCCGGCAATACGATAGAATCTATCAATTTTGCCTTGTATCTGACGGATAGTAAAATTTAGAAGTAAGGGGCGCCTTATGGCGTAATTTTATGTTGAAATAATTATCAAAGGGAGAAAGTAATTATGGCAGACAATCAGAAAATGTGGGGCGAACTCGGAATGAACCTCGAGATGCACGACCAGCTGTGCGCAGTACTTCCTGGAGCTATCGGTGACGTATTTATGTCCCAGGAGAACAGACCGGAGTGTATGGACTATTTTGACATGGTCCTCGCTGATGTTCACGGCCTCAGACCTGCTGAGCTCGTAGAGTTCAGAAAGAATGGCGGCAAGGTATTCGGCACATTCTGCGCTTATGTACCTGATGAAGTTATCGTAGCTGCTGATGCTATCGCTACAGGCCTCTGCGCTGGATCACAGTTCTGGGTACCTGGTGGTGAGAGATATCTTCCAGCCAACACATGCCCGCTGATCAAGGCTATGCTCGGAGCAAGATTCGACAGAACATGCCCGTTCTACAGACTCGCTGACGTATATATCGGAGAGAACACCTGCGACGGAAAGAAGAAGGCTTATGAGATCCTCGGCACAGACGTTCCTATGCACATCATGGATCTTCCACAGATGAAGAGACCTAAAGACTATCTCAAGTGGGCTGATGAGATCAAGGATCTCAAGGACCTCGTAGAGAAGGAAACAGGCAATGAAGTAACAGCTGAGAAGCTCGCTGAGGGTATCAAGACCATCAACGCTAAGAGAGCAGCACTTCAGAGACTGTATGATGAGAGAAAGAACCTCAACGTTCCTATTTCCGGAACCGACACACTGCTGATCAGCCAGATCGCTTACTATGATGATCCTAAGAGATTCGCAGCAATGGTCAACAAGCTGTGCGACGAGCTCGACAAGAGAGTTGCAGAGGGCGTAAACGTTGCTGAAGGCAAGAAGAGAATCCTCATCACAGGAACACCTATGGCTATTCCTAACTGGAAGATGCACAACCTCGTTGAGACAAGCGGCGGCGTAGTAGTATGCGAAGAGACCTGCACAGGTACAAGATACTTCGAGAACCAGGTAGACGAGAGCGGTACAACAGTTGACGAGATGATCCAGCACATCGCTGACAGATACATGGGCATCAACTGCGCATGCTTCACTCCTAACACAGGAAGATTTGATGACGTTGTCAGACTCGCTAAGGAATACAAGGTTGACGGAGTTATCGATGTTAACCTCATGTTCTGCCAGACATATGATATCGAGGGAAGAAGCCTCGAAGAGAGATGTAAGGCAGAGGGAATCCCATTCCTCGGACTCGAGACAGACTACACTGACAACGATGCTCAGCAGCTCAAGACAAGAGTCGGCGCATTCATCGAGATGCTTGGTTAAGATGACTTGTCCTGACGTCGAAATGCGAGCGATGTCGAGCATTTCGCAAGGTTCTCGACCGCACGGCAACGCCGTACATTCCGGAGAGAATCTTATTGACGAGCGCAAGTGAAGTCAGAGCAGCTTGCGCACGAGCCGTAAGATGACTTGTCCTGAAAGGGATAACAAACATGTAATAAAGGGCGGAATAATCTTCCGCCCTTTGTTTCGCAAAACGGGATGTATATGATACAATAACTGCGCTATGTCAGAATTCTTACATTATTACATTCTATTCCAGAATCATACGGATGCGACTGCCATGTACCGCACGCTCAAGAAGCGCTCGATATATGCGCAGATAAGCCCGACCCCGAGAGAACTCAGCGTGTGCTGCGGAGTCTCTCTTCTGATACACGGAGAAGACGTAGAACAGATCAAAGAGATAGCTGAGGCAGATCATCTTAACTATCTTTCGATCGACGGACTTAATAACACGTTTGATAACACGAGACATAAATATGGCTAATATCGAGCCGTTTAAATAATAAAGAGAGAGAAGAGATGAGCAAGAAGTATATAGGAATCGACATCGGATCAACTGCATCTAAGGTATGTGTCCTTGAAGAGGGAAAGGAACCTGTGTATGAGGTTCTCCCGACAGGCTGGAACAGCAAGATCACAGCCGGCATCATCAAGGAAGACCTTGAGAAGAGATACGGCGAGATAAGCGACTCCGCCATCGTTGCTACAGGATACGGAAGGATCAGCGTCGCCTATGCAGATCATGTAATCACGGAGATCAGCTGCCACGGAAGAGGCGGTTATGAGATGATCGGACGCGACTGCACAATCATAGACATCGGCGGGCAGGATACCAAGTATATCAATGTGGTCGGAGGCAAGCCGGTCGATTTTCTGATGAATGACAAGTGTGCTGCAGGTACGGGCAAATTCATCGAGGTCATGGCCAACAGACTGGGACTAACGATTGAGGAACTGTTCGAGCTTGCAGAGATCGGTGATCCTATCTCCATCAGTTCACTCTGTACCGTATTCGCTGAGTCTGAAGTCATCAACTACATGGGTGAAGGTAGGAGCCGTGAAGACCTTGCCGCCGGCGTTATCGACTCCGTTGCACTCAAGGTCGCGACGCTTGTACAGAGGAAAGAGATACAGGATACTGTCATCATCACCGGAGGATTCAGTAACAATGAGTTCTTCGCATCGCTTCTAAGCAAGAAGCTCGGCAAGACCGTTACTGCTATGCCTCTCGGAAGGTATGCAGGAGCATACGGAGCAGCACTTCTGGCAAAATCCAAGGACAAATAGAGAGACGGTTATTCCAGATATGACATACATGCGCAAATCTTCACAGGTTTGCGCTTTTTTACTGAATAAGCAATATCTTTTTCTACTGAAGGCAGGGTGCCAATATCTGTATAATGAGCTATGTGCGGTGGTAAACCCCCACCTCGGTGTGGTATGATTCAAATAGATATATATGGCAGCACAGAGGCTGCCGTCAGGATAACGGAGGTTACAGTCTGATGTTCAGGAAATTCAGAGAAAGCCCGTATTTCAGAGCAGGAATCACAGTTCTGATCTGCGGCGGCATTCTGATAATGTTCCACAACTGGGTCACGAACACACACTTCTCGGTCGGCTTCGAGACGCTTGGCAAGACCATGGCGCCGATACTGATAGGAGGTATTTTCGCATTCATACTCTGCCCGGTCTACAACGCATGCGTCAAGCGCAGCTACAGGCGGATGCTGAAAGGGGCAAAACGCAAGGGCTTCTCCATCGGAGCGATGATAGTCAGCGATAATTCCGAAAGAGAGGTGGACAAAGCCGAAAAGAGAAGGATCCTTATCGCTGCAAGGGCTTTTGCATCTTTCGTATGTGTAGTCATAGTAGTCGGCCTTGTCGGACTGTTCGTATATTTTGTAGTACCGCAGGTCGTTGAGAGTGCAATCAACCTCATCAATACCATGCCGGAGAGACTGGAGACTCTGTCAGACTGGTGCGCGGTACATCTGGCACACTTCCCGCTGATAGCCAGGTGGGTGGATAATATAGCCAATGCAGGAAACAGTGAGATACTCACATGGGTACAGAAGCATATCCTTTCCGGTGACGCTGTAAGCATAGCCACAATGATCTCCAATGGTGTCATGACCGCGGTAAGTTATGTCGCAAATGCCTTCGTCGGGCTGCTGATAATGGTATACCTCCTCAACTACAAGGAGAGACTGTTTGCGATAATGCGTAAGATCGTCAATGCGACATGCGGACAGAAGAGAAAGGCGGCACTGTATGAGTTCGCGAGCATTGTAAACGAGACGTTCATCGGATTCATAGTCGGACGTATCATAGACTCGTTTATCATAGGTGTGCTCACTTTCATTGTACTCACTGTATGCAATATACCTTTTGCCCTGATGATAAGCGTGATAGTCGGCATAACCAATGTGATACCGTTCTTCGGTCCGTTCATCGGTGCTATCCCTTCGGTATTCATACTGATGCTGGAGCGCCCGGTATATGCATTTTATTTCGTGATCATCATCCTCATAATCCAGCAGATCGACGGCAACATCATAGGACCGAAGATCGTAGGCAACGCCATAGGCATCAGCAGTTTCTGGGTACTGATCTCAGTACTGATCGGAGGCGGCCTGTTCGGATTCACGGGCATGGCACTCGGTGTTCCGGTATTCGCCGTGATCTACAGATACATTGATAAAATCACGACAGCGCGGCTCAAACATAAGGAGAAGGATACGACAACAGCTTACTACTTCAGCCTTGAACCATACGGACTTGAGGACGATGAAGTCGAACTTGAGCATGACAAGCAAAAGCAGAAATCGCTGCTGCATGTTTTCAGGAGGAGCATAAAGGATCCTGAGCGCAAGAAAAAATTCATATACGATAATGAGAGACCTTCCGGTGCAGACAGCCACAGCAGACCGGAAGGATCATCAGACAAGGAGAACAACAACTGATGACAGATGTCATGAAAAAAGATACAGCTTTACAGACGGCTCTCGGCAGGATAAAGCAGGTGCTGCCGGAAGCCTGCATACATGAAAATGAACCGATGTCCTCACATACTTCATTCCGCATCGGAGGACCTGCCGGAGCGCTTGTCACACCGGAAAATGAAGAGGACCTTGCAGCAGTGCTGCAAATATGTGCTGCAGAGCCGGGGCTTGAGTACATGCTCATAGGAAACGGCTCCAATTTCCTTGTAGCAGATGATGGATACCCGGGAATTTTCATAAAACTCGGAGGGAACTTCTCTTCAGTATCAGTAGAGCAGGAAAATGCCGGAGAGAATGGCGAATATGCGCTGGTAAGGGCAGGCGCTGCAAGACTTCTGTCCTCAGTCAGCTCATTTCTGACTGATCACGGCCTCGGCGGATTTGAGTTTGCAAGCGGGATACCCGGCAGCATAGGCGGAGCAGTGTTCATGAATGCAGGGGCTTACGGCGGCGAGATGAAAGATATTGTCGTATCCGTAAGACTTATGAGACCGGATGGGTCTGAGACCGTCGAACTCAGCGGTGAAGAGATGCAGTTCGGCTACAGACACAGCATGGTCGAGGAAAGCGGCATGATAGTGCTCTCTGCTCTTCTCTGCCTCAGACATGATAATAAGGAAGAAATAGCAGCCAGAGTAAAGGAGCTGCAGGAAAAGAGGAATGCAAAGCAGCCTGTGAACTATCCGAGCGCAGGCAGCACTTTCAAGAGACCTGTGGGCGGATATGCGGCAGCACTTATAGATGAAGCGGGTCTCAAGGGATACAGAGTAGGCGGAGCTATGGTCTCTGAAAAGCATGCCGGCTTCGTCATCAATGCAGGAGGAGCGACAGCTGAGGATGTGCTCACTGTGATGAGACATGTACGCAAAACTGTGTATGAAAACAGCGGCATCACTCTTGAGCCGGAGGTAAGGCTCATAGGCTGCAGCCTCCAGGAGTAGCATAAGGACATCCTGCCAATGACAGGATGCAAGGTGAAATTATGGATATAGAAACAATCAGGAAGAAATTCAGACTGACAGCGGACTATCACACTCATACAGTCTATTCGAAGGTCGGACCTTATCTGCACGGCAAGGGCACTGTGCTCCAGAATGCCGCTGCAGCATCACTGAGAGGTCTGCGTGAACTCGCTATCACCGACCACGGCCCGACGGATTTCTATGGACTCGATCTTAAGAAGATCCCTCAGATCAGAGACGATATCGGCAAGGCTATGAAGCGTTTTCCGAGCGTTAAGATCTACCTTGGAGTTGAGGCGGACATCGTCGACACACCGAACGGTCTCGATGTATCGGAAGAGGATTTTGAACTGTTTGATTTTGTCAACGCGGGATACCACTATGTGCCTAACTGCCACATGATACAGAACTGGCTGGCGTTCAGGTTCCCGTGCCCGGAAGGTGTAAAGGAGAAACTGAGAAAGCAGAATACTGAAAGGATCATCAGGGCGATCACAAGCAACAACATCCGCATCCTGACACATCCGGGAGACAAGGCATATATCGATACCCACGCTGTTGCAAAGGCATGTGAAGAGACGGGAACTCTTGTAGAGATCAACGCAAGGCACAGGCACCCTGACTGTGATGAGCTGAAGGTGTTCGCCGGATACGATGTAAAGTTCGTCATAAGCAGCGACGCTCACAAGCCTGAAAAAGTTGGAAGATACGTAAAGAGCATGGCTCTTGCGCTGTCCGCAGGGATCGATACGGACAGGATCGTAAATATTGAGAATAAATAGAGACAAAACGAAGGGCAGACAGAAAAAATCATGAAGGTAGTAATCATTACGGGAATGTCGGGGGCCGGCAGGAGCCGGGCGGCAAACTGGTTCGAGGACCAGGGATATTACTGTGTGGATAACATGCCGCCTGCGCTGATCGACAACTTCCTTGAGATGGCATCTGTCGGCACCAACAGAATCGACAAGGTCGCATTCGTAGCGGATCTGAGGGGCGGGAGTTTTTTCAGAAAACTGTCCACGACGATAGATGATCTTCGCAAAAGACCCGGCATCGAACTGACGGTGCTGTACATAGAGGCTGCTCCCGAGGAGATCGTCAGAAGGTACAACGAGGTGCGGCGCAATCATCCTCTCACCGGGGCTGCTGCAAGCCTCGATGTCATAGAGGAAGAAAGACAGAAGCTCGAGGAGATAAGAAAAAAGGCCGACCTGGTGCTCGATACGACCAACCTCAAGGTCGCGGAGATGAACGCAGAGCTCGACAAGGTTTTCTTCGGCGGCAGAGGCGCGTCGAATTTTGCGATAAATATCAGCTCGTTCGGTTTCAAATACGGAATACCGAGTGAGTCGGATGTCATGTTTGATGTCAGATTCCTGCCGAATCCTTACTGGGTGCCGAGTCTCAAGAAACTGACGGGCAACAATAAGAAAGTGGTCAGCTACATATTCAGAAACGGAATGGCGGATCAGTTCGTTGATTCTGTTCATATTCTTCTCAGGGCGATGGTCCCGGGATACATAAATGAAGGGAAATACCATCTCAATATTGCATTCGGCTGTACCGGCGGGCACCACAGATCGGTTGCCATCGCCAATGCGGTTGCGGAGAAATTCAAGGCGGACGGGATGAGGGTCAGAGTCAATCACAGGGATCTCGACCTGCAGAACAAGAGGAAGTAGATGTCGTTTTCATCAGAGGTCAAGGGCGAACTCGCAAGACTTGAGAATAAGAAGAAATGCTGCATGCTGGCGGAGATCGCCGGCTTTCTTAGGGTATCGAGTTCAATAAGGCTCGCCGGAGGAGGCAAGCTGGGAATAGTTGCAACGACTGAAAATGCAGCTATCGCAAGACACTACAAGAAGCTGATCCGCGGATACTTCAAGAGCAATGCCGGCCTTGCGGTAGGCGACTCGCAGATGCCGGGCGCAAGAAGCAGGAAGAACCGTTACTATCTGAACATAAGCCCGGACGAGAAGTCGATGCATATCCTGAGAGAGACAGGAATGATGCTGATTCGTGAGGGTGATGATTACTTCAGCGACGGGATATATCAGCCGATCGTAAGGTCAAAATGCTGCCGCAAGTCGTATCTGCGCGGTATGTTCCTGAGCTGTGGGACAATATCTGATCCGAAGAAGAGCTATCATCTCGAGTTTGTCCTCGACAAGGAGCAGAGCGCGAACGACCTGAAGAAGCTGATCGGGACATTCGTCGATCTGTCGGCTAATATTTCGAGGCGCGGGGACAATTACATAGTGTATATCAAGAAGGCGCAGTATATAAGCGACCTGCTCGGAATTATGGGGGCGGACAATGCTGTGCTGGAGTTTGAGAATATAAGGATAAGCAAGAGCCTGCACGGCGATGTGCAGAGAATGCTCAACTGCGACAATGCCAATGTGGACAGGACACTGTCCGCAGCGGAAGAGCAGAGAGGCTGGATCAGAAAGATCGCAGAAGACGAGCTCGGAAGAGAGCCGCTCGCAGCAGAGCTGGCAGACCCGGGTTCAGTGTTCTGGACCGATGGGCTGAGGCATCTGCCTTCACAGCTCAAGGAAGTAGCGTTCATCAGACTATACAAGCCTGAGGCCAGCCTCGCGGAAATAGGTGAAACACTCAATCCGCCGATCGGAAAGCCAGCAGTCAGCAAACGATTTGCCAGACTCAAAGCTATGGCAGAAATATGACATTGGGGACGGTTCTCATTGTCATAAAACGAAAGGAAACAATGGAAAAAGGTCAGATCATAGATATAAGAATTGAAGATATGCTCGATGACGGCAGAGCCTTCGGAAGATACGACGGCTGTGCTGTTTTCATCAGCGGAAGTGCGGTGCCGGGAGACGTGGTCTCTGCCAGGGTGACTAAGGCTAAGAAGACGTCTGCAGAGGCATCTGTGACAGATATCCTTGAACCGTCGGAAAACAGGATCAAGGCGGAGTGCCCGTACTTCAGGGAATGCGGCGGATGCTCCCTGCAGGAGCTCTCTTATGATGCTCAGAAGAAGCTCAAGACAGAACAGGTGCGTGCCAAGCTGAAAAGGCTCGGCGGTCTTGATGAGCCGAAAGTCAACGACATGATCGGGGCAGACACGCTGAAGTACTACCGCAACAAGGCGGTATTTGCTGTAGGCCCGCATGGCGAGGTCGGATTCAATAAGGGCAAAAGCCACTATGTGGTGGATATAGAAGGCTGCATGCTGCAGACCGATGCGGCGATGGTATGCGCTGATGCTCTGAGGGTATTCCTCAGGAGAACCGGAGTATCCTGCATAAAACAGATGACTGTCAAAACTGCTTTCGGGACCGGCGAGGTTATGGTAGTTCTCGAAAGCGAGAGCAAGGAGATCCGGGATATCGATGAGCTGGTCGGCATGTTCGACGCTGCTGTGTACAGCCTGAGCCCTGCTGCGGGGGAAGAAGGCGTCGCCTATGAATCGGGAGAGGCGCCGCTGGGGTCTGATGACTTTGAGCCTGCACTACTTTACAGCCTTGAGTCTGTTGCGGTGATCCACAAGGGCAAGTGCCGCATTATTGCCGGCAAGCCTACTATCACCGAAAAGGTGACACGGTCTGACGGAAAAGAGCTGAGTTACGAGATCAGTCCGCAGTCATTCTATCAGGTGAACCCTGAGCAGATGCCGAAGCTGTATGACAAGGCAATGGAGTACGCTGGCCTGACGGGAAAAGAGACACTGCTTGACCTGTACTGCGGAGTCGGAACAATAGGGATCTGGATGGCAGATAAGGCGGAAAAGGTGATTGGTATCGAGTCGGTAAAACCTGCGGTCATCGATGCCAACAGGAACTCAGTCATCAACAATATAATCAACACGAGATATATCTGCGGTAAGGCTGAAGAGGAGCTGCCGGGCATGATGGGCCTTGCAAAACTGTGGAAGTGGAATGAGGTCAATGAAAGAGTTGAGCGCAAGCCTGAGATCACGATAGAACACGCTGATGTCGCAGTCCTTGATCCGCCTCGCGCCGGATGCGAAGAGGTTTTGCTCGAAGCAGTAGTCAAGGCTGCACCTGACCGCATTGTATATGTGTCCTGTGACCCGGGAACTCTTGCGAGAGATATAAAATATCTCACAGCAAACGGGTACGAATTCATCGAGTGCACCCCGGTTGACCAGTTCCCTTGGACCTCTCACATCGAGGTAGTCGCGAAAATACAAAGGCTGTAACCATTGAAATATAAGGGGTTAGCAAATTGTATTTCTGATGTGATATCAACATGGTCGGCAATGTAGAGTACAAAAGGCCCGTTGATGAAATCTTCACAGAAAACTGGTTGAAAAATAAGAAAATCTCGATATAATAGGGCCATCGATACAGAGAGACGTGGATGCAAAAAAGCGCCGCGTCTTTTCTCTTACACGGATATTTGATACTCTTATATACAGAGAATATGAAGACGAAAAGCATATACGAGGATAGGAAAATGATGAGTAATCAGAATGCATCAGTATTGATTTACCAGTCTGACGATGGTCACACTAAAGTCGATGTCAGGTTTGAAGATGAGACTGTGTGGCTTAGTCAGCAGCAAATGGCAGAGCTCTTTCATACTTCACGTACTAATATTGTTGAGCATATAAGAAACATATATGATGAACATGAATTGGACAAAACATCAACCTGTCGGAATTTCCGACAGGTTCGAATAGAAGGTTCGCGTGAAGTCGCAAGATCAATTCCTTTCTACAATTTGGATATGATAATATCCCTCGGCTATAGGGTGCATTCGCATATAGCTACACAGTTCAGGCGATGGGCGACGGAACACCTTAAAGAGTATCTCATTAAAGGCTTTACAATGAATGATGAGAAACTCAAGAATCTCGGCGGTGGAGACTATTGGCATGAGCTTCTTGAGCGTATCAGAGATATCAGATCATCAGAAAAGGTGATGTATAGACAGGTTTTGGATCTGTATGCTACAAGTGTCGATTATGATCCTGACAGTGCAGAGTCAATAGCCTTTTTTAAGATGGTCCAGAATAAACTTCATTATGCAGCTCATGGACATACAGCTGCGGAAGTCATATATGAAAGAGCGGATGCGGAAAAGCCATTTATGGGACTCACCAGCTTTTCAGGAAGCAATCCGGCAAAGAAAGATGTTACTATCGCTAAAAACTATCTTTCAGAGGATGAACTGAAGATTTTGAACAATCTCGTGTCGGGATATTTTGATTTTGCCGAAATACAGGCAATGCGGCATAATGTAATGCATATGAGCGACTATGCTGAACAGCTTGATAGGATTCTGGAAGCACAAGGAGATACTGTTCTTGACGGAGCAGGTAAGGTTAGTCATAAGCAGGCTGTAGACAAAGCGCTCGATGAATACAGAAAGTATCAGGTAAAAACATTAAGCCCTGTCGAGAGGGATTATCTTCGCACTATCGAAGAGATAAATCGAAGCGTAAGTGAACAGATCCGAGATAAGAAATAAAAGGGAGATTGACATGGGATTGATTGAAACTGCAAGTGCTAATTCTGTTTGGCGCGGAATGGACTATTATGAAGCGAAGAAAGTAATCTCCTGGGAGCGAACGGGAACATTTGCTTATGATGGTGTTGTATCGGGGTCAGATGGAAATAAGTATACCGTTCATATCGAAACGAATCATCCGAGAAGATCAACTTGTAATTGTCCATTCGCAGAAGGACGAAGGGTTGTTTGTAAGCATATGATAGCGCTGTACTTTACAGCAGAACCAGAAGCGGCAGACCATTTCTTGAAACAGGTTGAAGAATGGGAGGCTGAGGAGCAAGAACGGGAAAAGCAACACTACGAAGACCTCCGCAAGTATGTAAATCAACTTAGCAAAGCTGAACTGCGAGAACGACTATATGACGCGTTAGTTGAGCTTGAAGAGAGAGACAACTATTGGAGATGAGTGTTGTATAAATACTTGTCAGAATGTAGTAAGGCCAATAAAGTGTATTTCTTCTGAGATAGTCGAGATGAGACAATTGTTTCCGTTCTGGGATAATCCTCACACATCGAGTGCGTGTGTCTTTTGGACAAGAAAAAACCAAAGGGCTATGTGGAAATCGGTGTAGATTCTGAGGACTATTACAGGATCAAAGTCTCTAAAGAGGAGAGATAATGGCATTTAGATAAGAGCAACAGCGCGTTTCTTGTTGTCCTGCGTCGGATAGGTGATAATAGAACTGTACCAATCATAAAAGGAGGTCTGCTCTATGGAAATCAAGGACATACTGAAAAAACTTAGAGAAGAAAAGAATCTTACGCAGGACGAACTGGCAGAACGCGTCATGGTAACAAGACAGGCCGTCAGTCGCTGGGAGACTGGGGAGACACAGCCCAATACGGATACACTAAAGCTGTTGTCCAGGGAATACAACGTTTCGATCAACACACTTCTTGGAAGTCCAAGACAGCTTGTATGTCAGTGCTGCGGAATGCCATTGAATGAAGATGGTATGATCAGCAAAGAACCGGATGGAAGCTTCAATGAAGAGTATTGTAAATGGTGCTATACCGATGGCGAATTTGCATACAAATCAAAAGATACGCTGCTTGTTTTTCTGATCAGCCATATGCCGAACCCGGATAATTTATCGGAAGATGAAAGGCGAGCACAGTATGACGGATTTCTTTCACAACTAAAACACTGGAGATAAATTGAGTACAGAGCAAAGCTCCCCACAACCATTAAGGCGGTGGGGAGTTATCTTTTGCCATACAGGCAAGTGCACAAATAAAAAATGTAAATCCAGTGCAAAAACAACATAAAACATATTGTAATATCGTGCAGATAATCTAAATAACAAATCGTAAATTCGGTTGATTGATTTTTCAACAGCTGAGCAGGCCATCAAGGATAACTTTGATAATATAGGGAACCTTGATACTTTCTTTCGCAAGGACTTTGAGGATCGCCCCAAATTGGGGCAATTCTTTTGACAAGCAGGTTAGTGTTTGCTAACATTATATATAAATTATTCCTACTGCGTTGGCAGGGATCATGGCAGTGATTCTGTAAATGGAAAGAGAACAAATGATGCAACTTGAGAAAACTATTTACAAAACCGATATATCTGACGCCAGATGGATGGCATACGACATTCCGGGAAATATAGGTTGGATGACCTATCTTGCAATGCTGGCGAAAATGATCAGAGACAGAGAGTATGGGAGTGCTGCAGTCTCAGCAACTCCGGCGGCTCTTATGATCACAGGCGTTGCAGAACTGATCAGTGAGAGGATAGCAGGGCTTGACCGTGAACTTCCTAAGGATCGCCTGTACAGAGGATTTGGTGCCTTGACGCTCGGCGGCATTACAGGCATCGCCGCATCAGCCATAATAAAATCAGGCAAAAGAACAAAGTGCGCAATGGGCGGCGGCGCGGCGCTGTGCGCAGTGTTTGCCGGACTGCTGCTCAAAGGATATAAAATCAAAGTAAAAAATGAACGATAAAGAAATAGCAACAAAGTAGCTCTCCGAAAAGGGGAGCATTTCTTTGACAAATGAGTTAGTTATGACTAACATATATAAAAAGAGGGATGAGCTTTACAGATTCAGCGATGAGAGGAGAATCATATGGGACTCATAAAGAAATACATGAACCAGACAAGAAAGCCTGAGGGAGTTCTCGGCAATCTGATGATAACCGGTATGAATACCGGACATGCAGCATTGGCGAAATGGGGATCAGACTACCTCAGAGTCAGCGATCCTGCTAATGTCATCGATCTTGGCTGTGGCGGAGGATGCAATGTAAGGGCACTCGCTAAAAGGTACGCAGGAGCTAAGGTGACAGGTCTTGACTATTCAGAACTATCGGTGGAACGTGCCAGAGCATTCAACCGCAGCCTAATAAGCAGTGGCAGATGCGAGATCGTACAGGGAGATGTTTCTGCCATAGATCTCCCTGACGGCAGCTTTGACCTTGCTACAGCATTCGAGACGATATATTTCTGGCCGGGGCTTGAAAAGTGCTTCACTGAGGTCTCGAGGATACTCGGACCTGACGGCACCTTCATGATAGTCAATGAAGCAGATGGTGCAGACGGACCTTCAAAACAATATGAGAAGATCATAGAGGGCATGAAGATCTACACACCTGAAGAGATTAAGAGTGCTCTTATAGCAGCAGGCTTTGAGCGTGTCACGACATACCACCATGACAGCAAGCCGTGGATCACAGTGATAGCTGAAAAAGGAGAAGCGGCCAAGACGGAGATAGCTAAAGCTCTGAAACCTGACTATAAGAACTGGGTGCCGCAGGGGATGATTACAGGAATGTGCGCAGGGACAGCAGCGCTCGCTGCAGCGAATGTCGGCGCAGCAGTACTGCTCAGATGTAAGAGCGGCAAGGTGAAAACAGGGATACAGGCAGTGCTCGGACTGGGCCTTATCGGCAGTGCCAAGATGACCGAATGGTGCATAATGGCTAACCGCAATTTCTCATATGATGGAAAGCGTAAGCTGTCAAAAGTGATCGTTGAAGGAACTGCGGAATACGTCACTATTCCTGACGGCGGAACCGGACTCGATGTAGGATGCGGCAGCGGGGCGCTTACGATTGCCTGTGCAAAGAGAAATCCTCAGGCGACTATGGTCGGCATCGACCGCTGGGGCGCAGAATATGCGTCATTCAGCAAAGTTCTGTGTGAGCGCAATGCTGAGGCAGAAGGTGTTTCAAATGTTTCCTTCGAAAAAGGCGATGCAGTACATCTTGATTTTCCAGATGAGACATTCGATGCTGTTACGAGCAATTACGTGTATCACAACATCTCCGGAGCGGATAAGCAGGAGCTTCTCAGAGAGACACTCAGGGTCCTTAAGAAAGGAGGCACCTTCGCAATACATGATCTGATGTCCAAGATGAGGTACGGAGACATGGAACGCTTTGCACAGGAACTCCGTGACGAGGGGTATCAGGAAGTTGAACTGATCCATACAGATGACGGGCTGTTCATGTCAAAGATGGAAGCGACCAGGATGATGCTCAGAGGATCAACAATACTCAGAGGAGTCAAATAACATGGGAAAAGGAAAATACAGAATAGAGAAAGACTCTGTGCAGGAGACTCTGATGATCCCGCTTATAGGGCGCAAAGTGTGCTCGGAACATTTTCCTGAGCTGTTCTTTGACCCTGAGGCAGACAGGATACTCGGCATGCTCGACTATGACCTCGGTGGCAAGCTAAGGAAGATGGAGACTGCTCCGGGACTTTTCGGAGCACTTGAGGTAGCTCAGAGACAATACGATCTCGGATGCGAGGTCAGGGAGTACCTGAGAGATCACCCGGCGGCTGCGGTCGTGAACATGGGCTGCGGGCTTGATGATACGTTCCGTAAATGCGATAACGGCACCTGCAAGGGATACAATATCGACATGCCGGATGTGATCGAAGTCAGGAATGCTCTGCTTCTTGCGGGAGAGCGCGAGCAGAACATAGCGCATGACCTCAATGACTTTGCCTGGATGGATATGATAGACGCAAGCGGCGGAGCAGTGTTCTATGCGTCTGGTGTGTTCTACTACTTCAGGAGAACTGACATACAGAAACTCTTTGCTGCTATGGCGGAGAGGTTTCCGGGCGGAGTGCTTGTATTTGACTGCTGCAACAGCCGCGGCGCTAAGATGATGACAAAAACCTGGATCAAAGAGGCAGGGATCAAGGATGTCAAAGCATTCTTCTCGCTTGAAGATGCTTCAGAGATACTGTCATGGGGCTGCAGCTTCAAGGATGTCACCTCAAGAAGTTATATGCGAGGTTACCGGGATATATACAACGATGTCAGCCGGTTCCATAAGATCATGATCAGATTCTGCGACAAACTGGTGAAGATGGTCATCGTAAAGATCACTTTCAAATGACGATTTTAAAGGAATAGCAGGGGAGGAACTGAAATCATGCAATTTGATGAACTTGGACGCAAAGATGGAAAGACTCTGATGCTGCTGCCGGGTACAGCCTGTGATTACCAGACTAACTTCGGATCTGTTCTGGACAGACTGGCAGAGAAATACCACCTTATATGCGTCAACTATGACGGATTCGACGGAAGCAGCCTGGTGTTCCCGGACATTTTGACGGTAACAGAGAAGATAGAGCGATATATAAAGGCAAACTATGATGGCAGGATAGACGGTGCCATCGGTTCTTCGCTTGGCAGCACCTTCGTCGGACAGCTGATCCAAAGGCAGAATATACATATGGATCATGGCATATTCGGGAGCCCGGATCTCGATCAGAGCGACAGATTCAGCGCCTGGCTCCAGTCAAAGCTCGTGGTGCCGCTTCTGACCGGCTTTACCCGCGGAGAGAAGCAGAAAGCAAAGACAAAAGGCCTGCTTAAAAGGGCCTTCGAGATGAGCGATGAGACAGCGGATAAGTTCCTAGAATGCTTTGGGAAATTCAAGCGGGAATCAATCAGAAATGAATACTATACAGATCTTCTGACCTGGCTGGAGGATGACATCCATGTGGAGAACACAAAGGTGCATTTCATATATGCGACCAAGATGGGAGAAAAGTATCTGAGACGCTATAAGAAGTACTTCAGAGACCCGGAAATCAGGGAGTTCGACATGCAGCATGAGCAGTGGCTCTTCGGCGGAGAGAAATATGCTGCTCCGGTGCTGGCGGCAATCGATGAATTTATGGAGATCTGATGGTGAAAGGACTAAAGTGAGATAAGTGAACAGAAAACTATGGGACCTATATGCGCCAAACGTGTATTTTTCCCGTAAAGGTCTGCCCGGTCAAAAATAGTTTTTCTATCTATACAGACACACATCGAGACTGTATGCCTCATCAAAAACGAAGGGAAGCATTTTACCACATAAGGTTCAGCCTCACAATCGAATAAGAATTTAAAGAGAAAGCTGCAGATGCGGAAGTGATTCGAGATCTGCAGCTCGCTTTGTTTCAAGACAAACGATTGAGCTTTGTGCTGAAGGAATTTTAGATTTCGCAACCAGCCTTAACATTTCAGGCATATAAATGTTCGGTTTGGTTGGTAGACATGGGTATGCCTTGCAATTATGATAATGTTAAAAATAATTGCAAAAGTGAGAAATATATGAGAAAACATTACTTAGACAATATCAGATGGGTAACTGTAGTTTTGGTTGTCATTTATCATGTGATTTACATGTATAATGGCGAAGGCATTCTCGGAGGAGTTGGAAAGATTACTTCTCTTGATGTGCAGTATTACGATATTTTCCTATATGCGGTCTATCCATGGTTTATGCTTCTGTTATTCCTTGTATCGGGAATATGCTCCAGATATTATCTGGACAGTCACATCGCAAAGGAATTTGCGAAAAGTAGAACAAGGAAGCTGCTTGTTCCCTCTACCGTAGGACTATTTGCGTTTCAGTTCATCCAGGGATATGTCAGCATGTCAATAAGCGACGCTTTTGATTCCATTCAGGAAGTACCTGCCGTAATCAAGTATTTCATTATGGCATTAAGCGGAACGGGAGTTCTGTGGTTCATACAGCTGCTTTGGCTATTTTCGATGGTGCTTCTTCTCATCAGAAAAATAGATAAGGACAGGCTGTGGAAATTGGGTGGAAAGGCTAACATCATAGCGATACTTTTGATGGCTCTTGTAATATGGGGAGCAGCGCAGATACTTAACACGCCGGTTGTTGTGGTTTATCGGTTTGGATATTACGGAGCTGCTTTCTTGCTTGGCTACTTTGTGTTTTCACATGATGAGGTAATTGTGACACTGAAAAAATATTTTGTATTGCTGCTTGTTCTTGGTGTAGGTGCTGGAACAGCCTTCTGCATCATGTACTTTGGTGACAACTATTCGGATGCTCCTATCAACAGATCGATCCTGTTTACAGCTTTCGGATGGTTGGCAAGCATGGCGATCCTTAGCGGTGCAGCAAAGTATGCTGATAAGCAAAACGCTTTTACGGTATGGATGAGTAAAAACAATTTTGGATTATATGTATTTCATTACCTTGGGATATCAACAGCAGCCCTGCTTCTTGGAAAACCAGGTATTCTTCCGGCAACTATGATTTATATTATCAGCTTGATTGCAGGTTTTGTGGTGGCATATGCCTTGAACGCCATAATCTCAAGAATACCATTCTTCAGATGGGCGGTGCTCGGAATAAAGAAAGAGAGAAAAAACTATGTTTCATGACAATCTGATAACCCTTAGAAAAATGAAGAACATGACGCAGGAAGATATAGCTGATATAGTTGGCGTTTCCCGGCAGTCTGTAGCAAAGTGGGAAACCGGAGAAACTGTTCCCGATTTGGAGAAGTGTAAAAAACTTGCGGAAATATTTGAAGTGTCGCTTGATGATCTGGCTAATTATGAACCGGAGGATAGCATGGGTATGCCGCTTCCACCAAAAGGGAAGCATCTCTTCGGAATGGTAACTGTAGGTGATAAAGGGCAGATTGTGATTCCTGCTAAAGCAAGAAAGATTTTTGAGATTTCACCTGGAGATCAGTTGGTGGTACTTGGCGATGAAAGACAAGGACTTGCTATCATGAAATCAGAAAGCATCTTAGCCTTTGCCGATGCAGTCAGGAACGGAACAGTCGTATAGTAACAAATAACGAGGCAATATCAACATAGTCGGCAACGAAGAATACAAGCCGGAAAAGTTAGCTGATCAACAACTGGTGGAGAATTTTCTCCCATCAGTTGTTTTTTTTATAATGGACGAAAATGATACAATAAACATGACATATAGTTGTCGTGTTAGACTTGTTATGATGTGTAAGGAGCGCGGGTCATTATCCGCAGGAATGCCGAAGAAACATTAAAGATATATAAGGAGAATCAGTAACTATGGCGTTTGATTTCAAGAAAGAATATAAAGAGTTCTATATGCCGAAGGGAACGCCATCCATTGTGACCGTTCCGAAAATGAATTATATTGCGGTGCGCGGCAGCGGGAATCCTAACGATGAGGACGGGGAGTACAAGCAGTCGATAGGCCTTCTGTATGGCATTGCTTATACGATCAAGATGAGTAAGAAGGGTGATCATCAGATCGAAGGATACTTCGATTATGTAGTGCCTCCTTTGGAAGGATTCTGGTGGCAGGATGGTGTGATCGGCGTTGATTATTCCGATAAGGATTCTTTCCGGTGGATATCCGTCATCCGCCTGCCTGACTTTGTAACGAAAGAAGATTTCGACTGGGCTGTCAGAGAAGCTGCGGCAAAGAAGAAACAGGATTTCTCAAAAGTCGAGTTCTTTACCTATGATGAAGGGCTGTGTGTACAGTGCATGCATATCGGGTCTTATGATGATGAACCTGCCACAGTAGAGGCGATGCACGGATTTATGGAAGAGCAGGGATATGATCTTGATATCACGGATCAGAGATACCATCACGAGATCTATCTGAGTGATGCGCGGAAGGTTGCGCCGGAGAAGCTGAAGACAGTGATCCGTCATCCGATAAAAGTGAAGGAGAGTTGATCTTATGGAGTACATCAGAGTTACAAAAGACAATCTGGAAAAAGAGCACATCTGCTGTGCCATTTCCAATAATAATGATGTCCAGGTTTCATCGAAGAAGGCATGGCTGTATGACAGATTTGATGAGGGGCTTGTCTTCCTGAAGAGCGTGGAGCGGGGAAAGTGCTTTATTGAATATATCCCGGCTGAGAATGCATGGGTGCCGATCGATGCTGATGGATATATGTACATAGACTGCTTATGGGTATCCGGTTCGTTCAAAGGCCATGGGTATTCCAATGATCTGCTGAGTACCTGCATTGAGGATAGCAAAGAAAAGGGGAAGAAAGGGTTATGTATACTGGCAGCGGCTAAGAAGAAGCCTTTCCTTGCTGATCCGAAGTTCCTGAAATATAAGGGCTTTACCGTATGCGACGAGGCGGACAATGGCATTCAGTTGTGGTACTTGCCATTTGAGACGGATGCAGACAAGCCTCGTTTCAGGGAATGTGCAAAGCGTCCACATATAGATGAAAAAGGATATGTGCTGTATTACACCAGCCAGTGTCCGTTCAATGCAAAATATGTTCCGGTTCTGGAACAGACAGCCAAAGAGAATGATATACCATTCCATGCTATCCATATCGAAAGCAGAGAAGAAGCGCAGAGTGCCCCGACTCCGGTCACAAACTATGCGCTGTTCCATAACGGAGAATACATTACGAATGAGCAGATGAACGACAAAAAGTTCCTGAAGCTCGTGAACGCATAGGAGGCTGATATGGCATCATCGAAAGAATATCTGGATTTTGTTCTGGAACAACTATCAGAACTTGATGAAGTAAGCTTTAGAGCGATGATGGGTGAATACATTCTGTATTATCACGGAAGAGTATTCGGTGGGATATACGATGATCGTCTGTTGGTAAAACCTGTACCGTCAGCCGTGAAGCTTATGCCGAATGCCACTATGGAAATTCCATATGATGGAGCGAAGGAAATGATTCTGGCAGATGATATAGATAACAGGGAATTTTTATGCAAGTTAGTTCGGAGTATGTGGGAAGAGCTGCCGGAAAAGAAAAAGAAGAAACAATGAAAAACTGTCAGACTTCCTTGAAAGACCGCAATTACAACTTGTGTGTGAACATGATTCCGGACAGATAAGAATGGATTATGGATCATCCACACAGACAGAGCTCAATATGGCTACGGCGATACAGGAGAGTATGCTGCCTTCGATTTTTCCCGCCTTTCCTGAGAAGAAGGAGTTCGATCTGCACGCCAGCGGTAAAAGCGTTCCCGCTGCACTTTTCATGATGATATCCAAGACTATAATTCAGAACTTTGCAATGCTGGGGATAAGCCTGGCTGAGGTGTTGAAGAGAGCAAATGACTCTCTCTGCGCACAGAACAAAATGGAGATGTTTGTTACGGCATGGATAGGGATCCTTGAAATGTCAACGGGATAAACCGGGATGAGTATGGAGGTGCAAAATGATCAAGGTATACTGCTACAGCAAGTGCTCTACATGCAGAAAAGCACTGAAATGGCTGGAAGAGAATGGAATCAAATATGAGTCGATAGACATAAAGACAGAGCATCCTGATGAGAATACACTTCGTATGTATTATGAAAAGAGTGGACTGCCTTTAAAAAAGTTCTTCAATACAAGCGGCATGCAGTACAGAGAAATGGGGTTGTCGAAAAGGCTGCCTGACATGAGCGAGGATGAACAGCTGGCAGTTCTTGCCTCAGATGGCATGCTTGTAAAGAGACCTCTTGTCATTGGCGATGGATTTATACTGACTGGCTTTAAAGAAGAAGAGTGGGCAGAAAAACTGCAGGAGTAACAGCACCGGATACAAAGGATATAACGGGTATATGAAACTATGAGAAATCGCTCTCCGAAAGGGGAGCATTTCTTTTGACAAATGAGTTAGATATGACTAACATATATAAATAGAGGGATGAGCATCACAGATTCTTAGAATAATAATGGAGAAGATATGAGCAAATCAACAAGCCTGAGATACAAGGCTCTGAGCACCATGTTCAGAGCGATCAAAGTGAATAAAATGCTGGATAAGCAAGGCAGTGAATTTGATGCATTGCTGGAGGAGTACAGGGATAAACAGAAGAAGCCGCTGAAGATCCCTTATAAAAAGATGCGCGATAAGTTCGACATCGACACAAAGCGCATAGACGGGGTCACCTGTTATGTTGTCAGACAGAAGAATTTTGCACCTGACAAAGCGGTCCTGTATCTCTTCGGAGGCGGATATATCCTGCCGCCTGACCCGGGAGATATCGTCCTGTGCGGACAGATAGCGGAGAACTGTAATGCTGAAGTGTGGTTCCCGCTGTATCCTATGGCACCGGACAATGACCTCGTACATACGCTTAAGGGGACACTGGGCGTATACAGGGACATACTGGATCATTATGACGCTGAAAGAATCAGATTCTTCGGGACATCTTCAGGCGGAGGACAGGCCTTGTCACTCTGCATGTATATCCGTCACGAGGGACTTGATGTGCCTCTTCCGGGCAGGCTTGTGCTGCAGTCTCCCGGACTTCAGGTGCCTCCGAGTGACAGGCAGAGAGCTGAAATGGACAGGCTCAGCGGCCTTGATGTGATGATTCCGCCCGGATTCTTCGACAGCATCGCACCGGTCCTCGCAAAAGGAGAAGATGAATATCTTCTCAGCCCGATACTCTTCGATCTCACCGGATTCCCTCCGATCGATATATTCTACGGGACCAATGAGGTGATGATCGCATATCTTGATGACTTCAGGGCAAAGTGCAGTGAGTGCGGAGTTGAGCTCAATGTACATATCGGAGAAGGCATGATGCACTGCTGGGGCGCTATGGATTTCGTACCTGAGGCAAAAGCAGTCAGACAGGAGTATTTCAGGGCTATCGGCAATAAGGAAAAAGAAATCTGTGTGCACGAGTACGGAGATCCGGCTGATCTTCTGATCGTACTGCTGGCCCCGATGCTTCTTTCGGGAGAAGATATGTACAATATAGTTTCACCTCACCTGGAAGGAAAGTATTTCATAGTAGCGCCTGATCAGGGAGGGCATGGCGATGCCGGAAGGTATGTAAGCGCTGAGAGCGAGTACCGCGAGCTGAAGGAATACCTCATTGCAAAAGGGTATACGGATATAAAGCTGCTGTACGGGGCGTCCCTCGGTGTTGCGATTGCATACAGGCTGTTTACGGACAAGGATTTCAATATAGAGAAGGCGTGGTTCGACGGCGTTGCTCTTAATAAGAACGCTGTTTTTGCTGAATCATTCATGAAGAATCTGTTCAGGAGAAGGAAGAAGATGCTGGCGAAGACACACGCTGAAGCATCACCGAACCTGGTGGAGATGTACGGATATGAATTCGCCAAGAGAATGACAGCGAATTTTGCCCGGATCACACTGTACGACATCGATAATATCTGCTATGCCTGCTGCCATTATGACCTGAAGCCTTTCTCGACAGATCAGCAGAAACGGCTGCATCTTGAGTACGGCAGCAAGGATTTTGACCTGAAGCTGTCTAAGAAGGCTATCAGCAAATATCTGCCGGAGGCAGCAACTGTCATAAGGGACGGATACCCGCATTGCGGATATATGGCAGCTCATACGGATGAGTATGTCAAAGAAATGGAGCACTGGATCGGATTGAGGTAAGAAGAAAAGTATTCGGGGAGTCAAATTACATGTTTTTAACGATATTTCTTGCAATTATTATATGCGCAGCGGTGACGATGATGCTGGTATCTGCCGTAGCGTTCGTACAGGAGGAGAAGTTTTACTCATCTGCGCCGAAAGAGGCGCAGGAGCTGATTCAGCCGAGAGAGGAGGAACTGTTCCGCGGCGCGAGAACAATGGGCTGGGTGATGATGATATTCAGCGTTCTGATGATTGCCGGCGCTTTAGCGGTCGCAGTATGGGACGGGTTCAGAAGCAACTATTCATTTTTACAGTTCTTCCTGCGCTTTGTACTGATATTCACAATATACAAAGTGTATGACATGATCTTCTTCGACTGGTTTGTTCTGTGCAGATTCGGATTCTTCCAGCATTACTATCCTGAATGTGAGAGTGCAGTCATAGACCGGAAGTACGGGTTCAATATTAAAAGTCAGCTGCTGAAACTGCTGATCATATTCCCGGCAGTGGCTGCGCTTCTGGCATGGGTCTGCACTAAGTTCTGACAGGATAAATCGATCAGTGAGCAGGAGGATATACCGGGCAACATAGGATGGATATCTTACTTAGCCGGATTCGGAAAGCTGATAATGAAAGAATACAAAGTTGAAAAATGATTAAGGTGAGGGCCCCGGGATCTGCCGTCATATAATCAACAAAAAATATATATACTTCCTTTACAGAAAAGATGTTATATATATAGAGCGCTGTTTTTTTTGCTCATTTCAGATAACAGCAATTTGGTAA
This sequence comes from Anaerovoracaceae bacterium, assembly GCA_045540775.1. Taxonomy (GTDB): domain Bacteria; phylum Bacillota; class Clostridia; order Peptostreptococcales; family Anaerovoracaceae; genus Crickella. The sequence continues at coordinate 124 of JAZQHU010000056.1, read as the reverse complement.
TAAGTCAAGAAGCGATTGAGAAAAGTAATTTCAAGGAAAGGACATGCTGAACAAGCCTACGCCACGGTAGTGTCGGCAAAGGCAGAAGATATCGCTATGGATTACCTACTCTTTTCCGGAGAGT
>JAZQHU010000055.1:0-2924 GCA_045540775.1 Anaerovoracaceae bacterium | reverse complement strand
CAGCTATGTGTCAGAAAGATTTGCAGCGGCCAGGAGAAGAATCGACAATCTGAAACTCGACTGGCTGGACATAGAAGCAATGTATACATCCAGTGCAGCAGTTTTCTATACAGATGAAAAATTAAAAGAACTAAGCGGATGAAGCGAAGAGGATATCCGGATCCTGTTTGCAGATCCGAGATTCCCATCAGCAGATTATGGGAGACGGCCGGCTGTGGAGGTCCATTCCCTGATACTGTTCTTTGCAAAGATAAGAGCAGTGTAAGTTCGTTTTTTGACTACATTAGGAGTTGTGGAGATTGGAAAAACAGCTAAATTTCAGCCCAATGCATAATTATTCGCCAATATACATTGGCGTAAAAATATGCATAAAAAAGTGTATTTTTTCCATATACCTCTGCCCGGTCCAAAAAATATTTTCTATCTAGGACGACACAGACTGAAGTCACAGGAAGTCATGCTGAGAGGAGCAAAGGCAGCTGACGGAGCTCTCAGGACATGGCACTTCGTCACAGACGAGCATGGCAGGATAAACGGTCAGAATCCGACCTTTGCAGATGGTTTTACCAAACCTGACACATTATCCGAGAGATCTGGAAAGCCTGATAGTAAAAGATAAACGAACTTTGAAGAAGATCAAAGGAGCGATTATAAGAAAAGCCGTAAGGCTGGATAAAGCAAAATAGAAGATAACGCATGCCAACAGCTCCTTAAAGTACTGGATGATCTGACCGATGAAGGATATACAAATCTGAACGATACGATGGAAGCAGATTTCTCTTGTCTGACAAAGCTGAGAGCTATACTGCACCGATGCGGGGAAGCGCCATTTCTTATCGATCATGATAGAAGAGTATAAGCCGTGACATGGCAGAGATGCTGAAAGGTATCTTCGTGAGATGCGCTGGATATGAAAATGAATTGTGGGATGAACTATATTCGTAAAAAAGGATAAGATGAAAAGGCACTTGCCGCATCTAGGGGCGGCAAGTGCCTTTTTTTGGATCATATTCCGTTAATTAAGTGCTACAGGATCCCAGCCGTAATCTTTGTAATAATCAATGCCGAGTCCGTTGCTGAGTACGTAATCGTTGATAGCTTCTTTTCTGACCTTTTCGTCAATGCTGTCGCCTGCAAAATACATTTCATAGAGCCCCGGGAAGCCTTCGGTCATCTTCTTGATGCTCTCTTCGTACCGCTCTCCGTCTTCGGCGGCATCTATGCTTGCGATCTTATAAGTGTCACCGTCTTTGACAAGGTGGAAGCATCCCGGAAGAGCCCCGCCGCTGACTGATATAAGTGTGTTGCCGTTCTTGCAGTAAGTATCTGTCCAGAAGTATCCGAATACAAGCAGCTCTCCGCTTACCTGCTCCTGTCTGTAAATGGTCGGAGCAGGGATGGCAACGCGCTTGCCGGCAGTGTAGTTCTCTTGAGAATACTCTTTTGCCAGATATTCGCAGATGGCACCGATGGCCGGATCATCACCGTTGTATTTATATTCAGGCAGCGTGTTCAGTTCACTGACCTCATCTCTCATGGCATCTGTGATGCCGAGGTTGAGCTGAGTAAATACAGGTTCAGCTCCCTTCCTGTCTGTCTCGGTGCAAAGCTCATACGCATGGGCATCTTTGCTGCGGCAGACCAGAACGCTTTTGGCAAGCGTCTTTTCGTCTGCGCCGGAAACAAATGCATTTTCGCTGTATGATCCGATGCCGTATCCGACTATATCGTCCATCTCATCCGACTGCATGTACGCCATGTTGTCAAATGCATCCAGCAGGTGCTCGTGTTCATATGCGCTGCCTGCTTCGATGAATCCTTGGATTTTGTCCTTGTCGTCTCCGGATTCGATGCAGTCCATCAGAGCCGCATCATTCGTGGTCTTACTGAGATCAAATACGTGATAGTATCCCCATGGCTCGGGAGCTTCTTCTGTGTTCTCAGAATCATCTCCGGCATTCTCAGTCAGATTTCCGCCATTTGACTTGGTGTTGTATACGATGAGCTTGCCATCCTGAACAAGTACATGAGTCCTGATGGTATCCGTGTTGTAATATCCGCTGCATATCGCCTGCATGTCCACAAGGCCTTCCACTCTGGAATCTGCCAGATCGTATATGACAAGGCCGGTGCCGTTACCGAATATCAGCATATCTGAATCCAGATAATAGATAGCCGGAGCATATACATCCAGATCTTTATGTGCGGCAGGATCACCTGTGAATACGAGCACTTCGTTGGCTGTCATGTCTGTTGCTCTGCTTTCTGCTGCATAAACGTATCCGGAAAGGCTTGGCGGCAGTTCTTCTGTTGTCGAAGAAAACCATGCAAGGCTTCCGAATACCAGTACAAACGCTGCTGCTACTGCTATGATTCTCGCAGCCATGGATCCGCTGCGGCTCTTCTTGGAAGACTTCTTAGCTGTGACTTCTGTTCTTGCTGTCTTATCCAGATCGTAGACATCGGTACAGGCTTCGATCCTCTGCCATATGTCGTCCTTCTGCTGATTGTCAGGTATGAGCGAATCCAGAGCTTCTGTAATTATCTTGTTCTCGTCCATATCTTTACCTCCGTGTTAGTTTGCTGAGAGCTCTTTTGGCAGATGCTATCTGCGATCTGACCTTGCTCTCGCTGAGCTTCAGCATATCTGCTGTCTCGTTCACCGTGTAGCCCTCATAGTAGTGCAGCAGGATTATCTCTCTCTGATCCTCGGGAAGGTTCATGATGATATCCAGTGCTTCAGCCCTGAAATCGCTGCCGGGCGGATCCGCGCTGACACTGTCCGCGGTCTCATCCATTCCTTCCTCTACAAGATCCACGCTCTTTCTCCAGTAGCTTTTGAGTATGTCCTTGCACCGGTTTCTTGTGGTCACGATGAACCATGCTTTTTCGTGCTCGGGTGTATCAAACTGTATTCCTTTCTC
>JAZQHU010000054.1:0-11622 GCA_045540775.1 Anaerovoracaceae bacterium | reverse complement strand
AGACCGCAGCTGCCTTTGAGATATTTCTTATTGTCTGTCCATAGGTCCCCTTTAGATAGTCTGCGATCAGAGTGACCTTGACGCCGCTTTCGAATGACGAATATCTGTCCTGATATTCATTTGTCCACTCTCTGGTAAGATCCTCATCTACAAGTGACAGATATATGATGCTCCACATTACCGGCGTTGCATCATCCGGATCTTTCATGCAGGCCTTAGCTGTTTTGCCTCCGTTAGTAATGTCTGAATAGATCCCGCATACACTGCAGGAAATCTCCTCCGCAGTGCCGTCCTTCATTTCCTTGCAGACAATGATTTCGTCCCCCAGCTTCACGCCCATCTCTTCAGCATTCAGGACAGATAAAGCTATCTCTCTGTCATTTTCAGGATACCTGCCTTCTGTGTATCTCACAGGGAATCTGCTGTGATCCCCGTTTTCGATCATCAGATCATACGACGACCCGTTCTGGAGGATCGTCCTGTAGGAGCCTGTTTCCATCAGCACATAATCACGTACTCTGTTGTCATGTCCTATGTCTTCAGTCACTTCTCCGGTGATCTTCCTGACATTCCCGGTCTGCCTTACATCGATGCGGATATGGCTCTCGCCTATCCCCATATATGTGACGAATTCAGGCGCCTCTATAGTACTCTTCATATTCTGCGGCACGAGTATCATGAACATCGCCGCTGCGGTGATGATCATTGCAGGCAGCCAGAGATTCTTTTTTTTCCCGAAACTTCCTCTCCCGTAAAGTGCGTCAGCCGCAGATATTCTGTCTGTCCTGTGGAGCAATCTGCTCACCGACAGCAGGATCACCCCTTCAGCCGCAAGCGCTCCAAGTATCATGAGTGCATATATCAGCCCGGTGTTTCCGGCATTCCCGTAAAGCTCTCTCATCTGCGCGCCGACTGGTTTTGCCGTGATGATCGCTGCGATAACACCCGTCATGCATCCGACAACGGACAAGATAAGGTACTTTGACATATAGAGCTTCCTTATGTCACGCCTTGATATTCCCACCGCTTTCAGCATTCCTATGCCGGTTTTATCCTTCTCAAGCTGAGTCAGGATAATGTATCTGATGCACAGCATCGAGATAAGCAGTACTACAACGCTTACAAGCAGTATTACGAGTATCATCATGCCATCTGAAAGTGCATTCATCATCCGGATAAGAGGATACGTGATCGTAGGACCGTTATCGGGCAGTCCTGCATCCTTGTATGCTGTAGCAAAGGCATTGATATCGCTGCCATCCTTAAGCCTGAACTCTATCAGGTATTCCTCACTGCCGAGCTGTCTGAGTCTTTCATAGTCTGGCTCGCTGATCAGGAACCGCTTGGAAGAAGCCATCATCGAATTCATCTGTGAATCACGCAGAAATCCCGCAACGATCAGTTCTTCCTTTCCGATCCTCATCACATCTCCGGATTTTATCCCATACTCCTTCCTGTAGCATACAGGCACGTACACCTCTCCTTCAGATGGATAAATCACTTTATTATCCGCATCTACGAGATAGTCAAACAGGCTGCTCTGGCAGCTGAGCCCGTTATCCTGCATATTGTTCTCAAAAGACTCATTTCCGATAGATATCTGGCTGTTCTGAAGATTCAGAAAGGTACAGATCTGCATTGCCTCTATGTCTTCTCTCTGCTGGGAAAAGCTATTAACATCATCCTCATCCAGTTCTCCCGTATGCATCTGCAGGAAACCAGGAGTCTTCGCTTCAGTCATGAGAGAGTCAATGGAATCTGCGAGACTTGCATAAAGAAGTATCGAAAGACCCAGCAGCATCGCCGTTACCGCCATGAAAATACAGGTCGCAGCCGAGACCAGCTTATTTGCTTTGATGTCATTGATTATCATTCGTCTTTCCATATGTTTCACCTGCACTTTGCTCTTCCAGTTTTCTTACATCCTTTGACCGGTACAATGCTGCCGCGACCGCTGCGAGCAAAGCTCCCGAGACCATGATCACTGCAGCTGCCCCCCGGCCTACACCGATATGCCATGCATTCGCAGCACGATCGGCAAGAAGCCCTGCGGTCCCGTATGCCACTACATAGCCTATCTGAGACAGGAAACTGATCAGGCCCCACGCTCTTCCCTGTTTGCCGGCATCTATATTGGTCCTGACCAGATAGTCGAGACAGTTATTCGCAAACGGCAGCATGAAGAAGATGATGAATCCGAAACCGCAGATCATAAGAATGTTCTCCTTAAGGCCAAATCCGACCATAGACAGTCCTGCAAGCACAAGTGATATGCTGAGAGTGCCCGTAAAGTTTTTCTTCAGTCCGCGGATCCCTATGATCACACTTGATACCAGCATTCCGCACGCGCAAACGGTCTCAGCTATCCCGAGCACTTTGCTGCTCTGAAAATCGAGTATCATAGGTTCCGCCAGTATCTGCATCGCGCCCATGAAGCATGTCATCACGGATGAGACGATGATCAGTATCATCACACCACGCTTCTCATTTATCGCCGCCCAGCCTTCCTTGAAGCTTTCAAGGAAAGACGCTTCTGCATCTGCAGGCTTTGCGGAAATTCCTTTGCGGACCACTGCCGTGCATATTACCGTCAGGAAGAATGTGCCTATATCGATCATCAGAAGCATCTTCACATCACTCACTGTCAGCAGAAAGCCGGCAATCAGCGGTGATATAAGATATCTCGCACTGCCGGCGATGCACACCATACCGCTCGCTCTTGAGTATTCCTCCTTTGTCAGAAGATCCGTAACCGTCGCTCTGTAGGAAGGCTCCAGAAGTGATGAAAAGATCGAGCTTATAAATACGCCTATACAAATCTGATATAGTTCAGCACCGCCTGTGAACATGCAGATCAGTATATATATAAGTCCAAGTGCTGAAAGCCCGTCGCCGGCCATCATGAGGATCCTGCGGTCATAGTGGTCGGCCAGAACTCCCGCGGGCGCGCTCAGAAGCAGCACCGGCAGAAATGCCAGCAGAGCCACAAGCGCCATGTTCGCGGCGCTGCCTGTCTTCTGGAATACATATACGCCAAGGCCAAAGCTCGTAAGACCCGAGCCTATTGCCGATACCAGTTCTCCGCTCCAGAGAAGCAGGAATTTATTGTAATTTGATCGTTGTTTCATTCTCTCTTCTTCTATTGGTAAAATTCTCATGTCCGACTATCTCAATGCGACAACCGACAGGTTGTCGGTATGATGGTCCAATATATGGGACCCGCCATAGACTGAGGCAAGTCCCTTTTGAGTATTATCTGTTCAATATATTCATGATCGCAGGCACCAGACTGCCCTCTTCTGCACCAAGTATCCGTTCAACATGGCAGATAAAAGCCTGACCTTTGTGTACAAGCTCCTCCTCAGTCAGCCCGGCAAGTGCATCGAATGCAGTATTCGAATAGATCAGGATCATCTCTGCAGCTTCATCAGGGTATTTCGAATCAAAAGCACCCGTCTCGTTTCCCTCCCTGATAAGCTCTGATATGAGCGGGACCACTCCGCTGATCAGGCGCTCCTGCATTTTCTGATGGAGCAAAGCATTCTGAGGTTTATGAATCTGTTCAAATACCTCAGGGCCGGCTCCGTCGTTTATATCAAGCGCTATTATCGCTCCTGTCAGTCTGTCCAGAAGCGGGCGGCCCTTATCTGAAACAACAGCTTTTGATCTGGCGATCGCATCACGCGTCATCCTCTCCACCAGAGCATCAAGTATCTCCTCCTTGGATCCGAAGTGATGATACAGCGTTCCGCGGGCTATCCCGATCCTCTTGATAATGTCATTAGTGCTGGCATTATCAAAGCCTTTTTCGGCGAACAGCTGCTCTGCCACATCAAGTATTTCGTTTTTTCTTTCCTCTGCAGATTTTACGATCCTCATCTTTAAAACCTCTATAAAAGAGTCTACCGACAACCTGTCGGTAGACTCAAGATAGCATATAATTAATCGTCTGTCAAGAAAGTGTAATACAGTCAGCCACTCTCCTGCGTCTGCTTGCAGCCACCTAGTCAAATATCTGACCAGGGAGTTTCAGCTTCTCCTTTGCGGGGAAGTTCTTGTCGAACTCTTCTACATCAGCATCATCCACATAATATGCCTGCGGGGTCTGATAAACTCCTGTGACTTCATCCAGATAGCCCGGTATCAGTTCTTTGCACAGGAAGAATGAATCATCTGCGCCTTCCAGCAAATCATGGTAGCGTATACCAAATTTTCGTGCATAGTCAAAACCACTCTTACCGTAGAAGTCTATGTTGCCTTCGAACAGAACCGCACCGAATCCCATCTCCGCAGCTTTTTCAAGGGAATAGTCAAGCAACAGCTTGCCGTATCCCTTCCGCTTCAGCTCAGGCGCGATGCATATAGGTCCCATCGTCAAGACATCGATATCTCTGCCGTCATCCGCATTGATAACAGTCCTCACAAAGACATTCTGCCCGATCAGTCTGCCGTCCTTTTCCATGACAAAATCGAGTTCCTTCACGAACGCCGGATCATCTCTCAAAACATGCAGTACATAATGCTCACTACAACCGGGCTTGTAGACATTCCAGAACGACTCCCTGACAAGCTTCTCTACTTCTCTGTATTCTACTTTCTTTTCCAAACGAATTATTATGTCATTTGTATTCATTGTTTATTACCTCCTGAAAATTGTTGACTTCAATTGCTATACAGCGGGAGGTTTGTTTGATTGCCAGCAAACCTCCCTGGTCAGCCGACAATCTCCAGTGTGTTGTGTAGTTTTCTCAAACAGCACTCTCCTTTTTCTATCTCTTTTTGCAAAGTATGAGTTCCCGTTATGGTATTTGCCATTCTACACTGGCGTCCCCACTTCGATGAGATTTCCGTCCGGATCATAGAAGCGTATGACTTTCTGTCCCCAGCTGTGTGTCATGAGTCTGTTGACATACTTCACATCCGGATAGTATCTTTCAAGCTTTTCGATGAAGCCTTCGATATCACGCTCCTCAAAATAGAGCTCGCAGGAATTGTTCTCCGGAATGATTTCTTTACCGAGGAACTCTTTCCAGTATTTCTCTTCCTGCAGAACCAGCCCTTCTGTCAGAATCATATTTCCATCATTGTCAAGGATCATCTCCAGACCAAACAGATCATGATAGAACTGTCTGGATCTCTCGATATCCTTAACGACGATCAGTACATTTTTCAGTCTCATCGTTTCCCTTCCTTGATTATTCTGGTACTAAGGGGACTGGTTTGTATCTGAAAACACCAGTCTCCTCCTGTTACATTGTTATTTTACAGCATAGCACACTTCTGTGACATACTCATCCGGATCCTGTGTCTCGTGCGGGCTGACGTATATGTCACGTGTCTTTGTTTGCGTGGACATATCAACAAGCAAGAATCTGTCAGTCAAGTCTATACACTGCATTCAGTATGAATTCTTTATCTTCGCCATCATCAGGATATAGTTTTTTCTCGAAGCCAATACCGCAATGTTCAAGGCAGATATCCATGAAGCATAGGAAAATGCCTATATCAATGCGGTTATAAAATGAGACCTTGCCGGCGGGCATGATCCCTCTTTTGCCAGGTTTCTTATACCTGTAAACCGAAATCTCACCATCGTTCTTTACATACCACGGCTGAGAATTACAGGCACTCGGAGCAAACCTGACAATATCACTCACTCCTGGAATCTTCACGCCTTCCCATATTTCTTCTATGCTCTTCCTTTTGCTCTTAAACATATCCTTGCGGTATTTGGAGTCATCACTGATTTTCCGGATAGAAAACATGATGACGAACTCCATATCCTCAAATGGTTCTTCTTTTGTTTTGCCTATTCCGAACCAGAGTGTTCCGATATTTCGGGATACAAGATACAAGTCAAGTTGTTCACCGAGATAACCTATATTTTGCAGATAGCCGTCTTTCTTTTCGCTGTAAAGCAGAACGCAGTATTCTCCTCCTCGTTTGCAGTCAGTCTCCTTTTCGGGAATGATGCGAATGGCGGTTTTGATTTCGGGATACAAGGGAACAAACTCTGAATATGCATTTTGTATATTGTTGAGTTCGTATTCACCGATTGATTCGTTTCCAACATTTCTGAAAATATGAAACGACTTTCTCCTAAATATCATTTCATAAAAGATATTGTTCACTGAAATCACCTCCGGCAAGAAGTTGTGCGCTAGCTATAAAATCGGAGATAGATTTCCATGTTAGACTTGATGTAGTCTCCGCTGTGACGTCCCTCAAACAGGTGGTTTTGCACATCGGCTCCGTTCTGCCGCATCAGTTGAAACAGCTTTTCGCAGGCGCGATAGAACTGCCCCTCGTCTTCTTTTCCGTCGTCCAGAAATACTTTCAAATCATCAAAGGCCGTTTGTTTCGCAATGGTGATCGGGTCGTTTTTCAGCCACATCGCTTCATCCGTGAAATAGCACTCGTCTTCATCTGTGTAGGACAAGTCAATGGCCGGCATATGTCCGCCGATTTTGGAAAACAGTTCCTGGTGTCTCAACCCTATACTTAAAGCAGTGTATCCCCCGGAAGAAATGCCGCCGATATATCTTGCTGAGCGATCTCTGATGGTATGAAATGTATTGTCAACAAACGGTATGAGTTCGTCAAGCAGATAGTCTTCATACCGCCCTTTGTGGACGACGCCGTATTTGCCCTTAACCTCTCGATAAAGCTCGGCAGAGTTGATCCCCCTGCTGTTGTCCAGATTCGGACATACCATAATCATGGGCTGTATTTCTCCTGCCTCAATCATGGCATCTGCTGTCTTCTCCATTCCAAGCCACTGAAGAAGACTTTCGTTTCCTGTTCTTCCGTGAAGGAAATACAGAACTGGCAAGGCGCTGTTATCATTAACAGCTGGACGATAAACAGCCAGATTCATTTCCTTACCGAGGACTCGGCTGTCGATTGTTTTCGTAACTAAGCTCATATTACTGCTCCACAAACTGTCACTTTTTCCTATAAGCAATCAGCTCGCTAAATCCCGATTCTTATTGCACGTGTCTTTCTCACTCACCTGTAACAATCTTGCGAATGCTCTCCCAATCGGTGCATTGTTACTCTTTTATAATCTGTATTCCATTTGGACATCGAAGGGCTCCGCTGCTGCCAGTTCCTCATTGATTTCTTCTGCGAAACTGCATCCAAGTGCCCGGTATGCAGCCTGTGACTCTTTTGAGGAATGAGCCGAAATGTACAGTTTATCTGCACCCAGCCGCCGGGCCTCTTCACAAGCCATTGAAAAGAGCTTCCTGCCGATGCCCTGGTGCCTGTATTCCTCTGATACCTGAAAACAAACCAGCTGCATATATCTTGCCACAGTTCCGAATAAACGGTGGGAGACGGTCGCAAACCCAATGATCCGCTCGCCGTCGAACGCGCCTAAGCCGGTCTGGTCAAGGTTTATATGATGCACCACGTCTTCTGCAATTTCCCGGCACTGCACCTGCGACCAGTTTTCTTCATAGACATTCGGCACAAGCTTCCAATCATTGTCTATCTTTCTCCAACACTCAGTAACAGTCTGGTGACGGACAAAATCATCCAATGAATTACCTGTGAAATTGTTATTGTTCAATCTCTTGTATTGATAACTCATTTCCCCATATAAAAGGCAAGGTTCTTGACTTCACAGCCCTTGTCCGTGTAGTAAGCAAACATTTCCGGAAGTTTCTTTAAGTCATAGCTGGTCACACAATCGGAGATGACATGAACAGCATATCCTGTCTTGGTCATGTTGAAACAGGTGGATTTCACACAGGCAGTGGCATCAGCACCGGTAATGTAAAATTCTCTGATATTCTTAGACCGGATGAATTCTGAAAACGACTCGCTGGTCAAAGCGTTGGCCTTTGTCTTAACGAAAATATGCTCCGAGGCAATCTTGAGCTCCGGCACAAGTTCTGCTCCTTTTGTGCCAGGCTTGAATGTGCGCGTACCGTCGGACAGGTTATTGTGTTGTATATACACAATTTCCATGCCGCTTTCCACCGCCCATTCGATGGCGGCATTCAGTCTGTCAATAATGTCCCTGTAGTGTTTGGTGATATCATTCTGTATATCGATGACAACAAGGGCTTTATGGTTCATGTCATTTTCCTCCCAAAGAGGAGACTGATGTTTGATCCGGAAGCACCAGTCCCCTTCTGATATTGTGTTATCTTATTGCGTAGCACACTTCCGTAACGAATTCGTCAGGATTCTGCGTCTCATGCGGACTGACATGATAGATATTGAACATCGGTCCGGCACATTCGTAGCCGTTGTCGTTGACCCATGAAATCACCGCTCCGTACACTTCCGGCATCTGATCGTATCTGCCCTTCACCATGCAGCTGGCTACCTTGACTGCAGGAAGAGTTTTGAACTTTACATGTTCGGTATCCGGATAATCCCCTTTGACCGTTTTCCATGCGACCAGCTCCACATCCTCTTCCTTATACTCATCATCCAGATATTCTGCTGCTACGAGGCACGGCTCTGCAGGTATCACATTCAGCGGTGCGGTCTCTTCATTGAGGATCTGCCACACCACGCCTTCATCCTCGTAACGCGGTATCGTCATATGTACTGTTGCAGCATAACGTTCAGGGATCGTTTTGATCGAAACATTGTAACTCATGTTCTGCTCCTTTCTCAGCCTCTTTCTGGCTGTATCCAGAAGCCGCATCTGATAGTGCGCCGTCTCCGCTATCTCTTTCAGTTCAGCCTGACGCATTGCAAAATAGTCGTCAAGCGTTTCTCTGTCATCATAGACATCAAGGATCTTTACAATATCTGCCAGCTGGAATCCCATATCCTTGAGCGCAGTGATGCGTCCTATCACGGGAAGCTGATCAGGGTTGTAATAACGGTAGCCAGTAAACCGATCGATCTCAGCAGGTTTCAGCAGACCAATCTCATCGTAATGACGCAGCATTCTGATGCTGACTCTGGAAAGTTTTGAAAATTCACCTATTTTCAGCATTTGCTACACCTCCATGGTGGTTGTTATTTTGAGCTCACCATTACGTTAATGTGTCACATAGTGTCAGAGTCAATTACAGTTTTCTGCATTATTTTCCTCTGTGTTTAGCTCTTTTCTTCTGTTGTTTCAATTCAAACCGGCGCTGCTTCTCCGCTTCCTTTTGTTCTTTACTGATCTGCTTTCTCTCGATCTTGTTTTCTTCACGCTGCATCTGAAGCGCCTGCTGTGATTTAGTACCGATGCCCTTTTGAACGATCATTTTGCGCGCTTCCCTCTGCCGTCTTTTGGGATTTGTATGCTCCCTTTTCATATCTGCATCCACAGGCGGACTATACTTCAGGTCATAAGAGTGGTCAAGTACAAACTCATATATATCTGCCATACTTGGTTCTGCACCGAAAGTATGCTTTGCTACAGTCAGTTTTCCGTTCTCAATCCTTTCGGACACTCCTATCCAAAACGGCTCTTCAAATAGCACTGTTAATCTGGTCTCAATATCGGCAGTACTCATATCATCCTAAGCTTCTGATTTCATTCTGAAGGTTTTCAAGGAATCTGCCGGCATGAGCTCCGTCCATCTGTGTATGATGGAATTGGAACGATACAGGCAGCTTGTATCTGAACAGTTTCTTTCTATATTTCCCCCATAGCATGAACGGATTATTGAAGATCCCGCTGTTCATGCCGACAGCGCCATCTATCTCGGTATCGATAATTGCAGAAGTCCCGATCACCATACTGTCCTCAGATAGGTCCCGGTCGCAGCAACTATCCGCTGCTCGTGATGTATGCGTCAGATATTCTCGATTGAAAACGGTCAGATCATCCGTAAACAGAATATCGCACGAACTGACTTCTCCTTCTCTGTTCTTAACGATAGTATTTACTGCAAGCGTATCATATTGTATCAGCCTGTCCTCTACAGGAAGTATGTAGAATTCCTTTATGGGAACTGCAGCTTTTCCAATGCAATAATCCATCAGCATGTTGAACTTATAGCCTTTCTTTCTGCTCACCCTGACCAGGTTTGTTACATCAAGCGTTTTGAAGAACGTCACCATCGGGTTCGGCGCATTCATCCAAAGCTCGTATGCCGATGTTCTCGTTGTCATTTGCGGTTCTATTTCTTTTGACATTTCATGCTTATCCTTTTAGCCGTTTGAGAGCTTCCTTGTTGTTTCCTGTTATCATTTCAAGTTTTTCACATGCGCCCATTTCTCTGCAGTCTCCGCATGTTTCTATATCCTTACTAAGCGCACACTGCCTTATCGGGCAAAGTGAATCGCAGAACGGTGTTTTCATTCCTTCGATACGGCATCCGGCGCAATTGATCATCTCCGTACTGATTTCCACTTTGTTCAGTTCTGACCATTCCCTCGCGACTTTGATCCTCAGATCATTATCATTATTTACTGTTGCAATATGAGCTTCACATGTCTCGCAGTCCAATCCACAGTATGCTATGTAATCCTTCATTTTGACTTTCCTCCTATAAATCATCGGTGTGAATCGTATACCATTGATTGTTTTCTCTTCTTCAGTCGGGACAAATCCAAGCTTTTTGTAGAAGCCCAGACCATACGGTGAAGAGTTGACTGTTATGATATTGCCTTTATAATTCTCCAGAAGGTAATCAAACATCTTAGTTCCGACCCCCTTTCTGTGATACTGCCCATCGACAAAGAAGAAACAGATATGCTCCAGTTCTGTACGGATCCCAATCAAACCAATAAGCTTCTGGTCGTAAAACGCCCCGATATAATCTATGCCGTACAGGTATTCCTCATCATGCAGACACCTGCGGAACTCCTCAGTCCCCTCTGTTGAATAATCAGGTGATTCATATTCTGAAAACACCTTCCAGGCCAGATCCAGAGCTGCAGGAATCTCAGGATCGAACAGCCTGCGTATTTGGATCATATTGTCTATCAAAGCCATTACTTATCGCTCTCTTTCTCTTTTGATAAACCTATAGCCAGTCCCAGTAACATGCCCAGCATCATTCCGATGCCAACATTGATATGAAGTGCTGTTGCTATTGCAACTCCGAAGCACATCCCAATGGACATTCCTTCAGAACTATAGTCGTCTGTCTTTTTCCGAGTCTTCTTTCTGCTTGCCGCCCTTACACAAAACACAGCCAGTAAGAGTCCCAGCGCGATCCATGGTAAAGCCGCAACGGCAAACTCGTAAATACTGCTCATACTTGTTTCTCCTTTTTCGCTGCAGTACCTTTGATTTTGACGATCATTATGATCGCGATCACCCACACGCATATTATTGTGAGAAACCCGGTCTCGCTGACGTAATACATCATGTCATCGCCTCTTGTTATCACGCCGAGCACTGCCTGATCATAATTGTTATGTGCCGCATGAAGAAATGCTGCAGGCCAGACACTCTTGCTCAAATATGTCAGGCCGCCAATAATGATTCCGACCGGCAATATGCAAAGCACAAACGCAGGCAGTTTATACCATACCGGAGCACCAGCCATGTAGTCTCCGAAGGCAAGCAGCGGCAAATGCCAGCATGCCCAGAACAAACTCGTTATGATCAGTGCTTTCTTCATAGCGCTTCTTTCAGTGAGTGCAGGAAGCATGTATCCCCGCCAGCCTATCTCCTCGCCCATCGCGGAGAGGATCCCCGGGAATATGCCG
>JAZQHU010000053.1:0-20003 GCA_045540775.1 Anaerovoracaceae bacterium | reverse complement strand
ACATGGCTACGATCCGACTTCCATCAGATGAGATCAGCTCCCTATCCGGAAAGATTGGACAGCTCGACGGAATTACTGCCAAAGCGGTATATTCCAAAATGCCGGCCTGAATCTAAAAAACGAATTCCAATCATTTTTAAGCAGGAGAAGATCATTGAAGAAAATCGCTGTATACGGAAAAGGCGGAATCGGTAAGTCGACAACGGTGTCGAATGTTTCGGCCGCGCTGGCGGACATGGGATACAAGGTGATGCAGATAGGCTGCGACCCTAAGGCGGATTCAACTGCCAGCCTTCACGGCAGGGGAAGCATCGCGACCGTGCTCGAGCTCGTGCGTGAACACAAGAATGATTTTGCACTTGAGGACATGGTCTGCGAGGGATACGGCGGAGTCATATGCGTTGAGGCCGGAGGTCCGACTCCGGGACTCGGCTGCGCCGGAAGAGGCATCATAGCAGCACTGGAAAAGCTGAAGGAAAAGGGTGCGTATAAGGAATACAGGCCTGATGTCGTCATTTATGATGTCCTCGGCGATGTTGTATGCGGCGGATTTTCGATGCCGATGAGAGGCGGATATGCGGACAAGGTGTTCGTCATAACATCCGGTGAGAACATGGCCATCCACGCGGCTGCCAATATAGCGGTTGCCCTGGACGGATTCAAGGACAGGGGATATGCGAGCCTCGGAGGTATCATCCTCAATCACAGGGATGTGAGGGATGAGGATGCCAAGGTCGCAGAGCTTGCATCGGATATAGATTCAGAGGTTATCGGAGAGCTTACAAGAAGCGAGACAGTCACTGATGCAGAGGACTTGGGCAAGACAGTCATCGAAGCTTTTCCTGAGAGCGGAATGGCAGAAGAATACAGGACACTGGCTAAAAAGCTGATTGAGATCTGCGGGATAGAACACAGCTGATCAGACAATAACGGATACAGAAAGAATGCTGAAGAAAATAGGTAAAGACGGAAACACCGGACATGTAAGGATACCGGGCGTACGCATAGCGGACGCTGATTTTCCTGCACCGTTCAGGTCGGGACTTGAGTACTCGTCGCCTGCCCGCGGCACCTGGAACATCGTGCACACCGGAATGCTCATGCCGGAGGCGCATGAGATCTACGTGTGCGGTGCCGGTTGCATTAGAGGTGTCATACTTACGGCTGCTGAGATGGGGCTGACGGACAGATTTTCCACGATCGCCGTGAGGGAGCACAACCTTCTGGACGGAGACATGGAAGACCTCATCATCGAGGGCGTTACGGATATATTAGGAAAACTTCCAAAGAGACCGCCTGCGGTACTGCTGCACACAAGTTGTGTCCATCACTTTACGGGCACGGACCTTGACATGGTTTATTCAAGGCTCAGAGAGAGGTTCCCGGACATAGATTTTGCTGACTGCTACATGAATCCGATCATGAGAAAGAGCGGCCTGACTCCTGACCAGTTGATGAGGACGAGGCTGTACTCGCTGCTCCATGAGAGGGAGAAAAGAAGCGATGCAGTTGCTATTATAGGAAACGACCTGCCGGCTCAGAAGGACAATGACCTTATGAAGCTGCTTGAGGCAGGCGGGCTGAAGGTGCATGAGATAACATCCTGCAGGAATTATGCGGAGTATCAGGAGATGGCTGAGAGCTCAGTCTATATCTCATACAACCCTGATGCAGTGGCTGCCGGGGACATGCTTTCAGAGCGCCTCAGAGGAAAGCATCACTACGTGAAGTTCAGCTTTGATTTCGATGAGATCGATGAAGAGACGGCAAAACTCGTGGATACTCTGGTGGCTGTGACATGTGCTGAAGAGGGCGATGCAGACAAGGCCGCAAAAGCAGCAGAGAGGGAAAACGCTCTGAGAAATGCTGTCGCGCAATTAAGAGAGCTTGGCAGAGAAGAATGCAGAAGGGCGCTTGATGAGACACTGGCTCTTATCGGCGGCACTCCTGTGACGATAGATTATACGTTTTGCCCGAGACCGCTCGGTCTTGCAAGACTTCTGCTTGAAAACGGATTCAATGTGACTAAAATATATCTTGATGGCATTCCGGGAGCGGACAGGCCGGATCATGAGATCCTCAGGGAGGAGTATCCTGACCTGATGCTGTATCCTACTGTGCATGCTGCGATGAGGTTCGCTGCAGCGGAGAACGCTGATGCGACTGACGCAGGGGCAGACGGATGCAGAGTGCTTGCCATCGGGCAGAAGGCTGCATACTTTGAGAATACAGATAACTTTGTGAATGTTGTCGAAGGCGGGGGCATGCTAGGGTATGAAGCCGTTACGCATACGCTTGAGCTGATGCGTGATGCATACAGAGAGAAGAAGAACATGCGCGACCTTGTTCAGATCAAGGGGCTTGGGTGCGATATCTGCGTCAGATAGAAGCACTGAAACAGGTTAATAGCCGGCAGGTAGAGGGGCGCCGGGTAATAAATATTATAGTGTGTTTATAACCAGGATGGAGATTTCAGGCAAAGACGGGTGAAGGAAATGAAACAGACAGCAAGTATTATTTCTACTTACTCAGCTGATGTGATGGGAGTGTGCTCTGCACTTTATGAACTTGGGGGCATGACTGTCATGCATGATGCATCAGGCTGCAACTCAACTTACACAACTCACGATGAACCGCGATGGTTCGACATGGACAGCATGGTCTTTATCTCAGGACTCAGCGAGATGGAAGCCATCATGGGAGATGATGAAAAACTCATCGAAGACATCTGCGAAGCCGCGGAAGAAATGCATCCGAAATTCATCGCGATAGCCGGGACACCAATACCGACTATGACGGGATTCGACTATGATGCTGTTGCAGAGGTCATCGAAAAGAGAACGGGCATACCGACATTCGGTTTCCCGACAACAGGAATGAATACCTACGTCCATGGTGCGTCCATGGCCCTTGAAGGCGTTGTCAACAGGCTTATAGACGACCCGAGCGATAAATGGATAGAAGAAAAGCTCGGTGATGTTGAGACGTCTGATGAAGAGGTCCCATACAAGGTGAACATACTCGGACTTACGCCGCTTGATTACTCGGGCGACGGGCAGGTGGAGTCCATAGAGAAATGGCTTACGGACAGAGGGTTCCTGGTAGGATCAAGGTTTGCAATGGGAAGTGACCTTGATGAGCTCGGAAGAGCGTCTGAGGCCGAAGTGAACCTCGTCGTATCCGGTACAGGACTTGGTGCGGCCAGAGCGATGTATGAAAAATTCGCAATACCGAGCGTTATAGGACTGCCTATAGGACCTAAGCAGAGCGACCTCCTCGAGGATGCACTTCTTAAGGCTGCAAGGGAGTACCGCAGGTTCAGAACATCCGGAACGGTCAGCGAGAGAGCCGGTCTGACCAGACTCAAGATCCATCCTAATGATCTTGATCCGGTTGTAAAGGATGAAATCGTAGTCCTCATCGGTGAGGGCGTCATGAACTTCTCACTTGCCAACTCTATAAGATTCGAGACTGGACACAAGACCAAGGTGCTGTGCGCTACTGAATGTCCTGACGGGATCCTCAGAGAGTGGGACAAGATGACTCCGGATGAGGATGACATCATACCTGAACTTGAAGAGGCTGCGTATATCATTGCAGATCCGCTCTATAAGCCGATCTGCCCTGACAGCGCGAAGTTTATCCCTCTTCCGACCCAGGCATTCTCGGGCAGAATGTACAGAGATGACATCCCTGATCTTGTCAGGGATCCGGGACTGATCCTGAATCAGTTCTGATCACTGTCTGCTGCCATGAGACGGAAAACGATATTACCAGGACGCACGGTCCGCGGAAGCGGGCTGTGCGTTTTGTGATTTTGCGAAAAAGGCATATATGAAATGCGCACCTGTTTGTGTATAATCAGTTCAGCTGTAAACGGAGGGGCATAACTGTAGAGAGGGGCAAAACTGTAACCGTGAAAGGAGAACCTCACTATGGGCGACAAGAGTAGCTTCAATCCTGCAGATGCCAACGTGATAACGAGACAGTATCTGGATTCCATCCTTATAGAGGAACGCATAATCGATGCGGAGAAAGCATCACTTCAGACAGAGATATTCGGAGAGACATTCAGCACACCAATCATGATGCCGGCTTTTTCGTTTCTGAGGACATTCGTCAGGGAGCGGGAAAATGCCATGGTCGAATATTCCAGGGCGGCTCAGGAACTGAACATGGTCAACTGGGTCGGAATGATGGAGAATGATGAATTTGCCGATGCTCTCGCTACAGGCGCAAGGACGGTGAGGATCATCAAGCCGTTCGCTGATACTGACAAAGTGCTGGACCAGATAGCTTTCGCCGAGAAGAACGGAGCTTTTGCGGTCGGCATGGACATAGACCATGTATTCGGCGATAACGGAGAGTACGACGTGGTAGGCGAATATCTGATGAAGCGCCAGACGAAGGAGGACATACGCAGCTACGTTGAAGCAACGGACCTTCCTTTCATCGTAAAAGGAGTTCTGAGCGTATCTGACGCTGTCAAATGCGCTGAAGCAGGCGTAAAGGGGATCGTCATGAGCCATCACCGCGGCAGAATGCCTTTTGCCATCCCGCCTCTCATGGTGCTGCCTGAGATCAGAAAAGCACTCGGCGAAGACTGCGGAATGGAACTGTTCGTCGACTGCGGTATCAATACAGGCGTAGATGCGTATAAGGCGCTGGCGCTCGGAGCAAAGGCTGTATCGGTGGGACGCGCCATCATGCCGGGACTTGCTGCTGAGGGAACTGAAGGCGTTAAGAAATATGTCACAGGAATGAATCAGGAACTTGCAACGATCATGGGATATACGGGCATAGCTTCGACTGAAGATTTCGTACCGGATACCCTATGGATCAGCGGCATCAGGCCGGAACAATTCAGAGGGGACAGATAAAACAGTGAACAAAGACAGTGTATTCAGGAAAAGAGTGATAATGTGCGTGACCGGAGTAGTACTTTCCGGTGTGGCAGTAAGCTTCTTCAAGTCTGCCATATTCGGAGTGGACCCGTTTCAGGCTCTCATGAGCGGACTTGATGCGCTTATCCCTATACAGTACGGAACACTGTACGTCATAGTGAACGCAGTTCTGCTCCTGTTCAGTATAGTCTTCGACAGGAAGAAGATAGGCCTCGGTACACTGATCAACCTGTTCCTGCTCGGATATATCGTCCAGTTCGGCGTGGATATAATTGCTGCCGCTGCTCCTGAACCGGCACTGTGGCTGAGGATCATCTTCCTGGCCATAGGCGTGTTCATCGCCTGCATTGCCGCTTCACTTTACTTCACGGCGGACATGGGCGTATCCACCTATGATGCCATCGCGCTGATCATAACCGGAACCTGGGGCATAGGCAAATTCAAGTTCGTAAGGATAATGACGGACTTTGCGTGCGTTATCCTGGGCGTCGGACTGTTCCTGCTGTCAGGTGCCGACCCGCACGGACTGACTGCCGTGGTCGGCATAGGAACGATAATATCCGCCTTCATGATGGGGCCGATGATCGACTACTTCAATGTGCATCTGTTCGGACCGATGCTTGAGAAGTAATATGGCAAAATGTTAGAAAAAACAAGAAAAATGCGTGCAGTAATCTCGTGCCTGGTATAGAATATCAGACACGAGATAATTTTTATTTTTTGACAAATAATAAAGGTGCGGACGATGAGCAACAATTCAGTCGGATATACGGATTCCGCAAATTACAGCTGCCTTGAGGATCTTGAGCAGACATATACGATGAAGACCATCACACCTGTCACGCTGGCATACTGCGGCAGGGAGAACTGCGCGCCGGAGTGGACATTCGGCCCTTACGTCAGAGAGCACTATGTTATTCATGTGGTCAAGGCCGGATGTGGCACATACAGCCTCCGCAACAGGGAGTTCAGGCTTGCTGCAGGGCAGATGTTCCTGATCTATCCGGGTGAGGTCACGCTGTACAAGGCTGACGCCGAGGACCCGTGGTCATATTCGTGGATCGGATTCAGCGGATACAAGGCTGACGCTATGGTAGAGGAGATGGGCTTTACCAGGGAGAACCCTGTCATAACGCTTGACAGCACGCAGCCTGTATGTGATTCCATAGACAGGATACTTGAAGCCAGCGATCTGACTCCGGCTAACGAACTCAAAAGGATGGCAGCTTTCTACGATACGCTTGCAGTCATGATAGAGATGAATCCTCATGAGAAGAAGCGCAATCTGTCTGACGTCAAATATGTGAATATGGCTGTTGAGTACATTGCGTCAAACTACAGCGGGAAGGTCAAGATTTCCGAGATCGCAGACAAGGTTGGAATAAACAGAAGCTATCTTTCCAATATTTTCAGCCGCGAGATGCACATGTCACCGCAGGAATTTCTTATCAATTTCAGGCTTGAAAAAGCAGCGCAGATGCTGAGGGAGACAGAGGATTCGATCGGGAGCATAGCGTCATCTGTAGGGTATACTGACCCGCTGACATTCTCAAAAGCCTTCAGAAAGAAGTACGATGCCACACCAAGCGGGTACCGCGCATCTGTCCCTGAGTTAGCGCAGATCAGCGAACGCGGGCAATACCAAGGAAATACAAGGCTTTGAGGATTTTTTAACAGCGAAAACCTTTTCGGAACAACTCACATTGTGCTATTAAAATCTAACAGTTTTCCATATGTTATTTCCCGTTATAAAGGTAAAATCTGTGATAGTAAACTCAAGTAATTGTTACTGAGAGGAGGCAATATGAAGTTTAAGAAATTTGTTGTAGCTATGCTTTGCGTAGTAATGGTAGGCATGTTCGCTGCATGTGGCGGCGGATCAAGTGATTCCGGCTCCGGCGATGCCAGCGGCGCTATCACAATCAACATCTGGGATGCTAACCAGCAGGAAGGTATCCAGGAGATCTGCAACGACTGGACAGCTCAGGGCAACCCTGAAGTCAAGGTCGAAGTAATCGACTGGGACAACTACTGGACACTGCTTGAGGCAGGCGCTTCCGGCGGAGAACTCCCTGATGTATTCTGGATGCACTCTGACTATGCTCAGATCTACATGGAGAACGATGTTCTTCTTGACCTGACAAGCTACATCGAAAAGGACGGCATCGATCTTGGACAGTATTATCAGGACATCGTTGCTATCTATCAGAGCGATGGAAAGACATATGCTCTTCCTAAGGACCACGATACAATCGCTCTCCTGTACAACAAGGCTCTCTTTGACGAGGCCGGCGTTGAGTATCCTACAGATGACTGGACATATGAGGATATGTATGAAGCAGCTAAGACCATCACAGAGAAGACTGCTGATGACACATACGGCTTCGCTTGCAACACATCCAATGACCAGGATGGATGGTACAACTATGTATACGCTTACGGCGGCAATATCGTAAACACTGAGAAGACTGACACTGCTATCGACTCTGCTGAAGGTAAGGCAGGAATGGAGATGGTACGTAAGATGCTCACAGTAGGAACACCTCAGGCTGTAGTTGCTGAGTCCGGTACAGATTCACTGTTCCAGTCCGGCAAGGTTGGTATGATCACACAGGGATCCTGGATGATCAACGCATTCTACACAGCTGAGAACCATGACGACTATGCATGGGCACAGATTCCTTACTGCGACAGAAACGGCGACGGACAGTGCCAGAAGGAAGAAAGACAGACTTGCTACAACGGACTTGGCTGGGCAGCTGCTGCCAACACAGACAATCCGGACGGAGCTGCTGCTCTTATCGAGTACCTCTGCTCAGAGGAAGCTCAGGTTAAGCAGGCTCAGCTTGGCGTAACAATGGCTGGTATCCCTGGAATCTCCGACGAGTTCGCTAACGCATTCGAGGGAATGGACGTATCCGCATTCACAAAGGTTGAGGAAGATGGTACTCTCTATGCTCGTCCGGGAACACGTAACTCCGGCGT
Organism: Anaerovoracaceae bacterium; assembly: GCA_045540775.1. Classification (GTDB taxonomy): domain Bacteria; phylum Bacillota; class Clostridia; order Peptostreptococcales; family Anaerovoracaceae; genus Crickella. The sequence continues at coordinate 12,114 of JAZQHU010000053.1, read as the reverse complement.
ATGGAAGAACCCTATGGAACAGGAACAGGGCTTCCTCCCTGCATGGCAGAATCCTGATGATGCTGCTCTCATGGAGACAGCATGCGACAACGTAGCTAAGCTGATCCGTGACGCTATCGCTAACGAGTAATTAAGCTGAATCCGTAAAGGTTCGCAGCGACAGAGATAAATAATCTCACTTAAAAGCAAACGCGGGCCATCTGACATAGATGGCCCGCTGTCCTTTATTCTTAACGAATAGGGAGGATGTTATGAAAGAAAAAAGGCCGATGACGGCCAAGCAAAAGAATGAAGCAATATGGGCATACGCCTTTGTTGCTCCGACAATCATAGGTCTGATAGTACTTAACTTCTATCCGGCTATTGATACCGTCTGGCAGTCTTTCTGCAAGACAGGCGACTTCGGTAAGGGTAATACGTTCGTGGGACTGGCGAACTATCAGAAGGCATTTGAGTCATCTGAAGTAATGCAGTCTATTCTGAATACTATCAAGTACGCGATCATCGAGGTTCCGTTCGGTGTTATCATCGCACTTGTGCTTGCTGTATTCCTGAACAGAAAATTAAAAGGAACATCATTCTTCCGTACTGTATTCTTCCTGCCTATGGTCTGCGCACCGGCAGCTGTAGCGATGGTATGGAAATGGCTATATAATCAGCAGTTTGGTCTGTTCAACAACATTCTTCATACTAATATCGGATGGATCTCAGACCCTAAGATCGCATGGATTTCTGTAGGTATCATCGGTGTATGGTCTATCATCGGTTACAACATGGTACTCTTCATATCCGGTCTTCAGGAGATCCCGGGAGATTACTATGAAGCTGCTGAAATCGACGGTGCTACAGGCATCCGCCAGTTCTTCGACATCACAGTACCTCTGCTGAGCCCTACTACATTCTTCATCGTGCAGACCCGTGTTATCGGAGCTCTGACAATATTCGACCTTATGTTCATGGTTATGGACAGAACGAATCAGGCTCTGAGCAAGGTACAGTCCACGGTATATGTATTCTATGAATACTCATTCAACCAGGGCAACAAGGGATACGGCGCAGCTATCGTAATGATACTCGTAGTATTCATCATGATCGTTACTGTCATAATGCAGCGCGCTGAAAAGCGTTTTGTATTCTATAACTAGAAAGGAGGGAACGATTCATGGAAAGCGCACGTACAAGAGCTCGCGTAAATACTACTATTATTTACATCATCCTGATCATCATGGCATTCATCATGCTGGTTCCCTTCGCTTGGATGATCCTTACGGCACTCAAGACCAACCAGGAAGCTATTTCGGTAAGCCCGTTCTATATCTTCCCGCACAACGGCTGGCATTGGGAGACATTCGGTGAGGTATGGAAGAGCTATAACTTCCTCGTTCTGTACAAGAACACACTGCTGATGATCTTCTTCCGTGTCGTATGTGCTGTCCTGACAGCTACTATGGCAGGATACGCATTCGGACGTCTGAAGTTCCCGGGCAAGAACTTCCTGTTCTCCCTGATACTCGTACAGATGATGATCCCGTCAACGATCTTCATCATCCCGCAGTATCTGATGGTTTCAGGACTTGGCTGGCTGAACACAATGGCAGGACTTGTATTCCCTGGTATCGTAACTGCGTTCGGTACATACCTGCTCAAGACAGGATATCAGGGACTTCCTATGGACCTTGAAGAGGCTGCAAGCATTGACGGCTGCAACATCGGCCAGAGATTCCTGAGAATCATGATGCCGCTGACAAGATCTTCAATGGTATCACTCGGTATCTTCACTGCACTGTTCGCATTCAAAGACCTGATGTGGCCTATGATCGTCTGCTCAAGCGTACAGACAACTACACTGGCAGCCGGTCTTGCAAAGGCACAGGGACAGTATGGAAGCAACTATCCGCAGATGATGGGCGCAGCTGTTCTGGCTGTAATCCCGATGATCGTCATCTACGTGATCTTCCAGAAGCAGTTCGTCGAAGGTATCGCAACATCCGGCGGAAAACTGTAATAAGCAATTATGTATATTGCTGAAATGAGCTGCAGCATGCAGCTCATTTTTTATCAGAGAGGCAATTAATGGATGACCGTGATCTGAAGACCCGCCTTAAGGACTGGGCTAAAACAGAAAAGGAAAAGATCCTCGGGATCAGAGGAACCAAGAAAAAGACGGCATATATCTGGGAGTATTACAAGCTCTGGATCATAGGCCTCATTTTCGTGATCTGGTTCGTCCCGTTTGCTATACACCAGTACAGGACCAATGCAGGCGACTACTGGTGCTACATGATGTTCACCAACACATATGCGGATGCCGGAAACGGATCGGACCTGTGGAAGGACTACACGGAATATGCCGAATTTGACCTTAAGGAAAAAGACGTTGAGTTCAATGCCGAATCATATTTTGACTACCTTAAAGGCGTAACGGGAAACAGCTACTTTGAAGCCTTTGTCGCATTCGCAGACGGCGGCGTGCTTGACGGCATCACCGCAGGCACGGATTCACTTACGGCGCTCGGCAGGACAGGCAGACTCAAGGACCTGAACAGCGAGGAGTGTGCAGCGATCAAGGCAAAATACGAAGACCGTTTTGTCTACTCCGTTCCGATCGATACGGAGTACAGCACGGATCCGGTTCCGGTCGGGATCGACATCAGTGACAGCAAATTCGTAACGAAGTACGGTGTATATACAGAGCCGTGTGCTCTGGGCATAGGAGCGCTGTCTGAGAACGTGGATTCAGTGGAGCTGTTTCTGGACTTCATCTTTGAGAAATAGGAGATCCTTTCAATGCTATACTACCTGACATTATTCCTGGTATTCTGGGCCCTTATATACACTTCGGCCAGATTCCTGAAATACTTCCGTATCGTCAAGGAATACAAGGACGAGACAACGGCGACTGTTCTCTCGGTCAAAACGCATGAAAACACCGGGAAGAGAGAAGGCCCGGCACTGGACGTGGTCCTTGCATACAAAATCGATGGCGAAGAGCGGCATTCTGAGATCATTGTGCCTGCTGAAAGAGCTTCTGAATATGAGGTTGGCAGCAAAGTCGATATCTGCTATTATGTTGCGGGAAACGGGGCGATCCATATTGCATCGGCAGGCGGCGCAACGAAAAAGATCATGTATGGCTACCTTGCCGCGATCGTTATTGAGATCGTTATATATGTGGTCATCTGGAGAATTCTGTTGTAGCAGACAGCCCCTGTTATTCTGAAAGCATACCCGAGGGGCGATAATCTAACTTAAAAAGGAGCAGAGAATATGAGCATTCTCTTCAATGAAGAACACAACACCATAACGATCAACACTAAGAATACAAGCTATCAGATGAGGGTATCCTCGGAGGGATTCCTTCAGCATCTGTATTACGGCAAGCGCATCGGAGAAGAGAATTTCCGGTATCTGTACCACAACTATGACAGAGCCTGCGCAGGTAATCCGGATGAGGTATTTCCGAACAGAGCGATATCCTTCGATACAATGCCTCAGGAATTTCCGGGCTACGGCGTAGGAGACTACCGTATACATGCGATCGCTGCACGCAACGCAGACGGCAGTTACGGAGCTGACTTCAGGTATGCCGGATACGAGGTAACGAAGGGAAAATACAAGATCAGCAATCTGCCGTCTTCGTATGATTACAGCGGCGACGCAGAGACGCTGACAGTAACAGTAAGTGACAAGATTACAGGTCTGACTCTTGAGCTTCTGTACGGAGTATTTGAAAATGAAGATGTGATCACAAGAGCCGTACGCGTAGTCAATAAAGGTAAGGGCGAGATCGCTCTGGACAGAGCTTTTTCAATGTCGATGGATATCCCTTACGGCAAGTGGGATCTGATCCACTTCCACGGCAAGCACGCGCTCGAGAGGCAGACTGAGAGAGAGCCGCTGACACATCTTGTGAAGTCTGTGGAGTCAAGACGAGGCACATCAAGCCATCAGGAGAATCCGTTCATGATCATCTGCGACCGCAAGGCTGATGAGGAACACGGCAGCTGCTACGGCATGATGTTCGTATACTCCGGCAGCTTTAAGGCTGAGGCTGAGGTCGACCAGATCAACAGCACAAGAGTTACAATGGGAATACAGGATGACCAGTTCGAATGGCACCTGATGCCGGGTGAGGTCTTCGAGACACCTGAAGTCATCATGTCATATTCCGGAGAAGGTCTGACAGAGCTTTCCCATATCTATCATAAGTTTATCCGCAGTAACATCTGCAGAGGAAAGTACCAGTTCACTAGAAGACCGATACTTCTCAACAGCTGGGAAGCATCATATTTTGACTTTACCGACGAGACTCTGCTCGCGCTTGCTGATGAGGCTGCAAAAATCGGAGTCGAGATGCTCGTTCTCGATGACGGCTGGTTCGGTGAGAGAAACAGCGACAATGCCGGACTCGGTGACTGGTATGTAAATGAGAATAAGATAAAGTGCGGACTTAAGAGTCTGGTAGAGCGGGTCAATGCCAAGGGGCTGAAGTTCGGAATCTGGATGGAGCCTGAGATGATCAATGAGGACTCCGACCTGTACAGAGCTCATCCTGACTGGGCATTTGCGATGCCTGGCCGCAAACCTGCACGTTCAAGAAACCAGCTGGTGCTCGACCTGTCGAGGAAGGAAGTCGTTGACTACGTATACGACAGCATGGCGAAGATCCTCTCGGAGAACAACATTGAGTATCTGAAGTGGGACATGAACAGATCGCTCTCAGACGTTTACTCCGCAGCTCTTCCGGCTGCCCGCCAGGGAGAAGCCATGCACAGGTTCATGCTCGGTCTGTATGACCTTATGGGCCGCATCACTGAGAACTTCCCTGACGTTCTCGTAGAAGGATGCTCGGGCGGCGGAGCCCGTTTTGACGCAGGAATCCTCTGCTATTCACCGCAGATCTGGTGCTCTGATGATACGGATCCGATCCACAGACTGAACATCCAGTACGGAACATCCTTCGGATATCCTGTCAGCACTGTCGGGGCGCATGTTTCTGCTTCGCCTAACCATCAGACAGGCAGGACCACACCGATCCACACGAGAGCTGTAGTGGCCATGTCGGGTACATTCGGCTATGAGCTGGATCCTGCAAAGTTAAGCGATGAAGAGAAGGAAGAGATTCGCGATCAGATCAGGATATTCGACAAGTACTATGACCTGATCCAGGGTGGTCTGTATTACAGACTCTCGGAAATCAGCGAGGAGCCATACGAAGCGTGGGAATTCGCTGCAGAAGACGGCAGCGAGGCACTGCTCAATGTAGTAGTTACCAATATCCAGCCTAACCAGGCGCTTATCAATATCAGACTCAAGGGCCTTGATCCTGATGCTGTATATGAGCTTACGGATGAGTCGGAGAAGTACTTCTCCAGAATACCGACGATGTACAGCGAGGAGATCCACAAGCACGAAAAGACCCTGTTCAGGGGTGACGCGCTGATGTATGCCGGATATACATTTGAGATGGTATTCGGCGATTATCCTGCTATGCAGCTGCACTTCCGCAGGGTAAAGTAGGGCAGAGAGGAGCAAAATGAATCCGTTAGTAAGGGGATTTCTGGACAACGACAGCTATTTCGGCAGGTTCATGACGAAATTCGGCATAATCATAGGCGCGAACCTAATGTTCGTGGTATTCAGCCTGCCGGTATTTACGATAGGTGCAGGTCTGACTGCTCTGTATCATGTCATGTTCAGAACGCTGAGAAGCGGCGGAGTAGTCAACCCGTTCAAGGAGTTCTGGAAGGGGTTCAAGACGAACTTCAAACAGGCAACGATCGCGTGGCTAGTGTTCGTATTCATTACGGGCTTTCTGACCGTTGACCTTCAGATCTGCGCTCAGGCAACAGGGCCTGTAAGACACCTGCGTTTTGCAATATATGCGATAATGGCAGCTGTCATATTCCTGTATCTCTATCTGCTGCCTACCATGGCGGCCTTTGAGGATACGATACCGCACCTCATAAGGAATGCGATGTACTTTATCGCGAAGAAGCCTCTGAGGTTCGTGGTGATCGTGTTCTTCGACATCTTCCCGCTGGTCCTGACCTATACGGATCTGAAGATGATGCCGCTGTATGCATTCATCTGGGCGATGTGCGGATTCGGCCTTCTGGCCATGCTCGGAGCAACTCTGCTGCTGCCGGTATTCAAGCCTTTCCTTCCGGTCGTAAACTCGGACGGAGACTTTGTCGCAGACCCTAATGAAGACGAGTATTCATCAGTGGATGACCTCAGAGAACTTGACGGATTCTAATACGTTTTCGAAAACATTTTCACATAAAAACTCAACAAAACCATATGTTATTGCTTGTATCCATGTGATATTATGACATCACCAATACCATGGCGTTGATTCACTCCACTTAATGGACAGCGTGCATGAAAAAAAGGAGGAAAAAACCGTTCGGCTCACGGTGCGGCAGTGTGGAGACCTGTCGTAATGCATTTACTCTTTTACCGGGTACTTGTGAGGCACTCGTTAGCGGAGGCTGGGGTGTTAGAGTCGGAAAATATGTCAGAAGTATTGATCAAAGACATGAAGAAGGTGTATGACAACAGCGTTACTGCTGTACATGACTTCAACCTGCACATCGCAGACAAGGAGTTCATCGTACTGGTAGGACCATCCGGCTGTGGTAAGTCCACATCCCTGCGTATGGTAGCTGGTCTTGAGGACATCTCCGGTGGAGAGTTGTACATCGACGGAAAGCTGTGCAACGATATCGCCGCAAAGGACAGAGATATCGCAATGGTATTCCAGAACTACGCTCTGTATCCGCATATGTCCGTCTATGACAACATGGCGTTCGCGCTCAAGCTCAAGAAGACACCTTCGGATGAAATCGACAAGAAGGTTCGTGAGGTAGCTGAGATCCTTGACATCACACAGTACCTTGACCGTAAGCCTAAGGCTCTGTCCGGCGGACAGCGTCAGCGTGTAGCTATCGGTCGTGCCATGGTCCGTGACCCTAAGGTATTCCTTATGGACGAGCCTCTGTCAAACCTTGATGCTAAGCTGCGTAACCAGATGCGTGCTGAGATCATCAAGCTCCGTAAGCGTATCAACACAACATTCATGTACGTAACACATGACCAGACTGAGGCTATGACTCTTGGTGACCGTATCGTCATCATGAAGGACGGCTATGTAAATCAGATCGGTACACCACAGGATCTGTTCGATCGTCCGGTCAACCTGTTCGTAGCAGGCTTCATCGGAATGCCTGTAATGAACTTCTTCGAGGGCTGCAAGCTCGAGCTCAAGGATGGCGTATACTATGCAAACATCAAGGGCGAAGAGTTCAAGCTCAGCGACTTCCAGCAGAAGGCTCTGAAGGCTAACGGACAGCAGCCATGCGACATCGTTGCAGGTATCCGTCCGCAGCACATCAGAATCGGTGAAGGAAACCTCAGCGGTGAAGTAGAAGTATCCGAGATGCTCGGATCAGAAGTAGACCTGCACGTAAACTGCGGCGGAGACGACGTAGTAATGGTACTCCAGACAGTAGATCTTGATCAGGATGTATCCATCGGAGCAAAGGTCAACTTCACAACACAGCCGAGACTGATTCAGCTCTTCGACAAGGAGACAGGAAACAACCTGATCTGGTACGATGCTGAGTCCGTAGCAGCTAATTCACCTAAGTGCAAGGACTACGATTTCTAGTCAATAACGGACGACTGTAAAGTCATAAAAATAGCGGATCCACTCCGCTATTTTTTTACCTGTGATTATAGTAAAATTAACACAATATCAGCAAACCTGATACCGGAGATACAGCGTCAGCTTATATATGACAACTGAGGCAGAGCAGGAGCGTAAAATGAAAGGGAAAATGACTGGAGCAGTGCTTCCGGGGAACAGCACAGTAGAGTTAAGGGAATTTGATATTCCAACGCCGGGGCACGGGCAGGTACTGGTCAGGACCAAGGCGTCAACAATATGCGGTTCAGACATCCGGGCAATTTACAGGGCACATGTCGGAAAAGGCCCCGAAGGTTATCAGCCGGGAACCATTGCCGGGCACGAACCGTGCGGCATCATCGTCGAAGAGGGCGAGGGCCTCAAGCGGTTCAAAAAAGGCGACCGTGTCATCGTGTATCATATTTCAGGATGCGGGGTATGCCATGACTGCAGGAGAGGGTTTTTCATCTCGTGTAAGAGCGAACACCGGGCAGCCTACGGGTGGCAGAGAGACGGCGGCATGGCCCCGTACATCCTCTGTGATGAGAAGGATCTTATCGCTTTGCCTGATGAGCTGACATACGAAGACGGCGCTCAGGTGGCCTGCGGATTCGGAACAAGCTATGAAGCGCTCATGAAAATCGGTGTTTCGGGTAATGACCGCGTGCTCGTCACGGGACTCGGCCCTGTCGGACTTGCCACGCTCATGCTGGCCAAAGCAATGGGATGCGATGAGACGATCGGCTGTGATGTGAATCCGGACCGCCTGCAGCTGGCTAAAGATCTCGGCCTGGCGGACCACATATTCGATTCCTCGGATCCTGAGCGCTGCGAGGCGGAGATAATGGAAGTTACCGGAGGATATGGCTGTGAGCGTACGATCGACTGCTCAGCCAACAATCAGGCCAGAGCGCTGGCCATACGTTGCACCAGGGAGTGGGGCAGAAATGCCATGGTAGGTGAAGGCAATGATGTTACTTTCAATCCTTCCCCTGATCTCATGCATGGACAGAAGAGTATATTCGGTTCATGGGTCACTTCGCTGTGGCGAATGGAGGATCTGGTTGAGCATCTTGTGCGCTGGGGCATCCATCCGGACAGGCTGATCACCCACCGCTTTGAGCTTAAGGACGCATCAGATGCATACAGACTGATGGCCTCGGGAAAGTGCGGCAAAGTAGCTGTAGTTTTCCCTGACGAAGAATAGGAGAGGATCCATGAGTACCGGAAATATCCCGTCATATACGCTGTTTGATGGAGGAAAGATCCCCTGCATAGGCATGGGGACCTTCGGATCGGATCGCGTATGCGCCGAAGATGTAGCGCACGCAGTTGCCAGCGGCATCCGCTGCGGATTCCGCCTGATAGACTGTGCTTCCTGCTATGGAAATGAACAGGAGATAGGAGCCGAATTCGAAAAACTATTCGAAGAAGGGGCCGTGAAGAGAGAGGAACTCTTCATAATGAGCAAGGTGTGGAATGACATGCACCGTGATGTCAGAGCATCCTGCAGAAAGAGCATCGAAGACCTGCGCTGCGGCTACCTTGACATGCTGTTCATACACTGGCCGTTCCCTAATTACCACGCTCCGGGATGTGACGGCGATGCGAGGAATCCCGATTCGAGACCTTTTTCGGCTGAAGAATTTCTGGACACGTACCGCCAGCTTGAAGCACTGGTCAGAGAGGGCCTTATCCGGTATATCGGGATTTCGAATATGACAATAAAGAAGCTGGAGGCGGTTCTCGGGCAGCTGACCATACCGCCGGCTGCCTGTGAATCCGAGATACATCCGTGCTTCGGACAGGCTGAGCTGGTTGACTATCTTAAGCAGAAGGGCATACTCCCTATCGGATACATGCCGCTCGGCTCTCCGAGGAGACCTGAACGGGATATAGCGCCGGAAGACGTTGTGGACATGCAACAGCCGGCACTTCAGAAGATCGCTGAGGCACATGGATGCCATCCTGCTGAGATATGCATAAAGTGGTCACTGCAGAGGGGAATACTTCCTATACCGTTCTCAGTAAATCACTACGAAAACAATCTGCGTGCCGTGGGCACAGATCCTCTGAGTGAGGATGAGATGGCCGCGATATCAGCTCTGGAATGCGGCAACCGTCTGGTGAAGGGCCAGGTGTTCCTGTGGGAAGGCGCAGAAGACTGGCATGACCTGTGGGACGAAGACTGATACTGATGATCATAAGACAACGATCTGAGACAAGAAAGGCTTGATGAAATGGCAGATATAATAACTCTGGGCGAACTGCTCATAGATATGACTCAGGATGGAACAGACGAACAGGGTAACGGCAGGTTTACCGCATACCCGGGGGGAGCACCTGCCAATGTTGCAGTGGCTGCAGCAAGACTCGGAGCGGACACAGGATTCATCGGAAAGGTCGGAGATGACTCTTTCGGACGCAGCCTGGCTGAGACCCTCAGAAAAGAAGGCGTCAACACGGACGGACTTTTCGTTTCGGAGGATGTTCCTACAACGATGGCTATCGTGTCTGTAGATGCTTCGGGTGAAAGGGAGTTTTCTTTCTACAGGAATCCCGGCGCGGATACACAGCTGACAACAGAGGAGGCTGTCTCTGTTATTGAGAATGATCTGCCGCTGATCCTTCACGCCGGATCACTTTCGATGACGACCTCACCGTCAAGGGAAGCGTGTGAAGAGGCATTCCGTTTTGCGAAAGAAAGAGGAGTGATCATAAGTTATGACCCGAACTACCGCGAAGCTCTGTGGGACAGCGAAGAAAGAGCAATAGAGATGATGAAGGTGCTCATTCCTTATGCCGATATCCTCAAGGTATCCGATGAAGAGATGCTTATGCTGACAGGCACTGAAGACTTTGAAGAGGGAAGCCTCATACTCAGCAGCATCGGACCAAAGCTTGTACTCGTGACCCTGGGCTCTCAGGGAGTATTCGTAAGATACGGAGAATATGCAGAGGTGATTCCGGGATTCAGAGTCAAGGTCGCAGATACGAACGGTGCGGGGGATACATTCCTTGGCGCGATGCTTGCGCAGATAGCTGCCCGCGGTGAGGCGGGACATCTTCTTGACGGCCTTGATCCGGAGACACTCAGAGATTATCTGACATACGCCAACAAGGCGGCTTCGCTCACATGCTCAAGACATGGGGCGATACCTGCCATGCCGACAGCGGAAGAAATGGGTAAGTGACATGACTAAGAGAAGAAACATATTCAGAGAAAGACTCGATGCGAACATGGAGGAGCTCAAAAGCCTCTACATGAGCATCTACAATGATGAGAAGGCGTTCGACTTCTTCCTGGGCATGCTGAAGCGCGCTTACAGCGACCGAAAGGCGACTCTGAGAAATCTTGATGAGCGCCGTCTGGAGAATCCTGAAGCTCATCATTCCAACAGGATGATAGGAATGATGATGTACACGGAGAAGTTCGGCGGAACGCTGAAAGGAGTAGAGGAAAAGCTCCCGTATCTGAAAGAGTGCGGGGTGAAATATCTGCACCTCATGCCGCTGCTTGACTCGCCTGATGATGAGAGAAGCGACGGCGGATATGCTGTTTCGGATTTCCGGAAGGTAAGACCTGACCTCGGCACGATGGATGACCTTGAGGACCTTGCGGCATCCTGCCACAGGAGAGGCATAAGGCTTTGCCTTGATTTTGTCATGAATCACACAAGTGAGGACCACGAGTGGGCAAAAGCTGCCCGCAAGGGCGACAAGGGAGCGCAGGAAAAGTACTTCTTCTACGACAACTGGGATATCCCGAATGAATTCGAGAAGACCATGCCTCAGGTATTCCCTGAGACAGCGCCGGGAAGCTTCACGTATCTTGAGGACATATTCAAGGTCGTAATGACATCGTTCTATCCGTTCCAGTGGGATCTTAACTACGCCAATCCGATGGTATTCAACGACATGACAGATAACATGCTGTATCTCGCGAACCGCGGAATGGACGTAATAAGGCTCGATGCCGTCCCATACATCTGGAAACAGCTCGGAACGACCTGCAGGAACCTTCCTGAAGTGCATAAGCTCGTCCGCATGATGAATATCGCCTGCGAGATAGTGTGCCCGGGAGTGCTCCTCCTCGGAGAAGTAGTAATGGAGCCTAAGGAAGTAGTTCCATATTTCGGAACGCCTGAAAGACCGGAATGCGATATTCTGTATAACGTAACTACCATGTGCACGATCTGGCATACGCTTGCGACACATGACGTAAGACTGCTCAAATTCCAGGTCGACCAGATGAAGGACATACCGAAGAGCTGCGTGTTCCAGAATTACATCAGGTGACACGACGACATCGGCTGGGGCCTGGACTATAATTTCCTCGGACAGTTCGGCATTCAGGAAGCGCCTCACAAAAAATACCTGAATGACTGGTGCACAGGGAAATGGCCGGGAAGCCCATCGAGAGG